>JBDIAX010000051.1:0-24078 GCA_039812605.1 Acidimicrobiia bacterium | reverse complement strand
GCCCAAGTAGCTCAGTCGGCAGAGCATCTCACTCGTAATGAGAAGGTCAAGGGTTCGATTCCCTTCTTGGGCTCCAATCGCGCCGGACCTCCGCGCTCGCACACATGCGACCTCGATCCTTCGCGAATCGTCACGCAGGGTTGGAGATCGACGCTCGGGCCGTGCGGTCGATCAGTGCGCGTCCGCGGGCCTCCTCGAGTGCTTCGAGGAGGCCATCGAGGTCCGAGAAGAGGAGATCCTGGTCGGCATAGGTGCGATGTGGCAGCACCCACGAATACTTCTCGTTGTCGCCTGCCATTGAGAACGACGGCTGGCCTCGGGTGACGGTGGCTGTGGGCACGGCGACGAACGGCACGAACTGCTGGAGCTCGTGCGGGCTTGATCGGGGATCGCTCAGATCGGCGATGACGAACCGGCTCAGTCGGGCCAGCACCTGCACCGTCTCGCTCAGGTCGCGGGAGACCGCGGGCGTGGTGTCGAACAGCATGGCCGAGTACCCCCGGACCCGTAGCTCGTCTCGAAGCCTGTCGAGGACGACCTTGTTGGCCGGATCGAATCGGCCGAGGAGCAACACGACCGTCGACGTGAGCCCGTCGACGAGATCCCGGACTCCATTGCCTCGCCAGAGGGAGTCGACGAAGACCGAGATGTGCAAGCCGTCGATCTCGATCTCGACCTGGCCGTCGGACGGCGCGAGGCGGAGCGTCGAGGCCTCGTTCGGCTCGCCGGAGGTCCCCCAGAGGTTGATGCCGAAGACTCGACAGCTCCGGAACCGGCTGCCAGCGAGCTTGGCACCGGTCAGGTCGGCGCTACGGAGATCGCACGAGTCGAAGGTGGCGCCTTCGAGGTCGGCACCACGCAGGTCGGCCCATCGGAGGGTGCAGTCGCGCAGGTGTGCACCGCGAAGATCGCCATCGCACAGCTGCACCCGGTTCAGGTCACAACCGACGAACGTGGCATCGACGAGCGCTGCGCGCGTGATCAACGACCCAGACAGGTCCACTCCGTCGAAGCGTGCAGCCGTTAGGTCTGCATCCTCCAGGATGGCGTTGCGGAAGGGGCCGGTCTCGGGGGTGATGCGCAGATCTCGCAGGTCGGTACCCTTCAGGTCTCGTGACCACTCCTCGCCCACGGCGTGTGCGAGCAGCTCGGCCGTCCTGCTCAGCCGCCGCAAGCGGTCCAGCGCAGGCCCGCCGTCGCGCAGTGCCTGCGCCGCCCAGGTTCGGTAGCGATCAGCGCCGCAGAAGACCCACGCTGCCGATCCTACCGTGACGCCTCCTACCAGCGCTACATCGAGCGCGGTGCGTCGGAGTCCCCTGCGGCGGGTGTCGCCCATCGCCGCAGCGTACGGCCATCGGGATGGTTCGAGGCTGGAACCATCACCTGAGCCTCGTCGGCCCCGGGCCGGAACCGCGGCCTACGGTGCGGGCATGGCCGAACGACGCCGGGCGCTGGCCGAACCCGTTGAGCTCGCCGAGCCGCTGGACCTGGCCGAGCGACCTCGAGCGGGCGACTGGTCGCTGCGGGCTGCGCTCACCCGGTTCGCGCAACCCGAGCCGGTCCGGGTGGCGTCGCTGCTCGACCTCGTCCGGCGCATGGGCGCCGCTGCGGGCGATCAAGCCCGCACCTTCGCCGCCGACGGTCCCCAGCTCTGGGAGGACCTGCAGGCGCTCGACGGCTCGGACCGGCCCAACGACCTCGTCGGGCTCCTCGCCGCGATGGCGGAGGTCGACCGCCTGGGCGATGCGCTCACGGCGTGGGCCACGGACCGGTCGACGGGCGCCCCGATCGACGCGTTCGACGACGTCGTGTCGGATGTGCGCGCCCGGCTGACCGAGCTCGCGGCTCCGGGCGACCCGGACCACGTCATCGCGAAACTCCTTCGGATACGGCTTGGGCATGGTGAACATCCTTTCAGCGGTGCCTCCCGGCACCACAGCTCAGATGTCACCCCCACGCGCGGCAGTCCCGCTTCATGGCGAGCCTGGATGGTCCGCGACGGTGCGCCTTGGCCATGTGATGGCCTCGGAAGGCCACGTGTGAGACCCTCATGCGGTGCGCATCCTGACCTGGAACCTCGATCACGGGTTCCGGGGCGAGGCCCAGCTGTTCGATGCTCAAGCCGAGCTGATCGACGCTGCTCGCGCGGACATCGCGGTCCTGACGGAGTTGCCGGTCGAATGGTCGAACGCCGACGGGCGAGTGGTCTCACCTGCCAGGCGCCCGTCGGCGCGCGGTCGAGAGGCTTGGGTCGGAATCGTGGGGCGCGATCTCCAGCCCGCTTCGATCGAGATCCCGTTCGAGCGCATGGCGGCGACCGCGGTTGCGAAGGTCGATGGCGACGACTTCGTGATCTACGGCTCGGTGCTCCCTTGGAACGCCGCCCTGGTACAGGCGCCCTACCTGGTGCAGGAGGGGGAGTCTGCTGGTGGGCTCTTCGAGCGGGTACTCGCTGAGCAGATCGCTGACATCGATCTGCTCCGGAATCAGCATCCGGGGGCGACGGTGGTGTGGGCGGGAGACTTCAACCAACCGCTCGAAGGACCCAACAGGGGGTTCAGCACGAGGAACCGGCGGTTGCTCGAGGAGGCTCTTGGGGCAGTCGACCTGATCGCCTACAACCGATGCCTCGGCCACGCCCTAGACGGCTACTTCGCGATCGATCTCATCTGCGGACCTGCCTCGAGGACAGCCAGGGAGGTTCGCAGGATCGATCCTGTCGTCCAGGGGACGTCGCTATCGGACCATGCGGCGTACGTCGTCCATCTGTAGCGACATGCTTCCTTGATGACCTGCTGTGACTTCTGCCGATCGCTTCGCCTAACCCTCCTGCGGCAGGTCACCTGACGTCGGGCCGATGGCCTTCGTGAGGAGCGCACTCGTCGCTCGCTCGAACCCTCGGTGCTCGTAGAAGGCGGCGACGTCGAGGTCGGCGACAACGGAGATCGTTCCGGTGGCCGAGATGCGGGCGGCTTCCGCTTCCAGGTCGGCCAAGAGGCGCGAGCCCAGCTGCCGTCCTTGATGGTCCGGGTGGACGACGAGGTCCACCACGAACAGGTAGAAGGCCCGGTCCCCCACGATCCGACCCATCCCGACCACGTGGTCGCCTTCGACAGCGCACCGTGCGGCCACCGTTGCATCGAGCGCTCGACGGGTGTCGGCGTCGTCGGGCACTCGCCACCGCACGGCGCGTCGAAGGTCCTGGTAGTCCGAAGGCGATGGCAGTCGGTCGACGATCTGGATCACCGAGGCGACCGTAGCGGCGATGGTCGACGTGCGGCCCCTGCGAACATGCCGCACCGTCGGCATGCCTCCTCAGCTCCTCCACCGGTGGGGTCGGCCCCGCAACGCCCGGTGGCGCGCCAGGTCAGTCAGCTCCGCCGACGGGGTGATCGCTGATCGTCGTGCGCGGGGCGTGGGCGGCGTCGCGCAGCAGGCCGGTCACGACCGAGGGGTCGACGGGGCGGCTGAGGGCGAAGCCCTGGACGCGGTCGCAGCCGAGCGCTTCGAGCGCGTCGATCTGCTCGGGCTCCTCCACCCCCTCGGCGACCACGACGAGGTCGAGCGCCTTGGCGAGTCGGATCGACGCATCGACGAGCGCCGCGGCGCGAGGCGAGGACGTCAGGTCGCGCAGGAACGACTGGTCGAGCTTCACGATGTCGATGGGCAGGTCCCGCAGCTCCGACAGCGACGAGTAGCCGGTGCCGAAGTCGTCGAGCGCGACCTTGCACCCGAGCTGGCGGAGTCGCACGAGCGCCTCGACCTCGCCGTGCTCCTGCGACGCGAGCAGCGTCTCGGTGAGCTCGACCACCACGCAGCTCGGATCGATCCCGCACCCGTCGATCACGGCGCGCACGTCGTCGAAAAAGCTCGGCTCGCGCAGCTGGCGGGCGCTCACGTTCACGCTCACCGGGAGCGCGAACCCGAGCTCGTTCCAGCGCTTCGCCTCCTGGCAGGCACGTTGGAAGATCTCGCGCCCGAGCGACACGATCGAGCCCGACCACTCGGCCAGCTGGACCAGGTCGAACGGGGCCACCGGCCCACGGGACGGGTGCGTCCAGCGCAGCAGCGCCTCCACGCCCACGATGCGACGCGTCGTGGTCTCGTAGATCGGTTGGTACGCCAGCGTCCAGCGGTGGGTGTTGAGGACCTCACGGAGGTCGGCTTCCATCTCGAGGCGCTGGGCCGACCGCTGTTCGAGCTCCTGGTCGAACAGCGCGAACCGCCCGCCTCCGGCCTCCTTGGCTCGGTGCAGGGCGATCTCCGCCGCCCGCAGGGCCTCGAGGTGGTCGCTGCCGGTCTCGACGAGCGTGATGCCGACGCTGCCGGTGACGCGCAGCTCGTGGCCGTCGACGTCGACCGGTTCGGCGTAGCAGCCGAGGATCCGATCGGCGAGCACGATGGCCTCGAACTCGTCGGGGACATCGGTGAGCACCACCACGAACTGGGAGCCTCCGTGGCGGGCCACCAGGTCCTGCGCTCGCACGAGGCCCAGCAGTCGTGACGCCAGCGTGGCCACGACCCGGTCGCCGGCCGCGAACCCGAAGGTCTCGTTCACCCGTTGCAGGTGGTCGACGTCGGCGAAGAGCACGGCGATGCGTCGCCACCGATCGGAGGGGGAGAGCGCTCGGGCGAGCTGGTCGAGGAGCAGCGCGCGGTTGGGAAGGCCGGTGGCCTCGTCGTAGAGGGCGGCCCGACGCAGCTGGTCCTCGAGCTCGCGCTGGCTGGTCATGTCTCGACAGACCGTGCTGTAGAGGGCCTGGCCGTCTTCGCCCAGCGTGGGGTGCGAGATCAGCACCTGCGACACGGGGAACACGTGACCGTCGGGCCTGCGGAGGCGGTTCTCTCCCGACCACGTCCCGTTGCGCTCGGCGGCCGCCATCCCCTCGCGCATGAGGTCCTCGGCGAGCTGGTCGGGCAGGAAGTCGAACGCCCGGACCTCGCCGCCGCCCCAATCGGGCGAGAAGCCCAAGAGGTGGCGGCCGACCGGATTGAGGTAGCGGATGGTGCCGTCTCGGCTGGCGGACGCCACGAGGTCTGGCGTGGCTTCGACGATCTCGCTGATCCGCTCCTTCGCTGCGGTCACGTCTCGGCGGGCGCTGACCACCGCGCCGGTGGTCACTCCCGTGACCGTGAGCACGAGCATGAGGAGCTGGAAGTCCGAGCGGTCGAGCGCCGCGTCGATCTGCACGTGGGCGCCGGCGGTCATCACCGCGCAGAGCGCCGCGGTGGAGGCCGCGGCGGCGCCGACGCCGTGGCGCACCGCCACCACGATCACCGGGAGGAACGCGAGGTAGACGAAGCGCATCGGTCGCTGCCCGATGTCCATCACCACGATCGCGATGACCGCGGGGGCGAGGAGCTCCGCGAGCAGCTGCCAGGTGGGGAACCGATCCTCGTCGTCGGCGAGCCGGGGTCGGACCCCGTGGAGCACGGCGTCGCCGATGAGGACGAGCGCGGGCAGCAGGCACGCTGCGCCCACCACGTCGCCGATCCAGAAGAGGGCGGCTTGGCGGAGCACGTCTCCCGACTCGACCAGCCCGATCCACACCTGCACGGCGATGCCGACCGCCGTGGCCGCGGTTGCCCCCACGCCGACGCCGAGGGCGAGCACCGCGAGGTCCTCGGGGCTGCGGAGGTTCGGGTGGAGGGCGAGCCGGCGCAGGGCGAGCCCGCCCAACGCGTACGCGAGCGCGAGGCCGACCGAGTTCACGACGAGCGCCACCGCGCCGTAGGCGTCGCCCAGCCCCATGATCACCGGGGTGCTGACCAGCTCCGCGACGGTCACGACGGCGATGGCGAAGCGGGGTCGGAGGTAGGCGAGGGCGATGGCCACGCCTGCTGGCGGGAACCAGATCAGCACCGTCCCCGGCAGCGAGATCTCCTTCGCCCAGACGGCCGCGGCGAGGTAGCCGAGGAAGCCGACCGCGACGAACGCGACGTCTGCCGGTTCGATCCTGCGTTCCTGCTGCCCGCCCGGCGGAGTCGCTTCGACCGGGTGGGGCACCCCCAACGGCCCGACCACGGAGCCAAGCGTACGTGGTCGAACCCTCACCCTGCGCGGCGAACCGTCAAGCGTCCGACGGCGGGCCGTCCGAAGCCGCGGCCGTGGCGGCGTGGTCGGTCGCCTGCTGCCCCAGCAGCCGCGACCGCGCCGCGAGCGCTGCGAGCCCGACCGCCACCGCGGAGACGCCCACGACCGTCGCTCCGGTCATGTCCGGGGCGCCGGTGCGCACCAGCTCGCCCTCCGCTGCCGCGGTGGCTTCCGCGGGGCCGGTCGTCGTGGTCTCGGCGGTGGTGGTGGTCGTGGCGGCGGTGGTCGTCGTGGTCGGCTCGGTCGGGCCAACGGGGACGTCGGCCGTCGCCACGATGGTCTTGGGGTTCGCCACGCCCGGCTCGCAGGCGCTCACGCCGTCGCCGAGGCCCGGCTCGGCGAGGGTTGGCGGCTCGGGGAAGGCGGGAGCGTCGAAGTCGAGCGCGTCGAGCAGGTCGTTGGCGTTCGCGTCGCGGTAGGTCAAGGCCCCCAGGTTGAACTTGGTCTCGATGAACTTGAGGATCGACGTGTGGTCGTAGACCGTGCTCGACACGGTGCTCGCCTTGGCGAACGGCGAGATCACGAACCCGGGCACGCGGAACCCGTACATGTCGAAGCCGCCGGGCTCGTCCACGCCGGGTTCGATGTTCGGCGGGATCGCGTCGGGAGCGACCGCTGGCGGCGGGGCCACGTGGTCGTAGTAGCCGCCGTGCTCGTCGTAGGTGAAGAACATCACGGTCCTTCCCCACGCCGGCGACTCGAGCACCGCGTTGACGATGCGGGCGCTGTAGGCCTCGCCCAGCTGCACGTCGTGGGGGTTCTCCTCGGTGTACCGCTCGAAGCCAGGGCTCACGATCGAGACCTGCGGCAGCGTGCCTGCGGCGCAGTCGGCCAGGAAGTTCCCGATGGTCTTCACCCGTCCCCGGTTCGCCGCCTCCACGTTGGGGAACAGGAGCAGGTCGGGCAGGTCGAACGCGTAGTCGGCCCAGGTGATCCCGTGGTCGTTCAGACGGTCCCAGATCGTGCCGTTGGGCGCGTCGGGAGCGGCGAGCACCGCACTGGCGCTGGTGGAGACGAGGCCCGCGGACGTGGCGGCCTGGAGGTAGCGGCGGTTGGGGTAGGTCTGGCACGGGGTGGAGGCGAACCACCGGTCGCACAGCACGAAGGTCCGGGCCAGGTCGAAGTAGAAGGGCAGGAAGCTTTCGTCCCAGTACTTCATGGCGTTGGCGTTCCCGTCGTAGAGGAACCCGTCCATCGCGCCGCCGTGGTGCTCCTTGTGGGTGGCGTTCCACGACTGGCTCACGCCCGCGCCGAGCTGGCACCCCTCGGCCGCCCGGAACGACGTGACCATCGCACCGCCGTCGAGCGGGTTCGGGCACGCGTTGGTCGGGTTGCCGCTGCCGTCGAGCGTGAAGCCGTCGCCCACCTCGAGCATCCCGAAGTAGGAGTCGTAGGAGTGGTTCTCCTGCATGTAGATGACGATGTGCTCGACCTGGGGGAGGGTGTCGGTCCCTTCGGGCTTGGTGGGGTCCGGCCGGCTCCCAGGCGCGAGCACCCCTGGCGCAGCCCACACCGCAGGCCCCCGCAACCCGCCGGCGAGCGCCATCCCGGCACCCGCGGCCATGCCCTGCAACACCGTTCGCCGCGTCATCCTCCGTGCCATCGGGCCAACGTACGGTCCTCCGGTTGCGGGGGGCGGTCGGCCTGGCAGCGCGGAGGTGGACGCCGGGTGAACCGCTACCAGCGGGGGTCGGCCGCGAGGAGGTCGCCGAGCTCGTCGATCGGCACCGGCTTGGAGAAGAGGTACCCCTGCGCGTAGTCGCAGCGCAGTCGCCGGAGGTGGTCGAGTTGCGCCTGGGTCTCGACGCCCTCGGCCGACGTCCGCAGGTCGAGCGCGTCGGCGATCGCCGTGACCGCGTCGACAATGCGGGCCTGGCGGTCGTCGGGCCGGTCGATGGCGCCGACGAACGTCTGGTCGATCTTCACCTGGTCGACCGGCAGGTGGCCGAGGCGGGCGAGCGAGGAGTAGCCGGTGCCGAAGTCGTCGATCGCGAGGGCCACGCCCAGCTCGCGGAGCCGAAGGAGGGGCTCGACCGGGCCGTCGAAGCCGATGAGCGCGGTCTCCGTGAGCTCGAGCAGCAGCGACCCCGCGGGCCAGCCCGTGCGGTCGAGCACGGCGGCGACGGTCTGGTCGAAGGCCGGGTCGGTGAGCTGGCGCGCGGACACGTTCACGCCGAGCTGGAAGGCGTGCGGATCGATCGGCGCGAGGGTGCGCACCTCGTGGATCGCGAGCTCGAGCACGAAGCGGCCGAGCTGGTCGATGGCCCCGATGTCCTCTGCGACGGCGATGAAGTCGGTCGGGCCCAGCAGGCCACGCTCGGGGTGCAGCCAGCGGACGAGGGCCTCGGCCCCCACGATCCGCCCCTTCCGCAGGTCGATCACCGGTTGGTAGTGGACCACGACCTCCCCACGATCCACGGCCCGCCGCAGGTCGTGCTCGACCTGCATCCGGGCCACCGCCGCGTCGCGCATCTGGGTGTCGAAGAGCGCGAGCCGGTTGCGGCCCTCCTCCTTCGCCCGGTACATCGCCGCGTCCGCGTCGCGCAGCCACGCGTCGCCCGTCTCGTGGTCATCCGCGACGGCGACGCCGACGCTCACGGTCAGGTAGACCTCCTTGCCGCCCGGGAGGTGGAAGGGCTGGTCGAGCGCGATGGCGAGGGCCTCGGCGACCGCCACCGCCGCGCGTGCGTCTTCGAGGTCCTCGAGCAGCACGACGAACTCGTCACCGCCGAAGCGCGCCACCGTGTCGGCGGGCCCCGCGACCGCTCGGAGGCGCTCGGCCAAGCCGACCAGCAGCTGGTCGCCGACGTTGTGGCCGAGGCTGTCGTTGATCACCTTGAAGCGGTCCACGTCGCAGAAGAGCAGAGCGACCGGGCGGTCGACGAGCGACCTGCGGGCCAGCGCTCGGTCGGTCCGGTCGAGCAGCAGCGTCCGGTTGGGCAGGCCGGTGAGGGCGTCGTGGAGGGCTTGGTGCGCGAGCCGGGCGACGTTCTGCTCCCGCTCGACCGCGACCGCGACCAGGCTGCAGACCACGTCACCCACCTGGCGCTCGTGCGCGCTCGGCTCGTGGGGCACCGACCCGAGGAGCGAGAGCGTCCCGACCGGTCGACCGGTGGCGATCGACGCGATGGGCACCGACCAGCCGGATCGGATGCCCTCGTCATCGGTGATCGCCCGGAGCCCCTCGGAGAGGGGAGCGAGCCGAGCGTCGGGGACGATCACGACCGACTCGGTGGCGATCGCCTGGTCGCAGATGCTGCGCTCGGGGGAGCGGGGCTGGGTGCGCACCCACTCGCGCAGCGAGGCGGGCGCCGCACCTGCCCGCAGCTCCAACCGCGACTCCTCGAGGAAGAAGATCGATGCCCGGCCCTGCACGCCGTTGTCTCCGAGGAGGTCGATGCACGCCGCGGCGACGTCGTCCATGGGTGCGCCGCGGGCCACCATCTCGAGCACGGCGGCCTGGTGCGACGCGAGGCGCTCCGCTCGGCGCAGCGGCGTGACGTTGCGGGAGGTGACCACCATGGCGCCGACGTCGGGATCGTCGAACAGGCTGAGGCCGGTGACCGCGACGTGCTCCCAGTTCCCGGACGCGGTGCGCATCCGAACCTCGCCCGCCACCTCCTCGCCCGGGTGCTCGACGGCGTAGGACCAGCCCTCCTCGAGGATGTGGCGATCGTCGGGGTGGACGATCTCGAGCGGATCGCCCGAGCGCCAGAACGACCGCGGGTGGCCGAGCACCTCGTTGTCGGCCCCGGTGGTGAAGATGAGGCGGCCGTCGGCGCCGAACAGCGAGACCGTGTCGCTGATGTTGGTCAGCAACCCGCGGAACCAGGCTTCGGTGCCCATCCCGCCTTCGCGCTGCTCCGGCCCGAGCATCGCCATCCTCCTGTTCGGCTGCCACAGTGTGCCACCGGGCCCCGGTGCGCGGGCCATCGACCCCACCGCCGGCAGCGGCCCGCGCGTGGCGGCGCCCGAGCGTCTCGGCGACGTGCTCCCGCTACGATCGTCGGGCCATGGCCGATCAAGCGACCTTCACCGAGCAGGCGATGCCGCTCATGAGCTCGCTGTACTCCGCGGCCCTGCGCATGACCCGCAACCCGGCCGATGCCGAGGACCTCGTGCAGGAGACCTACCTGCGCGCGTACCGGGGCTTCGGCGGGTTCCAGGAGGGCACGAACCTCAAGGCGTGGCTGTACCGCATCCTCACGAACACCTACATCAACGCGTACCGGGCCAAGCAGCGCCGCCCCGAGGAGACCGACCTCGACGAGGTCGAGGACCTGTACCTCTATCGCCGCATCGGGGGCTTGGAGGCCGCTCGCACCGGTCGCAGCGCCGAGGACGAGCTGATGGACACCTTCAGCGAGGCCGAGGTGAAGGCGGCCATCGAAGACCTGCCCGAGGCGTTCCGGATGGCGGTGCTGCTCGCTGATGTGGAGGGCTTCTCCTACAAGGAGATCGCCGAGATCCTCGACATCCCGATCGGGACGGTCATGAGCCGCCTGCACCGGGGAAGAAAGGCCCTCCAGAAGCGGTTGTACGACTACGCCGTCACCCACGGCCTGGCCGATCGGCCCGAAGATCTGTCCACGCCCGAACCCGTCGCCACCGCCCCCGGCGACCGCTGAGCAGGAACCATGGCCGAAGACTGCAACCAGACGCTCCGTGAGCTGTACCAGTTCCTCGACGGACAGCTCACCGACGACGACCGGTTGCACATCCAGCGCCACCTCGACGACTGCTCGCCGTGCCTGGAGGCCTTCGACTTCGAGGCCGAGCTCCGCCTCGTGGTGAAGAGCCGCTGCGTCGACCAGGTTCCCGAGGCGTTGCGGGCCCGCATCGCGAAGGCCATCGAGCGGGAGGTCTGACCGAGATGACGTCGACTTTCGAGCCCGCCCGCTCGCGCCCCTAGGATCGGTCGCATGTCGCTCGCCGTCCAACACGTGTGGCACTTCTGGATCGCGGTCCCGCTCGCTGCGGGCGCGGTGCTGTTCGCCGTCGCCACCATCATCGGGTACCTGCTGAAGGTCGTCCGGCCGAAGTACCCCTCGCGGGGCCAGCAGGCCTGATCGCGTGGCCGCGGTCGACTGGGGTCTGGCCGAGAAGGTCGCGATCCGAGCAGCCGGCCGCGAGCCGTTCGCCGAGTCGTACCACTACCCGTCGCTCGCCTCGGACTTCGAGGAGCTGACCGGTCTCGCTGAGGAGCAGGTGGCCGCAGCCACCGGGCTGCGCAGCGCGTCGGGTGCCGCTCGGGCGCGCGTCACCGATCGCCAGGGCTGGGTGCGCGCCAACATCGCCTCGTTCCAGCGCCTGCTCCGCCCGCTCACCGATCGGCTCGAGCAGAACCTGTCGAGCAACCCGTTCGCACCGGTGGCCACGCGGGTGGCCGGCGCCGAGATGGGCATGGTGCTCGGGTGGATGTCGAGCCGGGTGCTCGGCCAGTACGACCTGCTGGTCATCGAGGACGAGGACCCCGACGACCAAGACATCGTGTACTACGTGGGCCCCAACGTCATCGGGCTCGAGAAGCGCTTCGCGTTCCCGCCCCGTGAGTTCCGCCACTGGCTGGCGTTGCACGAGGTCACCCACCGGGCCCAGTTCACCGGGGTGCCGTGGATGCGCGAGCACTTCCTCTCGCTGGTGGGCCAGACCGTCGACGCGGTGGACCCCGATCCCAAGCGGTTCCTCGATGCCCTCGGCCGCATCGCTGGCGACGTCCGCGGCGGCAAGAACCCGCTCGACGACGGCGGGATCATGGCGGTGCTCGCCTCGCCCGAGCAGCGCGCCGTGCTCGACCAGGTCGCCGGGCTCATGAGCCTGCTCGAGGGCCACGGCGACGTGACGATGGACCGCGCCGGCGCCGATCAGATCCCGAGCGCGGAGCGGTTCGGCGCGGTGCTGCGCCAGCGACGCGAGAACGCCAACCCGCTGGCCAAGGTCCTCCAGAAGCTCATCGGGCTCGAGGCCAAGATGAAGCAGTACGAGCAGGGCGAGCGCTTCATCGAGGCGGTCGAGCGCGAGGGCGGCACCGAGCTGCTCGACCACGCCTGGATCGATCCGGCCAACCTGCCCACCATCGCGGAGATCCGCGATCCCGAGGCGTGGATCGCCCGCGTCGCACCCACGGTCGCGGCCTGAGCGGACCGCTCGACCTGACGCACCCGACGCTGCTCGGGGCGCTGGCTCGCTGCAGCTTCCCGACGGCGGGCACCGTGGTCGACTGCGCCGTATCCGGCGGCGCCGACTCGCTCGCGCTCCTGGTGCTTGCCGTGGCCGCAGGCTGCGAGCCGACGGCGCACCACGTCGATCACGGGTTGCGCGACGGATCCGCCGCCGAGGCAGGGGTCGTCCGGGCCGTCGCCGAGCGGCTGGGTGCTGGGTTCCGCGCGCACCGGGTCGAGGTCTCCACCGGCCCCGACCTCGAGGCACGCGCACGGGTGGCGCGCTTCGCCGCGCTCCCCGACGGGGTGCTCACCGGCCACACCGCCGACGATCGGGCCGAGACGGTGCTGCTCCACCTCCTGCGCGGCGCGGGGCCCGCGGGGGCGGTGGGCATCGCGCGCAGCGCCAGGCGACCGCTGCTCGATCTGCGTCGAGCCGACACGGTCGGGATCTGCGCGGCCCTCGGGTTGGACCCGGTCGACGACCCGTCGAACCGCGACCCGCGCTTTCGGCGCAACCGGGTGCGCCACGAGGTGCTGCCGCTGCTGGCCGATGTCGCCGAGCGCGACCCGGTCCCGATCTTGGTGCGCCAGGCCGACCTGTTCGCCGACGTCGACGCTGCGCTGCGAGCGGAGGCGTCGATGCTCGACCCGACCAGCGCTCGTGCCCTCTCCTCCGCCCCCCGGGCGGTTGCCGGGGCCGCGGTGCGGGCGTGGCTGGTCGATGTCGGCATCGGCGACGGCTACGCGGTCGACGCCGGCGCGGTCGACCGCGTGCTCTCGGTGGCCAGGGGGGAGCATCGGGCGACCGAGGTGGCGGGCGGCTGGCGGGTGTCGCGCACCGCGGGGCGCTTGTCCGTCGCGCCCCCGTCCACGTGGCAGGATGCCCGCCATGGCTGAGCGGACCGACCTGCCGGGCGAGCCGGGGGCGGGCGATCCGCACCTCGGTCCCGTCGTGGTCAGCACCGAGGACCTCCGGCGACGCGTCGCGGCGCTCGGTGCCGAGATCACCGAGGACTACGCCGGGCAGGCGCCGCTGCTGGTGGGCGTGCTGAAGGGCGCCATCATGTTCATGGCCGACCTCGCCCGAGAGATCGACCTGCCCGTCGAGTTCGACTTCATGGCGGTCTCGTCGTACGGGAACGCCACCCGCTCCAGCGGTGTCGTGCGGATCGTGAAGGACCTCGACCTCGACCTCACCGGTCGCCACGTGCTGATCGTCGAGGACATCATCGACTCGGGCCTCACCCTCGCCTACCTCCGCAAGAACCTCCAGGCGCGCAACCCCGCCAGCGTCGAGGTGTGCGCCCTGCTCGTTCGCGAGGGGCTGCAGAAGAAGGACCCGGACCTCCGCTACGTCGGCTTCCGCATCCCGCCTGCCTTCGTCGTGGGCTACGGGCTCGACGTCGCCGACCGCTACCGCAACCTGCCCTACGTGGCCGAGTTCCGCGAGTAGGCGCTCGGCACTAGCGTCGCCGCTCATGTCACGAGTGCGGAAGATCGGGGCCATGGCCCTCGTCGTCGCCATCGCGCTGGGTGCCTCGGCGTGCAGCAAGGACGACGCGGAGCCGAAGTCGAGCGATCGCAAGACGATCTCGTTCAGCGACGCGCCTGAGGGATCTGAAGCCCTCGGCCTGTGCCGCACCTACGACCTCGACAAGATCAAGGCCATCATCGGCGGCGACGAGCACTTCCGTCGCCTGGCGCCCGCGGCCATCGGCCAAGAGGGCGACGCGGTCACCGGCGAGGTGTGCGCCTGGGAGCGCAACGACCTCAACGGCGATTCCCTGAGCCTCCACATCGAGGTCCGCAACTACGGCGAGGACCAGGCCGGGCTGCTCGCGGCCTACGAGGAGCGCCTCGACCAGGCCACCGACCCCGAGACCGTCCCGGGCCTCGGCGATGCGGCCTTCCGCTCCGGCGACGATGCCTCCACGGTGATGCAGATCCGGTCGGGCCAGTACCTCATGAGCCTGTCCAGCGCAGCGACGGGCACGCTCGAGCCGGTCTCCGCCGACACGATGACCCTGCTGGCCGGGGCCGGTCTGGACAACCTGCCGTGAGCGAGGTCGACCAGCCCCGCATCGAGGCCGCGGTCCGAGAGATCCTGGCGGCCATCGGCGAGGATCCCGAGCGCGACGGGCTGCTCGAGACACCCGCTCGCGTGGCGCGCATGTACGCCGAGATCTGCGCCGGCCTCCACCACGACCCGCGCACCCACCTCAAGACGGTGTTCGAGGCCGACCACGACGAGATGGTCATGGTGCGCGACATCCCGCTCTACTCGCTGTGCGAGCACCACCTCGCCCCCTTCTTCGGCAAGGCCCACGTCGCCTACATCCCCAACGCCGATGGTCGGGTCATCGGCCTGTCGAAGTTCGCCCGCCTGGTCGACGGCTACGCCCGCCGCCCGCAGGTCCAGGAGCGGCTCACCAGCCAGATCGCCGACGCCATGCAGGGCAGCCTCGACCCCAAGGGCGTCATGGTGGTGATCGAGGCCGAGCACCTCTGCATGTCCATGCGCGGCGTGAAGCAGGCCGGCTCCACCACGGTGACCTCCGCGGTCCGGGGCCTGTTCCGCACCAACGTCGCCACCCGCGAAGAGGCGATGCGCTTCATCCAGCGCTGACCTGGGCATCGGGCCCGGCCCGACGCGAAATCTCGGACGTGGTGGTCGTGGTGCGACCACGAACGACGAGGATTGGGGGTGGGCCGGGCGGCGCCGGGGGCTCGATTTGACGGCCTCGGTAGGCTGCAAGGCCGTGCAGCCGCTGGTCATGGGCATCGTGAACGTGACGCCCGACTCCTTCTCGGATGGTGGGCGCTTCGTCCACGTCCCCGATGCGGTGGCGCACGGCCTGGCGCTCGCGGCGGAGGGCGCCGACATCGTCGACGTCGGCGGCGAGTCCACCCGGCCCGGCGCGGCCCCGGTGGACCTCGACGAGGAGCTCGCCCGGGTGGTTCCGGTGGTCGAGGCCCTCGCCGCCCACACCCGCGTATCGGTCGACACGGCCAAGCCCGAGGTGGCCCGGGCCGCGGCCGCCGCCGGCGCCTCGCTCCTCAACGACGTCACCGCCTCGCTCGATGAGGTGGCGGCCGAGTGCGACCTGGCGTGGATCGCGATGCACATGCAGGGCGAGCCGCGCACCATGCAGCTCGAGCCCTCCTACGACGACGTGGTGGAAGAGGTGTCCGCGTATCTGGAGGCCCAGGCGCGGCGCGCCGCCGACCGCGGCGTGCACGAGGTGTGGATCGACCCGGGCATCGGGTTCGGCAAGACCTTCGCCCACAACTGGGCGCTGCTCGCCGCGCTTCCCCAGCTGTGCGACCTGGGCTTCCCGGTCGCCGTGGGCACCAGCCGCAAGCGGTTCCTCGGCGCCCTCGCGGCGGCCGACGAGGGCACGGAGCCTCCCGCCGACGATCGGTTGGAGGGCTCGGTGGCCACCGCGCTGCTCGCCGCGCAGGCGGGGGTCGGCCTGCTGCGCGTGCACGACGTCGCCGCCACCGTCTCGGCCTTGGAGGCCGCGGGGTTGCGAGCAGATCGAACCGATGGACGGTCGACCGAGGGGGTCGACCTCGAGCCGATGGAGGCGAACCGGTGGCCGTGAAGGGCAAGTGGGCGCAGGGCATCGAGCCCCGCAACTTCCGATGGGTGATCAAGGGCAGCTTGGCGGTGTGCGAGCGCCCCGGCGGCTACGGCGCCAACCACCGGCGGGTGCGGCGCCAGGAGGAGATCATCTGGGTCCGAGAGCAGGGGTTCGCCCCGGTCATCTCGATCGTCCCGTCGCCGGCCAACCTGCACAACTACGACGAGCTCAACGTCGTGTGGCAGCACCGGCCCTTCGGCAACCACGACGACCCCGAGGCCTACCTCGCGGCCCTGTACCCCGAGCTGCGCGACCTGCTGGCCACCCCCGACACCAAGGTGCTGATCCACGGCGAGGAGCTCGGCGATCGGCTGTCGGGCCTCATCGCCGGCTACCTCATCTGGTCGGGGTTCGTGCCCGAGGGGCCGAAGGCCATCTCCCTCACCGAGCGCCTGCTCCAGCGCCAGCTCGGCCCGCCCGCCCGCGAGATCGTGGCGGTCGCGCTCGACCTGGCCGCGCGGGCCTGAGCCTCGGACGCCGACGTGGCTGACCTGATCGAGCTGCGGGGCCTGCGCCTCGTCGGGATCTGCGGCGCGCTGCCCGAGGAGCGCGAGCGGGCCCAGCCGCTCGAGGTCGACCTCGACGTGGAGGCCGACCTCCTGCCCTCCGGTGCCAGCGACGACCTCGCCGACACCATCGACTACGGCGCGCTGTGCGACGTGGTGGCCGCCGTGGTCGGCGGTGGGGCGCCGCAGCTGCTCGAGCACCTCGCCGCGGAGATCGCGTCCGCCGTGCTCACCGTCGACGCTCGGGCGATGGCGGTGACGGTGGCGGTCCGCAAGCTCCGGCCCCCCGTGCCCCACGCGCTGGCCTCCTCGGGCGTGCGGATCCGACGCGAGCGATGACGCGGGCGTTCCTGTCGTTGGGCTCCAACCTCGGCGACCGGCGTCAGTTCCTCGCCGAGGCGGTCGAGTCGCTCGGCTCCACGGTGGTCGCCGTCTCGCCGGTGTACGAGACCGAGCCGGTCGGCGGCCCCGATCAGGGCCGGTTCCTCAACCTCGTGGTGCAGCTCGACACGGACCTCGGCCCGCGTGCGCTGCTTGCCGTGTGCCATCGGCTCGAGTCCGCCGCGCAGCGGGTCCGCACCCAGCGGTGGGGGCCGCGGACGCTCGACGTCGACATCATCTGGATCGACGGGGTCGAGGTGCACGAGCCCGACCTCGAGATCCCCCACCCGCGCTGGTCCGAGCGGACCTTCGTGCTCCAGCCCCTGCAGGACCTCGCTCCCGAGCTGGTCGACGCCGACGTGCTCGCCCGCGCGCAGGGCCAGGTGACCCGGGTCGAGCCGCTCGCCGGCTGGGAGCAGCCCGAGCGATGAGCCGGCGCCCATGAGCCCGCCCCCTCGCCTCCGGGTGGTGGGTGCCGGCCGAGCTGGCACCGCGCTGG
This sequence comes from Acidimicrobiia bacterium, assembly GCA_039812605.1. Classification (GTDB taxonomy): domain Bacteria; phylum Actinomycetota; class Acidimicrobiia; order Acidimicrobiales; family Iamiaceae; genus Aquihabitans. The sequence continues at coordinate 6,790 of JBDIAX010000051.1, read as the reverse complement.
CCACGGCGCTCGGCCGAGCGGGGTGGCAGGTGGTGGGGCTGCTGGGTCGCGGCGACCGCGTGGAGCGGGCGGGGGACGGGGCCGATCTGGTGGTGATCGCCACGCCCGACGACGCGATCGCCGAGGTGGCGGCGACCGTCGAGCCCACCGCCGCCGTGGTGGCGCACCTCGCCGGGTCGCTCGGCCTCGATGTGCTCGCGCCCCACGACCGCCGGGCCGCGCTCCACCCGCTGGTGTCGCTGCCCGATGCCGAGCTCGGGGCGCGGCGCCTCCTGGGCGCGTGGTTCGCGATCGCGGGGGACCCGATCGCCCAGCGCGTGGCGTCGGACCTCGGTGGCCGCTGGTTCGAGGTCGCCGACGGGGACCGTGGCGCCTACCACGCCGCGGCCGCGGTGGCCTCCAACCACGTGGTGGCGCTCATGGGCCAGGTGGACCGCATCGCCGCCGCAGCCGGTGTGCCGGGCGAGGCGTACCTGCAGCTCGCCGCCGGCGCGCTCGCCAACGTGGCCGAGCTCGGGGCCGCAGCGGCGCTCACCGGTCCGGTGGCCCGGGGAGACTGGGCCACCGTGGCCCGTCACCTCGAGGCCATCGATCCGTCGGAGCGGCCCGCGTACCTGGCGCTCGCGGAGGCGGCTCGACGTCTGGTGGACGACGATGGCCTTCCCGCGGATCTGAAGGAGCGCTTCGATGGCTGACCAGCACCGACCGGCCCCCGGCCGTCGCGGCGACGATCGGTGCGTCAGGTGACATCGATCGACCCCGCAGCGTCGCTGCGTGGGGAGGGCGTGCGCGTGCACGAGACGATCGCGGGGTTCCGGCGGGCGCTCGACGACGTCCGCCGGGCCGGGGGCACCGTCGGGTTCGTGCCGACGATGGGCTACCTCCACGACGGGCACGCGTCGCTCATGCGAGCGGCGTCCGCCGAGTGCGACGTGGCCGTGGCCAGCATCTTCGTGAACCCGCTGCAGTTCGCGGCGAACGAGGATCTCTCGACGTACCCGCGCGACCTCGAGCGCGACCTGGCGATCTGCGAGGCCGCCGGCGTGACCCACGTCCTGCACCCGAGCGTCGAGGAGATGTACCCGGGCGGTCCGGTGCTCACCACGGTGTCGGTGGCCGACATCACGGCGCGCTTCGAGGGCGCCTCGCGGCCGACGCACTTCGCTGGCGTGGCCACCGTCGTCGCCAAGCTCTTCTCGATCGTGGGGCCCAGCCGTGCGTACTTCGGGGAGAAGGACTTCCAGCAGCTCGCCGTCGTGCGTCGCATGGCTGCCGATCTGTCGATGCCCGTCGAGGTGGTCGGCTGCCCGATCGTGCGCGAGGCCGATGGTCTCGCCATGTCGAGCCGCAACGTCTACCTGACCGACGCCCAGCGGGCCGCCGCACCCCTCCTGCAGCGCTCCCTGACCGACGCGGCCGCGCTCGCTGCGGCAGGCGGTGCATCGGTGGCCGAGGTCGAGGCCGTGGTGGCCGACGCGGTGGCGGTCGAGCCCGAGGCCGAGCTGGACTACGTGGCCTTGGTCGACGCGTCGACCCTCGAGCCGGCGGTCGCGGTGGGCTCGAGCGAGCAGCGGCTCCTGGCGACGGTCCGCTTCGGCGCCACCCGCCTGCTCGACAACGTCGCCGTCGCGGTGGCCGCCACCTCCGCGGGGTGAGCCCCGCCTGCGCTCGCCCGGTGCCTGGGTGGTCGCACGGCGGTCATCGAGGCACCAGAACCGTCGTGGTCACCCGTCACAGATTGTTCCGGTACAAACCCCGGCGGGCAGACTGACCCCATCCACCGGGGGCGACCGTGCGAGCGGCGTCCACCATCGAGGAGGGCTGCCGATGCAGCGACGGATGATGAAGTCCAAGATCCACCGCGCCACGGTGACCGACGCGAACCTGCACTACGTGGGCTCGGTCACCATCGACCGCGACCTCATGGATGCGGCCGATCTCCTCGAGCACGAGCAGGTGGCCATCGTCGACATCGACAACGGCGCCCGCCTCGAGACCTACGTGATCGCCGGCGAGCGAGGCTCGGGCGACCTCTGCCTCAACGGCGCCGCCGCCCGGCTGGTGGCGCCGGGCGACCGGGTGATCGTCATCAGCTACGCCGACTACGACCAGGCCGAGCTCGCCGCCTACGAGCCGCGCGTCGTCCACGTCGACACCGCCAACGTCGTGGTCGATGAGGCCACCGCTGCGCTGATCGCCGCTGCCGACGGCCCGCCGCCGCGCCGCTACGTCGAGGTGCCCGCCTCCCGCTGACCCGCTGACCCGCTGACTCGCCGGGTCGGTGGACCCTCTCGTTCCGCGTGCGGTTCGAGGACATCGGCGTCCTCGAACCGCACACGGTTCCGGGAGGTCGGCGGGGTGGGGCGCGGTTCGGTGGGGTGCGAAGTTCGCAGGTGAGCGAGGGCGGCGGCAGACTGCGGCGATGACCTCCACCGAGCTGGACCTGCTGGTCCTGGGCAGCGGCGTGGCCGGGCTCTCCGCAGCGGTCCGCGCTGCGGAGACCCACAAGATGCGGGTGGGGGTGCTCACCAAGGGTGCGCTGCCCCAGGCCACCACGCGCTGGGCCCAGGGCGGGGTGGCCGCGGTGCTCCACGGCGACCCCGACAGCACCGACCTCCACCTCGCCGACACCCTGGCCGCGGGCGCGGGGCTGTGCGACGTGGAAGCGGTCCGGGTGCTGGTCGACGAAGGCCCCCACCGCGTCGAGGAGCTCATCGCCATGGGGGCGATGTTCGACCGCGACACGCACGGCCGCCTCGAGCTCGCCCGAGAGGGCGGCCACACGCTTCCGCGCATCGTGCACGCCGGTGGCTCGGCCACCGGGGCCGAGGTCGAGCGGGCGCTGGTCGAGGCGGTGCAGGCCACGATGGCCGCGCTCCACGAGCACGCCTTCGCCCTCGACCTCATCGTGGAGGGCGACCGCTGCCGCGGCGTCACGGCGCGCTTCGCCGACGGTTCGGTGCACGAGGTGCGAGCCACCAACGTGCTGGTGACCACCGGTGGGGCCGGTCAGATGTACGCGGTCACCACGAACCCGCTGGAGGCCACCGGCGACGGCATCGCCATGGCGTTGCGGGCCGGCGTCGCCGTGGCCGACATCGAGTTCGTCCAGTTCCACCCCACGGCGCTGTCGGTGGAGGCGATGCCGCGACCGCTGCTGACCGAAGCGCTGCGGGGCCACGGTGCGCTGCTGCGCGACACGAACGGCGAGCGGTTCGTCGACGAGCTCCAGCCGCGCGACGTCGTGTCGAGGGCCGAGACCCGGCGCATGATCGAGCTCGCGGCCGACCACGTGTTCCTCGACGCCACCGGCCTCGACAGCTTCGACGAGCGGTTCCCCAACATCGCGAAGGAGCTGCGGGCCGTGGGCCTCGACCCGTCGAAGGACTGGCTCCCGGTCGCCCCCGCCGCGCACTACACGTGCGGCGGCATCGTCACCGACCTGAGCGGCGCCTCGTCGCTCCCGGGCCTGTGGGCCGCGGGGGAGGCCTCGTGCTCGGGGGTCCACGGGGCGAACCGCCTCGCGTCGAACTCGCTCCTCGAGGGGATGGTGTTCGGGCCTCGCGCGGTGGAGGCGATCGAGGCGGGCGTGTCCGGGCCGGAGGCCAGCGGGGCCATGCGCACCGTGCTGGGCATGGACGCGGACGTGCCCGATGTGGTCCCGGCCGGGGTGATCGGCGGACGCTTCGTGCACCTCGAAGCGGTCGCCTCGGGAGAGGGAGACGAGCCTTCGACCGCGGATGTGGCGATCGCCCGGAGCGCCCTGCAGCGCGAGGTGACGTTCCGCGCCGGCGTCCTGCGCGACGCCACCTCGCTGGGTGCCGCGGTGACCGCGGTGGAGTCGGTCCTGGCGGCGCCGGGGTCGTCGGAGGTCGGCGGGTGGGAGCTGCGCAACCTGGCCACGGTCGCCCGGGCCACGGTCGCCGCCGCCCTGGCGCGCGAGGAGAGCCGCGGTGCGCACACGCGTGAGGACTTCCCCGAGCCCCGCGCCGAGCTCGCCCACCGCATCGTCCTCGTCTGACAACCGCCCGAATCGGCGCACCCGCCGGGTGCCGTCGCGGTAGCGTCGCCTCCCGTCGGGGTCAGAGCGAGAGAGCGAGTTCCATGAGCGACGCGAGCGGTGGGGGCCATCCCCCGAACTGGTACCCCGACCCCATGGGGCGCCACGAGTACCGGTGGTTCGACGGCACCCAGTGGACCGACCAGGTGAGCTCGCACGGACGGCAGTCGGTCGACCCTGTCGGCGGCGCCTCGCCGGTCCCGGTGCGCGACGTCGGGGCCGATCAGGTGGCCAAGGATCTGAGCCGGGCTGGCGTCCAGCCCGGAGCGGTGGTCGGCGCCGGCACGCTCTTCACCGAGCCGGTGCTGGTGGTCAACCAGAAGGCCAAGGTGTTCGAGCTCAGCAACGAGTACGCCATCTCCGACCAGCACGGCAACCAGATCGGCGCCGTCCGCCAGGTCGGGCAGAGCGCGGCGAAGAAGGCGATCCGAGCGCTCACCTCCTGGGACCAGTTCCTGACGCACAAGCTCCAGGTCGTGGACACGCAGGGCGTCGTGCACCTCCAGCTCACCCGCCCGGCCAAGGTGATGAAGTCGAAGATCATCGTGCAGGACGGCGCCGGCACCGAGATCGGCACCATCGTGCAGGAGAACATGATGGGCAAGATCCGCTTCGGGCTCATGGTGGGCGGCCAGCGGGTCGGATCGATCAACGGCGAGAACTGGCGGGCCTGGAACTTCAACATCCAGGACGCCACAGGCGAGGAGATCGCCCGCATCACCAAGACCTTCGTCGGCCTCGCCAAGGCGATGTTCACGACGGCCGACAACTACGTGGTGCAGATCCACCGTCCGCTCGAGGAGCCGCTTCGCAGCATGGTGGTGGCCGCCGCCGTCAGCGTCGACACCGCGCTCAAGCAGGACAACCGCGGGTTCAACTAGCCCCTTGTCCGCCCCAAGCGCTCCGGGCTGGCGCCAGCGGATCGACGATCCGATCGCGCTCGGGTCGTTGGTGGCGGTCGTCGCGGTCTTCGTGGTCATGGCCTGGCGGTGGCGGTGGACCCACGACGACGGGTTCATCACCTTCCGGGTGGTGGACAACGTGTTCGCCGGCAACGGGCCCGTCTACAACCGCGGCCAGCGGGTCGAGGCGTTCACGAGCCCGCTCCACCTCGGGCTCCTCGTGGTGCTCCGAGCGCTGTTCGGCTGGGCGCTCGACCAGGCGTGGCTCTCGGCCCTGCTCACCCTCGCCAGCGCGGCTGGGGGGCTGGTCGCGGCCGTCGACGGCGCCCGAGCGCTGGCCAGGGCCGGAGGGGCGAAGGGTCGGCTGATCCCGTTCGCGGTCGCGGTGCCGGCCGTGCTCCCGCCGATGTGGGAGTACGCCACGGCGGGGCTCGAGACCGGCCTGGCCATCGGGTGGGTGGGCGCGTCCTTCTGCGCGCTCGCCCGCTTGGCGGCGAAGCAGCGCGCGATCGAACGCCGAGGCACCGATGCGAGACCCCTCGTGGCGACGCGCCGACTCCTGGCGATCGCGGTGCTGGTGGGGCTCGGCCCGCTCGTGCGCCCGGAGTGCACCGTGCTCTCGATCGCCTTCGTCGTCGTCTTGTGCCGGATGGCCGCGGCTGCTCCGGTGCCGCGATGGCGGCTGCTGGCTGCCGCCGCGGCGCTCCCGCTGGCGTACCAGCTGTTCCGCATGGGCTGGTACGCCTCGCTGCTGCCCAACACCGCGCTGGCGAAGGCCGCCAGCGGGAGTCGGTGGAGCCAGGGGTGGTACTACCTCGTGAACACGGGCGGCGCGTACGCGCTGGTCGTTCCGTTCGGCGCCATGGTCGCCTGGGCCTGGTCGGTTCGGCGGCGGGGCTTCGACCGGGTGTTCGGGGGCACCGATGGTCGCGACCTCGTCGTGGCCACCGTCGCCGCCGCGCTGCTCTACGTGGCGTACGTGGTGAAGGTCGGCGGCGACTACATGCACGCCCGCATGCTCCTGGTGCCGATCTTCGCCCTGTGCTGCCCGCTCGCGGTGGTCGCCGTCCCCCGGTCCGCCCGCCGGCGGGGCGTGGTGGTCGCCAGCTCGCTGGTCGTCGGCGGTTGGGCGCTGCTCACGCTCCTCGCGCTGCGCGCGCCGGCGCCGGAGGGCTTCTTCGGAGGGCACTCGATCGCCGAGCAGCGCAGCTTCTTCACGAAGCTCGCCGGCAACCCCCACCCGGTGACCCTCGACGAGTGGGATCGATCTCCGACCTACGGGATCGGCGACGAGGCCCGCCGGGCCTCGCTCGCCGGGCGCGATGTGCTCGTCACCTCGGTCGCCTCGGACGACATCGACTGGCCTCGCGTCACCCAGGTCGCCGAGGGCCGAGGGGTGTCGCTGTTCGTGGATGGCATCGGCGTCGCCGGAGCCCGAGCAGGCACGGACGTGCACGTCATCGACTACCACGGCCTCGCCCATCCGCTCGCCAGCCGCATGGCGGTCACCCAGCCGCGGGCGTTGCCGGGCCACGAGCGGGCGCTGCCGCTCCCGTGGGCGCTCGCCGAGGCCGGTGTGGACGAGCGCGACCCGAGGTCGTCCACCTACACCGCCCGCCTCGCGATGCGGTGCCCGCCGGTGTCGGACGTGCTCGAGGCCGTCGACGGCCCGACGGGGCTGGGCGGGTTCCTCCGGAACCTGCTCGCGTCGCCCGGGCTGACCTTCACCGAGATCCCGAAGGACCCGAGCCTGGTCGTGGCGGCGTGCGGCAACGTGCCCCGCGACCCAGGTGTGGGAGGCTCCTGACGATGACCCCCGCCGACCCGC
>JBDIAX010000050.1:0-25090 GCA_039812605.1 Acidimicrobiia bacterium | reverse complement strand
GGCTCGACGCCACCGCCGGTCACGTCGGTGAAGCGGGTGCTCGGCCACGTCACCGGCGCCTCGGGCGCCTTCGAGGCCGCCGCGAGCGCCCTCACGGTGCACCATCGCGTCATCCCGTCGCTCGGCACCGACGTGCAGCCCGACCCCGACCTCGACCTCGACCTCGTCATCGGCGACCCTCGCCCGGTTGCGGCGGGGCCGGTGCTGTCGAACTCGTTCGGCATCGGCGGCCACAACGGCTGCATCGTGATCGGGCCGCCTCGGGGCTGAGCGCCGGGACTCGTCGTCAGCCTCGGGCGGTGACCGACGCGAACTGGGCGACCGCCCGAGCGGTGACCCGGCCCTCGTCGAGGATCTGTCCCCGGACCTCGAGCAGCCGACCGTCTCGCTCCCCCGCGGTCACCTCAAGCTCCAGATCGCGGTCGAGCGGCGTCGGCCGCAGGTAGCGGAGGCGAAGCCACCGCGTGACGCACAGGCCGAGCTCGCGCACCGCGACCCGAGACAAGCCGAGGTCGAAGGTCGCGGCGATGAAGCCCCCGTGCACGGTGCCAGCCGGGCCCTCCCACGCCGGTCCGAAGCGAAGGCGGCCGCGAACCGTCCCCTCGCCCTCCTCGAGGTGGACCTCGGGGAACGTGGCCGAGGCGCCCACGGTGAGGGGATGGTGCGCGAACGAGATGCGCCCAGTCGGATCGGCGGCCGACAGCATGGCGAAGGGCGAGGGATCGGCACGGTGGTCGGGCAGCTCGGCGAGCACCGTGGCCAGCTGCCCCTCGACCCGACCCCACCCCGCGTCGTCGAGCTCCACCCCCACCAGGTGGTCCGCGAGGGAGCGCAGCTGGGCCGCCACGCGCCGCCGCGCCTCGAGCGCACCGGGGATGTCGGGAGGCATCGGCGGAGCGTACCGGCCCCTCCGACCAGCCGATCCTGTCGGCGCCCCCGGGTACGCTCGCGGCCGATGCCGGCAGAGTCGACTGGTCCCTCGCCGCGCATCGCGGTCGCGTTCCCTGGCCAGGGAGGCGACTGGAGCGCCGGGCTCGACATCCTCGATGCGCACCCGGGCCACCCGCTGGTGCGATCGCTGGCCGACCTGCTCGGCACCGATCGGTGGAAGGCGCTGGACCCGCTCGACACCCGCAACGCCCAACCGCTCGTCTACGTGGCGGGCCTGGTCGCGGCGGAGGGCATCGACCGCGAAGCGGTGGCGGTGGCGATGGGCCACTCGCTCGGCGAGATCACCGCCGCTGCCTGGGCCGGGGCGATCGCCCCCGACGCCGGGCTCCGCCTGATGGCCGAGCGCGCGCTCGTCGGGCGGGCCGCCCACGGCGACCGCCCGTCGTCGATGGCCGCGGTCATGCGCTGGGAGCGGGCCGACCTGGAGGCGGCGGTCCGCCACGTGGTCGAAGCAGCGCCCGACCACGTCCTCGAGGTCGCGGTGCGCAACTCCGACACCCAGCACGTGGTGTCCGGCGACGCCGCGACGGTGGCGGCCCTCGTCGAGCGAGCCAACGCCGCCGGCGCGGTCGCTCGGGCCCTGCCGATCGACGGCGGCTACCACTGCGCCCTCCTGGCACCGCAGCTCGAGCGGTTCGCTGCCGCGGTCGACCGCGCCGTGACCGCGGATGCCGAGATCCCCGTCGTCGGCTCCACCGCACCCGGCCCGTGGACCGACCGAGCCCAGCTCGTCGAGCTGATCACCCAGAGCCTGGTCCGCCACGTGGACTGGCCCGCCGCGGTCGCCGCAGCCGTCGGCGCCGGGGCGACGACGCTCGTCGACGCCGGGCCTGGCGACACGATCGTCCGGCTCGCCCGCTTCCTCCCCCAGCTTCCAGCAGCGAGCACCTGAGCCCGCCGATGCTGTTCACCTCGCTCGACTACGCCGCGTTCCTCGCGGTCCTGCTCGTCGCCTACTGGCTGGCGCCCCCTCGCTTCCGTCCACCGCTCCTGCTGGCGGCGTCCTACGTCTTCTACGCGTCGTTCAGCGTGGCCGGCACCGCCATCCTGGTCACGATCAGCGTCATCGTGTGGGCCGCGGGGCCGGCGATCGACCGAGCCGAGGGGACGAGACGCGCCCTGCTCACCGCGGGCGCGGTCGCCGTGTCGGGCTCGGCGATGCTGGTGCTGAAGACCTTCCAGGCGCTCGACCTGTCGAGCTCGTCGACCAGCTTCGCGGTGCCCGTCGGCCTCTCGTTCTTCAGCTTCCAGGCCATCAGCTACGTGGTCGACGTCCACCGACGCGACGTCCCACCGTCGCGCTCGATCCTCGACGTCGCCCTGTACCTGGCGTTCTTCCCGCACCTGCTGGCCGGGCCGATCGTGCGAGCCAAGAAGCTCATCCCGCAGTTCCACGGCACCACGCGCTGGCCGGTCGGGGTCCGGACCTCCGAGGCGGCCGAGCTGCTGCTCGTGGGCACGTTCAAGAAGGTCGTGGTGGCCGACCCGGTGCTGGCGGTCGCCGGACCGGTGCTGGCGGACCCGGCCAAGGCGTCGGCCGCCGAGCTCGTGGTGGCCTTGGCGGCGACGCTCGTCGGCGCCTACTTCGACGTCACCGGCTACATCGACATCGCACGCGGCACGGCCAAGGCCCTCGGGATCGACATGCAGCGCAACTCGCTGCTCCCGCTCACCCGGTCCACCGGCTACGCCGACTTCTGGCGGCGCTGGCAGCTCACGATCATGTCCTGGTTCCGCGACTACGTGTACCGGCCCGTGCGGGGCGACGGCTCGTTGGCGCAGCGGGAGTACGGGGCGCTGTTCGCCACCTTCTTCCTGCTCGGCATCTGGCACGGCCTGACGCCCGGATGGGCGCTCTGGGGCGTGGCCTCCGGGGCCTACATCACCGTGGTGCGGTTCCGGCAGACGCGGCGGGCCGCAGCGCGGCGTGAGCAGCGCCGCGAGGCCAGGCGCCGACGCGACCGCTCGCTGCTCCCCCGCCCGCCCTCGCGGTGGGGCTCACTCGCCTCGGCCCTGCTCCCGGTGATCGCCGCGATGCCGCTCATCGTCACCAGCTCCCTCGGCCGCACCGGCGACATCTACGCCGGGGTGCTCTCCCTCCGCTCGGGCGCGTTCGACCGGGACCTGCTCTGGTACCTCCTGCTGGCGACCTTCGCGCTGGTGGTGGTGGACGGGCGGGAGGTGCGACGAGAGGCGCGGGCCGGCCGACGCGACCCCGTCACCGTGCTCCGAGCGATCGCCTTCGGCGTGATGGTGACCGCCATCATCGTGTCGTCGGGGCCAGCACCGCGGTCGTTCATCTACTTCGCCTTCTGAGCGCTCGTCGATCTCGGTCGGCTCCGAGGGGGCCGGTAGGGTCGGGCGCCATGGCACCGGCGACCTCCCCTCGACTCGGCCTCTGCCTGTCGGAGTTCCCCCTCGACGCGGACGGCCGGTGGCGCAACGTGGGCGAGGTCGTGCAGCGGGTGGAGCGCTCGGGAGCCGACGGCCTCTGGCTCGCCGACCACATCCTCTGGCACTCGAAGGCCATCGACGCCCAGTCGTCGCTGCCGGCGCTCGCGTCGCACGCCTCGTCGATCACCATCGGCTCGTGCGTGCTGCAGATGCCGCTGCGTGACCCGGTCACGGTGGCCAAGACGATGGCGAACACCCAGATGATGGCGCCGGGCCGGGTGGTCTGCGGCTTGGGGATCGGCGAGAACGTCGAGGAGTACGACCGCCTCGGCAAGTCCATGGCCACGCGAGGCAAGGTCATGGAGGCGTCGATCGACGAGATCCGCCGCGTGTGGTCCCAGGAGGGCGGCACCCGCTGGATGAACCCGGCTCCGGTCGACATCCCCATCTGGGTCGGCGGCCGAGCCGAGATGGCGCGCCGGCGCGCCGCGCGGATGGGCGACGGCTGGCTTCCCTACCTGTGCTCGCCCCGCTGGTTCGCTCGCCACCGGGCGCTCCTGGAGGAGGAGGCGGAGGCGGCCGGACGCGACCACCACGACATCACCAAGGCCGTGGTGACCTTCGTCGACGTGCCCTCCATCGAGAGCCCCCAGCAGGGGGCCGCCAAGCTCGAGCACTGGTTCGGCTTCGACCCGACCCCGCTCATGGGCTTCCTGCTGCGGGGCACGGCCGGTGAGGTCGCCCACCAGCTCCACGAGTACGTCGACGCCGGCGCCAGCGAGGTGATCGTCGTGATCGCCAACGACCGCCCGCTCGACGTCCTCGACGAGCTCACCCCCGCCTTCGACGCCCTCAGCCGCTGAGCTGAGCCCAGCCGCTCAGCCCGCGCTGGCGGGCCGAGGGCCAGCCGGCGCGGGCCGCGACGCACCGGAGGGACCGGCGCCGCGCCGGAGGAGTCCGTGGACCTGGCGGTAGCGCTCGTAGGGCCAGTCGGTGAGCGGCTGGGTGACCCACGCGACCGAGATGGTGCCGAACAGCGCAGCGGCGCAGATGACGATGACCTCGATCCACCGAGGAGCGAAGTCGAGCTCGCCGAGGCCGTGGGGCAGCATCAGGTTGAGCACCCCCAGCACGAGCTGGTGCCACAGGTAGATGTGGAGCGCGAGCGCGGACAGCGGCTTGAACCGCTTGTGCGACAGCCAGCGGTTGGCTGGATCGTTCCGAGGGCCGATCGCCGCCGCCGCCATGAGCAGGAAGACGGCCATGAGGTACGGGAAGAACCGCAGGCGGTCCTCCATGTTGCCGTCCTGCCAGAGGCCGGTCCCGTCGCCCCAGCGCTCCGCGATGCCCGCCAGCATGAGCGCAGGCACCAGCACCAGCGCGTACGCGAGGCGGGTGTTGCGCCGGACCCAGCGGAACAGCGACGGCGGCGCGATGCCCATGCGCGCCCCCACCGTGTAACCGGCGACGATGATGCCGAACCCGAAGAACTCGAGGTGGCTGAGCGGCAGCGAGGTCGGGGCGGGCACGTCGGCGGCGTAGATCAGCGTCCGCAGGAGCGGCCCGAAGAACACCATCCCCCAGCCGATCATGATGTGGGCCCGGAGGCGGTCGGCCGGCTTGCGGATGCGACGGTTGGTGGACCACCGAGCGGCGGCCAGGGCCAGCAGCGGGATCAGGAAGTAGAAGATGACCTCGTTGCACAGGTACCAGGCCGACGGCATGCCCTTGAAGCCGCTGAGCTCCCGCCCGAAGATCTGCAGGAACAGGTAGAGGCGCACGTAGCCCCACCAGTTGTCGGGCCGCACCTCGGGCAGGATCAGCAGGTACGCGGTGAGCGCGAAGGCGAACAGCGGGTAGATGCGCAGCAGGCGGCGCACCCAGAAGCCGATCGCCGCCGGGCGCGGCAGGCCCCGCACGTCGGCCTCGATGAAGGGCTGGTAGAGGACGAACGCCGAGATGGCGAAGAACAGGGCGACGAGGATGCCCAAGACGTGGAGGACCCCGGCGAACGGGATGATGCCGGTCGCCAGGAACGTGTGGCCGATGACGGCCAGGCACGCGCAGATCGCCCGGAAGCCGTCGATGGGCTCGCACCAGACCGCGCGCAGCTGCGGGTTGGCATCCTCGCCAGCGCGGCTCAAGGCCCGCTTGCCCAACCCGCTCACCTCGGTCGCCGCGCTGGCGCCCGCGGCGGCGAGCGCCGGCTCACGCTCGTCGGCCGGGTGGTCGCCGTCGATCACGACGTCGTCGAGCGGGGCCTCGGCGTCGGAGTAGGCGTCGTCGCCCTCCCCGACGTTGTGGACGTAGACCGGCGCCTTGAGGTCGGGACGCCACATGCGGTCGGGCAGCTCCTCGACCAACCGATCGGCGCCGCCGCCGAGCTCGCTGCCCTCCTCGTCCTCGGGCTCGTCGTCCGCTGGCCCACCGGTGCCGCTGGTCTGGCCCCGACTCCATCGGTCCACCGCCGAGCGCAGCTTCGCGGCCGGCAGCTCCACGACGACGAAGGTGACCATGGCGAGGCCGATCGACATGAAGATCGTCGGCATGCCGAAGCCCGTGGTGCCGATGAACGGGAACCCCAGCAGGCCCTCGCCGAACCACTCCTTCGTGTGGTGGATGAGCGGGACGTGCCAGAGGTAGATGCCGTAGGTGAGCGGCGCCAGGATCTGCAGCGGTGGCGAGGCCATGAGCCGCACCATCAGCGAGCGCCGCCGGCCGAAGGCCACCGGGACGAAGAGCAGCAGCGCCATCGACATCTGGAGCGGGAAGTACAGGTTGCGGATGTGCGCGTAGGGGTCGGTGACCCCGGGAACGTCGTACGCGTCGAGCGCGAGCCGGGCTGCGACGAACACGAGGGCGACGTAGCCAGCGATGCACAGCCACCAGTTGTCGGCCAGCGCGCGGATGACCGGGTACCGCCGCCGCGTCAGCGCCTGCCGGGTCTCGAGGACGGCGAAGAGCATGCCCACCGGCAGGCTCATGACCGGGAACGCGAGCTCGCCCCCGAACACCACGCCGAGCCCGAAGATGCCGGCGATGAGCGCGACCAGCGCGGCCACCTGGGCCTGGAACGGCGTGGAGGCGGGAGCGAACCGGGCCCGGCCCTTCTTCACCCCGGAGGCGAAGACGGGAACCACCACGTAGAACGGAAGCTCGATCGCCAACGTCCACATCGCGATGCCGAGCGGCCCGGCCAGGAGCCTCATCGGATCGGGGATCGGGAGCAGGAAGATCGCCTGCACCCAGTCGGTGAACGAGTGCAGGTTCCCTGGGCCGTTCCAGAGGACCGCCACCGTGAGGATCGCCCAGTACAGCGGGAAGATGCGCAGCACCCGCCGGAGCAGGTACACCCAGAACTTGGTGCTGCGGTCGCTCGCGGGTCGGGGGGCGGAGGTGAGCGCGGCGCGAGCGAAGGGGCGGTAGACGAGGAACCCGGAGATCGTGAAGAAGACGATCAGCGCCGGATAGGCCGCGGCGCCGTAGTAGGCGACGAGCTTGTGCGACGGGCTGAACTCCGACCCGACGTGGGCGGAGATCACCCCCCACGCGGCGAGCACCCGCAGCCCGTCGATGGCGGGCACGTAGCGCCGGCCATCCGCGTGGACGGGCCTCGCCACCTTGGCCGGGTTCAGCTGCACGGCCGTCCGCTCGCGTCGCTCATGGTCCCTGCAGTCTGGCAGCCCGCCCGAACGGCGATCTCATCTTCGGTCCCCTCCGCTCGCCCACGTCTCCGTCGCCCCTCGGCCCGGTTCCGGCGGCGATGACCCCCAGCACCGTGCCGGGCTCACCGCGAGGAGCGATCACGATGCAGCGGCCGACGCGATGCGAGCGGCGGCCGCTTCGACCGCAGGCCCGAACCGCTTCCCCGGGGAGACGCCCAGCCGCTGGACCGGCCCGCTGATGCCCACCGCCGCGATGACCTCGCCCGATCGCACCACCGCCGCGCTCACCGACGCCACGCCCCGAGCCCGCTCCTCCACGCTCTCGACCCACCCGGCATCCACCGCGTTCCCCTCGAGGATCCGGCCCGCGGACCCGAGCCCGAGGGGCAGCCGGACACCCTCGGGGACGATCGTCCGCAGCTCCTGGGTGGATTCGAGCGACACGACGCACGTCCGCTGATCGCCGTCGCGCACGTACAGCTGCACCGATTCGCCGGTATCATCGCGCAGGTCCTCCAGGATCGGCCGGGCGATCGCGCCGAGCGGCCAGTCCTCGGCGGCGGCGTGGCCCAAGCCCACCAGCCGGAGCCCAAGCCGGTAGCGCCCGTCGTCGCCCCGGCGGAGCAGCCCGTGCACCTCCAGCGCGGCGGCCAAGCGGTGCGCGGTGGGCTTCGACAGCCCGGTGGTGGCCACCAGGTCACCGAGGCGGCACGGGCCATCGGCCGCGGCGACGGCCTCGAGCACCGTGACCGATTTGTCGAGGACCCCGACCCCGCTTATCGTGCGTTCCATCACTTGACATCATTGTCTCACATAGTGAGACACTGCAAGCCCTCCATCCGGGAGCACCGCCATGTCGGCACCCAAGACCCTCAGCCAGAAGGTGTGGGACGCGCACGTCGTCTCGCGCCAGCCCGGCGAGCCTGACCTCCTCTTCATCGACCTGCACCTGGTCCACGAGGTCACGAGCCCCCAGGCGTTCGACGGCCTGCGCATGGCCGGCCGCACCGTGCGCCACCCCGAGCTCACCATCGCCACCGAGGACCACAACGTCCCCACCGAGAACACGAACCTGCAGATCGCCGATCCGGTCAGCCGCAAGCAGGTGGAGACGCTGCGGGCGAACTGCGCCGAGTTCGGGATCACCATCCACCCGATGGGCACCCCGGGGCAGGGCATCGTCCACATCATCGGGCCCGAGCAGGGCTACACGCAGCCGGGGATGACCATCGTCTGCGGCGACTCGCACACCTCCACCCACGGGGCCTTCGGCGCGCTCGCCTTCGGCATCGGCACCTCCGAGGTCGAGCACGTGCTCGCCACCCAGACGCTGCCCCAGCCCGCGGCCAAGACCCTCGCCATCACGGTCGACGGGGACCTTCCCACCGGCAGCACCGCGAAGGACATCATCCTCGCCATCCTCGGGCGCATCGGCACCGGCGGCGGCATCGGTCACATCGCGGAGTACCGCGGCTCGGCCATCCGGGCGCTGTCGATGGAGGGCCGCATGACGGTCTGCAACATGTCGATCGAGGCAGGCGCGAAGGCGGGCCTGATCGCCCCCGACCAGACCACCTTCGACTACCTCCAGGGCCGCACCCACGCCCCGAAGGGCGCCGAGTGGGACGACGCCGTGGCCTACTGGCAGACCCTGCCCACCGACGAGGGCGCCACCTTCGACAAGGAGGTGATCCTCGACGCCGCCGAGATCTTCCCGCACGTCTCCTGGGGCACCAACCCCGGGCAGGTCGCGCCCATCACGAACCGGGTGCCCGACCCCGCGTCGTTCGCCGATCCGGTCGAGCGCAACGCCGCCGAACGGGCCCTCGAGTACATGGGCCTCGCCGCCGGCACCCCGATGAAGGAGGTCGGCGTCGACACCGTGTTCATCGGCTCGTGCACGAACGGCCGCATCGAGGACCTGCGGGCGGTCGCGGCGGTGGCCGAGGGCCGCAAGGTCCACTCCGGCACCCGCACCCTCGTCGTCCCCGGCTCCTGGGCGGTCAAGGCCCAGGCCGAGGCCGAAGGCATCGACCGGGTCCTCACCGAGGCCGGCTTCGACTGGCGCGACCCGGGCTGCTCCATGTGCCTCGCCATGAACCCCGACAAGCTCGCCCCCGGCGAGCGCTGCGCCTCCACCAGCAACCGCAACTTCGAAGGGCGCCAGGGCCGAGGCGGGCGCACGCACCTCGTCTCCCCCGCCGTCGCCGCCGCCACGGCCATCGCCGGCCACTTCGCCACCCCCGAGGACCTCTGATGGAAGCTGTTCGCATCGTCACCGGCACCGCCGTCCCGCTCGATCGCTCGGACGTCGACACGGATCAGATCATCCCGTCCGACTGGCTGAAGCAGGTCGAGCGCACGGGCTTCGAGAAGGGCCTGTTCTCGGAGTGGCGCGACGACCGAGACTTCGTGCTGAACCAGGAGCAGTACGCCGGCGCCTCCATCCTCGTCGCCGGACCCAACTTCGGGACCGGGTCGTCACGCGAGCACGCCGTGTGGGCGATCCAGCAGTACGGCTTCCAGGCCGTCGTCTCGCCCCGCTTCGGCGACATCTTCCGGAACAACTCCACCAAGAACGGGCTCGTCCCGGTGGTGGTCAGCCCGGAGGTCGGCGAGCAGCTGCTGCGGGCGATCGAGGCCGACCCCACGCTCGAGCTCACGATCGACGTGGAGCGCCGCACCCTCGAGGCGCCGGCCATCGGGCTGGCGGTCGAGTTCCCGCTCGACGAGTCGGTCCAACACCGCTTCCTCGAGGGCCTCGATGACATCGGGCTCACCCTGCGCCTCGACGAGGAGATCGCCGGGTACGAATCTGCTCGCCCGGGCTGGCTTCCCACCACGCGCTAGACCCAGAGGATGACGGACCGGCCGAGACCGCGGGGGAACCGACTCCGCGACCTCGACGGTTGGCGACGGTGGGCCTGCACGGCCGCCATCGCGGTGTTCGGGCTCCTGCCGGTCGCGGTCGCGGCCCGCGTCGCGAGCCAAGGCTGGCACGCCACCGGCGACGTCGCGATCATCGGCCTGCGCTCGCTCGACGCGTGGACGGGGCGGGCACCGCTGGTGGGCCAGCCCACCACCGGTGAGGAGTTCTCCGGCGTCCCCTCGAACCACCCCGGGCCGATCGTCAACTGGACGCTCGGGCCGGTCATGCGGTTGCTCGGCGTCGATGCCGGCCTGCTGGTCGGGGTGGCGATCGTCAACGGGGCCTCCCTGGCCCTCTCCCTGTGGCTGGGGCTCCGGCGCGGCGGCCCGGCGCTGCTGGCGATCGTGGCCGTGATGCTCGCGCTCCTGGTGGTGGCGCTCGGCCCTGGCGTGCTGATCGACGCCTTCAACCCCGAGATCTCCACGTTCCCGGCGATCGCCGCGCTCCTCGCCGCCTGGGCGGTGCTGGCCGGGGACCTCGCGGTCGTTCCGGCGTTCGTGGTCGCCACGAGCTTCGCCGCCCAACCGCACGTCGCCGGGGCGACGCTCATCGCCCCCGTCGTGCTCATGGTCGCGATCGCCTTGGTCGTCCGGGCGCGCCGCCACCCGCGACGCTTCCGGGCCGCGCGGGCCTCGCTCCTCGCCGGCGGCGCGCTCGCCTTCGTCTGCTGGCTCCCACCGCTCGTGCAGGAGCTCCGAGGCCCGAGCAACGTCGCCGCGCTGGTGCGCACCCAGCGAGCAGGAGGACCGAGCCTCGGGCTCGCGTACATCGGCGAACGGATCGTGACGGCGATCGCCCCGATCCCCATCTGGGCCCACCCGACCGGCTCCTACGGCTTCGTCGCGGACCGGGGGCCGATCGGCGTCCTCCTCGCCGCGCTGGTGCTCGGCGGTGCGGGCAGCCTGGCGCTCCACCTGCGCTCGGGACGCAACCTCCGGGCACCCACCCTCCTCTACGGCGTCGCCGTCGCGACGGCGGTCGCGTCCGCCGCCATCTGGCAGGGCACGCCACCCATCAGCGCGTTCCGCATCGACAGCTTCCGGTGGCTGTGGGTCACGTCGCTCGTGGTCTGGCTGGCGCTGATCTGGTCGAGCTGGCTGCACCTCCCGTCCCGGGTGCGCTCCCAGGCCGGGCATGTGGCCCCCGCCATCGCCGCTGCCGCGAGTGCCGTGCTCCTCCTCTGGGCCGTGCCCACCACCCACCTGAGCGACCTCCGCGACCATCGCTTCATGGCGGCCACGGACCGGCTCGCCACGACGACGATCGAGCAGCTTCCCGCGGGCCGGTACCGGATGCGCTTCGACGGCGCCGAGAGCCTCGTGACCGTCGGCCCCGGCCTCGCGCTGCGCCTGGAGGACGCGGGGCGTCAGATCACCGTCGACGACGGGCCGTTCGGCCGCGCGTACGGCACGTCGCGCACCGAGGGCACCGCCCCCACCGAGGGCACCGTCCTGGTGGCCAACGGCAGCCCGGAGCTGGGCGCGGGCGACAGGTTGCTCGCCACCGACACCGTGCACGACGCGAGCGGCGACCCGGTGACGATCTCGGTGGTGCTCGAACGATGAGCGGCGAAGCCCACGCCAACGAGGCACCGGTGTCGAGCGGACCCGCCAGCGGCGCCGACACCCGTGGAGATCGAGCCGATGCCACCCCCCGGCCGTGGCTGGTGCTGGCCCCCCTGGCAGCCGCACTCCTGCTCGCGACCGCCCTGCTGTGGTCGAGGTCGGCCGCCGACCAGCACCGACCCTTCTGCACCCGCGCCACCCAGGAGGTGACGCGGATCCTGCGGCTCTCCGACGGGTCCATCCGCCCCGAGTACGACCGGGCCGAGCAGCTTCGCGGGGCGTTCGAGCTCGCGCACCTGGTCGAACCGGCGAACCTCATCGCCGGAGCTCCGAGCGAGCTGCGCCCGAAGCTCGAGCGCGCCGCCGAGCTGCTCCCCGCCTACCGCCGCGCTCGAGCCGATGCCCTCGCCGCTGGCGAGCCGGTGCCCGCCCTGCCCGACGAGGTGGCCGACGCCTTGGCCTCGTTCCTCGCCACCTACACCCGCGACTGCCTGTCGCGGGCCTGAGCCGGCGGCGGATCAGCCGACGGTGGGGATGCCGGCGGCGGGCCCGTCGCCGGCGCGCACCTCGCTCGACAGACGCTGGTGCTCCTCGGTCAACCCGACCGGGCCGCCCTCAACGAGGCGCGACGACCGTCGGTGGCGTCGCAGCGACCAGGCCACCGCCGCCGCCCACGCCGCTGTGATCGACAGGTACACCGCCACCACCAGACCGCCGTCCAGGCCCGACGAGCTGAGGATGGTGCGGGCGTTGGTGAGGACGATGAAGCCGCCCACGAGCGAGCCGAGCAGCTGGGCCGGGATGGCGCGCACGAGGTAGGCAGCGATCGGCGCGGCGATGAGGCCGCCGGCCAGGAGCGCGAGCACGTAGCCGAGCTTCACGCCTTCGTTGCCGATCCCGATGAAGAACCCGACGCTCGCGGCCATCGCGACCAGGAACTCGCTGGTGTCGACCGAGCCGATCACCTTGCGGGGCTCGACCTTGCCCGACACCAGGAGCGTCGGCGTGGCGACCGGCCCCCAGCCGCCGCCGGTCGCGTCGATGAAGCCGGCCACGAGGCCGAGCGGACCGAGGAAGCGGCCGCGAACGCTGCCCGACGAGTCGGTCGGACGCAGGGTGCCGAACGTGAAGCGCACCAGCACGTAGGCCCCGAGCACGAGGAGGATGGTCGCCATCCAGGGCTTGGCCGCCTCGGTGGAGAGGTTCGACAGGAACGTCGCGCCGGCGAACGCCCCGACCGCTCCCGGCACCCCCAAGCGGGCGACCACCCGCCAGTCGACGTTGCCGAACCGCCAGTGCGCCGCGCCCGACGCGAGCGTCGTGCCGATCTCGGCGAGGTGGACCGACGCCGACGCCGCTGCCGGCGCCAGGCCCGCTGCGAGCATCAGCGAGGACGAGGTGACCCCGTAGGCCATCCCCAGCGCGCCGTCGATGAGCTGCGCCAGCAACCCCACGATGGCCAACACGATGAGCTTCCGCACCGCCGGTCCTTTCCTAGTAGTTCCGGGGACAATAGTGATTCAGGGGAGAGAGGGCAAGCGCAGCCTCCACCACCTTCTTGATCGGCGAGGGTCGCCCGGACTTGTAGCGTGCACCCCATGGCTGAAGGGAAGCTGCGCACGATCGTTGGCCTGGCGGTGACCGGAGCGGTGGCGGCCGCGCTCATCAAGCGCCTGCGAGGCGGGGCGGCCCCGCAGTTCTCGAACCACCCGACGGTGGCCGGCGGACCGGACTTCCGCGAGCCCGCTGCCACGCAGCCCGCCCCACCAGCGGCACCCGAGGTCGTGGCCGAGCTGGAGCCCGGCGAGCCCGACGCCGTGGCCGAGCTGGAGCCCGAGACCTCCTCGAGCGACGACGCGTGGGTGGAGCCGGTCGATGGCGCCTGCCCCGACGGCTACCCGATCAAGGCCAAGCTGGCCAGCGGCATCTTCCACCAGCCCGGCGGCTTCTCCTACGAGCGCACCAAGCCCGACCGGTGCTACCCCACCGCCGAGGCTGCCGAGGCCGACGGCCTCCGCCCCGCAAAGCGCTGAGCTCGTCGGCCGCCCGTCCGCGGCCGCGACCTCCCCAGCAGGGTCAGGTGCTGGTGACCGACACGCTGGTCACGCCGTCGGCGGCCCGGAGCAGGTCCGCGACCTCGGTGCTGACCGGCTCGGTGGTGGCGATCACCATGAGGGCGCTGTCCTCCTGCGCCGAGCGGCCCACGTCCATGTCGGCGATGTTGACGCCGGCATCGCCGAGGACGGTGCCGACCCGCCCGATCACTCCGGGGCGATCGTCGTTGCGGACCACGATGAGGTGCTCGGAGGGCGGCACGTCGAGCGTGTGGCCGTCGATCTGCACCAGCCGGGGCTCCGCGCGCAGGCCCACGAGCGTGCCCGCGATCTGGCGGCCGCCGCCCGAGATCGAGATGAGGTTGATCCAGTCCACGGTGCTCGACGTGGAGGTCTCCTTCACCTCCACGCCCTTCTCCTCAGCCAGCGCCGGGGCGTTGACGTAGGAGACGGGCTCGTCGGACACGGTGCCGAACACGCCCTTCAGGACCGACAGGGTGAGGATGCGCGTGTCGTAGCCCGCGAGCTCGCCGGCGTACTCGACCTCGACCTGCTCGGGCAGCCCGTCGGCCAGGCCGCCGAAGATCCGACCGAGCTGCTCGGCGACGCCGAGGAAGGGACGCACGGTCTCGCTCGCCTCCGCGGCGGCGACGTTGACGGCGAAGGGCACGAACTCGCCGGCCAGGGCGAGCAGCACCTGCTCGGCGATCGTGTCGCCCGCCTTGTCCTGCGCCTCCCGCGTGCTGGCCCCGAGGTGGGGGGCCACCACGACCTGCGGCAGCTCGAACAGGGGCGACTCGGTGGTGGGCTCCTTCTCGAACACGTCGAGCGCGGCACCGGCGATGCGACCCTCGCGGATGGCGTCGGCCAGCGCGGCCTCGTCGACGATGCCGCCGCGCGACACGTTGATGACCCGCAGGCTCGACTTCGCCTTCGACAGGAAGTCGGGACCGATGAGCCCGATGGTCTCGGGCGTCTTGGCCACGTGCAGGGTGACGAAGTCGGCCTGGGCGGCCACCTCGTCGAGCGAGACCAGCTCGATGTTCATCGCCCGGGCACGCTCAGGGGCGATGAACGGGTCGTGGGCGATGATGCGCATGCCGAAGGCCATCGCCCGCTGGGCCACGAGCTTGCCGATGCGGCCGAGGCCCACGATGGCGAGCGTCTTGTCGGCGAGCTCCACGCCCTCCCACTTGGAGCGCTCCCAGCGCCCCTGCACGAGGGCGTTGTGGGCCTGGGGGATGTTGCGGGCCTGAGCGAGCAGCAGGGCCATCGTCTGCTCGGCGGCCGAGAGGATGTTGCTCTGGGGGGCGTTGACGACCATGACGCCTCGGGCGGTCGCGTGGGCGACGTCGACGTTGTCGAGCCCGATGCCGGCGCGGCCGACGACGACCAGGTCGGCACCGGCGTCGAGCACCTCGGCGGTGACGGTGGTGGCGGAGCGGATGATGAGCGCCTGCGCCCCCTTCACCGCCTCGAGGAGCTGCTCGGGGGACAGCCCGAGCTGCACGTCGACCTCGTGGCCGGCCGCCCGCAAGGCGTCCAGGCCGGCATCGGCGATCTTCTCGGGAACCAACACGCGAGCCATAGGAGGTCGAGTCTGCCGGGTGACCGGCGCGGTCGGCCAATGGGCTTCCAAGAGGCCGCCCATCGGCCCGCCGCGCCCCGCGTCAGGCGTCAGAGGCCGACGGCTCCGGCGACCGGTTCGATCTCGTCCGCCGCCTCGAACCCGAACACCTGACCGTAGAACCAGAGCTCGGCCTCGAGGGCGCGCACGATGCTGTCGGCCCGACGGAACCCGTGGCCCTCGCCTTCGAACAGCACGTAGGCGTGTGGGATCGACTTGTCGGCCAGGGCCGCCACGATCATCTCCGCCTGGTTCGGTGGCACCACCGCGTCCTCGCTCCCCTGCAGGACGATGAGCGGCGCCGAGAACCCGTCGGTGTGATGGATCGGCGAGCGCTCCTCGTAGATCACCCGATCCTCGGGCCACCGGCCGATCAGGGAGTCGAGGTAGCGGCTCTCGAACTTGTGGGTGTCGGTGGCCAGCGCGCTCAGGTCCGCGATCCCGAAGAGGCTCGCACCCGCAGCGAAGGTGTCGTGGAAGCACAGCGCGGCGAGCGTGGTGAAGCCCCCCGCCGAGCCGCCGCGGATCGCGAGCCGATCGGGGTCGACCGCGCCCCGCTCCGCGAGGTGGCGAGCCGCCGCCGCCGCGTCCTCCACGTCGACGATCCCCCACGCGCCATCGAGGAGCTCACGGAACGGGCGGCCGTAGCCGGTCGAGCCCCCGTGATCCACGTCGACCACGCCGAAGCCCCGGCTCGTCCAGAACTGCTTCGCCCAGGAGAGGACGTGGCGCGCCGCCGAGGTGGGGCCACCGTGGATCATCACGACGAGCGGGGGTCGGTCGCCGTGTGGTGCTCGCACCTCCGGGTTCGTCGGCGGATACCAGAGCCCGTGAGCTCGTCGACCGTCCGCCGACTCGAACTCGATCGCCTCGGGCACCGAGATCCACGATCGATCGGGCCGGCCGTCATGGGTGCGCCGAAGCTGTTCGATCCCCGCGATCGGCCACTCGTCGTCGTCCAACACATCCACGATCATCGGCGCGAGCTCGGAGGTGGGGGTGCCGGCGACCACCAGGGCATCGTGACCGTCGCCCGCGGCCACGACCTGGCTGACCTCGGTGAAGGGCGTGTCGAGCTTGCGGAGCTCACCGTCGGGCTCGAGCACCGCGAGGGAATCGGTCCCCGACGACCTCGCGCACACGAGCAGGCGTCCCGGCGCGAGCTCCGCCCACCAGCGCAGGCCCCCGACCCACAACGGGCCACCGATCTCCAGATCGACCCCTCCCCCGGCGATCATCGGCTCCAGCCCGCCCTCCCGCACCTCCCGCCACGGGTTCCACCAACCGGTGCGGTCGGTGCAGAAGGCGAGCGTCCCATCGGCGAGGAACCCCGGCTGCACCACAGACTCCTTCGCTCCGCCGGCCACGACCCGCAGGTCCACGAGCCGCTCGGGCGCTCCGCTCGGGTCGGCCAGCAGGGTCGCGATCGCCAGCTCGGTGCCGTCCCACGGCATGCGCGGGTGGTCCCACCGGAG
The DNA here is from genome assembly GCA_039812605.1 of Acidimicrobiia bacterium. GTDB lineage: Bacteria > Actinomycetota > Acidimicrobiia > Acidimicrobiales > Iamiaceae > Aquihabitans. Next base: position 8,430 of record JBDIAX010000050.1, on the reverse strand, counting down.
CCAGGCGACCTGGGCGCCGCGTGCCACCGGGGAGTGCACGAAGTCCGACCCCGCGGCGAGCACCACGACTCGGCTCGGATCCTCGACCGCGCTCCCGTCGATCGGGAGCGCCACGACCTCGTCGACGGCCTCGCCGTGGCCGGCGACCGCATCGGGCTCGTGAGACTCCCGAACGCACAGCAGCCACCCGGGGAAGGCATCGAGCCAGGACACCTCGCTGTACCGCAGGCCCCGCTCCGTGCTCGGCGCCGGCGTGATCGGCACCGGTAGGGCTTCGCCGCCCTCGGCAGGGTCCACGCGGTGCAGGCGCTGGTCCGCGAGGTCCGCGAACACGACCGTTCCGTCGCGCACCGCCCAGGCACCCCCGCCGTACTCCAGCACGAGGGTTCGAGCGTTCCAGTTGCGCCGTTCGCCCGACGGGTCGAACGGCGGGAACAGGTCGTGGCAGCCGCCGCCGCTCGACCGGCGCACCAACACGGTGCGACCCCCCTCGTCCGGGCGTTGCTCGCTCCACCAGACGTCATCGCCATCGGCACGGATCTCACCCACCGCCGCAGCACCCCGCACGAGGGATTCGGCGGTGATCGGCGACGGCCAGGAGCCGTACGGGAGGATGCTCGGAGCGGAGTCGGTCATGTCCGCATGCTGCCACCAGCGAGTTCGGGCGTCGTTCCGCTGCTCGAGCGGAGCGGTGGCCAGGGGCGGGGTGTCACCCCTCGGGACAGGTGCCGATCTCCACCGCCATGGCATCGATGATCCGACCGTACGACTGCGGGCCGGGGTGGAACCCACCGAGCTCGCCGTCGGCGTAGAACCGCTCGCCGGCCAGCGCCATGGCCGAGGCGATCTCCGGGTAGGAGACCACCGGGATGCCCCAGGTCTCGGTGATGTCCGCGAAGCCCGCGAGCAACCCGTCGGCTTGCGAGCGGCTCGGCTCGGGAAGCGACGACGTGTCAGACGAGGGCAACACGTACACCACGCACGTGTCCGCCTTCGCTCGGTCGATGTGCTCCTCGAGCAACGCCAGGGTCCCACCGAGCCCGGTGGTCAGGAGGTTGTTGGCGCCCGCCGAGTAGACGAGGACGTCGGGCTCCGCCGAGAGCGCCTCGTCGAACGCCGGATCGAGTTGCTCGATCGTCCAGCCCGGCTCCGCCACCCGAGAGACGACCGTGATGTCGGGGCGATCGTCGATGCCGTCGATGACCTCGTCGCTCACCTCGCTGTCGGCGACCACGGCAACCGAACGGGGAGGCGGGCCGGCCACCGTCGAGGTGACGGCGTCCGGTGGAGGCATGCTCCGCACCCCGGGCTGGGAGGACCCGCACGCGGGCGCGGCCACGACGATCCCCAGCCCGACGAGCACCGCACCCACCTTCCGCCGACGCGCGAGCCGTGACAGGCGGGTGATGGCCATGGCTTGGACCGTACCCGTCATCCGGGCGAGACGAGGATCGAGCGGCAGCGGGCCGAGGCCCCGGTCACGGTGTCGGTGACAACGTGACCGGGCTGCCCGAAGGCCGCGCCGCGGCCGAGCGCTCCGTCATGGGCTCGTCACTCGGCGAGCAGATCGGCGATGCGCTGGATGCCTTCGCCCAGGTCGTCGTCGCCGAGGGCGAAGCTGAGCCGGGCGTAGCCGGGCGCGCTGAACGCCTCTCCGGGGACGATCGCGACCTTGGCCTCCTCGAGGATGAGGTCGGCCAGCTCGAGGGTGTTGTGCACCGTCCGGCCCTTCACCGGCCGCTGGAGGACGGCCTTGAAGCTCGGGAACGCGTAGAAGGCGCCCTCGGGCTCGAGCACCGTCACGCCGGGGATGGCCGAGAGCGAGCGGTACATGTTCGTGCGGCGGCGATCGAACGACTCGCGGAACCGTGCGACATCGTCGAGGCCGCCCTCGAGCGCCGCGAGCGCGGCACGCTGGCTGACGTTGGCGACGTTCGACGTCTCGTGGCTCTGGAGGTTGGTGGCGGCCTTCACGATGTCGGTGGGGCCGATCATCCAGCCCACCCGCCAGCCGGTCATGGCATAGGTCTTGGCCACGCCGTTGAGCACCAAGCAGGTGTCGGCCAGCTCGGGCACCAGCACCGGCATCGAGTGGTGCTCGGCATCGCCGTAGGTGAGGTGCTCGTAGATCTCGTCGGTGATGACCCAGATGCCGTGCTCGACCGCCCAGCGCCCGATCTCCTCGATGAGCTCGCGCGGGTACACGGCGCCGGTGGGGTTGCTCGGGCTGACGAACACGAGCGCCTTGGTCTTGGGGGTTCGAGCGGCCTCGAGCTGCTCGACGGTCACCCGGAACCCGGTGCCCTCGTCCGTCGGCAGCTCGACGACGACGCCGCCAGCGCGGCGGATGGGCTCGGGGTAGGTGGTCCAGTACGGCGCGGGCAGGAGCACCTCGTCGCCCGGGTCGATGAGCGTGGCGAAGGCGTTGGCGACGGCGTGCTTGCCGCCGTTGGTGACCAGCACCTGGCCGGCGTCGATGCTGTAGCCGCTGTCGCGCGCCGTCTTGGCGGCGATGGCCTCCTTCAGCTCCGGCAGGCCGCCCGCCGGGGTGTAGCGGTGGTTCTTCGGGTCACGGCACGCGGCGACGGCCGCCTCGACGATGTGGTCGGGCGTCGGGAAGTCGGGCTCGCCGGCGCCGAACCCGATGACCGGCTCGCCCGCCGCCTTGAGCGCCTTGGCCTTGGCGTCGACCGCCAACGTGGCGGACGGAGCGATGGCGGCGATGCGGTCGGACACTCGAGAACCCATGGCGCCCATGCTGGCACGCCCCCACCCCGCCTCCGACATCTGTTCGCCCGCCCGCTGCGCCCACCCACCTGCGGACCCGTCGCCATCGCTTCTTGGTACGTACGTGGTCGCAGAACGACCACCTCGGTACCAAGAACCGCCCACCACCAGACCGCCCTCGCTTCTTGGTACGTACGTGGTTGCGGAACGACCACCTACGTACCAAGAACCGAGCGGGCCGACGGCTTCGCTCGGCGCTCGGCCGGGCTGCGAGACTCGGCCACATGACCGGCACCCCCTCGATCACCATCCCCGCCGACCTGCTTCCCGCCGACGGCCGCTTCGGCTGCGGTCCGTCCAAGGTCCGCCCCGAGGCCGTCGCCGCCCTCGCCGCCGAGGCCCCGCAGTACCTGGGCACGAGCCACCGGCAGGCACCCGTCAAGTTCATGGTGAGCCGCCTCCGCAACGCGGTGGCGGAGCTGTTCGCGCTGCCCGACGGCTACGAGGTGATCCTCGGCAACGGCGGCACCACGGCGTTCTGGGACGCCGCCGCCTTCGGGCTGATCGAGCGCAAGAGCCAGCACCTGACCTTCGGCGAGTTCTCGAGCAAGTTCGCCGCGTGCGCCCAGGCCGCGCCGTTCATCGAGGATCCGACCGTCATCAGCGCTCCCCCCGGCGAAGCCGCCGAGGCGATGGGCGAGACCGGCGTCGACCTCTACGCCCTCACCCACAACGAGACCTCCACCGGCGTGGCCATGCCGATCGTGCGACCCGCGGGGGCCGATGCCGGTGCGCTCGTGGCCGTCGACGCCACCTCCGCGGCCGGTGGCCTGCGCTTCGACGCCGCCCAGACCGACGTCTACTACTTCGCCCCGCAGAAGTGCCTCGCCTCCGATGGCGGGCTGTGGATCGCGGCCGTGTCGCCAGCCGCCATGGAGCGCATCGAGCGCATCGCCGCGAGCGACCGCTGGATCCCCACGTCGATCGACCTCAAGACGGCGATGGACAACTCGCTGAAGGACCAGACCTACAACACGCCGGCGCTGGCCACGATCTTCCTCGCCGTCCACCAGATGGAGTGGATCAACCAGAACGGCGGGATGCTGTTCTCCGCCGGGCGCAGCGAGGCCAACGCCAAGGCCATGTACGACTGGGCCGAGGCCAGCGACTACGCCACGCCGTTCGTCTCGGACCCGGCGCTGCGCTCGAACGTGGTGGCCACGATCGACCTCGCCGACGACGTGGAGGCCACCACCGTGTCCGCGGTGCTGCGGGCCAACGGCGTGGTCGACACCGACAGCTACCGCAAGCTCGGCCGCAACCAACTGCGGGTGGCGCTGTTCCCGGCCATCGACGTGGACGACGTCCGCCAGCTCACCCGCTGCATCGACCACGTCGTCGGCGAGCTGCGCAGCGCCTGACCCCCCACGCCGCGACCACCGCGGCGATCCCGGGCGCGCCACCGGCCGCCGTGCGAGGATCGGGCCATGGCGAAGTCACTCGAAGAAGCCCGCAAGAAGCTCGACGACGAGTACGGCCAGGTGCGCCGCCACCTCGACGACATCCACGAGGCCCTCGACGAGGTCGAGAAGGCCGGCCCCGAGGACGATCTCGAGAAGCTCCTCGGGGACCTCGAGGACGCGGTGAAGAAGGTCCGCACCGGGGGCCTGCTCGGCCACGGGGCCAACGGCCACGCGCGCGCCCGCAAGGAGTACCTGGAGATCAAGGGAGGCTGAGGCCGAGCGCCTCGGCGAAAACGACGGATCCGCCGCTCGCGACGCCCGGGGGGAGGGGGTGGGCGAAGCTGCGACGGATCCGAAGCCCGGAGACCGGAAGCGGCGATCGTACCCCTTCGGAGGGGGAGCCGACGTGGCGATGAACCGACCCGCCGTCGGCTCGGAAGCGCCGCCCGATCAGGCCTTCGCGGCGGCGAAGCCCCGCTCGAGGTCGGCGATGATGTCGTCGATCGACTCGAGGCCCACGGACAGGCGCACGAGACCGGGGTCGACGCCCGTGGTGACCTGCTCGTCGGCGGTGAGCTGGCTGTGGGTGGTGGACGCTGGGTGGATCGCGAGCGACCGGACGTCGCCGATGTTGGCCACGTGGCTGTGCAGCGTAAGACCCTCGACGAACTTGGCGCCGGCCTCCTTCCCGCCGGCGATGACGAACGCCGGCACGGATCCATAGCCCTTCCCGCCGCCGATGGCGGTCGCCCGGTCGTGCCACGGCGACCCCTCGAGTCCGGCGAACTGCACGCGCTCGACCTGCGGGTGGCCCTGGAGGAAGTCGACCACGGCCTTCGCGTTCGCGCTGTGGCGCTCCATCCGCAGGCTCAACGTCTCGAGCCCCTGGAGCAGGAGGAACGAGTTGAACGGGCTGATGGCCGCCCCGATGTCGCGCAGGAGCTGCACCCGGGCCTTGATGACGTAGGAGCCGGGACCGAGGGCGGGCCAGTACTGGAGGCCGTGGTAGCTCGGGTCGGGCTCGGTGAACATCGGGAACTTGTCGTTCTGGGAGAAGTCGAACGAGCCGCCGTCGACGATCACGCCACCGATGGACGTGCCGTGGCCGCCGATGAACTTGGTGGCCGAGTGCACCACGATGTCCGCGCCGTGCTCGAACGGGCGGACGAGCCACGGCGAGGCGATGGTGTTGTCCACGATGAGGGGCACGCCGTTCTCGTGGGCGAGCTCGGCCACGCCGGCGATGTCGAGGAAGTCGTTCTTCGGGTTGCCGATGCTCTCGCCGTAGAACGCCTTGGTGTTCGGCCGCACGGCGGCCCCCCACGCGTCGAGGTCGTCGGGGTCGTCGACGAAGGTGACCTCGATGCCCATCTTCGGCAGCGTGTAGTGGAAGAGGTTGTAGGTGCCGCCGTAGAGCGACGCGCTGGCCACCACGTGGCTCCCGGCCTCCGCGAGGTTCAAGATCGCGAGGGTCTCCGCCGCTTGGCCCGACGACACGGCGAGGGCGCCAGGCAGACCGACCGCGGTGGCCGTCGCCCCCTCGAGCGCCGCGATCCGGGCCTCCACGACGCCCTGGGTGGGGTTCATGATGCGGGTGTAGATGTTGCCGATCTCGGCGAGCGCGAACAGGTTGGCCGCGTGCTCCGAGCTGCGGAACTGGTAGCTCGTGGTCTGGTAGATCGGCACGGCGCGCGACCCGGTGGTCGGGTCCGGCTCCTGGCCGGCGTGGATCTGCTTGGTCTCGAATCCCCAGGTATCGGTCATGGCCGGCACCCTAGCGCCGAATCCCGACCAATCGAGTCAGGATTACCTTCGAGCTTCGACCAGGGCGGCGCTCAGCCCGCCTTCACCGCGCGGAGCTTGGCGCTGTCGCGCTCCAGCTTCGGCAGCGCGATGCGACCGGTGCGTTGGAGGTCGTCGAGGCCATAGGGGCGCAGCATGTCCTCGAAGTCGTCGACCTTCGAGGGGTGGCCCTCGAGCGACACGGTGAGCGCGTCGTTGGAGACGGCCAGCACCTTGCCCTCGAAGATCCGGACGAGCTCGGAGATCTCGGGCCGCCGTTCCACCGGGCAGCGGACCGTTGCGATGAGCAGCTCGCGCTCCACCGAGCGCGCAGGGTCGAGCTCGGTGATCTTGATGACGTTGATCAGCTTGTTGAGCTGCTTCACGATCTGCTCGAGCGGCGCCGAATCGACATCGACCACCACCGTGAGGCGGCTGAAGCGGTCATCCTCGGTGGGCGCGACCGCCAGCGAGTAGATGTTGTAGGCCCGGCGGGAGAACAGGTTGACGATGCGCGCGAGCACGCCCGCCTTGTTCTCGACGAGGACCGACAGGACGTGGTGGTTGATCTGCGTCGGCATCAGCCCTCAGCCTCCTGTCCCTCGCCCCGCGCTTGCTGGAACGGCGGCACCTCCACATCGGAGTTCGACCTCCCGGCGGGCACCATCGGGAACACCTTCTCGGCCGCGTCGGTGCGGAACTCGATGACCACCGGGCGATCGTCGATGGCGTTGGCCTTCTCGATCGTGGGGGCGATGTCGTCGGGGTGCTCCACTCGGAAGGCGACGCAGCCCATGGCCTCGGCCCACTTCACGTAGTCGGGAAGGTCCGGTGAGAGGTACACCTCGGAGTAGCGCTCGTCGTAGAACATCTCCTGCCACTGGCGGACCATGCCGAGGTAGGCGTTGTTCAAGATGGCGATCTTGACGGGGATCCGCTCGGCGGAGGCCGTGACCAGCTCCTGGGCGGTCATCTGGAAGCAGCCGTCGCCGTCGATGGCCCACACCGTGCGCTCGGGATGGCCGACCTTGGCGCCGATCGCGGCCGGCACCGAGAAGCCCATGGTGCCGAGGCCGCCCGAGTTGATCCACGTGTACGGGTGGCGGAAGTGCCAGTACTGGCTGGCCCACATCTGGTGCTGACCGACGCCGCTGGCGACGATCGTGTCCTCCGGCGAGGCGTCGCGCAGCGCCTCGATCACCTGCTGCGGCTTGAGCGCCTCGCCCTCCTCCCACGTCTCGTAGGCGAGCGGGTACTGCTCCTGCCAGCCCGACAAGGTGGAGCGCCACGACGTGATGTCGGGCTTTGCCGCCCCGCCGTCGAGCAGCTTGCGGATCTCCTTCACCAGGCCGTCGATGACCAGGCGGGCATCGCCGACGATCGGCACGTCGGGACGACGGACCTTGCCGAGCTCGGCGGGGTCGATGTCGGCGTGGATGATCTTGGCGTCGGGGGCGAACCCGGCGAGCTTGCCGGTGACCCGATCGTCGAAGCGCGAGCCGAGGGCGATCAGCAGGTCGCTCTCCTGCATCGACATGATGGCGGTGTAGTTGCCGTGCATGCCCGGCATGCCGAGGCAGAGCGGGTGGTCGTCGGGGAACGCGCCCCGAGCCATGAGGGTGGTGACCACCGGCAGGTCCAGCAGCTCGGCGAGCTCGCGCAGCGCCTCGGCGGCTCGGGCCTTCAAGATGCCGCCACCCGCGTAGATCACCGGGCGCTCGGCCGCGAGGATCAGCTCGGCCGCCTCCTTGATCTTCTTCGGATGGCCGTGGGTGGTCGGCTTGTAGCCGGGCAGGCTCGCGGCGACCTCGTCGTCGGTCGGCCACGCCCACTCCATCGCCGAGCGCGGGTTGGTGGGATCGACGATGTCCTTCGGGATGTCGACCAGGACGGGGCCGGGACGACCCGTGGTGGCGATGTGGAAGGCCTGGCGGATCGCCATCGGGATGTCCTGCGCCTCGGTGACGAGGAAGTTGTGCTTGGTGACCGACTGGGTGATGCCGGTGATGTCGGCCTCTTGGAACGCGTCGGTCCCGATGGCCACGCTCGGCACCTGGCCGGTGATGCACACCATGGGGACGGAGTCCATGTAGGCGTCGGCGAGCGGGGTGACGATGTTGGTGGCGCCCGGCCCGCTGGTGACCATGGCGACGCCGGGACGACCCGTGGCGTGGGCGTAGCCCTCGGCCATGTGGCCCGCACCCTGCTCGTGACGCACCAGGATGTGACGGATCGGCGAGTCGATGATGGGGTCGTACACCGGGAGGATGGCCCCGCCGGGCAGGCCGAAGATGACCTCGACCCCTTCCATCTCCAGGCTCTTGATGAGCGCCTGGCCTCCGTTGAGCTTCATGTGGGTTCCCTTGGCGTCGTGACGTTCGTGCGAATCGGCGGTTTGGACGGTGCGAGCGCCTCCCCCGCAGTCTGCCCGGTGCCGCGACCGGCCCCGAAAACTGCG
>JBDIAX010000049.1:0-25414 GCA_039812605.1 Acidimicrobiia bacterium | reverse complement strand
CGTCCGCCTCGTCCACGCGGGCCGTTACGTCGTGGCTCGACGGATGGCTGCACCAGGCGAATGAGGCTGTGCTCGCCGACATCGAGGCCGACCGCATCCAGCACCGAGGTCTGATCTCGTGAGCGCCAACCGGATGGTCGATCTCGGCCTCGATGTCGCAGCAGACCCAGGTTGGTCCGGCGACGACGACGTGCTGCCCGATGACCTCGATGATCACGAGGCAGCCCTTCGGCTGATTCAAGCCGCACTGCCCGAGCACCGAGCCGTTGCGCTCCTCAGGGAGCGTGCAGCGGCCGTCGCGCCGGTGGAGGCTCCTGCGGGCAGCGACAGAGCCAGTGCAGCCGAGACCGACGCCACCACGGTCCTCGAAGGCCAGCCGCTGCCGATAGTTCCTCCGGGCTTGCTCACGATCTCGGAGGCAGCGGAACGGCTGCGCGTGGGGCGCTGCACGATGCAGCGCCTCGTGCTCGACGGAAGTGTGAGGAGCTTCAAGGTCGGCAGCAAGCTCCGGCGCATCCCACCGGAGGCGATCGACGAGTTCATCGCCCGGTCGTTGGAACCCTGACTGTCGGTGGGCCTGGGCATGATCACGAACTGGCCGCGAGTCGGAGGAGGAAGTGATGCCAAGGGATGGGCAGCGTCGCCCGAAGGGTGACGGCTCAATCTACGAAGCCGCTGGTCGTGGCTGGCGAGGCCACATCGACATCACCGGCCCGGATGGCTTGGTCACCCGGAAGTATTTCAGCGGCCGGACGAAGCGCGAGGTGGCAGGCAAGATCCGGGCGGCACTTCGCCAGGTCGAGCGAGGGCTGCCGATCCCTGACGCGCGGATCACCGTCGCTCAGCTTGGCGAGAAGTGGTTGAAGTACGGCCTCAAGCACGACTTGGCGAGCAACACGAAGGCTGAGAAAGCCGCTCAGGTGGCGTTCATCTCCACCCGCATCGGCGGGGTTCGAGCGATGGCACTCACGCCGTCGCAGTGCGCCGAGATGGTGAACAACATGCTCAGCGAGGGCTACAGCAACAGCTACGCGGGTCGGATGCGCTCCGCGCTCAGTCAGATCCTCGACTTCGGTGAGGCCGAGGGGATCGTGGCCCGCAACGTCGCCAAGCTCTCCCCGACGGTGACCTTCACCCCCAAGGAGCGCGACCGACTCAGCGTCGATGAGGCGACGGCGTTCCTCAAGGCCGCAGACGATCACGACCTCGGCGGTGCGGTCGTTCTGATGATGACCACGGCCATCCGGCCCGGCGAAACCACCGGCTGCCGGTGGCCCGACCTCGACCTGGAAGAAGGCGTTCTCCACATCCGCCAGGTCCTCCTCAACCGACCCGACCCCGAGACCGGCAAGCGAGTCCTGACCCTCGGCGCACCAAAGAAGTCGCGCAACCCGCTGCGGTCGATCCGGCTGCCAGCGGTCACGGTGAAGGCGCTCAGGCGGCACCGAGCAGTCCAGGCCGAGGCTCAGGTCAAGGCCGGGCCTCGGTGGGCGAACGTCGCGGACCTGGCCTTCACCACGAGCATCGGCACGCCCATCGACCCGGCCAACCTCCGCCGCGCCGTCCGCGAGATCACGGAGAAGGCGGGCATCTCGAAGAAGATCGTCCCCTACGACTTCCGACGGTCCGCGGCCTCACTGCTGTCCGCTCAGGACGTGCCCGGCGAGCGCATCGCGGACGTGATGGGCAACGACGCCAAGACCGCGTTGAGCGTCTATCGGCGTCGCCTGGACCCGATCGTCGAGGACGCCGCAGGGCCGATGGACGACCTGTTCGGAACCGCCTGAATCCCCTGGTCAGACAGCGTTGACTCTGCCTCGATCTGGCACGCTCGTTCTTGGATAAGGTGCCAGATAGGGTGCCAACAGGTCAGAACTGGCCCGAAAACGACGCCGACCCAGGGACGAATCCCCAGGTCAGAGTGGTGGGCCATGAGGGAATCGAACCCCCGACCTCCTGCGCGTCATGCAGGCGCTCTAGCCAACTGAGCTAATGGCCCCGGGAGCGACGAAGGTAGCAGGCCCGACGCCAGGGCCACGAACCCCGATAGCGCCCAGATCAGATCACCACGAGCTCAGCCGAGAGCCCGAGCGCCTCGCGATCTGGCCAGCGCCGATCGGTGGTGAGCAGCTCGGTGGCGCCCTCGACGATAGAGGTCGCTACCACCAGTGCGTCGGGGAGTCGGAGCCGCGAACCGAACCGGGCACGGAGCGACGCGGCGGTTGCCGCCACTGCGGGCGACAGCGGAGCGACCGAGACCGGCACCTCCGCCAGGTACCGATACAGCTGCTCGACCGCCTCGTCTCCCCTTCGCGCCGCGCCGACGCTGCACTCCGCGAGCGCCGAGGCCGGGACCACGAGGTCCTGCTCGTGGCTGAACGACCGAGCGAGGGCGTCGCACGCGCCCGCGTGGTGCGCGTCGGCGGCATCGAGGTGGGCGATGATCACCCCGGCATCGACGATCGTCACTCCCACTCGTCACGGAGCTCGTCGAGCTCCCCCGCCGTCCACGTGCCGGACATGGCGCCGGCGAACTCGGCGATGGGATCGCGTCGACGTTCGAGCACGACCCGGCCAGGGCCTGCATGGCGCACGCTGAGCACCTCACCCTCGACGAAGCCAGCATCGGCGAACGCCTTCGCCGGGATCGTCACCTGGTGTTGGGAGCTGATCCGGGTCGTTCCCTTCCGCCTCTTCTTTACATCCTTCACCGAAGTAAAGGTATCAGATGATGGCGCCAGGCCCGAGCAGCACGCGCAGCTCACCGATCAGGCCGCCGTCGGTGCTCACGCAGAACTCCTCGGACAGCCGCAGCTTCTGCTCGCCGAGGTGCAGGATCACCCGCGCCTCGCCCGGGAACCGCGTGAGCGTCCCCTTGAGCTCGTCCACCAGGCGGGCGTCGACCCGGTGCGGGGAGATCTTGAGGTACAGCGGCGGCGCGCCGTCGGACACGCCCTCGAACACCTCCACCCCCATCGCGATGAACTTCGGGGTGTCGTCGCGCTTGTCGACCCGGCCCTTCACGATCAGCACCGCGTCGTCGGCGAGGAGGTGGCCGATGTCGGCCATCGACTTGGGGAACACCATCACCTCGATCGAGGTCTGGAGGTCCTCCAAGGTGAAGACGGCCATCAGGTCGCCCTTCTTGGTCCACTTGCGCTGCAAGCCGGTGACCACGCCGCCGATGATCCGCATGGCGCCGTCGTCCACCTCGGCGATCTCGGTGATGGTGCCGTCGGTGCGGCGCTTGAGCGCAGCCTCGGCACCCATCAGCGGGTGATCGCTCACGTAGAGGCCGAGCATCTCCTTCTCGAACGCGAGCTTCTCCTTCTTCTCGAAGTGGAGCTCAGGGATCGGCACCCGCTCGTCGAAGGCCGGCGCGTCGTCCGCTCCCCCGCCGTCCATCTCGAAGAGGCTCATGACGCCTTGGTCGCGCTCCTTGCGCCGGGCGATCGTCGCATCCACGATCTGCTCGAACACGGCGAGCAGACCCCGGCGAGGATGGCCGCAGGAGTCGAACCCACCGGCCTTGATGAGCGACTCCAACGTCTTCTTGTTGAGCACCGAGGTGTCGACCCGCTCGCAGAAGTCGTAGAAGTCCTCGAACGAACCGTTCTCCTCCCGTTCCTCCACGAGCTTCGCCACGAGCGCCTCGCCCACGTTGCGCACCGCGGACAGCCCGAAGGGGATCACCTCGCTGCCGTCCTCGAGGCGGGCCGGCACGAAGTCCGAGCTCGAGAAGTTCACGTCGGGCGTGAGCACCGAGATGCCCATGGTGCGGCACTCGTTGAGGTACACCGCGGCCTTCTCCAGCGACGTCTTGACGCTGGTGAGCAGGGCGGCCAGGTACTCGACCGGGTAGTGGGCCTTCAGGTACGCGGTCTGGAAGGTAACCACGCCGTAGCCGAACGAATGGGACTTGTTGAACGCGTAGTTGGCGAAGCCCTCGATGTCGTCGAACAGCGGCGTGCCCAGGTGCCCGTAGCCGGTGGCCTCGCAGCCGGCCACGAACTTGTCGCGCTCCTTGGCCATCAGCTCGGGCTTCTTCTTGCCGCAGGCCTTGCGCAGGTTGTCTGCCTCGGCCAGCGAGTAGCCAGCGAACTTCTGGCTCACCCGCATGACCGACTCCTGGTAGATCATCAGCCCGTAGGTGTCGCCCAGCAGGTCCTCGGCGGCGGGGTCGAAGTACTCGATGGGCTTGCGACCGTTCTTGCGGTCCGCGTAGTCGTTGTGCATGTTCACCGACATCGGGCCCGGTCGGTAGAGCGCGATGAGCGCGCACACGTCCTCGAAGCTGTCGGGCGCCAGCGAGCGCATCAGCGTCCGCATGGCGCCGCCCTCGAGCTGGAACACGCCGATCGACTCGCCCCGCTGCAGCATCTCGAGCGTCTTCGGGTCGTCGAGGGAGATGGCATCGATGTCGAGGTCGACCCCCCGGAACCGCTGGATCAGCTCGATGGCGTCGGTGATCACATCGAGGTTCCGCAGCCCCAGGAAGTCCATCTTGAGCAGGCCGAGCTCCTCGACGCCACCCATCTCGTACTGGGTGACCACCGGCGCGTTCTCGATGTCGCCGCCCGCCAGCGGCTTTCGCTGGATCGGGAGGTACTCGGTGAGGGGGTCCTTGGTGATCACCACGGCGGCAGCGTGGATGCCGTCCTGGCGGCGCAGCCCCTCGAGCCCCTTCGCCACGTCGATCACCCGGTGGGCATCGGGATCCTCGTGGTACATCTGCCGCAGGTCGGCGGCCATCTTGTAGCCGTCCGCGAACTTCTCGTGCTGGTCGAGGCACGCGTACAGCGGCGTGTCGCGCCCCATGATCAGCGGCGGCATGGCCTTGGCGACCTTGTCCCCCACCACGTAGGGGTAGCCGAGCACCCGAGCCGCGTCGCGCACCGCCGCTCGCGCCTTGATCGTGGAGAACGTCACGATCTGGGCGACGTGGTCTCGGCCGTAGCGCTCGGCGGCGTAGCGGATCATCTCGTCTCGGTAGCGCGAGTCGAAGTCCATGTCGATGTCGGGCATCGACACACGGCTCGGGTTGAGGAACCGCTCGAACAGCAGGTCGTAGCGGATCGGGTCGAGGTCGGTGATCCAGAGCGTGTAGGCCACCGCGCAACCCGCCGCCGAGCCACGACCGGGCCCGACGCGGATGCCGGCGTCGCGGGCGTGCTTGATGAGGTCCCACACGATGAGGAAGTACGAGCTGAACCCCATGTTCTCGATGGTGGTGAGCTCGTAGGCGAGGCGCTCCACCACGGCGTCGGGCAGCGGATCGCCCCACCGCTTGCGCGCCCCCTCGAACGTCAGGTGCTTGAGGTAGTCCCCGTCGGTCTCGAAGCCCTCAGGCAGCGGGAAGTTCGGCAGCAGCGCGTCGCCGAAGGCGATGTCGACGTTGCACCGCTCCGCGATCCACAGCGAGTTGTCGCAGGCCACCTCCACCTCGGAGAACAGCTGTCGCATCTCGGCCGCCGTCTTCAGGTAGTGGTCGTCGCCGTGGAACTTGAACCGGTCGGGGTCGCTCATGAGCGAGCCCGTCTGCACGCACAGGAGGGCGTCGTGGGCCACGGCGTCGTGGCGGTGCGTGTAGTGGCTGTCGTTGGTGGCGAGCAGCGGGGCGCCGATGCGCTTGGCGATGTCGAACAGCTGCGGGTTGGTGCGGTGCTGCTCCGGGATGCCGTGGTCTTGGATCTCGACGAACAGGTTGTCCTTGCCGAAGATGTCCTGCAGGCGCCCCGCCGCCTTGATGGCCGCCTCCTCGTCGCCCCGCAGCAGGTGCTGGAGGACGTGACCACCGAGGCAGCCGGTGGTGGCGATGATGCCCTCGCTGTGCTGGTCGAGGATCTCCCAGTCCACCCGGGGCTTGTAGTAGTAGCCCTCCATGAACGCCCGGCTCGAGAGCTGGATCAGGTTCTTGTAGCCCGTCTCGTTCTCCGCCAGCGCGGTGAGGTGGTAGTAGAGCTTCTTGCCGCCCTCCGCATCGCCGCCCGTGTCGTCGACGCGACCACGGCGGCTCGGCTTCTCGAAGCGCGAGTCGTGCGCCATGTAGAGCTCGGACCCCAAGATGGCGTTCAGGCCGTGGTTCTTGCAGGCCTTGTAGAACGGGAGGATCCCGTACATGTTGCCGTGGTCGGTGATGCCGATGGCCGGCTGGCCGTCGGCGGCAGCAGCAGCCACGACGTCGTCGACTCGGGCGGCACCGTCGAGCATCGAGTACTCGGTGTGCACGTGCAGGTGGGTGAACGAATCGCCCACGGGTGGACCTCGATCTTCGGCCGGACAGCGATCCACAGCCGTTCCACAGGCATCATCCACAGAATGTGGACAAATGACAGGGCTGTGATTTCAGACGGTACCCACGTGGTCGGGTGCTGTCCACCGCGCCCCGACAGAGGTCGCTGACCTGCGCCTACAGGTAGGTGCCGGGTCGCGGGTCCCCGAGCTCGCCGCCGGGCGCTCCGCCATCGGCGGGGCCACCGGGGCCCATCGCCGCCCCGGGGAGCTGCCGACGCATCTCCTCGAGCTGGTTGCGCGCCGCCATCTGCTGGGCGAACAGCGTGGCCTGGATCCCGTGGAACAGGCCCTCGAGCCAGCCCACCAGCTGCGCCTGGGCCACGCGCAGCTCGGCATCGCTGGGCGCCGCGTCGGACCCGAACGGGATCGCCACCCGCTCCAGCTCCGCGCGAAGGTCGGGCGACAGCGCCGCGCCCACCTCCTGCACCGAGCTGTCGTAGATCGCCTTCAACCGCTCTCGCGCTGGGCCATCGAGCTCGGCGGAGCGGACCTCGTCGAGGAGCTGCTTGATCATGGAGCCGATCCGCATGACCTTCGCCGGCTCCTCGACCGCCTCACGGCGCTCCTCCTCGACGGGCTCCACGCCCTCCCCCGGGCCCGGGTCGACGAGCTCGCCGTGGGCGACCTCCGGCCCGTCGGTCGGATCGGTGGGGACGGCGGTCATCGAGCAGCTCCTACGAGGAGGGGGACGTACATCTCGGCTGGGGTGAGCGATCCGTGGCGACCGATCAGCTCGAAGGGCCCGCTGTCGGCCGGATCGGCGAAGGACACGGGCTCGCGGGCGACGAGCGCCACGTCGCCCAGGCGAGACCGGGCGGCAGCGGTGACCTCGTCGCCCCACCACCCCTCGTCGATGGTCTGGTCCGCGGTGCGCACCCACACCACGTCCGCGTGGTGCGCCTCGGCCGCGGCGAGCAGCTCGCGCTCACGCCCCGGCCGAGCGTGGAGCCACCGGAACCGACCCTCGCCGGACTGGAACGATGTGCACGCGAGCAGGTCGCTGTGCGGCGAGAGCACCCGATCGCCCACATCGACCTGGCCGTGGTCGGCCGTGATCACGAGGACCGCGCCTCGGGGCAGCACCTCGAGCACATCGCCCACGAGGCGATCGACCGACGACAGCTCGGCGTCGTAGTGCTCGGCGAGGCCGTACTCGTGGGAGACCTTGTCGATGCCGTCGTAGTAGGCGTAGACGAACGGCTCACCGGCCCGCAGCGCCCGACCGATCTCCACCACCAACGTCGATGGCACCCGGTAGCCGCGGAACCGAGCCCCGGCGAGGTGCGCCTCGCTGAACGCGGAGGTGGCGAACTCCGCCTTGGTGACCATGGCGGGACGCTGGCCGCAGAACGGCTCCGCCGGCTGCAACTTGGCCGGAACGATCCGATGGCGGGCATCGCCGTCGGGCGTGGACCAGCGCAAGATGTTCAGGACCTCGTGGTCGACGGCGACCCGGTAGCCCACGACCCCGTGACGGCCGGGAGCGAGGCCCGTGGCGATGCTGGTGAGGGCGGTGGCGGTGGTGGAGGGAGCGACGCTCGTGATGGGTCCGCCGACCAGGGAGCTCAGGGTCGGGGCCAGCGACCGACGGGCCTGGAGCTGCTCCCATCCGAGGCCGTCGAGCACCAGCAGCACGACCTGCGGAGCGTCCAGCGCGACCTCCGGCAACCATGCTGGCGGGTCCACGTCGACGTCGAGGAGCGCGGGAACGATGTTCGAGATGCACGCCCCCGAGTAGTCCGGGAGCACCGGCTGTTGCAACGACGCCACCTCCTCCGGGGCAGCGGAGACGCTACCGCGGCCGTGGCGGGCCACCCGCACCGCACCGCGAGCGGACCTCGCCAGCCCCGTAGGATGCCCGCCGTGAAGGTGTCGACCCGCGGCGACTACGCCTGCCGAGCCCTGCTCTCGCTCGCCCTGCACGCCGACGGCACGCCGACGTCGGTGCGCGACATCGCGGACCGCACCGCGCTCCCCCAGCCCTACCTCGAGCAGATCCTCTTGGCCCTCAAGGGGGCGGGCCTCGTCCGGTCCAAGCGGGGCGTCGGCGGCGGCTACGTCCTGGCGCGCCCCGCCGACGAGATCACGCTGGCCCAGATCGTCAGCGCCGTCGACGGCCCGATCGTGGTGGGTGACTTCGGCGAGCCGCACCAGGACGGCGCGTGCGACCACGAGGGCCAGTGCGTGCTCCTCGCCGTGTGGTCGAACGTCGGCGAGCACATGCGACGGCTCCTCGAGGGCCAGACCCTGGCCGACGTGGCCAGCATCGCCCGCGGCGAAGCCCCCTGGCCCGAAGCGCTCAGCTGAGCTGGGCGAGGATCGCCACCAGGTCGGCGGGAAGCTCGGAGCGCTCCTCGATGCGCTCCCCGCTGACCGGGTGCTCGAAGCCCAGCAGCTCCGCGTGCAGGAACGGTCGAGGACACGGCAGGGATTGGCGCACCCCCTGGTAGCGATCATCCCCCACCACCGAGTGGCCGATGGCCGCGAGGTGGACGCGGATCTGGTGCGTCCGGCCGGTCTCGAGGTGGCAGTGGAGCCGGGACACCTCCACGGGGTCCTCGAAGGCCTCGATCAGCTCGTAGCGGGTGCGCGCCGGCTTGCCCCGCTCGGTGACCGCCATCTTCGTGGGGTGCTTGGGCGAGCGACCGATGGGGGCGTCGACCACCCCGCGAGGCGACGCGAGGTGCCCCCACACGAGGGTCTGGTAGCGGCGATCGACCGTCCGCGCCGCGAGCTGCGCCACGAGCGACTCGTACGCGACCTGCGTGCGGGCCACGGCCAGCAGCCCCGAGGTGCCCCGATCCAGGCGGTGCACGATGCCCGGGCGGTCGGGTGCGCCGACGACGGCGATCTCGGGGAAGCGGGCCAGCAGCCCGTTGACGAGGGTGCCGCTGTGGTGCCCGGCGCCCGGGTGCACCACGAGGTCCGCCGGCTTGTCGACGACGAGCACATGGTCGTCGACGTGCACCAGCGGGACCTGCACGTCGGGATCTGGCGCAGGCCCCAGGTCGGCTTCGCGCACCCCCAGGCGGATCTCGACCGTGGCACCGACCTCGACCCGCTCGGACCCCTTGGCGGCGGCGACGCCGTCGACCAGCACCTCACCCGCCTGAACCAACCGGGTCGCCTCGGTGCGGCTCACCTCGGTCACCATGGCGACCACCCGATCGACGCGCTCGCCGGCGAGGGCCGAGGGAACCTCGACCACGACCGTGTCGCCACCCCCCGGCTCGTTCACGGGGCCGGCGCCCGAAAGCCGGCGATCACCAACAGGATCCCGCCGACCACCACGCAGGCGTCGGCCACGTTGAACACCGGCCAGAACTGGAAGTCGATGAAGTCGACGACACCGCCGTGGAGGAAGCCCTCGTCACCACGGAACGCCCGATCGATCAGGTTGCCGACCGCCCCGCCAGCGATGAGCCCGGAGGCGACCGCCCCGAGCGTCAACCGGCTCGTGGCGCCGAACGACAGCGCGACCACCACCGTCATCGCGAGGAGCGTGATCCAGGGACCGAGGCCACGTCCGGTGCCCATGCTGAACGCGACGCCGGTGTTGTGGAACAGGTTGAAACGAAGCTTCCAGACCACGTCGATGGGGCCATCGGCCAGCGCGTTGACGGCCCAGTGCTTCGTGAGCTGATCGAGCACCACCGACACCACGGCGACCGAGGCGATGAGCCGCAGCCGTCGTGGCGGTAGCTCCTCAGCGCCGCCGCCGGGCTCAGCGTCCTCAGCGGTGGAAGCGGCTGCGTCGAGCTCGGGGACCTCGGCCTCGTCGGGCCCGGCTGGTGCGCCCATGTGCGTCACCGGCGGCCGAAGCCGCCGACCTTGAACTCGACCCGCTCGCGGGCCCACGGGATCGCCTCGAGGCGCTCGCGCGGGATCGGCTCCCCAGATGCCTCGCAGATGCCGTAGGTGCCGAGGGCGAACTTCGCCAGCGCGTGGTCGATCTCCTCGATGGCGGCGCGGGCCTGGGCCGACAGGGTGAGATCGCGCTCGCGCTCCATGCTCAGCGTGTCGCCCTCGCCGGACTCCTCGTCGAACTGCACGTCGCCCGACTCGAAGTCGGCCACCAGCGCCTCGGCCTCGGCCTGCAAGCTTTCGGCCTGGCGCAGGTAGGTGGCTCGCTCGGCGATCAGCGCCGCCTCCTGGGAGCGCAGGAACGCTGCCGAGAACGGGGAGCGCTTCGCGGCAGGCTTCTTCGCCGCGGGCGCCTTCTTCGCCGCAGGCGCCTTCTTCGCCGCGACCTTCTTCGCCGCGACCTTCTTCGCCGCGGGGGCCTTCTTCGCCGCGGGGGCCTTCTTCGCCGCGACCTTCTTCGCCGCAGGCACCTTCTTGCCCGCGACCTTCTTCGCCGCAGGCACCTTCTTGCCCGCGACCTTCTTCGCCGCGGGAGCCTTCTTGGCCGGCGCAGCCTTCTTCGCCGCTGCTCGGGGACTCATCGGATCAGTTCCGCCTGCCGAAGCGCCAGCCCCGCCGGTCCTCGTCGCCGAACAGCGGATCCGGCCCAGAGCCCAAGACGTCGTCTCTGGGACCGAGCGGCTCCTCGTCGGAGATCGCCTTGCGCAGCTCAGCGAGGAAGGCATCCTCCTCGCTCTCGTCGGGCTCGATGGCGCTCACCGGTGCCGTCGGCGGCCCGAGGTCGAGCACTCCCGGCGCCGCGTGATCGACCTCGTTGATCTCCGCCACGAACGAGATCGGACGCACATCGGACGGCGCATCGACGGATGCCACCGCGTCGTCACGGGGCTCCTCACCTCGCGGACGGGCATCGGCCCACGACTCGTCCGCATCGGCTGCCAGCGTCTGCCCAGTCGCCACGTCGGCATCCACCTCGCCCACCGATGGCCCCGCTGGGGCCGCGTCGGACCCGAGCGAGTCGTCGTCGGGGCGTGCCACCTCAGCCGGCTCGACCACGGCTGCCGGTGGCGAGTCTGCGGCCGCCGCTTCGGGGTCCTCGCGGTCGACCTCGCTCGACGGCGCCACCTCCGGGGCCTCGTCCTCCTCATCTGGGGCCTCGTCGACCGCGGGCTCGGGCTCCGACACGGCCGTGGCCTCGGTCAGATCGGAGAAGTCCGGCAGTGCCGGATCGCTCAGCGCCGGCTCGGGGGCCATGCGGAACCCGCTCGGATCGTCGAGGATCTGCTGGAGCTCGGCGATCGTCGAGCCCAGCTGGGAGCGCTGCTCCTCGACGTGGCGCTCGAGGATGCCGACGTCGCCACGCAAGTCCTCGCGGATCCCTTCGAGCTCGGAGATCTCGCTGGCGAGGCGCTGGCGGGCCTCGCGCCGCTCGCGGGTCGCCTCGGCCTCGACCTCGGCGCGGGTGGCCTGCACGTAGGCGTCGGCATCGGCACGAGCGGTCGCGGCCTCGGCGGTGGCCGCCTCGACCGCAGCACCGGCGCGCTCGCTGGCCTCGGCCACGATGCGCTCCGCGTCCTCACGCGCTTCCTTCACCGCCGCGTCCGCGGTGCGCTGCGCGAGGGTGAGCGTGCGGCGAGCCTCCTCGGCGATCTCCACCTCGTTCGGGGCGCTCGCCGCCGGAGCCGGGGCCGGCATCGCCGCCATGCGCTCGGCGACGCGCCGCTCGACCTCCGCGTCGATGTCGGCAGGAGACGCGCTCGGGCCGCCGCCCGCCTTCGCCTGCTCCAGCGCCTGGGTGAGCTGGACCTCGACCTTGCCAGCCATCGCGGCGGCCTTGTCGAGGAAGTCGTCGACCTCGGTGGGGTCGTAGCCCTTGCCGCGGTACTTCTTGAACTCCGCGTGCTCGAGCAGTCGCTTGAGGGTCAGCTCCATGGGTCCAGCCTACTCCCGGCCCAAACCCCCCGATGGGGCGACGCTCGAGGGGCTCCTCAGGTGTCGTAGCCGCGCTCGTGCAGGCGCCGACGCTCCTCGGGCGACACCTCCACGTTGGTCGGCGTGAGCAGGTACACCTGGTTCGCGACGCGCTCCATCTGGCCGCCGAGCCCGTAGCAGAGGCCGCTGGCGAAGTCGATGAGGCGCCGGGAGAGGTCGCGATCGGCGCCCTGGAGGTTCATGATCACCGGCTGGCTGCCCTTGTAGCGATCGGCCACGTCCTGCGCCTGGTTGAAGGACGTGGGCATCACCACGAAGGGCTTCGCGTTCGGCATGACCGCCATGGGTCGCACCACCTGCGGTCGGGGCCGGACGGGCGCGACGGCAGGAGCGGGCGCCACCGTCTGCCCGAGGTCGGCCACCTCACGGGGGTCGTGACCGCTGGAAGTACCGATGGGCCGCACGGAGCCGATGCCCGACGGCTCGTCTGGGTAGGCCGACGCTGGCGGACGATGGGACGGGCGCTCGCGAACGGGCGGACGCTCGGGCTCCACGACGTCGTCTCGACCGTACTCGTCGTACTCAGCGTCGTCACCGAGCCCGAGGTACACCATCGCCCTGCGCCACATGGCCCGAAGACTAGCGGGGTGCGTCGACGCGTCCGGGGACGGAGCGCGGGCCGAAGAGCCCGGTGCCGATGCGGACCATGGTGGATCCCTCGGCCACCGCGGCTTCGAGGTCGCCCGACATCCCCATGGATCGCACGGGAAGCTCGAGGTCGTCCGCGAGCGACCGCAGCAGCGCGAAGCCAGCGCGAGCGGCCTCGGGGCCCCCGGTGCGCCCGACGGTCATCAACCCCTCCACCTGGAGCCCCTCGTCGCGCAGCTCCGACACCAGCCCGGCGGTGGCCTCGGGGGCGCAGCCCCCCTTCTGCGGCTCGTCGGAGACGTTGACCTGGACCAGGACGCGGGCGCCGGGCGCCCGCCGGGCGATCTCTCGTCCCAGCTCCACGCGATCGACGCTCTGCCACACCTCGACCACCGGTGCGAGGAGGCGGACCTTGTTGCGCTGCAGGCGCCCGATGGCGTGCCAGCGCACCGACAGGCCCGCGCGAGCGAGCACCGGGGCCTTCGCCACGAGCTCCTGCGCGTAGTTCTCGCCGAGGTCGACCAGGCCGGCCTCGGCAGCCGCGACGGCGACCTCGGGCCCGAAGCCCTTCGTCACCGCCAGGAGACGCACGCGCTCAGGGTCTCCGCCGGCGTCGGCGATGCGCTCCTGCACCCTCGCCACCCGGCCGAGGAGGACGTCGCGCTCGGGCGCGGTCACGGCTCGATCCACGCCACGAGCGCCTGGCGGCCCCGGTCGCCGCGGGCCCGGTGGGAGAAGTGCGCGGGGCTGCACGCCGTGCAGGTGCCCGGATCGTCGAGGACCAAGCCGAGGTCGGCGCACGCCGCCGACACCCCAGCGGTGAGATCGAGCCCTGGCGTGCCCCACGCCGTCGTGCCCCGCACCACGTCGCCGCACGCCGCAGCGACGTCGTCGAGGTCGGCCGGACCGAACTCGTAGCAGCGGGCCCGGATGTGCGGCCCGCACGCAGCGGCGACGGCCGGGGTGCCGAGGCCAGCGAGGGCCTCTGCGGTGCGGGCGATGACGCCGGCGGCGAGGCCCCGCCACCCGGCGTGGGCGACGCCCACGCCGATGCCCGCGGGCCCTTCGCCCACCAGCAGCACCGGCACGCAGTCCGCGGTCTGGACGGCGACCACCGCGCCCGGCACCACGGTGACCGCGGCATCGGCCTCGCGGCCCGCTCCGTCCCCGGCATCGGTGACGACGACGACGTCGGCGCCGTGGACCTGGTGCAACCAGGTCCACGGGTGCGGGGCGATCGCGTGGCGACGCGCCGCGAGGACCGCTGGCTCGGTCGCGACGGCCAGGTCGCCGTCCGCGACGGTCGTCCAGCGGACCGAGAGCCGGCCGGACATCGCCGGGGCGACTACTTCAGGAACGACGGGACGTCGAACTCGTCGTCGCCGCCATCGCCATCATCGGTGTCGGGCTCCGAGGCGAACAGGTCGCTCGCCGCGGTCGACGGCCGGGTCCGGGGCACCTCGCCGCTCACCGGCTCGCGGCGAGGGGCCGACCGCCCCGACTTCTCCTCCCACCGGTCGAAGCCGGCGGCGATGACGGTGACACGGACCTCGTCGCCCATCTCGTCGTCGATGACGGTGCCGAAGATGATGTTGGCGTCGGGGTGGGCCACGCCGTGGATGACCTCGGCCGCCTCGTTGACCTCGAACAGGCCGAGGTCCGAGCCGCCGGCGATCGACAGGAGGATCCCCCGGGCGCCTTCGATGGACGCCTCGAGCAGCGGGCTGGAGATCGCGCCCCGAGCCGCGTTGAGCGCCCGCCCCTCGCCGGTGGCGTTGCCGATGCCCATGAGGGCGGAGCCGGCGTTGCTCATGATCATCTTGACGTCGGCGAAGTCGGTGTTGATGACGCCCGGCGTCGTGATGAGGTCGGTGATCCCCTGCACGCCCTGGAGCAGCACCTCGTCGGCCATCTTGAACGCGTTGATCATCGAGGTCTTCTCGTTGGAGACCGTGAGCAGCCGATCGTTCGGGATGACGATCTGGGTGTCGACCTTCTCCTTCAAGCGTTGGATGCCGGCCTCGGCCTGCACCGAGCGGCGACGCCCCTCGAAGGCGAACGGGCGGGTGACCACACCGATCGTGAGCGCACCGATGCCCTTGGCGATCTCGGCGATGACCGGCGCGGCGCCCGTGCCGGTGCCGCCGCCCTTGCCGGCGGTGATGAAGACCATGTCGGCGCCCTGGAGGACCTCCTCGATCTCCTGGCGGTGCTCCTCCGCGGCGAGGCGGCCGACCTCGGGATCGCTGCCAGCGCCGAGACCGCGCGTGAGCTCACGCCCGATGTCCAGCTTGATGTCGGCGTCCGACATCAGCAGCGCCTGGGCGTCGGTGTTCACGGCGATGAACTCGACGCCCTTGAGCCCGGCATCGATCATGCGGTTGACGGCGTTGACCCCGCCGCCGCCGACGCCGACGACCTTGATGACCGCTAGGTAGTTCTGCGGATGACCAGCCATGTCGCTACCTCCACGAGAGGTGGTGAGAAGGGGAACCCTCAACTGCAGGTGGAGGGGAGGATGAACCTCGACGTGGGATCGACACTACTCGCCGCCCTCGTCTCGGAAGGTGATCGTGCTCGCCCGGGGGACGCTCACGTCGATCTGCTCGAAGGAGCCACGGTCGTCTTGGCCGAGCAGGACGCGCAATGCGTCGGCCTTGGCCGTGGCCTCGGTGGCGTCACCCCAGGTCACCTCGATGCCGTCGCGGAGCTCCAGCACGACCCCGTTGCTGCGGTGGCCGGCGGTGGACACCTGCGAGCGCAGCTCCTGCGGCAGCCCGCCCAGCACCTCGGCCACGATGCCGGCGCCGTCGGGCAGCGACTCGCCGAGGGCCGGGGCCGCCGCGTCGATGCGGGGCAGTCGGCTCGCGTCGCCGTCGGTGGCCGGGCCGAGCGCCTGGCCGGTGGCGTCCACCCGCATCCCGGGGTCGTCGCCCACCACCGCCACGGGCGTGCGGACCTCGATGGCGATCTCGACGGTGGACGGCCACGAGCGCGCCACCGAGGCTCCGGCCACCCAGGGCAGGGCTTCGAGCCGAGCGACCGCGGCGCCACCGTCGACGGTGACGAGCGCGTCGCCGAGCTCGATGCCCGAGGCGCTCCGGACCTCGTCGGCTTGGCTGCCCGGGACGCCCGTGACCTCGATGCGGTCGACATCGAGCAGCGGAGACTGGGTGGCAGCGATCGCCCCGCCGATCGCCACCAAGACGAGGAGCACCCAGAGGACCCGACGCAGGCGGCGGCGTCCCTCGTCGCGGGCGACTTCGATGCGCCGGTCGCGCAGGCGAGGATCGATGAGCGGGGTGGACGAAGCCGTGCGGGCCCGGGTCAGCGAATCGGTGCCCACGGCGGCGTCACGCGGGGTCGGGCAGCGCGGGGAGCCCGACGAGGTGGTTCTCGGGCCGCAGCAGCACCCCGCTGTGGCGGAACACCCGACGCCGAACCTCGGCGATCACCGCCCAGACGTCGGCAGCGGTGCCGTGCTCGTCGGACTGGATGAAGTTGGCGTGCTTGGTGGACACCTCGGCCGAGCCGATCCGCAAGCCCTTGCACCCGGCGGCCTCGATCAGCCGACCGGCGGAGTCTCCCGGCGGGTTCGCGAACACCGAGCCGGCGTTGCGCCCGCCGGGCTGGTGGTCGCGGCGCCACTGCGTCTTGTCCTTGATGGCCGCACGAGCCGCCTCCGCGTCGCCCTCGACCAGCTCGAGCTCGGCCCACACCACGATCTGGTCGTCGCGCAGCGATGAGCGGCGATAGCCGAGGTCGAGGTCGCGGGCAGCCACGACTCCATCGTCGCCGGTGGCGAGGTCCAGGACGCGGACCCTCGCCAGCACGTCGCTGAGGTCGGCCTCGAGCACCCCGGCGTTCATGCGGACCGCGCCACCGACCGTGCCGGGGATCCCCGCCGCCCACTCGAACCCGGTGAGCCCGGCGCCGGCGGTCTGGCGGGCGACCACGGGGAGCTTGGCCCGGGCACCGGCGCGGACGAGCGTGCCCTCGATGGCGACCTCGGAGAACGCGGGGCCGAGGACGACCACCAGTCCGGGGAAGCCGTCGTCGGCCACGAGCAGGTTCGAGCCCAGCCCGACGATCAGCACCGGGATCGGCTCCCGGGCCCGGGCCAGGTGCTGCGCCGCCACCGCCAGGGCGCGGTCGTCGGCGGCATCGAGCAGCACCGCCGCCGGCCCGCCGACGCCGTAGGTGGTGAGCGGCCCGAGGGGCACCTGGCGGCGGACAGCAGCGCCGAGGTCGGCCTCGAGGTCGGCGGCGAAGCGCTCGACCCCCGACGCGCTCACCCGCGGCCACCGCCTTCGGCCTCCTGCTGGGCGACCAGGTCCCGGCCCACCCGCCACACGTCGCCGGCCCCCACGGTGAGGACGAGGTCGCCAGGGCGAAGCACCGTGCGAGCCCACGCGCCGGCGTCGTCGAGGGTGGGCACCCACGCGACCTCGGCCCACGGACGCTCGTCGAGGACGGCATCGACCAGGAGGCGTCCGCTCACGCCCGGGATCGGCGCCTCCCCCGCGGCGTACACCTCGGTCACCGCAACGACATCGGCCAGCGCCAGCGCCTGGCCGAACTCGGCGACGTGGTCTCGGGTGCGGCTGTAGCGGTGCGGCTGGAACAGGGCGACGACCCGTCCCCAGCCAGCCTCGCGGGCGGAGGCGAGCAGCGCTCGGACCTTCCCCGGGTTGTGGGCGTAGTCGTCGACCACGGTGGCCCCACCGACCTCGCCCTGGACCTCGAAGCGCCGGGAGACCCCGCGGTACGACGCGATGGCCTCGATGGCGCTCGTCGGCTCGACCCCCATGCCGACGGCGACCCCGATCGCGACGGCGGCGTTGCGGGCGTGGTGGCGCCCGGGCGTCCCCACCCGGACGGGACCGAGGGACGCGTCGTCGAGCAGCAGGTCGAAGGTCGTGTCGAGGCGCTCGACGCGCACGTCCAGGACGCGCAGGCGCGCCTCGGCGCACTCCCCGACCGTGAGCGAGCCGTGGGCGGCGGCGATCCGCGCCGCGCGGGGATCTGGGCCGTCGCCACCCCGAGGGTCGTCGATGCACACCACCGATCGGGGTGCCGAGGCCACGAAGCGGTCGAACGCCGCCTCGATGGCATCGAGGTCGTGCCAGTAGTCGAGGTGGTCCTCGTCGACGTTGGTGACGACCGCGACCTCGGCACCGAGGCGCAGGAAGGTCCCGTCGCTCTCGTCGGCCTCCACCACGAAGCTGCCCGCCTCGCTCCAGGCAGCGGCGCGTCCGAGACCGAGCGGCACCGCGCCCACGAGGAACGACGGATCGGCTCCGGCCCCCTCCAGCAAGGTCGCGAGCATCGCCGTGGTGCTGGTCTTGCCGTGGGTGCCCGACACCGCGACGGTGGTCCGAGCCGCGCAGATGGCCGCGAGGATCCCAGCGCGGTCGAGCACCTGGGTGCCCGCCTCCTCGAGCGACCGGCGGTCGGTCTCTGAGGGAGGGAAGGCCGTGGAGTGGGCCAGCGCGTCGGCGGCCGCGGCATCGGCACCCGAGAACAGCTCGCTCGGCCCGACGACCGACGGGTGCACGCCCGCCGCGACCAGCGACGGCCACGCCGGGGTCTCGTTGAGGTCCACGCCGGTGACCTCATGGCCCATCGTGGCGAGGATCACGCCGATCGCGCTGATGCCGGCGCCGCCGATGCCCACGAGGTGGATGCGACGGCGACCGGCGAGGTCGAACAGCGGCGCCTCAGCCACGAGCGGAGCGCTCCACGACCGTGGCCGCCCGCTCCGCGGCGTCGACCGACGCGGCGGATCGCATCGCGACGCGCATGGCGGCGAGCCGCTCCGAGTCAGCGAGGAGCGCCGAGAGCTCCCGCTCGAGACGGTCGGTGGTGAGCTCCGAATCAGGCACCACGATGGCGCCGCCGGCGGCCTCGACGGCCCGGGCGTTGGCCATCTGGTGGTCGCGCGTCGCGATCGGCAGGGGCACGAGCACCGACGGCACGCCGGTGGCCATGAGCTCGAAGACGGAGCCTCCGGCGCGGGTGACCGCGAGGTCGCTGGCGTCGAGGAGCAGGTGCATGCGGTCTTCGTAGTCGACCACCTGGTAGACGATCCCATCGTCGGGGAGCGCCGGCGGCGCCTCGGCCCCGTCGGAGAACCCGTAGCGGCCGATGACGTGGCGGACCGCGAGGTCGCCCCGGTCGGCCCACCGCTCGACCAGGCCCCGCACCGCGTCGTTGATCCGACGGGACCCGAGCGAGCCCGAGAACACCCCGATGACCGTGCGCCCCTCGGGGAGGTCGAGCGCGGCGCGCGCCGCGGCGGGGTCGGGGTGCTCGGCGACCTGGCGGATCTCGGGGCGCAGCGGGTTGCCGGTGACGGTCGCCCGAGGAGGTCGGTGCCGTCGAACGACACGGCGGCCGCGGTGGCGAAGCGTCGCAGCGCGCGGTTGACCGCACCCGCCCGCTTGTTCTGCTCGAGCAGCACGATCGGCACCCGCCGGACCACGGCGCCGACACCGCAGGCGAACGAGGCGTAGCCGCCGAGCACGACCACCACCGCCGGGCGCCGCCGCCCCACGATCCCGATCCCCCGCCAGAGGGCGCGGAGCAGGTCGAGCACCGCGCCGACGTTGGCGAGGGCGAGGCGACGTTGGATGCCTCGCCCCGGGAGCACGTCGACGGTGAAGCCGGCCGCGGGCACGAGCTTGGCCTCGGGCCCCCGGGCCGCGCCCACGAAGTGGATGGTGGCGGGGTCGTGGCCGGCGGCCACCAGGGCGCGCGCCACGGCGATGCCCGGCAGCAGGTGCCCAGCTGTGCCGCCGCCGGCGACGATCGCCCAGGTCTCGGTTCCGGCAGTGCGACGGGCCATCAGCGAACGCTCACCGCCCGCGCCCGGCGCGGTCGAAGGGGAGCTTCCGCGGGGTGGCGGGCGATGTTGAGCAGCATGCCCGTGGCCGCGAGGTTCACCATCAGCGAGGATCCGCCGAAGGAGACGAACGGCAACGGGACCCCGGTGATCGGCATGATCCCGATGACGGCACCGATGTTCATGAACGCCTGGATGCTCAACCACGCGGTGATCCCCGTGGCCACCAGCATCGAGTAGCGGTCGTTCGCCCGCACCGCGATCCAAGCACCGGTGACGGTGAGCGCGAAGAACAGCGCGACGACGAAGAGCGCGCCGACGAGGCCGAACTCCTCCCCGATGACGGCGAAGATGAAGTCGGTGTGGGCGTACGGGAGGAAGCCCCACTTGGCCGTGGAGCGCCCGAGCCCCTTGCCGAGCACGCCGCCGTTGGCCAGCCCCACCAGGCTCTGGATGTTCTGCAGCCCCGTGTTGGTGGGATCGGCCCACGGGTTGAGGAAGCGCAGGAACCGGGTGCGGCGGAACGGCGTGTAGGCCACCGCGGCCGCCGCCGCCAGCGCGCCGCCCATCGCGACGACCGCCAGCGGTCCGAGGCGCACGCCCGCCACCAGCATCATCGCCAGGACCATCGTGGCGATGATGATCGTGGTGCCGAGGTTGGGCTGGAGCATGATCAACCCGGCGACGAGCCCGAGGTAGGCGGTGACCGGGAGCAGGCACCAGCGCCAGTCGTCGATGTGGTCCGAGCGGCGATCGAGGAGGTCGGCCACGAACACGAGGAGGCCGAACTTGGCGAACTCCGAGGGCTGGAACTGGAGGGGTCCGGCACCGAGCCACCGGGTCGCTCCGTTCGCGCTGACGCCGACGCCCGGCACCAGCACGGCCACGAGCAGGCCGATCGAGCCGAGCAGGAGCCACTTCGCCATCCGTCGCCAGACGTCGACCGACACCATCAGGGTGACGAAGAGGGCGACGCCGCCGATGGCGGTCCACAGGAGCTGGCGCTCGAAGTAGGACCACGGCGCGCCGCCGGAGCGGACCGAATCGACCGAGCCGGCGCTCATCACCATGATGAGGCCGAACAGGTTGAGCACCACGACGATGAGGGCGAGGAACCAGAACGCGCTCGTGGCCTGCCCCGGCATGCTGAAGCGTCCGGGGACGCGGTACGTGCCCGACCCAACCGAGCCGCCCCCGCCACCACGGCCACCACCGCGGCGCTCGACCGTGCGGCCGCGCAGGGAGGGATGCCCGGCGACGGTGGTCACGGGGTCACCTCCGGGTCATCGCTCCTGCGCACCCCACCAGCCTCGCCGAGGAGGCCGGTCGGAGGGGGGAGGCTGCGAGAGGTGCCGAGCCAGCACGGGATACCACGAGCCACGTCGATCGGCGGGCCGGCCATCAGGGCACCGGGATGGTGGTGAAGTCGGCGTAGTAGATGCCGAGGGCGAGGGCGGTGGCGAGCCCGGCGATCATCCAGAACCGCACGATCACCGTGGTCTCGGGCCAGCCGCGCAGCTCGTAGTGGTGGTGGATGGGCGCCATGCGGAAGATCCGACGCCCGAACACCCGGAACGAGAACACCTGCAGGATCACCGAGGTGGCCTCCACCACGAACAGCGCCCCGATGATCGGGAGCAGCAGGATGGTGTTCAGGGTGAGAGCGAGCCCCGCGAGGGCCGCACCGATCGCCAGCGACCCGGTGTCGCCCATGAAGATCTTGGCGGGATGCGCGTTCCACCAGAGGAACCCGGCGCACCCGCCGAGCATCGCGGCGGCGACCACCGCGAGGTCGAGGGCGTGCTCCACGTCGTAGACGCCCGGGTTGCGGAACGCCCAGAACCCGATGATCGTGAACGAGGCGAACGAGAAGATCGAGGACCCAGCGGCGAGGCCGTCGAGGCCGTCGGTGAGGTTCACGGCGTTGGTGCTGCCCATGATGACCAGCACCGAGAACAGCACCCATCCCACCTTCCCGAAGTCGATCGCCAGCAGCGACGAGGGGTCGAAGGAGTCGAAGCGGGTGAACGAGAGCTGGGTGTGGACGCCGGTGAGCTCCACGGTGGCCCACCCGAACGCCACCGCGACCACGAGGAGCCCGAGCACCTTCGTGCGCTTGCTGAGCCCGAGGTTGCGCTCCCTGGTGATGGCGAGCCAGTCGTCGAGGAACCCCACGATCCCCGCGCCCACGACGAGGGCGAGCACGAACATCCCCGAACGGGTGAACACCACCCGGCTGCGCAGGTGCGCGACCGAGTAGCCGATGACCGCGCCCGCCACGATCGCGATGCCGCCCATGGTGGGCGTGCCCGCCTTGACCTGGTGCCCGGCGGGGCCCTCCTCGCGGATGTGCTGGCCGATCCGGTGCTGCTGGAGCCAGACGATGAGGTAGCGGGTGCCGACGAGCGACACGGCGAGGCTCAGGCCACCGGCCATGAGGAGAGCGATCACGGGGAGGACTCCGGAGGGTTCTGGCCGCCAACCAGCGCGCTCAGCGCGGCGCGCAGCTCCTGGCGGTCGTCGAAGGGGAAGGTGCGCTCCCCCACGGTCTGGGTGGTCTCGTGGCCCTTGCCGGCCACGAGGAGGCAGTCGCCGGGCTCGGCGAGGGCGACGGCGGCGGCGATCGCCGCCCGCCGGTCGGGCTCCACGACGAGGTGACCGCCACCGGCCATGCCCGAGCGGACCCCCGCGATGATCTCGGCAGGGTCTTCGTGGCGTGGGTTGTCGCTCGTGAGCACGACCACGTCGGCCAGCTCGGCCGCGGCGCCCATGAGCGGGCGCTTCGTCCGATCCCGGTCGCCCCCGGCGCCGAACACCAGCACCACGCGACCAGCGGTCACCTCGCGCGCCGCATCGAGGAGCTGGCGCAGCCCATCAGGGGTGTGCGCGAAGTCGACGGCGGCCAGGAACGGCTGGCCCACATCGACGCGCTCGAACCGGCCGGCGATCGGGCCCGCGTCCGCGAGGCCTCGGGCGATCGCCTGCGGCTCGATGCCGAGCGCGTCGGCCAGCGACGCTGCGACCAGCGCGTTCGCCACGTTGAACCGGCCCGGGAGCGCCAGCTCGATCACCTGCCCGCGCCAACGGAAGCGCGAGCCGTCGGCTCGTAGCTCGAGCTCCTCGGCATCGGCGAGCGAGCATGCCACGACGGGCACCTCCACCGACGCAGCCAGGCGGCGACCGTGGTCGTCGTCGACGTCGATCACCGCGAGGTCGGTGCGGTCGGGCTCGAACAGCAGCGCCTTGGCCTCGAAGTACTCCTCCATCGTCGTGTGGAAGTCGAGGTGGTCCTGGGAGAGGTTCGTGAACGCCGCGGCCCGGAAGCGGGTGCCGTCGACGCGATGCTGCGCGAGCGCGTGCGAGGAGACCTCCATGACCACGAGCTCGCACCCGTCGTCGCGCATGGAGGCCAGCTCAGCCTGGAGCACGGGCGCCTCCGGCGTGGTGCGCGCTCCGGTCAGCGTTCCGATGGTGCCGCACCGCATCCCCGCCGCGCGAGCGATGGACGACAGCAGCACGGTGATGGTGGTCTTGCCGTTCGTCCCGGTGATCCCGACGATCGCGACCCGATCGGACGGCACGCCCTCGAGCACCGCGCACACGGGCCCGATCGCGCGGCGCACCGACGGCACCACCAGCTGGGCCACCGCGAGGTCGAGCACGCGCTCGACCAGCAGCGCCGGGCTCCCGGCCGCCACCGCGGCCGCCGCGAAGTCGTGCCCGTCGTGGAGCGCACCGGGGATGCAGCAGTACATGGTTCCGGGGCCGGCGGCCCGTGAGTCGTGCGTCGCCCGCTCGATCGGGAGCTCGGGGCCGGACGACGCGGCGTCGACGACGACCAGGTCTGCGGGGTCGACGAGCCCTCGACCGGTGACGGCCGCGACGAGATCCGGGAGCTGCACGCCTCTCAGCCTTGCCCAGACGCAGCCCCTGCCGAGACATCCTCGCCATCGACCTCACGTGCGGAGGCAGAGACCTCGGGCACGTCGTGGGCCGCGGCGTCGAGCAGCTCCGGGGGCGGGATCTGGTAGCGGCGCAGCGCCGTGGCCGCGAGGTGCGAGAAGACGGGGGCCGCGATGTCGCCACCGAAGATGGAGGTCTTCGGGTCGTGGACGGTCACCAGGATCGACAGGTCCGCCCCGTCGATCATGCCGACGAAGCTGGCGTCGTAGCGGTAGTTGCCGTTCTCGTCGAGGTAGCCGTCCTCCCCGTCGCCGCCCTGCGCGGCACGGGCGGTGCCCGTCTTGCCGGCGGGCACGTAGCCGGGAACCTGCGCCTTGGTGCCGGTCCCCTCGCTGACCACCTTGGCGAGCATGGCGCGGACCTTCCCTGCGGTGTCGGCCGAGACCACCCGGCGTCCAGCCGAGGGCTCGGTCGGCACCGGGCCCGACCCTCGATCGACCGACGAGACCAACTTCGGGGCGACGTAGATGCCGTCGTTGGCGATCACGTTGTAGGCGGACAGCATCTGGAGCGCCGTCACCGAGATGCCCTGGCCGATCGGCATGGATCCGATGTCGACCCCCGACCAGTCATCGAGGTCCTTCATGATGCCGTCCTCCTCGGCCGGGAAGCCCAAGCCGGTGGTGGCGCCGAAGCCGAACGACCGGAGGTAGGCGTCGACTCGCTCGGCGCCCAGCATCCTGGCGATCTTGATCGTGCCGATGTTCGACGACGTGTAGAGGATCTCCGTCGTGGTCCAGTCGGCCGTCGGGTGCGGGTGGCTGTCGTGGAAGTCGGCGTCGTAGATCTGGAGGTGATCGGGCACGTTGACGTAGGTGTCGGGCGACACCACACCATCCTCGATCGCGCCAGCGATGGTGATCATCTTATTGACCGAGCCCGGCTCGAACACCGAGGTGACCGGCTTGTTGTCCCGGGTCACGTGCACCTCGCCGTCGCCGTCCACCGCGACGCTCGCCATGGCGAGGATCTCCCCGGTGCTCGGCCGCATGATCACGGCCTGCGCGGCGGACGCTCCCGAGGAGGTGACCGCGTCGGAGATGGAGCGCTCCGCCTCGTACTGCAGCGTCTCGTCGAGGGTGAGGTAGAGGTCCGCCCCCTGCTTGGCGGGCTCGAGGGCGCGGTGGCCCCCGGCGATCGGATCGCCGTCGACGTCCTGCTCGAAGTAGAGCTTCCCGGGCTTGCCCGCGAGCTCGCCGTCGTAGGCGGCCTCGACCCCCGAGATCCCCCCGGACCGGCCGTCCTCATCGGTCTGGCCATCGGCGAGCGACCGCCCGATGACCCCGAGTGCCAGGTCGTCGTTGGGGTTGGAGCGGACGAACTCGTCCTCGATGGTCACGCCCTCGATGTCCCCGGCGCGCACCCCCTCGCGGATCTTCGCGACCTGGGCGTCGGTCAGGTCCGCAGCGAGCACCTTGTAGCGGCTGTCGGCGGTCACCTTGGCGTCGAGCTCCGAACGAGGCACGTCGACGATCGAGGCCAGCGCCGCGGCGGTGCGCTCGGGGTGCTCGACCTGGGCGGGATCCACGACGGCGCGCGGCTGGGCGACCGACAGCGCGAGCGCCTGTCCGTTGCGGTCGTAGATCGACCCGCGGCTCGCGGGGATCGGGCGCGAGGCATCGCGCTGCGAGTCGCCGTAGGCGAGGTAGCGCTCCGAGCTCACGACCTGGACGTTCACCAGGCGCACGGCGATGACCCCCACGAGCATCGCCAGGAGCACCACGAGGGCGATCGAGCGATGGATCGTGCGGACGCGCAGCTGCGCTCCCGACACGGGTGGAACGGCGCGCCGGGCCGAGCGGACGGGTCGCGCCGGTGCCGGCGGGCGGCGGGGCCCGCGGGGCGGCGGCACCGACGCTCGACGGACGG
>JBDIAX010000048.1:0-26352 GCA_039812605.1 Acidimicrobiia bacterium | reverse complement strand
CCGGTGGCCTCCTCACCCTCCCATCCAGGACACCGCAGTCCCCCGACGATGTAGTTCGCACCGTCCCACCACGCGACCGGCAATGCCAGGGGTGCATCGAGCAACCGATGGGAGACGATCTCGCCGCCCCGCGAGCGCTTCCGGAGGATCGCCTTCCCTTCAGCACCCAGACCATCCACGAGCACCATGTCGCCGCCGTGGGAGGCCATCGCAATGGCGCTGCGCGAACGCACCCGACCAAACGCACCGTCCTCAGCTCTCGCCGAAGAAGTCGCTGCGGGCTCGCTCCCAGCGCCGCACCCCACCGACGCGATGGCAACCACGACCGATATCGCAAGCCGGAGCAGGACGACCCGTCGCCCATGCAGCCGGGCCGACCTACGAGCACCATGCGAGGTGCGGCTCCCTGGGCCGCTATCCGGCGTGCCTTCGCCCGGTCCACCAGCCACCGTCCGCCTCCTCACCCCAGCGACCAATTGGCAGCTCCGAAGCTGATCTGAATGCTATCTGTCGTCAGCACGGTCCGCGAGGACCTCTGACCCTGACTCGCGACACCACAGATCCTCCTCCCGGATTCGGCCCTATCGGGGACAGGCAGAGGTCCGCCGGATGGGCGTTCAGGAGTGAGGATCGAACCTTCCGCGCCGGGACGCAGTGGATTGGCGTGCTTCATCACGGCACGAACAAGGTGGGCTGTGGCGCACCCATGTGGCGGTGACCTCCAGGCCACGGAGGGCTCGCCTGGCCGTCCCCCGACGACGCGTCCGCACGCCCCGCGGGCGCAGCCCCTCCACTTGGATCGCCGCGAGGCCCCGACCCCGAACCTCAGGCGGAGGCGGTGACCTTGGTGACGAAGTCAACGGTGGCGTCGGACACCAGCTCCTTGTCGTAGTCCTGGGTGACCACGTGGTAGCTGCGGTCGCACCACAGGCGCTCGACCGGGCCGGACACCGCCGATGCCAGCAGATCGGAGTTCTCCGGCGGCACGACGTGGTCCTGACGGCTCGTGATCACCAGCAGGGGCGAGGTGACCCGCGAGAGCCGGTCGCCGAGGTTGTCGGCGGCGTCGAACATGGTCAGCAGCGGCGCGAGCGGGGTCTCGGCGTACGCGGTCTCCACCACCTCGGGATCGGCGATGTCCGAACCGATGCCGGCGAAGCGATCGGCGCCCGACTCGATCACCTGCTCGACGGCCTCGCGCATGCCCTCGGGCACCGAGACGACGGCGTTGATGCACACGAGCCCGGCGATCTCGGGGTGCTCCGAACCGAGCCACGCCGTGAGGGCGCCGCCCATGGAGAGGCCCACGACGGCGACCTGGTCGCAACGCGCCGCGAGCTGCTGGTAGCGATCCTCGGCGTGGCCGAGCCAGTCCTCCCAGCCCGTCTCGAGCATGTCGTCGACCACCGTGCCGTGGCCGGGCAGCAGGGGCAGGTCGACGGTGAACCCGGCCGCCGCCAACCGCTCGGCGAGCCCCCGCATCGAGCCCGGGTTGCCGGTGAAGCCGTGGAGCACCAGCACACCGATCGGTCCCCCCTCCCACGTGGTCGGCTCGGCGCCGGGGATGAGGTTGGCGGGGACGTCGGTCATCGGGTGCCTCTTCGTCGAAGGTGCGGACTACGGAGCACCAAGGCAACCACACCCGCTCGCCCCGCGCACCCGCGAGATCCCCGGAGCGGCACGGGCCGGTCCTTGACCCGCGGGTCAACGGCTGCTCCACTTGGCCCACCATGAGCGACGACCGCCGACTGACCACCCAGGGCATCGAGCGCAAGCAGCAGCTCCTCGACCAGGCCGCCGTCCTCTTCGCCGAGCGGGGCTACGCCGAGACGCGGGTGCTCGACATCGTGCAGGCGGCCGGCGTGGCCAAGGGGCTCTTCTACTGGTACTTCGAGAACAAGGAGGCGCTGTTCCGCGAGCTCGTGGAGCAGAACCGGCTGAACCTGCGCCGGGCGCAGGCCGCGGCCATCGACCTCGAGGCCGAACCGCTGCGCCGGATCCGCCAGGGCGCCGAGGCGTCGGTGCGCTACATGGCCCGCTACGCGCACTTCTTCGCCCTCCTCGAGGTCGAGAACCTCGAGAAGCAGTTCGCCGACGAGCTCCGCAAGGGCACCGAGGTGCACACGGCCGACGTCGCCACCCTGATCCGAGCCGGGATCGCCGACGGCTCGATCCGCGACGAGGAGCCCGAGGTGGCCGCCCTCGGCGTGGTCGGCACGGTGGGCTACTACGGCCACTTCCACCGGACCGGACGTGTGGGCCTCGGCGTCGACGAGCTCGCTGCGTTCGTCGGCCGCTTCGTGGTGTGCGCCCTCGCCTCGGACGAGGCCATCGCCCGCCGGGTGCTCTCCGACCGCCCCTGCTGAGCCTCCGCCGACGTCAGGTCGGTTCCGCGGCGACCGCCCCCGGGGCGCAGTAGGGTCCTGCGGCCATCAGCCGTCCGGACGTCGAGGAGACACGGTGCCGAAGTTCCTGAGCGAAGAGTGGGTCATCGAGGCGCGAGCCATCCAGGCCGAGTTCACCGGCCGCACCGCGGCGCCCGCCGCCGAGGCCCGCATCAACCTCACGATCACCGCGGTCCCCGTGGAGGTCGGCGTGGATCCGATCCAGGCGAACATCGACACCACCGGCGGCGCCGCCGAGCTCGACCTCGGCCACCACGACAGCTCCGACGCGCAGATCAGCCTCGAGTACGAGACGGCGAAGGCGTTCCTCGTCGAGGGCAACCCGCAGGTGGTGATGCAGGCGGTGATGAGCGGCAAGGTGAAGATCTCCGGCGACATGACCAAGGTGCTCGCGCTCCAGGGCGGCGTCCCCGGCGATGCCGAGCTCGAGATGGGCCAGCGCCTCCGCGACATCACCGACTGAGCCGTCGGGGCCGCGCGCCCCGACCAAGGGAACCGGCGTCGGGCTCGAGGCCCCCTCGTCAGCCCAGCGCGATCGGCTCAGCACCGGCATCGGCGATCGTGGTCGAGCCCGAGGCCGAAGCGATCCTGGTCGCGGCGGCCACCCCCACCGCGGCGAGCAGCACGCCAGCCAGGTACCCCCAGTGGTAGCTGCCCTCGATGCCGGCGGAGCCGAGGCGGCTCTGCTGCACCGACTGCATCACGGTGATGCCGAACACCACGCCGACCTGGATCATCATCTGCTGCGACGCGCCGGCGATGCCGAGGTCCGCGGGGTCGACCGAGACGGTCACGCTGGCCGACAGCGGAGGCATCGCCAACCCCATGCCGATGCCAGCGAGCGCCAGGCCGCCGACGATCACCGGCACGGTGGAGTGCGCTCCGAAGGTCGCCATCCACGCCAGCGCCGCCACCACCGCGGACGCTCCCAGCGCGGCCGAGCGCCTCGACCCGAGCCGCAGCACCACGGCCCCGGCCATCGGCCCGGCCAGCGAGAAGGCGAGCGGCCGCGAGATGCTCACGAGGCCGGTCTTGGTCTCGCTGAACCCGAGCACGTTCTGGAGCAGCAGCGGGGTGAGGATGAACGAGCCCATGTAGGCGGCGTTCAACGCGGCTTGGCTGACGATCGCGGCGCTGAACCCGGCACGACCGAGGTAGCGCAACGGAAGCAGCGGCGCGGCGGCTCGACGCTCGACGGCCACGAAGCCAGCCAGGGCCAGCGGCCCGATGGCGAGCGGGATCCAGACCGAGGGCGCCCCCCAGCCGAGCCGCGGGCCCTCGTTGATGGCGAACAGGACCGGGGTGACGCCACCGGCGAGGAGCGCAGCACCCGCGAGGTCGAAGCGCCCGGTGCGATGCCGGGGCGTCTCGGGGAACAGCCGGATCGCGAAGGCGAGGGCGAGGAGGACGAGCGGCACCTGGCCGAGGAACATCGCCCGCCAGCCGAACGCCTCCACGAGCGGCCCGCCGGCCACCACGCCCACGACCGGCGACCCGGCGGCGACCATCGCCCACCACCCCAGGGCGCGCACCCGCTCGGTGCCCGGGAAGATCCGCGAGATGAGCGCGAACGACGCGGGACCGGTGGCCGCACCCTCGATGGCCCCGAGCGTGCGGAACGCGATGAGCGAGCCAGCGTTCCAGGCCAGGGCGGAGGCGACGGCCATGACCGCAGCACCAGCGAGGCCGAACAGGTAGATGCGTCGGTGCCCGACCCGGTCACCGAGCTTGCCGACGAGCGGGCCGATCACCCCGAAGGCGAGCATCGGCCCGGTGACGACCCAGGTCATCGTCGGCTCGCTGGTGCCGAGCTCCTCGGCGATCCGATGGATCGACACCGCGAGGATCGTGACGGTGACGTTGACCGCGAACAGCCCGAAGAGCGCTACGACCAGGATCGACCACCGGTTCGACCTCGGCGCGCTCAGATCCGGATCCGGCTCCGGGGGGATCGGCGAGTCGTCGGCTGGCACGGCCGACGACGGTACTTGACCCGCGGGTCAAGTCCTCGTGGTCGATCGTCACGACGCGGATGCGACTCGCCCGATCCGTGCCGCCTCGGTGCGCGACCGCGCCGCGCTACCCGAGGATGATGTCGACGCGCGACCCGGGGCGCACCAAGGACCCGGCGCCCGGGCTGGTGCCCTGCGGGCTGCCCGCCGCCGGCCCGCTCACCTCGCCGGCGGCGAGCCCCGCGGCCTGCAGGATGGCGATGGCTTCGTTGATGGAGGAGGCGCCGCTGACGTCGGGAACGGCCACCAGCTCGGGCCCGCGAGACACCTCCACGTTCACGCTCGAGCCGCGCTCCACCGTGCTGCCCGAGCGCGGGAGCACCGAGATCACGATGCCCTCCTCGATATCGTCGCTGTAGGAGCGCACGATGGCCGCCTTCAGCCCGAGCGCCTCCAGCGCCTCGACCGCAGCATCCTCGGTGCTGCCCACCAGCCCGCTCGGCACGGTGCGCGGCTCGGGGCCGTTCGACACCACCAGCGGCACCGACGACCCGCGTTCGAGGCGGCTGGGCGTGCCGTCGGCCAGCCCGATCACGACATCCTTGGCCACGTCCTCGTCGTAGCGCGTGTCGGCCACCTCCGCCTCCAGACCGACCGCCTCGAGCGCGGCGGTGGCATCGGCGATCGACTGCCCGGCGAGGTCCGCTGGCACATCCACGATCTCCTGGCCATCGGACACCGTGAGGGTGATGGTGCGGCCCTCGGCGAGGCGGGTGCCCGCCGCCGGGCTCACGTCGAGCACGTCGCCCTTCGTCGAGTCGTTCTGGCGCTTGTGCACGACGGTGACCTTCCAGCCCGCCGCGCTGGCGACCGCACGAGCCTGCGCCTCGGTGCGCCCGACGAGCTCGGGCACCGGAAGGTCGATCGCCGGCGCGTCGACCGGCCGCTCTCGGGTCGCGACCGCGGCGGCCGCGCCCCCGGCGCCACCGAGCACGATCACCGCGAGGGCGACCCACGGCCACTTGCGGCGACGACGGCCGCCGCCAGCCCCGCCCGCGGCGGCACCGGTGGGCACGTCAACGCCGCCCACCGCCTCCACCTCGTGGGTGTCGGGCCCATCGGGCT
The DNA here is from genome assembly GCA_039812605.1 of Acidimicrobiia bacterium. Classification (GTDB taxonomy): domain Bacteria; phylum Actinomycetota; class Acidimicrobiia; order Acidimicrobiales; family Iamiaceae; genus Aquihabitans. The sequence continues at coordinate 20,870 of JBDIAX010000048.1, read as the reverse complement.
CGTGCCCGCCGAGCGCCGGAGGGGGCACGGGCGGGAGCGTGGGCGCCACCACGCCGAGCTCGACCGCATCGACCGCCTCGGTCGGCACCCCCGCGCCCACCGCACCGACGGTGGGCGCGTCGAGCTCGGGCCCGACGGTGGGAGCGTCCAGCACCTCGTCGTCGGCGACGACGGGCTCGGCAGGCGCTTCGGTCTCCGGGCCGACGAGCGCCGGTGTCCCCAGGCCGACGGCGTCCGCAACGGAGACCTCACCGTCGAGGTCGTCGGGCTCGTCGGGCTCGTCGGCTGAGCTCGGCGGATCGGTGAGGTCGACCTCGTCGTCGGTGAGGTCGACGACCTCCTCGGCCTCCACGGCCCCGACCCCGACCCCGACCGCTGCGACCGCCGCCGCGCTGGCGAGGGCGGCCCCGCCGGCGCTCGCCGCGGGATCGGCCTGGTTCACCCAGGCCGGCGGATCGAGGTCGAGATCCTCGGAGGTGAGGTCGGTGGGCGCCGCTGCGGGCCCGGGAGCGTGCACCGTGGGGTCGAGGTCCTCGGCCAGCGCGGAGCCGGCGGCGAGCGCGCCCACCAGCGGGAGCGGCGCCGGACGGGAGAGCTCCTGCGCGGCCCGCAGCAGGCCCCGGGCGAGCGCCCGGGCATCGATCCGCTGGTCGGGGTCGGGGTTGCCCGCGGCGGCGACCACCGCCTGGAGCGGTCCAAGTGCCTCGGGCGCCTCGAACTGGCGGTCGACCCGGGCCATGAGGGTGCCGAGGGTCGTGTCGGCCACGAACGGGACCTCGCCGGTGACGGCCTCCACCAGGACCAGCGCGAGCGAGTACACGTCGGCCTTGCCGGTGAGCCGCTCCCCCTTCGCCTGCTCGGGCGACGCGTAGCGAGCGGTGCCGAGCACCGCTCCCTGGGGCTCGGTCCACGCCGCCTCGGCGAGCGCGCGGGCGAGGCCGAAGTCGGCGATCCGCAGCCGCTGGTCTTCGCCGAAGAGGAGGTTGGCCGGCTTGACGTCGCGGTGCACGAAGCCCCGGCGATGCGCGTAGTCGAGCGCGCGCGCCGCCTCGACGCCGATGCCCAGGGCCTGGGCGGGGGTGAGAAGCGCACCCGAGTCGAGCAACGACCGCAGGCTGCCACCCGGCAGGTACTCGGTGACGATGAAGGCGACGTCGCCCTCCTCCGAGCCGTCGCTCCAGTCGTACACCGCCATGATGTTCGGGTGGCTGAGCGCCGCGGCGGCCCTCGCCTCAGCACGGAACCTCCGCAGGAACTCGGCATCGCCCGCCAGCGCGTCGTGCAGCATCTTGAGCGCCACGCGACGGCGCAGCTTGACGTCGTCGGCGAGGTACACCTGGGCGGACGCGCCCATGCCGATCGGGGCGACGAGCCGGTAGCGCCCCCCGAGCACCCGGCCGATCTCTGCCGTCATGCGGGGATTGGCCATCCCGGCGAGGGTACCGCCCGGTGCCCTCGCGTTCGGGGAGCCTCCCGGGGCGCCGATGGCGTCGAGCGCGCCCTGCCCCGCCATGATGGACGGCGATGGCCACGACCTCCTCCGACGCCGAGGCGCCGGGCTCGCCCGCTTCGCCGACGACCCGCACCGCCGGCGAGCTGCCCACCTGGCTCCGCCGCACCATCATCGCCGCCATCGTCGTGGCGGCCACCGGCGTGCTGCTCTGGGGCACGAGCGTGATCCAGACCGACGGCGGCGGCGAACCGCTCGACGGCACGATCGTCTCGCTCACCCCCCACGACGACGCCCAGGTCCTGCGCCAGACATCGGTGGGCGCCGAGCTGCAGCCCGGCTACGACGGCCGACTCACCATCGACGGGATCGACATCCCCGAGGACCAGATGGATGGGGCGATCGACCCGAACAGCGTGACCGCCGAGGATCTGGCGAAGTACGGGATCCGCCCCAACAACCGCAACCGCGTCTACTTCACCCCGGGTCCGGGGAAGGTGATCGAGGAGTTCACCACCGGGCGCGTCACCGTGGTCATGCGGTACTTCGAAGACAAGCTCGAAGCGTCGACCTCACGCACGGTGAGCTGGTCGTTCCGGGTGGACTGACCCGTTCAGCCCTCGGGCAGCTCGCCGGTCTCCAGCAGCGCGAGGAACCCCGCCTCATCGAGGATCGGCACCCCCAGCGACTCGGCCTTGGTGACCTTCGACGCGCCCGGGCCGGCGCCCACCACGAGGGCGGTGGTCTTCTTCGACACCGAGCCCGGCGACTTGCCACCGCGCTCGGTGATGGCCGCCTCGGCGCTGTCGCGGGTGAAGCCGTCCAGCGTCCCGCTGACGACGACGTTCTTGCCCAGCAGCACCTGCGGCAAGGTCGACACCTCGGGCCCGACGACGTTGACCTCGTCGCGGAGCCGGTGGATCAAGGTTCGGTGCGCGTCGACGGCGAGCCAGGCGTGCACCGACTCGGCGATGACGGTGCCGACGCCATCGACCGCGGCCATGGCCTCGACCGGTGCATCGGCGATGGCGTCGAGGTGGCCGAACGCCCGCGCCAGCGCCAGCGAGCCCGACGGGCCGAGGTGGCGGATGTTGAGCCCCACGAGCAGGTTCGCGAGCGGCCGATCGCGAGCGGCCGCGATGCCCGCTCGGAGGTTGGCGACCCCCTCGTCGCCCAGGCCTCCCAGCGTCGCTGCCGCTGCCTTGAGGGCTTGGGGATCCTCGACGCACGCGGCGACGAACGGCGAGGGGACCTCGGCCGAGAGGTCCGATGGCTGGGCGGCGATCACATCCTCGGGGAGCACGACCTCGTCCCATGCCGCCCGCGGCCGCTGGGTCCGCTCCCGGGCGGCCGCGAGCGCCGCGCCCGACCATCCGGTGACCTCCGCTCGGATGACGGCGAGGCGCGCCCAGTCGATCGTGAAGACGTCGGCCACGTCGGCGATCAGGCCGAGGTCCAAGAACAGCTGGATGCGCTGGACGCCGAACCCCTCGATGTCCATGGAGCCGCGCCCGGCGAAGTGCTCGATCATCCCGGCGACCTTGAACGGGCACTCCGGATCGGGGCAGCGGGTGTCGGCCTCGCCCTCGGGACGCACGAGCTCGACGGGCCGCGACGACGGGCAGTGCGTGGGGAACCGCCAGGCGGGACGGGCCTCGTGGTCGGCCCGGGCGTCGTCGTCGGGCAGGTGGGGGCCAACCACCTCGGGGATGACGTCGCCCGCCCGGCGCACCACGACGGTGTCGCCTTCCCGGACGTCCTTGGCGGCGACCTGGTCCTGGTTGTGCAGGGTGGCCCGGGCCACGGTGACGCCACCCACGAACACCGGCTTCAGCACGGCGAACGGCGTGACCCGCCCGGTGCGCCCGACCGAGACGTCGATGCGCTCGAGCAGCGTGGTGCGCTCCTCGGGCGGGAACTTGTAGGCGATGGCCCAGCGCGGCGCCCGGGCGGTGAAGCCGAGCGCCTCCTGGCGGGCGAGGTCGTCGACCTTCACCACCACGCCGTCGATCTCGTAGGGCAGGTCGTGTCGGTGGTGCTGCCAGCGGTCGCAGAACGACGCCACCTCCTCCGCGGTGGCGAGGACCCGACGCTCGGGGTTCACGGCGAACCCCCAAGCGGCCAGGCGCTCGAGGGTCTCCTCGTGGCTCGACGACGCCGGCCCGCCCACCACCTCGCCCAGCTGGTAGCTCCACATCGAGAGCTTCCGGCGAGCGGTGACCTCGGGGTTCTTCTGCCGCAGGGAGCCCGCCGCCGCGTTGCGCGGGTTGGACGCGACCTGGCCCGGCTTGCGGCCGGCGGCGACCTTCTCGCGGTTCTCGGTCTCCTGGAACGCCACCAGGTCCGTGAAGGCCTCGAGGGACATGTAGACCTCGCCCCGCACCTCGAGCACGGCCGGGATGCCGTCGGGCGTGGGGGCCAGGCGCTCGGGGATGTCGTCGATCGTGCGCACGTTGGCGGTGACGTCCTCGCCGACCTTGCCGTCGCCACGGGTGGCCGCCTGCACCAGCACGCCGGCCTCGTAGCGCAGCGAGATGGCGACCCCGTCGATCTTGAGCTCGCAGCAGTAGCCGACCTCGCCCCCCACCTCGGGCGCCTCGTCGGTCCCATCGGCATCCGCCGAGGCGTCGGCGGTGCGGGCGAGGCGGCGGGCCACCCGCTCGCCCCACGCGACCAGCTCATCGGCAGAGAACGCGTTGTCGAGCGACATCATCGGCACCCGGTGGACCACCGGGGCGAACGTTGCCGAGGGCGCGGCGCCCACGAGCTGCGTCGGCGAGCCCTCGACCGCCAGCTCGGGGTGGCGCTCCTCGAGCGCACGCAGCTCTCGGACGAGCTCGTCGTAGTCCGCGTCGGAGATCGTGGGAGCGTCCTCGGCGTAGTAGCGACGGTTGTGCTCCGCGATGGCCTCGCGAAGCTGTTCGGCGCGACGTTCCGGCTGGTCAGCGGTCATCGCCGGGCACACTACCGGCGAGGTGTGACAAGCTCGCCGGCCGCCGGTGCGGCGCTTCGTGCCCATAGGCCGAAAGCCTCAACTCGGGGGCGCCTCGGCCGACGGGTCAGCATCGGTACCACACCACACTTCGAGGGACGCGGATCCGAATGACGCTCAACGGCACACTCGAGGACTTCTCCCCCGCCGGCATCCTCAAGGTCCTCGCCGCCGACGGGCGAACCGGCGCGGCGCGCTTCGGCGGCCCGGCCGGCTGCACGGTCTACCTGCACCGCGGTCAGCTCTACTTCGCTCGCAGCGAGACCACCGACGAAGCCCTCGCCACCGCCCTCGTGCGTCCCGGTCGCCTCACCGCCGACGATTGGGGCCGGGCCATCGACGCCTCTGGCGAGCGCCCGATGGTGGGCGAGCTGCTCGTGCGCAACGGGTCCATCGCCCCGGACCTGCTCGCGTCGGTCGTGCTCTCGGTGGTGTACGACCCGCTGATCGAGCTGTTCCGCGACGGCACCGGCGACTTCGACTTCGAGACCGACACGGTCCACTGGCTCGGGCCGTTCCGAGCGTTCCCCGTCGACGCGATCGTGGGCGAGGTGCGCAAGCGCGTGCGCGAGGCCGACGAGTGGAGCAGCACCATCCCCGACCTCGACGTCTGGGTCGAGGCTCGGCGCACGCTTCCGGGGTCGGCCGCGCAGGTCACCCTGCTGCGCGAGGACTGGGAGCTGGTCACGTCGCTCACCGGCGCCCGCACCATCCCCGACCTCGCCAGCGAGCTCGGCCGCGGCGCATACTCCACCGCCCGGGTCGTGCACCGCCTGCTGCAGGCGGGCTTGGTGGAGGTCACCTCGAACGGCGTCGAGGCGGAGGTGGTGCCGATCCGCCGGGTCGAGCCCGCGGACGACCTCGACCTCGCCCCCGCCCCTGCCGACGACCTCGAGCGCGACCCGCTCCTCGACATGGGGCTCCCGCACCGCACCCCCGGTGCGGCGGAGGACTCGCTCACCGCCCGCATCGGCGACACCATCGCCGGTGCGCTCGCCACCCAAGAGGCCCCGGAGCCGGCCACCGTGGCCCACGATGCCGAGCCCGAGCCGCCGGCGGCCGGAGCGAGCTGGGACGAGAACCGCCGGGTGGCCGACGGCAACGCCCTGCACCACGACGTCGTGGAGCCCACCTCGCTCGACGAGCCCCGACCGGCCGACCCGAACGCCGCCTGGCTCGCCGACCTCTACGCGCAGTTCATCGACGACCCCGAGATGGGGGGCACGTCGCCCAAGAAGAAGCGCAAGGACACCCAGGCGCTCGACGTGGCGTTCAAGGCCACCGAGCAAGACGGCGAGGCGAAGGTCTCCACCCTCAAGCGCCTCATGGGAGCGCTCAAGAAGATCTGAGCGGCCCCATCGGCGCTCGTCCTAGGCGCCGACGCTGAGGCGGATGCCGGTGACCTGATCGTGGATGCGCTCGGCGAGGGAGCGGCAGAGCGAGAAGACGTGATCGGCTTGGACCTCGTCGTGCAGGGCGAGCCCGCACACGGGGGTCACCAGCGCCTGGCGGCGCAGCAGGACGGGATCGCACCCGTTCTGGACGAGCTCGCACCACTGGGCGGAGAGCAGGCGCCAGAAGCGGGCGGGCTGCTCGCCCATCGGCCCGTCGGTCGGCACCGCACCCCACGCCACCCAACCGCCGCGCTCGAGGAAGGACCCGAGCGCGCCAGCCGAGCCGGTGACGTCCGCGCCCACCGGCATCGACACCACCCCCGGGCCAGCCTGGAGCACCAGCCTCCAATCCGCCGGGCCACACACGTGCACCCCCGACGTCGCCCTCCCCTCCACCGCCGCGAGGGCGCCGGAGAGGACGTCGACGACCTGGTCCGCGGGAAGCGGGAGCTCAGATCGGAGCCCGCCGACGAGGCCCGGCTCGTCGAAGACCACCAGGCGGGGCACGCCGGGAGCCCGGCGATCGGCGAGATCGAGGAGGTGCCGCGCCCGCTGGGCCACGGCCCGCCCGGCAACGGCGAAGGCGAGCGCCGCGGGGACGCCCGCGTCGACGAGCACCAGCCCGGCGGTGACCGGCCCGGTGAGCTGGAGCTTGATCGGATCGGTGCGACCGGCCACCACGTCGAGGAACCGTCGCCACGTGGCGAACGGCGGCCCTTCCAGCAGTTCGTCGCCGATCGGCGCGTCGGGGTCGAGGGCGGTCGGGTCGTCGATGGCGCAGGACCCGTCGGCCGCCACCTCGATGCCCGCGACGCCCCAGAGCGCCTGTGGCACCATCATCTCGAGGGGCTCGATCGCTGGCAGGGTCGGCGCTGCGGGGAGCTCGGGGGTGCGGTCGAGGACGAACGCGATGGCCTCGTCGCGGTCGCGGTGCGGGAGGCTGCCGACCGACGTGGGAGCACCCAGCGGGAGGACGGCGTCGACGGCCCCTCCGTGCTCCTCCCCTGTCGCTCGGATCACCGGACGTCCTGCCTTCCAACCGCTTCGAGTGCGGTTCCCCACTCCCTGGAATAGCCATCGGAGCGGCGCGTCGGCAAATCTCCGAGGCGATGGACGCGCTCGCACGACTCGGTCTCCGGCCGCTGCAGGTCGCGTGGTTCGCGCTGGCCCTGCTCGCCGCCGCCGCCGGCTCCGACGCCCTGGCCGATCGGTCCACGTCGGTCCGCGTGCTGGCGGCAGTGCTCGCCTACGGCGGCTGGGCCGTCGGCCTCGGCGCCCTGCTCGTGCCGCGCAGCACCAGCCTCACCGTCGCCCGGCTGCTGGTGCCGGCCGGAGCGGTGGGAGCGATCGCTGCGGCCGCCACGCAGGACGCGGTCGCCGTGGTCGACCTGGCCGCGGCGATCGTGGCCTCCGCCTGCGTGGTGCTGCTGCTCGCCCCGTGGTCCACCGACGCGTTCGTCGACGGCTCGTCCTACGGGCCCGAGCGGCGCTTCGCGCTGCGGACGCCGGCGCCGGTCGCGCTCCTCGCCGTCCCGGTGTGGGCCGTCGCCGTCGCCGGAGCGCTCGCCGGGCCCGTCCTGCTGGCCGCCAGCGCCTGGCTGTCCGGCGTCCTCGCGGTCGCGGTCGGATGGCCGGCCGCCTTCTTCGCGGCGCGCTCGCTGCACACGCTCGCTCGACGGTGGATCGTGCTGGTCCCCGCCGGGCTGGTCGTGCACGACCCGCTCACGATGCCCGAAGCCCAGCTCTTCCTCCGCCAGACGATGCGCCGCCTCGGCCCGGCCGCCGCGCCCGACGCTGACGATGACCTCGCGACGGAGGACCTCACGGGCGGCGCATCGGGGCTCGCCCTCGCGCTCGAGGTCACCGAACCGGTCGACCTGCTGGTGCGAGCCGCGGGCGAGGGCGAGATCCACGCCGTCGACCGGGTGCTGTTCACCCCGGGCCGGCCCGCCGCGCTGCTCGACGGCGCCCGAGCGCACCGCCTCCCCGTGGGCTGACCGACCCGACCCGGGGCGGGCGCTCAGCCGGGCGCGGCGATGGCCCCGGCCACCACCTCGTCGCCCACGTAGGCCACGACGCTCTGGCCGGGGGCGACGCGCCGCTGCGGCACGCTCCACCGCACCCTCGCCCGTCCACCGCCGAGGAGCTCGATGGAGGCGGGCTGCGGGGCCCCGTGCGCGGAGCACTGCACGTCGAGCGGGCTGTCGGCGACGCCCGCGCTCCAGCGGAGGTGCTCGACCTCTTGGGCATCGACGAGCAGGTCGGCGCGGTCGCCCACGACGACGCGCCTCGCGGCGACGTCGACGTCCACCACATAGCGCGGCGCCGTGCCGCCGGGGAGGCCCAGCCCCCTCCGCTGCCCGACGGTGACGAGCTCCACCGCGGCGACGTGGCCGAGCTCCTCGCCCGATCGGTCCACCACCGTGCCCGGCGTGAGCTCGACCCGGTCGCCGAGGAACGAGGCCCGTCCCTGCGTGCGGGTGATGAAGCACACGTCCTGGCTGTCGGGCTTGGTGGCGGTGCGCAGGCCCAGCTCGGCGGCCACCTGACGGACCTCGGCCTTGGTCAGGTCGCCCACCGGCAGCAGCGTGCGCGCCAGCCGCTCCTGGTCGAGCACGTGCAGCACGTAGCTCTGGTCCTTCGCCCGGTCCGCCCCCCGAGCCAGCCGTCGGGTGCCGTCCGAGCGAGCGACGATGCGGGCGTGGTGGCCCGTGGCGATCGCGTCGAAGCCCAGCGCCCGCGCCCGATCGTCGACGGCCGCGAACTTGAGGTGCCGGTTGCACTCGATGCAGGGGTTCGGGGTGCGCCCCGCCTCGTGGTCCGCGGCATAGGGAGCCACCACGTGGCGGGTGAACTCGTCGCCGAGGTCGAAGACGTGGTGGACCAGGCCGAGGGCATCGGCGGCGCGCCGGGCGTCGTCCACGTCGCTCACCGAGCAGCAGCCCGAGTCGCTCTCGCCGCCCCAGAGCTTCAGGGTCACCCCCACCACCTCGTGCCCTGCGTCGCGCAGCAGGGCGGCGGCCACCGAGGAGTCCACGCCCCCCGACATCATGACCAGGACCCTCATGGCTCCGGCTCCTCGGGCGCGGTGCCGGCCAGGTCGCAGATCGCCTCGGGCACCACCGCGAGCGCGTGGTCGATCTCCTCCTCGGTGGTGGACCACCCGAGCGAGAGGCGAAGCGCGCCCTCGCGGAGCCCCACCGGAACGCAGAGCGCCTCCACCACGTGGGAGCGCTGGGGTGCGCCGCTCGCGCAGCTCGACCCCGCCGATGCCGCCACGCCGTCGGCATCGAGCCGGAGCAGCAGCGCCTCGCGGTGCACGCCTCGGGCGCACAGGTGCAGCACGTGCGGGGCGAGCTCCACGGCCTCGCCTTCGAGGAGGTCGACCGCCCGGCCTGCGGCGCGACCGAGCACACCGGCGCGCAACCGGTCGCGCATGGCCGCGACCCGAGCGGCTCGATCGGGACGATCCTGGATCGTGCGCTCGAGCGCGACCCCGAACCCCACGGCACCGGCGACGTTCGGGGTGCCGGCGCGCCGCTCGCGCTCCTGGGAGCCCCCCAGCGAGGTCGGCTCCAGCGCGGTGCCCTCCCGCACGACCAGGGCGCCGATCCCCTTGGGGCCGCCCACCTTGTGGCCACTCAGCGACATGAGGTCGGCCACCTCCCAGATCGCCTCGAGGTCAGCCCAGCCCGCTGCCGCCACCGCGTCGACGTGCACGAGCGCGCCCGGAGCGCCGCGCCGCGCCGCCTCGGCCAGCTCGGCCACCGGCTGCACCACCCCGAGCTCGTTGTTCACCGCGCAGATCGACACCACGGCGACCGCCTCGAACCGGCCCAGGTCGGCCGCCACCCGCTCCGGGTCGAGCCGTCCCCGACCGTGGGCCGACAGCGCGACGCCACCACCGGCACGGGCCGGCTCGATCGCCGCGTGGTGATCGGTCTCGAAGCACGCCGCCACGCCGGCGCGAGCACGAGCCGCGCCGACGATCGCGAGGTTGTCGGCCTCGGTGCCGCCCGAGGTGAACACGACCTCGGACGGTCGGGCGCCCACCGCCGCAGCCACGAGGTCGCGGGCGTCGTCGAGCCGACGACGAGCGCCCCGCGCCCACCCGTGCTGGCCCGACGGGTTGCCGGGAACCGCGGCGAGCACCTCGGTCATCGCCGCGAGCGCCTCGGGCCGCATCGGCGTCGACGCCGCGTGGTCGAGGTAGGCGGTGGGCATCGCGCAAGGCTACGGCCGGTCCCGCCGTCGCACCCCGCCGAGATCAGGGGGCGGCGTAGCGCGACACGTGCACCGACGAGGCCTCGTCGAAGGGCGACCGGTGCCAGTCGCTCCACCGATCACCGAGGACGAGCCCGGCATCGGCGGCCATCTCGTCGAGCTGCTCGGGCGTCGACCAGCGGATCTGCCAGGGTCGCATCACGATCCCGCCCGTGGAGATGTCGACGTACTGGCCCTGCGCGAGCTGGGTCGACGGATCGGACCGGCTCACGCTGAGCACGACGCGATCGGCGTCGATGGTGCGGGGCGTCACGCTCGATCGGACCTGATCGACTTCGGGAACGAACGCCTCCACCACGAACGACCCGCCTGGCAGCAGGGCACGGGCCACGGCATCGAAGCAGGCAGCCTGGGCGCCGGGCTCGGTGAGGTTGAACAAGGTGTTGAACGCGACGAGGGCCACCGCGAAGCGACGCTCGCCCACCGGCGGTGCCGTGAAGTCGCCGAGGAGGCCCTCGACCGACCCGAGCGGGTCCTTCGCGGCCAGCTGCTCGAGCATCGCCGACGACGAGTCGATCCCGACCACCTCGAGGCCCAGCGCGGCGATCGGCAGCGCCAGGCGCCCGGTGCCGACCCCGAGCTCGAGGACCGGTCCGCCCCCAGCGTCGGCATCGAGGTCGGCCAGCTCCGCGACGAGCGCCGCGCAGGCATCGGCGTCGGTGATCCCGTCGAACCAGTCGTCGTACACGTCGGCGAGCCGGTCCCCGTACGTGCTCGCGTCGTAGCCGTCCACCGTCGCAGTCTGGCGCGCGAGCGGCACCACGCGGCTGCGTACCATGCGAGGCGTGAACCAGCTCCGGCTCAACCCGTTGACCGGACGGTGGGTGACCATGTCGACGGGCCGGGCGTCGCGACCCGACGAGTTCGCGGTGGACCACGGCCACCCGGCGGAGTCGGCCACCGGATCGTGCCCCTTCTGCCCGGGCCACGAGGAGGAGCTGCCGCCGGCACTCGAGACCTACGGGCCGAGCGGCGACTGGCTGCTGCGCGTGGTGCCGAACCGGTACCCGGCCTTCGAGGGGAGCGGCGAGCTGGCGGTCGAGCACCTCGGCCCGCTGTTCGTCCAAGCGCCGGCCGTCGGCATCCACGAGGTGCTGGTGCTCACCCCCGACCACGACGCCTCGTGGGGCGACCTCGACGACCGCCAGGCCGGTCTCGCGATGGCTGCCATCCGAGACCGCCTCGAGGACCACGCCGGCACGACGGGCATCCGCTACAGCCAGGCGATCGTGAACCACGGCAGCGCCGCCGGGGCGAGCGTGCGCCACCCCCACGGCCAGCTGCTCGGGATCCCCTTCGTGCCGGGCGAGCTCACCGAGGAGCTCGCCGGGTTCGAGCGCTTCCAGGGCGGGTGCCTGCTGTGCGCGACGGTCGACGCCGAGCGCGACGCCGGCCACCGGATGGTGCTCGACGCCGACGAGGTCGTGGTCGTCGCCCCGTGGTGGAGCGGCTCGCCGTTCGAGCTCTTGGTGATCCCCACCCACCACGAGGGCCACCTTCACCACGCCGCGCCCTCATCGCTGGTCGCGGTCGGGACCGCGACGCGCGACGCGCTCAGCCGCCTGCGCTCGCTCCTCGGCGACGTCTCCTACAACCTCGTGTTCCACACCCTTCCGCACCGCTCCGGCGCCCCGTTCCACTGGCACGTGCACGTCACCCCTCGCGTGCACAGCACCGGCGGGTTCGAGCAGGGCACCGGGGTCCCGATCAACATCGTCGCCCCCGAGGACGCCGCCGCCACCCTTGCAGGCTGATCCACCCGGCTTCGTAGTCTGGGGCCATGGGACGGGTTCGGGTGTCCACGATCATCGACGCCGCGCCGGGGGCGGTGTGGGAGGAGGTCCGCCACATCGACCGCCACGTCGACTGGATGGCCGACGCCGCATCGATCGCCTTCACCTCTCGGCGGCGCAGCGGCGTGGGCACGACGTTCGACTGCGTCACCAAGGTCGGCCCGATCCGCCTCACCGACGCCATGGAGATCACCGACTGGCGCGAGGGCAAGGTGATCGGCGTCCGCCACGTCGGCGTGGTCACCGGCGCGGGGCGCTTCACCATCACGAAGGTCCGCGGCGGGCGCACCCGCTTCACCTGGGACGAGCGGCTGCGGTTCCCGTGGTGGCTGGGCGGGCCGGTGGGCGCGGTGGTCGGGGGACGCGTGCTGAAGCGGATCTGGCGGCGCAACCTTCGGGTGCTGAAGGCGCTCGTCGAGAGCGGCCGGGCCTGACCGCGAGCCGAGCTAGCCCCCGTCGAGGTCCGCGAGGCAGGCGTCGAACGCCTCCTCGGCCTCGGCGGACAACTGCTCCCACTCCTCGTCGGTGAGGTCGAAGGCCCCTTCGCCGAACGCCTCCTGGTACGCCATCGAGCATCGGTACCGATCGACCTCCACCTGCTCGACCTCGCCCGAGTCAGCGAGGTCCTGCAGGCACCCGAGCGTGCGCTCACCAGGGGTGGCGTCGCCGCCTTCGGCGTCGTCGTCGAACTCCGACCGGTAGCACTCGACGCCGGGGTACGCCTCGTCGTCGATGCCCTCACCCACGATCTCGAAGTCGCTCTCGTCGGTCCAGAGGAACCCACCGCCCCAGAGCCCCCACGGCCCCTCGTAGTCGTCGGGCAGCTGCTCGCGGCAGGTCTCGAACGCATCGCGGGACTCCTCGACCGTCGTGTCGAGCGACGGACGCTCCACGCCGCAGGCCTCCCACACCTCGTCGGGCTCGCTCAGCCAGATCTCGCCGCTCCACATCCGTGACGCCTGTTCGATCTGGTCGCGATCCAGGCCGCGCAACGGCCCGAGGACCGACTCGACCACCGTGCGAGCGGGTTGGAGGTACCAGGCACCGTCGCGCTCCACCGCCACGACCCGCAGCGAGCCCGGCTCCGTCAGCGTCGTCAGCATGCCGAACGGCGCGAAGACGTCGTCGGAGCAGCTCGAGTACGACTCGGTGGCCTGTGGGCCGTACTCGTCGTCGCCCCACTCCTCGAGGTAGTCGTCGGAGTACTCGTAGGTCGTCTCCGAGCAACCGTCGCGATAGGTGTTGGTGACCGTGAGGTCGTCGTCGCCCCACGACAGCGACAAGGCCGTCGGGTAGACGACCACCGAGCCGTCCGGGCCAGGCTCCGACGCCAGCTCGAGCTCCGAGATGTCGACCCCCACCGGTTCGCCGTCGGACGCTTCGTCGGCGGCATCGACGAGCAGCGGGCCGTACTCGTGCAGGACCCGTCCCTCGTCGGGGTCGACCAGCTCGATCAGTCGCTCCACATCGACCTCGGTGGCGGCTCGGACCGCCTCACGAACCGCGTCCTCGGCGCTCGACGCCCCCCGGGCGGGGATCGCCTCCGATGCCGGGGGCAGCGGATCGACGTCGTCGGCGTCGCGGCGCACCCCCTCGGCGAGGGACCAGAGGAGGCTCACGTGCCAGCCGCCGTCGCGGCGCACCGCCACGAGGCGCCCACCGGCGAGGTCCTCGCGCTCGTCGTCGAGCTCGATGCCCATGCCGAGGTCGAACTCGCCGTCCTCGTACGCGTAGCCACCGTCGTCGCCCTCGAGCTGCTCGAGCTCGTCGTTGCGATCCATCGCGCCGCGCACCACCGGTCCGAGCGGGAACGCGTCGATGTCGCCCGAGCTGGCGATGGTCCCGTGCACGATCTCGACGGCGACGACGTCGTCGCGCAGCTCCTCCGTCTGCAGCTCCAAGCCGTCGACCCGGAGGTCGACGCCGGCGACATCGTGGAGGTCGAGGTCGCTCGACGTGAGGCCGAGCCGTTCGCCCTCCGTCTGCAGCTGCTCGAGCGCGTCCATGAGGATCCGGCGCTCGCTCGGCTCCAACGCCTCCACCACGCCGATGGCGTCCTCGTCGTCGATCGCGTCGAACAGCTGCTCCACCGCGCCCTCGGGGCTGTCGGCGCCGTCGCCCTCGGTGAGCGAGATCCCCGCGAACCCGAGCGACCCGATCACGAGGATCCCGGCGACCGCGGTGAGCGCCGCCCGTCCGCGGCCGGCCCGGCGCGCCGGCTCGGGCGCGAGCACCAGCGGTGGGCCCAAGCCCGGCGGCCAGGTCGTTCCGTCTGCCCCCATCTCCACCGTCAACTCGCAGCCCTCCATCCGTGGCCTCGATCGATGAGCACCGCGGCGCTCACCGCGACCAGCATCGCAGCAACCGCGAGCGATGTCCGTGCCCCTCCATCGGCAACCTCGGGCACCTGCGTGAGGGCGTAGGCGAGGGTGCCCTCGATGAGGGCGACCCACAGCGCCAGCGCCGCGGCCAGGCCGCGACGGTCGAGCGCCAGGGCGAGCAGCGCCGAGGAGGCCACGAGCGGCAGCGTCGCCCACGCCACGCGGCTCGCGACCCGCGGCCCCGGCTCCAGCACCTCCAAGCGGTCGGCCGCGCGCACCACCCCGTGCGCGCTCCGCCGAGCCTCGCCGGTTCGAAGCCACGGGGCGAACGTGGTGAGCACCGCGACCACCAGCAGCGCCGCCAGCGCCCACGAGAGCACCGAGCGCCGCCTCGACGGCGCGGACATCGTGCGCACCGGTCCGTCGGCCGCTAGGTGAGCGATGCGGAGCTCGCGACCATGACGCTCGCGACCACGCAGATCGCCGCCACCGCGGCGCAGATGGCCCACGGCACCTGCTTGGGGATGCCCTCCCGGCGAGGGAGGTCGAACAGGGCCCACCCCGCGATCGCACCGCCGACGAGCCCGCCGAGGTGCCCACCGACCGAGATGTTGCTGAGGCCGAACGTGATCACCAGGTTGATCATCAGGACCCCGATGAGCGGCGAGTTCTGGAACGGGATGCCCTGGGCCCGGTGCGCGAGCAAGATCGCGCCCATCAGCCCGAAGATCGCGCCCGAGGCGCCGGCGGTGAGGCTGTCGGGGGTGATGAGCAGCGCACCGAGCGAACCGGCGAGCATCGACACGCCGTAGATCGTGCCCATCCGAGCGCGGCCACCCATCTGCTCGACCACCGAGCCGAGCACCCACAGCGCGTACATGTTCACCGCGAGGTGGAGGACGCCGAAGTGGAGGAAGCCCGAGGTGACGAGGCGGTACCACTCGCCTTCGCCGACACCGATCACGTGCACGCCGAGCCCGTTGCTCGTCGGGGCGAGCGCCCGGGCGATCAGGCCGAGGTCGATCTGGAGCTGGCCCGTGTCGCCGCGCAGCGCGCTGGCGCCGTCGACCACGAGCGACAGGAGGAAGACCGCGAGGTTGATGCCGATGATCACCTGGGTCAGCACCGGCTTCGTCGCGATCGCGCCGAAGCCCGAGTACACCTTCTGCGAGCCCTGCTTGGCGCACTCCGGGCAGTGGAACCCGACCGAGGCCTGGTGCATGCAGCTCGGGCAGATGGGGCGGTCGCACCGCTGGCAGATCACCCCGGCGGGACGGTCGGGGTGGCGGTAGCACCCCGGTGGGGGCGGCGTCGGCGGGGGCGGCGAGAACGACTGCACGACCGCGCACGCTACCGGCCCGAGGGCACGGGACCTGGACCGGGCAGCCGACCGATCGGCGCCGTCGACGGCCGCGGCGGGTGGCTAGTGGAGGTCGTCGCCGGGCTCGTCGGCGAGCGAGAACCAGTAGAAGCCGTAGGGCGGCAGGGTGATGAAGTAGGGCAGCTCGCCGATGGGCGGGAACTGGACCCGGCCGAACAGCTCGACGGGGACCTTGCCGGCCAGCGTGCTCAGGTCGATCTCCACCGGCTGGGCCAGCTTCGAGAGGTTGTTGACGCAGAGGACGATGTCATCGGCGCTGTCGTCGCGGTCCTGGCGCCGGAGGAACGCCAGCACCGCCTCGTTGCCGACGTCGAGGACCTGGAACGACCCGGTGCCGAACACGGGATGCTGCTTGCGCGCCTGGATCATCAGCCGAACCCAGTGCAGGAACGAGCCCGGGTTTCGGAGCTGGGACTCCACGTTGACGGCCTGGTAGCCGTACACCGGGTCCATCTGGGCCGGCAGGTAGAGCTGGGCGAAGTCGGCGGTGGAGAAGCCGCCGTTGCGGTCCGGCGTCCATTGCATCGGGGTGCGGACCCCGTCACGGTCGCCCAGGTAGATGTTGTCGCCCATCCCGATCTCGTCGCCGTAGTACATGACCGGGCTTCCCGGGAGGCTGAACAGCAGGCCGTGGAACAGCTCCGCGACACGCCGATCGTTCTCGAGCAGCGGGAGCAGCCGCCGGGAGATGCCGACGTTGCGCTTCATGCGCGGATCCTTGGCGTACTCCGCGTACATGTAGTCGCGCTCCTCGTCGGTGACCATCTCCAAGGTCAGCTCGTCGTGGTTGCGCAGGAAGATCCCCCACTGGGTCCCCTCGGGGATCTCCGGTGTGTGAGCGAGGATCTCACGGATCGGGCGCGACGTCTCCTGGCGTGCCGCCATGAACATGCGGGGCATCAACGGGAAGTGGAAGCACATGTGGCACTCGGGATCGGCCGGGGTCCCGAAGTAGTCGACGACGTCCGCGGGCCACTGGTTCGCCTCGGCGAGCAGCACGCTGCCCGGGAACTCGGCGTCGACCACCCTGCGCACCTCTTGGAGGTAGCGATGGGTCTCCACGAGGTTCTCGCCGTTGGTGCCGTCGCGCTCGTAGAGGTACGGCACGGCGTCCAGGCGGAAGCCGTCGAGGCCCATGCCCAACCAGTAGCGGACGACGTCGAGCATGGCGTTGGCGACGTCGGGGTTGTCGTAGTTGAGGTCGGGCTGGTGGTGGAAGAACCGGTGCCAGTAGTACTGCTCGCGCCCCGGCTCCCAGCTCCAGTTGGACGGCTCCGTGTCGACGAAGATGATCCGGGCGTCGGACCACCGCTCGTTGTCGTCGTTCCAGACGTACCAGTCGGCCTTGTCGTTGGTGCGGCTGCTCCGGGACTCCTGGAACCACGGGTGCTGGTCGCTCGTGTGGTTCATCACCAGGTCGGCGATCACGCGGATGCCCCGGCGGTGGGCCTCGTCGATCAGCTCCGCCGCGTCGCCCACCGTCCCGTAGTCGGGGTGCACGGTGAAGAAGTCCGAGATGTCGTAGCCGCCGTCGCGGAACGGAGACGCGTAGAAGGGCAGGAGCCACAGGCAGTCGACCCCGAGCCACTCGAGGTAGTCGAGCTTCTCGGTGATGCCTCGAAGGTCGCCCGTACCATCGCCGTTCGAGTCGCGGAAGCCGCGGACGAGCACCTCGTAGAAGATCGCTCGCTGGAACCAGCTCCGGTCATCGGTGGCCATGAGAGCGTGAGGCTAGCGACCGCCCCGTAGCCGACCGAGACGGGCCAGGCCGCCCGCACGCCGGCGCCCACGGACATCGCCGCGGGGACCTTCGAGGGAGCCGGCCCAGCCGACTCCCCCTCCGGTCCCGCCTCTGGGCGTCGCCAGCTACCCGAGGAACCCCGAGATCGTTGCACGACAAGGCTGATGCCGTCCCCTGATCGTGACCGATGTCACAAATCGCTCACTCGTCGAGCCAGGTGACCTCCGGCGCCGGACGAGCCGGCGCCGAGGGCGATCCGATGGGCCACCCGAGGTAGACGAGCGCCACCGGCTCGTGATCGTCGCCGAGACCCGCGAAGCGGCGGGCTGGGTCCCACAAGGCCTCGGGCAAGGACCCCCAGTAGCTGGCCAGCCCCAAGGCCGTGGCCCCCAGCAGCAGCGTCTGCACCGCCGCGGCGGTGGCGTCGCGATCCTCGCGGACGCGCGCCTCGTCGCCCTCCACCGTCGTCCAGACCAGCAGCACGACCGGGCTGCGGCCGTACTTGGTCCGCAGTTTCTCGACCTTGTCGGGTGCCGTGCGCCCGTCGGCGGCCGCCACCGCGGCCAGCGCCTCGCCGAAGCGCCACCGGGCGTCGCCCCGCAGCACCGTGAAGCGCCACGGCCAGGTGCGCTTGTGGTTCGGCGCCCACGTGGCCAGCTCCAACAAGAGCTCGAGCGCCTCGTCGGGGACCGGGTCGGCCGGGTCCACCTGGAGGTTCGTGCGACGACCACGGATGACCTCGGCCACCGCGGCGGCAACGTCAGCGGGAGCGTCCGAAGGCTCGGCTGGTGGGCGCACGGGCGAGGGAGCAGGCGAACCGGTCACCTGGGCAGTGTGCCGCAGCGGAGGAGGTGCACCTCACCGACGTGACGGGCGTGTGAATCCTCGGCGTTCGCGGGTGACCCATCGACCCCGGCTCGCTACGGTCGCCGCCATGCGAGCCCTGCGCAGCTTCACCGTCCGACCGCACCTGCCCGAGGAGCTCGCGCCCCTCCGGACGCTCGCCATGAACCTGCGGTGGGCCTGGGACCAGCCCACCCGGGACCTGTTCCGCTGGGTCGACCCCGATGCGTGGGACGCAACCCGCCACGACCCGGTGGAGGTGCTCGCCACCGCGTCGCCCGAGCGCCTGGCCGAGCTTGCCGCCGACCCCGCGTTCCTCCGCTACCAGGGCTCGGTGGCCGACGACCTCGACCGCTACCTCGCCGAGCCCCGCTGGTTCCAGACCCGTGGAGCGAGAGGCGCCGACGACCACGGTCCGACCCTCACGAGCGCACCCACCGGCCCGCTCGGCACGGTGGCCTACTTCTCCCCAGAGTTCGGCATCGCCGAGGCGCTCCCCCAGTACTCCGGCGGGCTGGGCATCCTCGCTGGCGACCACCTCAAGTCCGCGTCCGACCTCGGCGTCCCCCTCGTGGGCATCGGCCTCTTCTACCGGCACGGGTACTTCCGCCAAGGCCTGTCGCACGACGGCTGGCAGGTCGAGCGCTTCCCCGACCAGGACCCGTGGGCCATGCCCCTCACCCGCTGCGACGGGATCCGGGTGGAGGTCGACCTGGCGGGCACCCCGCTCGTCGCCCAGGTCTGGCGAGCCGACGTCGGACGCGTGCCCCTCTACCTCCTCGACGCCGACGTCGAGGAGAACCCCGAGGCGCTGCGCGACGTGACCGACCGCCTCTACGGCGGCGACGTCGAGCACCGCCTCCGCCAGGAGATCCTGCTCGGCATCGGCGGGGTGCGTGCCCTCGAGGCGCTCGGCATCGACGCCGACGTGTTCCACACGAACGAGGGCCACGCCGGCTTCCTCGGCCTCGAGCGGATGCGACGGGCCATCGTGGACCACGGCCTCTCCTTCGGCGAGGCGGTCGAGGCCACGAGGGCGGCGTCCATCTTCACCACCCACACACCCGTGCCCGCCGGCATCGACCGCTTCCCGAGGCCCCTCATCGAGACCTACTTCGGTGCGTGGGCAGCCGAGTGCGGCGTGTCGATCGACCAGCTCATGGCGCTGGGCCACCGAGCGAGCGAGGACCCCGAGGACGACGAGGACGAGCGCTTCAACATGGCCGTCATGGGGCTGCGGCTCGCCGGACGGTCCAACGCGGTCTCGAAGCTCCACGGAGCGGTCAGCCGGGAGATGTTCGCGGAGCTCTGGCCCGACCTCGAGGTCGACGAGGTGCCGATCGGTTCGGTCACCAACGGGGTGCACGGCGGCACGTGGGTGTCCGCCGATGTGGCCGACCTGCTCTCCCGCCACGTCCGACCCGAGTGGGACGAGGCGTCCGAAGGAACCTGGGCCCGCCTGTGGGACGCCCCCGACGACGACGTGTGGCGCGTCAAGCAGCAGGCCCGGGCCCGGCTCGTGACCTTCGTGCGAGAGCGCGTCAAGGCGCGCGCCGTCGCCGGAGGGATCTCGGCCTCCGAAGCGGCCTGGGCCGACGACCTCCTCGACCCCAGCGCGCTCACGATCGGCTTCGCACGGCGCTTCGCCACCTACAAGCGAGCCAACCTCCTGCTCGCCCAGGCCGACCGCTTGCGCACCCTCCTGCTCGACCCCGACCGGCCCGTGCAGTTCGTGTTCGCCGGCAAGGCGCACCCGGCCGACGACGCCGGCAAGGAGATGATCCGCGACATCGTCGACTTCGCCAAGGAGCTCGGCGTCCGCCACCGGTTCGTCTTCCTCGACGACTACGACATCGCGGTCGCCCGCACCCTCTACCAGGGCTCCGACATCTGGCTGAACACCCCCCGCCGCCCCCAGGAGGCGTGCGGCACCAGCGGCATGAAGGCGGCGCTCAACGGCACGCTCAACTGCTCGATCCTCGACGGGTGGTGGGACGAGATGTTCGACGGGGACAACGGCTGGGCCATCACGTCGGCCGAGGACCTGCACGACCTCGAGACCCGCGACCGCCTGGAGGCCGACAGCCTGTTCGACCTGCTCGAGCACCAGATCGTCCCGCTGTTCCACGACCGCACCGACGCCTCGATGGGCGGGGTCCCCCGCGGCTGGGTGCGGCGGGTGAAGGCGAACTTCGTCTCGCTCGGACCGCAGGTGGTGGCTTCCCGCATGGTGCGCGACTACGTCACCGAGCTCTACGAGCCCACCGCCGAGGCCGCCACCGAGCTCCGTGGTGACGACTTCGCCGGCGCCCGCGGCCTCGCGGGCTGGAAGGCGAAGGTGCGAGCGGCGTGGCCCGGCGTGAAGGTCGCGAGCGTGGAGGCCGGCGACGAGCCGGTGGGCCTGGGCCAGCCGCGGGCCATCACCGTCGCCGTCGAGCTCGGCGACCTGACGGCCGACGACGTCGCCGTGCAGGTGGTGCACGGACGCGTCGGCCACCACGACGAGCTGCTCGGCGCCGCCATCGCCACCCTCGCCGCCGCCCGCGCCGATGCCCCCGAGGCCAGCGCCACGGTCTTCACCGGCGAGATCGCCGCGGCCACCCCCGGCCGCTACGGCTTCACGGTCCGGGTCGTCCCGTCGCACCCCGCGCTCTCGACCCCCCTCGACCTC
>JBDIAX010000047.1:0-29651 GCA_039812605.1 Acidimicrobiia bacterium | reverse complement strand
CGAACCGGTGGGCCAGCGACGCCACCACCACCACGCGGGCCGGGGCCGACTCGACGAGCCGTGGGCGCAGCAGGTCCGTCAGGAGGAAGTGACCGAGGTGGTTGACGCCGAAGGTCATCTCGAAGCCATCCGCGGTCTCCCGACGGTCGTCGAGGGTGAGCCCGGCGTTGTTGACGAGCACGTCGAGGCGATCGTGGCGGCGAAGGAACGCATCGGCGAACCCGCGCACCGATGCCAGCGAGCCCAGATCGAGCGACCCGAGCTCCACCCGGTCGGACCCCGACCGCGCCCGCACCTCGGCCAGCGCCGCCTCACCCCGGCCGGCATCCCGACACGCCATGACGAGCGTGGCCCCCATCGACGCGAGCGCCACCGAGGTCTCGAGCCCGAGGCCCGAGTTCGCGCCCGTGACGATCGCGACCTTGCCGGAGAGGTCCGGGGTGGTGGAGGTGGACGCCGGTGCCATCGCGGTCGAGTCTCGCAGAGCGACCGCCGGGGTACGGTCCTCCAGATGAGCGACGAGCCGACCTCCTCCGCCGTCCGCATCGTCCGCATCGGTCGCCCCGACCGCCGCAACGCGGTGGACTCCGAGACCGCCGAGCGCCTGTTCCGGGAGTTCACCGCGTTCGACGCCGACCCCGAGGCGAAGGTGGCCGTCCTCACCGGCGACGATGCCGCGTTCTGCGCGGGCGCCGACCTCAAGGACCTCCCGCGGCTGCGCGACAGCGGGCCGATGGGCCCCACGCGCCTAGAGCTCTCGAAGCCGGTGATCGCCGCGATCGAGGGCTGGTGCGTGGCCGGCGGGGTGGAGCTCGCCGCGTGGTGCGACGTGCGCATCGCTGGCGAGGGCGCCACGTTCGGCTGCCTCGAGCGTCGCTGGGGGGTGCCACTCATCGACGGCGGCACCATCCGGCTCCCCCGCATCGTCGGGCTGGGACGGGCGATGGACCTCATGCTCACCGGTCGGGGGTTCGACGCCGTCGAGGCCGAGCGGATCGGCTTCGTGCAGCGACTCGTACCCGGCGGGAGCGCGCTCGCTGCCGCGGTGGAGATGGCGACGGAGATCGCCTCGTTCCCCTGGCCCGCGGTGGTGCACGACCGCTTGTCTGCCTACGAGAGCTACGGGCTGTCGATGGAGGACGCGCTGGCCAACGAGGACCGCCACGGCCGGGAGGTCATCTTCGACCCGGCCTTCGCGGATGGCGTCGCCCAGTTCCAGGCCGACCAGGCCCGACGTCGCGCCGAGGGAACCCGATGAGCTACGACGACGCCCACCAGACCGACTCCTCCGGGGCACCCCTCGTGAGCGCCACCATCGTGTGCATCGACTGCGGCAGCACCGCGCACCTGCTGACCAAGCCCGACGACACCGGCCGCTTCTGGCCCGGCGACCTCGTCTCCTACCGCTGCGAGGACTGCCTCGACCGCTGGGACCTGATCGTGCCCGGCGACGAGGACGACGACCTGTCGTAGGCCGCGCGGTCAGTAGCCGTTCTTGTGCACCTTGTCGACGGCGACCTGCAGCACGACGCGCTCGCTCTGGATCGGGTTGGCGTAGTCGCCACCCGTGTACTTCCGGCTGAGCTCGTCGATGTTGGCGCGCGCCTCGTCCCCGCCCACGGTGCCCACCACGCTCCCGCGAGCCTCCACGTACTGATACGGGTTGGCGCCGTTGAACACGGTGACGGTGACCCGGGGGTCGCGCTCCACGTTCTTGAACTTCTGGCGATGCACCTCGGTGTTGATGAGCAGGTGGTCGTCATCGGCCCCCACCCACATGATCTGGGTCTGCGGCTGGCCATCGCTCATGAGCGTGGTCAGCGCGGCGAAGTTCTTGCCCGTCGCGAGGGCGTGGAGGTCGGCGTCGATCGTCATGGCGTCCGAGGGTACCCACGACGAGCGGCACCCCCGACCACTGGCGGCACCAGCGCTCACGCCCTCCAGCGCCAGACCATCGACGCCACGGCGAGCAGCACCAAGCAGGTGTCCAAGGCCGCGACGGCGAGGTAGCGGCTCGCATCCGCGTGCCCGCCCGATCGGAACGCCTCGGCGATCCGATCGCCCTCCTTCGCGAAGAAGGCGATGCCGAGGACCGCGCCGACGGCGATCACCCCCCCTCCCCCTCCCCCTCCCCCTCCGCCTCCGCCTCCGCCTCCGCCTCCGCCTCCGCCTCCGCAACTTCGTATGGGATCGTGCCCATTGGGGCGCGGTCTCACACGAAGTTCGTGGTCGTGGTCGTGGTCGTGGTTGTGGGCGGCGACGCTGTCAGGACTTGAGGAGGTAGTCCGCCTCGTCCTCGCCCAGGAACAGGCTGATCTCGCTCACCAACTCCGGGAACCGGTGCAGGTCCGGGTCGCGATCGATCAGCTCGAACGCCACCTCTCGGGCCTTCACCACCCACTCGCGATCACGTCGCAGCGACGCCAGCTTGAGGTCGTTGCGGCCCTTCTGGCGCTCCCCCATCAAGGTGCCCTCTCCCCGCAGGTCGAGGTCCACTTCGGCGAGCTCGAAGCCGTCGGTGGTGCGCACCATCGCCTCGAGGCGGGCCTCGCCGTCGGCGGTGGACCCGGGGCCGACGAGCCAGCAGGTGGACTCGTGGCTCCCCCGGCCAACCCGGCCGCGGAGCTGGTGGAGCTGGGCGATGCCGAAGCGATCGGCATCGAGGATCACCATCACGGTGGCGTTCGGCACGTCGACGCCGACCTCGATCACGGTGGTGGCCACCAGCACGTCGAGCTCCCGCCGGCGGAACTGCGACATCACCGCGTCCTTGTCGAAGCTCGACATGCGCCCGTGGAGCAGGCCGAGCCGCAGGTCGTGGAGCTCACCGCCCAGCAGGCGCTCGAGCGTCTCCTCCGCGGATCGGGCCTCGAGCTTGTCGGAGCCCTCGACGAGGGGGCACACCACGTACGCCTGGCGGCCGGCGGCGACCTCGCTTCGCACGTGGTCCCACACCGGGGCCTCGGCCTCGGGATCGTCCTCCCCTGCCGCGGTCTGCACCCAGCGCGTCACGATCGGCGTGCGGCCGGGAGGCAGCTCGTCGAGGATCGACACGTCGAGGTCGCCGTAGACGGTCATCGCCGCGGTGCGCGGGATCGGCGTCGCCGTCATCACGAGCACGTCGGGGGTCGCGCCCTCGGGCCCCTTGTCGCGCAGCGCCGCCCGCTGCTCGACGCCGAAGCGGTGCTGCTCGTCGATCACCACCACGCCGAGCGACCGGAAGGTCACGGCGTCCTCGATGAGCGCGTGCGTCCCGATGAGCAGGTCGACCTCGCCGGCCAGCAGCGCGTCGGCGAGCTTGCGCCGGTTCGCCGCGGTCGTGCGGTTGGTGAGCAGCTCCACCCGGAGCGGTCGATCCTGGGTCGAGCCCTCGAACAACGTCCCGGCGGCGGCGTCGCCGGGCACGCGCAGGTCGGCCAGCAGCTCTCGGATGCCGGCGAAGTGCTGCTCGGCGAGCACCTCGGTGGGCGCCATCAGCGCCCCCTGGTGACCGCCCTGCACCGCGGCGAGCAGCGCCGCCACCGCCACCACCGTCTTGCCCGCACCCACATCGCCCTGGAGCAGGCGGTGCATGGGGTGGGGGCCACCGAGGTCGGCGGCGATCTCCCCGATCACCCGCTGCTGGGCACCGGTCAACGGGAACGCCAGCGCGTCGAGGAAGCGCCCCACGAGCTCCCCGGAGGTGTCGTGCTCGATGCCGCGGGCGGTGCGCTCGAGCGCCCGCTTGCGAAGCACGAGGGCGAGTTGGACGCGCAGCAGCTCGTCGAACACGAGCCGGCGGCGCGCCGTGTCGATCTGGCGCATCGTCTCGGGTCGATGGATGTGCCAGAGGGCGTCGCTGCGGTGCACGAGGCCAAGCCGCCGGACGATGTCCGGGGGCAGCGGCTCAGCGATGCCTCGGCGCTCCGTCTTCGCCAGGGCCGAGTGCACCCACGCCTCCACGTCGTTGCTGCCGATGCGCGGCTTGTCGCTCTGGGGGTACAGGGCGATGATCCGCCCCGTCTGGTCGCCGATGAGATCGACCACGGGGTTCGACATCTGCTTGCGCCCCTGGAAGGTGTCGACCTTCCCGAAGAACACCGCCTGGGTGCCTGGCGGCAGCTGGCGCTCGCGCCAACCCTGGTTGAAGAAGTTGATCCGCAGGTAGCCCGAACCGTCGCCGACCTCGGCGGTCACGAGGACCTTCGGTGGGCGGCCACGGGTCCGTCGGCTCGAGATCCGGGCCACGGTCGCCACCACCATCGCCTGGTCGTCGGGGAGCAGGTCGCGGATGGACTGCTCTCGCGACCGATCGATGTGGCGGCGGGGGTAGGTCGTCAGCAGGTCGAGGACCGACTCGATCCCCCACTCGGCCAGCTTGTCGTGCACCGCCGAGGACTTGGCCGCCAACGCCGCGATGGAGGTCACGGGGAAGCCGGCGAGGTCGGCGTAGGTGAGCGGTTCGTCGGCCACGGCGACCGTCGGCGCTACTCGATCCCGAGGAAGTAGGGGTACAGCGGCTGCCCCCCGTGGTGGATCTCGGCCTCCACCCCGTCGTGGTGCTCCTCGAGCCAGTGCACCACCTTGCGCGTCTCGGCCACCGACGAGCCCTCGCCCTCGATCAACGTGACGATCTCGTGCTCGGCGGCCAGCAGCTCCGCGAGCAGCGCGATGGTGGCGTCAGCCACGGTCGGTGCCACCGACCGGATGCCCTCGCGAGCGATGCCCAAGAAGTCGCCTTCGGCGATCGGCCCGACGTCGCAGGTGCTGTCGCGGACCGCTTGGGTCACCTCGCCGGCGACCACCGACGTCGCAGCCTCCACCATGCCCTCGACGTTCTCGTCGATCGGCGCGTCCGGGTCGTAGGCGGTGAGCGCAGCGAAGCCCTCGGGGATCCCCTTGGTGGGCACCACGCGCACCGTCTTCGAGGTCGTGGCGTCGACCTGCTCGGCCACCGCGATGATGTTCTTGTTGTTCGGCAGGATCACCACCGAATCCGCGTTCGCCGCTTCCACCGCCTCGAGGATCTGGGCCGTGGAGGGGTTCATCGACTGGCCGCCGGTGAGCACCTGGGCGCCGAGGGAGTGGAAGATCCGCCGGATGCCCTCGCCCGTCGCGATGGCGACGACCGCCGTGGTCACCGCTGGCGCGGCCGGCTCCGGCTCCGGATGGCGCTCGGCCTCGGTGACCCAGCGCTCCTCTTCGACCTCGTCGAGCAGGTCGGTGACGCGGATCTTCGACGGCTTGCCGATCTCGATGGCCGCCTCGATGGCCGGGCCGATGTCGTCGGTGTGGATGTGGCAGTTCCACAGGCCGTCGCCACCGACCACCACGATCGAGTCGCCGATGCCCGCCCACACGTCCTTGAACGCCGGGATCGCCTCGTCGTCGGCCTCGAGCAGGTACATGACCTCGTAGCGGAGGTCGGCGATGCTGCCCGAGTGGCCGTCGGCGCCGTGGGCGAGCTGCTGGAGCTCCTCGACGTGGCCCGCGTCGGCGATCGCCTCGGTGACCGACGCCTCGGGCAACGGACGGCCGTCGACCACGAGCAGGAACGCATCGAGCAGCAGGAGCAGGCCCGTGCCGCCGGCATCCACCACGCCCGCGGCGGCCAGCACGGGGAGCAGCTCGGGGGTGCGAGCGAGGGCCGCGTGGCCCGACGTGCTCGCGGACTCGAGCACCTCGAGCAGCGATCCGCCCACCTCGGCGGTGGCCGCGGCGCCCTCCGAGGCCTCGCGCACCACGGTGAGGATGGTGCCCTCGACCGGGTTGCCGACCGCCTCGTAGGCGCCCTTGGTGGCGACCACCAGCGCCTCGGCCACGAGCTGGCCGTCGATCGCGCCGTCGAGCGACCCCGCGAAGGTCTGGGTGATGCCCCGGAGGATCTGCGACAAGATCACGCCGCTGTTGCCCCGCGCCCCCATCAGCGCACCGTGGCCCACGGCCTTGCACACCGCCGCCAGGTCATCGCCCTCGACCTCGTCGAGCTCGGCGACGACCGACGACAGGGTGAGCGCCATGTTGGAGCCGGTGTCGCCGTCGGGCACCGGGTAGACGTTGAGGCGGTTGATGGCGTCCTTGTGCGCGGCCAGCGCATCTCGGAACCCGGCGATCACCTGGCGGAGCTCGTCGGCGCCGAGGCGCTCGAGGGTCGTCATGGGCCGACACCCTACCGATCCCTCCGCTCCCGATCGGACGGCCACCGGCCGCCGCTCGGCTTGTGACGCGGTGCTCGGGAGTCGTAACGTGGTCGACCGGCCCGATGGCCCCCGACTCGTGACGACCCTGGAGTTCAGTGCAATGGCCTCGACGTGTGAAGTGTGCGGCAAGAAGCCGTCGTTCGGCATGAGCGTGAGCCACTCCCACCGCCGCACCAAGCGGCGCTGGAGCCCGAACATCCAGCAGGTCCGCGCCGTGGTCGCTCCCGGCACCGTCCGTCGGGTCGACGTCTGCACCGGTTGCCTCAAGGCCGGCAAGGTCACCAAGGCCACCCGCGGCGCCCGCCCCACCTCTGCCTGAGCGATCGCCGAGCGCCCACCGATCGGTGCGTCCGATCGGTGCCATCCCGAACCTGCATGGCCGAAGGGGCGTCTCCGTGTGCGCCGCCCGGAGGGTGGGCACTAGGTTTGGTCCACCGCATCCCCAGGTGGAGGAACCGCTTCCGTGCAAGGTGTGATCAAGTCGTACGACCCCGGTACGGGTGACGGCATCATCGTGTGCGACACGGACCTGAGCGACTACGACCTGGCCCGAGGCGCGCTCGAGGGCTCGCCGTTCCGCATGCTGCGTCAGGGCCAGCGCGTGATCTTCGACCTGGACGACGGCGGTCGGGCCACGGGGCTGCGCCTCGGGTCCGAGGTCGACATGGGTACCCCGGGCTTCGGTCCGGCCCCCGAGGTCTGATCGCCCACCACCCCTCGGCGCACCAACCGGTCCACGGAGACGACATGACTGCCACCACCACCAACGAGAAGCTCAAGTCCTGGGTCGACGAGTGGGCGGAGGTGTTCCAGCCTGCCGACATCCACTGGTGCGACGGCTCCGCCGAGGAGTACGACCGCCTGTGCGAGCTCCTCGTGGAGGGGGGCACGTTCGAGAAGCTGAGCGACGCCAAGCGGCCGAACAGCTACCTCGCCCTGTCGGACCCCGGCGACGTGGCCCGGGTCGAGGACCGGACGTTCATCTGCTCCGAGAAGGAGGAGGACGCTGGGCCCACCAACAACTGGAAGGCCCCGGCCGAGATGAAGGAGATCCTCCTCGGCCACTACCGGGGCGCGATGGCCGGCCGCACCATGTACGTGGTGCCGTTCTCGATGGGTCCGCTCGGCTCGCCGATCGCCCACATCGGCGTGCAGCTCACGGACTCGCCCTACGTGGCCGTCAGCATGCGCATCATGACCCGCATGGGCCAGGGTGCCCTCGACGTCCTGGGCGACGGCGACTGGGTGCGGTGCCTGCACTCGGTCGGCTACCCGCTCGCCGACGGCAAGGCCGACGTCGCGTGGCCGTGCGACGCCGAGAACAAGTACATCACCCACTTCCCCGAGACGAACGAGATCTGGAGCTACGGCTCGGGCTACGGCGGCAACGCCCTCCTCGGCAAGAAGTGCTTCGCCCTGCGCATCGCGTCCACCATGGCGCGCGATCAGGGCTGGATGGCCGAGCACATGCTCATCGTGGGCATCACCAACCCCGAGGGCGAGAAGCGGTACGTGGCCGCCGCGTTCCCGTCGGCCTGCGGCAAGACCAACATGGCGATGCTCATCCCGTCCATCCCCGGCTGGACGTGCGAGACGGTCGGCGACGACATCGCCTGGATGAAGTTCGGCGACGATGGCCGCCTGTACGCCATCAACCCCGAGGCCGGCTTCTTCGGCGTGGCCCCCGGCACCGGCGACGAGACCAACCCCAACGCGATCGCCACCCTCACCGAGAACTGCATCTTCACCAACGTCGCCAAGACCGACGACGGCGACGTGTGGTGGGAGGGCATGACCGACGAGACGCCGGCGCACCTCACCGATTGGAAGGGCAACGACTGGACCCCCGAGTCCGGCTCCCCCGCCGCGCACCCCAACGCCCGGTTCACCGCACCCGCGTCGCAGTGCCCATCGATCGCTCCCGAGTGGGAGGACCCCAAGGGCGTGCCGATCTCGGCCATCCTCTTCGGCGGCCGCCGCGCCACCAACGTCCCGCTGGTGACCGAGGCCTTCGATTGGCAGCACGGCACCTTCCTCGGCTCGATCATGAGCTCGGAGAAGACCGCGGCCGCTGCCGGCACCATCGGCGAGGTGCGCTTCGACCCCTTCGCCATGCTGCCGTTCATGGGCTACAACGCCGGCGACTACATGCAGCACTGGCTCGACATCGGCAAGGCCACCGACGCCGACAAGCTGCCGAAGCTGTTCTGGGTCAACTGGTTCCGCAAGAGCGACGACGGCACGTTCCTCTGGCCGGGCTTCGGCGAGAACAGCCGGGTGCTCAAGTGGGTCCTCGACCGCGTGGACGGCAAGGTCGACGCGGTCGACACCGCCATCGGCCGCGTGCCCACCGCCGACGGGATCGACACCGACGGCCTCGAAGGCGTCTCCGCGGAGACCCTCACCGAGCTGCTCAAGGTCGACAACGAGGCCTGGCGGGGCGAGATCCCGCTGATCGAGGAGCACTTCGCGTTCGTCGGCGAGCACCTTCCCGGCGAGCTGCGCGACGAGCTCAACGACCTCCAGAAGCGCCTGGCCAACTGACGTACGCTGCCTGACGTGAGCGTCAGCGCGTACATCCTGATCCAGACCGAGGTCGGCAAGGCCGCTGCGGTGGCCACCGAGGTGCGCCAGATCCCTGGCGTCATCGCTGCCGACGACGTCACCGGCCCCTACGACGTCGTCGTGCGCGTCGAGGCCGACTCCATGGACGACCTCGGGCGGCTGGTGGTGAGCCGCGTCCAGATGCTGGGCGGCATCACCAAGACCACCACGATGCCCGTCGTGAACCTGTAGCCGAGGCGGCCCTCGAGGGCCGCCTTGATCTCAATGTTGCGGTTTCGTTACTGTTCCTGCAGCCGATCGTCACAAATGCCGTAACGATCGTCATGTCTCTGCTGCCGGACCAGGAACCCGCCTCGTGTTGACCCGCCGCCTCGCGCCACTCGCCCTCGCCGCCTTCGTCCTCGTCGGAGCGGCCGGGCTGTCCGCCTGCACCCCCCAGGTGACCGTGGTGCAGGCGGCGCGCGACCAGATCGGGATGCCGTACGTGTCGGGAGGCGAATCGCCCAGCGAAGGTGGCTTCGACTGCTCCGGGCTCACCTACTACGCGTGGAAGCAGGCCGGCGTCACCCTCCCCCGCTCGTCCTCGGCGCAGTACTCGTGGGCGCAGAAGATCACCAAGGCCGACCTCCAGCCCGGCGACCTCGTCTTCTACAGCGCGTCGGGCTCGACGGGCTCCATCAGCCACGTGGCGCTCTACGCCGGCAACGGCAAGATCATCCAGGCCCACAAGCCCGGCGTGAGCCTCAGCGAGGACGACCTCGCCACCTGGTGGGTCGACCACCTCGTGGGCTACGGCCGGATCCCCGCGTCGGCGCTCTGAGCGCGCCGACCTAGCCGGGCAGCGTCGTGATCGCTCGGAGGCCGAGGCCGGCGATGAACAGGCCACCCACGCCGTAGAGCAGGTACTGCTTCGGACCGATCTGGTTGCGGTAGCTGTAGAGGATCGCCACCGAGAACGCCGCCGAGAAGCCGTAGAGCTCGTGGAACCCGAAGTCGTCCTGGCTTCGCCCCTGGACGAGGACCACGCCCAAGATCAGCTGCACGAAGATCGCCACCTCCGCCGCGGCCGTGGCCCACCACAGCTGACGGACGCGGAACCGCTCGTCGCGGTGGGCGAGCAGCGCCCACACCCCCACCAGCGCGTTGGACGCGATCAGCACCCACGCCCAGACCGCGTGGACGTCGTGGACGATCCGCGGAGCGGCGAGCAGGACAGCGGGCACGACGCTCACGCTCGCGCGAACGCCCTCAGCCGGTGTAGTCCGCGGTTCCGGCCACCGCTTCCGCGGGCTTCGGCTCGGTGCTCTCGACCGGGGTCGTGGTGGAGGTCGTCGTGACGACGGTGGTGGTGGAGGTGGAGGTGGGCGGAGCGATCGGCGTGTAGATCGTGTCGAGATCGGCGGCCACGCAGCTCGCCGGACCGATCAAGGGGTTGCAGCGGGCCACCGTGCCGCCCGGGATCGCGGCGTAGTACGGGGTGGTGAACCCAACCGCGAGGCCAGGCACGGGGTAGTCCGTGCTGACGTACTGGGCGCCGCTCGCGAGCGCGGCGTCGCGCGGGCCGGTGTCGTTGGCGCGGGCCTCGAGGGTGTCGGCATCGGCGCGGGTGCGCACGATGTAGCCGGCGGTGACCAGGCCGGGGATCGACGCGTCGAACGGGTCGTTTCGCTTCACGAAGGCGGCGTCGTCTTGGCCGGGGGTCGAGTTCGTGAAGAGCACCCGTCCCTGCAGCGAGGGATGCCCCGCCAGGTAGTCGGTGCGGTACGAGCCCGAGTTGTCCATCAGGAACATGACCTTGCCGCGAGCATCGCCCACGGTGGGCCAACCGTCGGAGAGCACGGCCTCCTCCAGCGTGGCGTGCGCGCCACGGACGTCGTCTGGGGTGATGAGGTCCGAGGGGTCCATCACCGAGCGGATCTCGGCGTCGAGCGAGTCCATCGCCGCGGCGGTCCAGGGCTCAGGGGTCGTGAACGTGAACGAGCCGAAGCTCAGCGGATCGTCCTTCAGCTCGAGCAGCACCGCGATCGGCAGGTGCGAGGGGTTGGCGTCGCTCCAGCCCTCGATCTGCTCGAGGCACGACACCAGCGACAGGCACGTGGTCCGGTAGTCGACGTCTTGGATGTGCAGGACCTTGATGCCGGGCAGGTCCATCGCGGGGTCGTAGGCGCCCAGGCCCGCTGCCGAGCGCAGCATCGGATCCGAGTACAGGCCGCCCGCCGAGTCGAGGTACACGTCGAGCTCGATCTGGCGGACCCGCTGGTTCGAGAACTGCGTGGCCAGCGGCTCGTGCTGGTACTGCATCTGGTCCGCGGCGTCGCCGATGAACGAGCGCCGAAGCTCCTCCTCCGCGTCCGACACCATGCGCTTGTAGGAGTTGTGGCTGCCGATCACCTGGATCTGGTTGATGCGCACGTCGTCGTCGACCGACGCCATCCGGGTGGACGACCCGCCCGCCGGCGACGAGACGGCGCCCCCGACGAGCACCAGGGCCGCGAAGACCAGTGCGAGCAAGCGACGAAGCGACATGGTGACCTCTCCCCGACGTCCGGGTGAACGCCAGGTGGACGGTAGCGCGCGGGCCCGATGCCGCACCGTGTCCTGCCCTAGGAGATGACCGGGGGCGCCTCGCTCCCGAGCGCCTCCACCGCGATCGAGCCGTCGGGATCGACCACGACGGTGGTGATCGAGGCGTTCGCGGGGAGGAACGTGGTGACCAGGTCCGAGCCCGCGGCCGCGCCGACGACGGCGTTGATCGCGACGAAGTGGGTCACGACCACGGTGTCGCCGCGGAGCGCGCGGATCGCGCCGAGCAGCGACGAGCGCCACGCCGCGACCGACGAATCGAGGTCCGACCAGGTGCCGACGAGCGCGGCCCGAAGCCAGGCGTCGCGCTCGGCAAGGCCCGTGGACGGCGACGGGATCTCCCCGAAGGCCGCATCGATCCGGGCCGGCGTCCCGAGCGCCTCCGAGAACGCCGCTGCCGTCTCGCGCGCCCGTCGCAGGGGCGACGACAAGATCGACGGCAACGGGTCGTCGCTGCCCAACCCGACCCCGCCGGCCGCCGCAGCCGCCTGCTCGAGCCCCAGCGCCGACAGCCCAGGGTCGTGGTCGTCGCCCCAGCCGGCGGCAGCCTGGCCGTGGCGCACCAGCCGCAACCGGGCCACGTCAGGCCTCCGCGTCGAGCGCCGCCTTGGGGGTGAACAGCTCGACGAACAGGGCCGGGGGATGGTCGGGGACCGACTCCACGAGGTACCACTCGGGCCCGAAGACGAAGGAGAAGATGTCGTCGGGCATCTGGGCCATGAAGTGGTCCGGGCCGATCTGGCTGGCGTGGCTGCGCATCGATGCCCGCTTGCGAGCGGTGACCGCGGCGGTGTCGACCACATGCGTGAGCTCGGACTCCGGCTTCCCGAACGTGACCGCGGCGGTGACGCCCTCCGATGCTGGCGTGCCCTCGGGGGCCGTGTCCGCCTCGGTCGGGTCGGGAACGTCGAGGCCGAGCTCCTTGGCCATCGCCATCGCCCGAGCGATGAGGTCACGGTTCATGGTGCCCTGCGCGACCACCGGCGTGCCGACCAGCTCGGCGGCTCGGCAGCCGACGCGGTGCACCTGGATGTGGTCCGGGTGGCCGTAGCCGCCGTTGTCGTCGTAGACGGTGAGGACGTCGGGGCGCTCCTCCTCCAAGATCGTGGCGAGGCGCCGGGCGGCGTGCTCCACGTCGGCCTGCCAGAAGCACCAGGGGGCGTCGTTGGTGTCCTCGCCGATCATCCCCGAGTCCGTGTACCCGAGGAACTCGACGCGGTCCACGCCGAGGACCCGGGCCGACTCGTAGCACTCGGCCGTGCGGCGCAGGGTGAGCTGCTCGCCGTCGGCGAGCACACCGGGGACGGGCTCGCCCAGCTCGCCGCGCGTCGCGAAGACCAGCACGGTCCGGTGCCCAGCATCGGCCGCGCACGCCAAGGTGCCGCCGGTGGCGATCGACTCGTCGTCGGGGTGGGCGTGGAAGGAGACGAGGGTTCCCATGGCGGCGCACGCTATCGGCGCCGCGACGACCTCAGGCGATGGCCTTCGCGTCGCGGAGCTCAGCGATCCGCTCGGCCGTCACGCCTCGCTCGGCGAGCACCTCGTCGGTGTGCTGGCCGGCGTGCGCCGGTGGGCGCAGCACCTCCCCCGGGGTGCGGCTGAAGCGAGGCGCAGGCGCCGGCTGCACGAGCCCGGCGACCTCCGTGAAGGTGCCGTGGGCGGCGATGTGGGGGTGGTTCGGGGCCTCGTCCATCGAGAGCACCGGGGCGAAGCAGACGTCGGTGTGCTCCATGAGCTCGCACCACTCGTCACGGGTCTTGGAGCGGAACACCTCGCCCAGGCGCTCCTTCATCGGCCCCCACTGCGCCTTGTCCATCTGGTGCGGGAGCTCCTCGCCCTCGAGCCCGGTGAGCCGGAGGAGCTCCTTGTAGAACTGGGGCTCGATCGACCCGATCGACACGTACTTGCCGTCGGCGGTCTCGTAGGTGTCGTAGAAGTGGGCGCCGGTGTCGAGCATGTTGGTGCCCCGCTCGTCGCTCCAGATGCCCATGTGCTTGAAGGACCACGTCATGGACATGAGGCTCGCGGCGCCGTCGATCATCGCGACATCGATGACCTGGCCCTCGCCGGATCGGGCGGTCTCCACGAGCGCGGCGCACACGCCGAAGGCGAGCATCATGCCGCCGCCGCCGAAGTCGCCGATGAGGTTGAGCGGCGGGGTGGGCTGCTCGCCCTTGCGACCGAGCGGCTCGAGCGCCCCGGCCAGGGCGATGTAGTTGATGTCGTGGCCAGCAGCGCTCGCGTAGGGGCCGTCCTGGCCCCAGCCGGTCATCCGGGCGTACACGAGCTTGGGGTTGCGCTCGAGGCAGAGGTCGGGACCGAGGCCGAGGCGCTCCATGACCCCGGGGCGGAACCCCTCGACCAGCACGTCGGAGCCGGCGATCAGGTCGAGCACCACCTCCACGCCGGCGGGGTTCTTCAGGTCCACCGCGACCGAGCGGCGGCCGCGGGCGAGGGTGTCCTGTGGCGGGGTCGATGGGTCTCCCCCGCCGAGGGCGCCCACCCCTGAGGAGCGATCGACCCGGACCACGTCGGCGCCGAGGTCCGCGAGGAGCATGGCGCCGTAGGGACCGGGGCCGATGCCCGCGATCTCGACCACCTTGATGCCGGAGAGCGGTCCCATCGCTCAGGCCGCTCGGCTCGCCAGCTGCGCGATCGCGTCGGCGATGCGAGGCCAGTGGACCATCGGCAGGTCGTGCGCCATGTCGTCGAAGGTGAGGAAGTCCGAGCCCGCGATGAGCTCCGCCGTGCGCTGCCCGCCCGAGAGGGTGACGAGCGGGTCGGCCGTGCCGTGGATCACGAGCGCCGGGAGGTCGAGGTGGGACAGCCCCTCCGAGCGCGAGCCCGACGCGACGATGGCGACCAGCTGGCGCGCGACGCCGTCGGGGTTGTCGCCTCGGTCGAAGTGGACCTCCGCGAGCGCCCGCATCCGCTCCTCGTCCCAGTGGGCCGGGAAGCTCATCAGCCGTTGGACCGTCAGCGCCGCCTCGATGGCGGCCTCTCGATCGGTGGGCCGCGGGGTGAGGAGGGCGCCCATCAGCTCGGGCGTCGGCTGGCCGACGTCGGGCTCACCCGTGGTCGACATGATCGAGGTGAGCGACCGCACGCGCGTCGGATGGTCGATGGCGATCTGCTGGACGATCATCCCGCCCATCGAGGCGCCGACGACGTGCGCCCGGTCGATGCCCAGGTGGTCGAGGAGGCCGACCGCATCGTCGGCCATGTCCGACAAGAGGTACGGCGCGACCGAGGTGTCGCCGCCCAGTGCGGCGAGGACCGCCGATCCGGCGTCGAAGCCCGGCGTCTCCATCCAGGTGGAGCCACCGACGTCTCGGTTGTCGAAGCGCACCACGTGGAAGCCGCGGGCGACGAGGAGGGCGCAGAAGCCCTCCTCCCACCCGATCATCTGGGTGGCGAGCCCCATGACGAGCAGGACGGTGGGATTGCTGGGATCGCCGAAGGTCTCGTACTCGAGGGCGATCCCGTTGGCTGCTGCGGTCGGCACGGGGCCATCGTGCCACATCGCCCGGCCCAGATTGACCGGAGGGTCAAGTCAGCGGAGCCAGGCTGCCGTGGCAGCATCGAGCCGAGCGCGACGATCGCCGACCACCGCCTCGTCGAGCGCGGCGAGCAGCTCTCGAGCGGCCGCCTGGGGCTCCTCGGGTGCGAGGGCATCCGCGATGGCGAAGTCGACCAGGTCGGCCGCGGTGAGGTGCAGGAGCGGCGCCACCTGCTCGGCCTTCGACGCGTCGCGCTCGAGGATCGCCGCGGCGCCCTCGGGGCCGATGACCGAGAAGATCGCCCCCTCCTGGATGAGCAGCCGATCCGCGGCCGACAGCGCCTGGGCACCGCCGCTGCCCCCCTCGCCGACGCAGATCGACGCGGTGGGCACGGTGGCCGAGGCCATCGCGGCGTGGGTCTGGGCGATCGCTCGGGCGATGCCCGCGTTCTCCGCGGGCGACGAGATCAGCGCTCCCGGGGTGTCGACGAAGGTCAGGATCGGGACCTGGAGCTGGTTCGCGAGCGCGATCGCCCGGCACGCGAGGGCGTAGCCCTGGGGCCCGGGCTGGCCCCCGCCGGCGTAGCGGTCCATCGCGATCGCGACCACCCGCCGGCCGCCGGCCGTGGCCAGCGCCGACCGGAGCGCCCGGTCGGTGCCGGAACCGAGCTCGATCCACGACGTGGTGGCCGCGGCCGCCACGTGGATGCCGGTGGGACGACCCAAGCGACGAGCGGTGCGCACGGCCACCCACGCCGGGTCGGTCCCCGGAGGGTCGGGCGCGGCCTGCTTGGTGGGCACCGGGGGGCGGGGTGCGCGCAACGGGGAGTCCGCCTGGCCGAGCGCG
Source organism: Acidimicrobiia bacterium (assembly GCA_039812605.1). Taxonomy (GTDB): domain Bacteria; phylum Actinomycetota; class Acidimicrobiia; order Acidimicrobiales; family Iamiaceae; genus Aquihabitans. The sequence continues at coordinate 13,978 of JBDIAX010000047.1, read as the reverse complement.
GCCCGAACCCAGGCCTCCACGGCCTCGGGGGCGACCACCGCGTCGACGATGCCGTGCTCGAGCGCGCTCGAGGCCGTGTGCGAGGTCGCGTCGACGGGCTCCCCCGTGGTCTGCTCGACCACCCGAGGCCCCGCGAAGCCCACCATCGCACCGTCCTCGGCGATGCGCAGGTCCGTGAGCGAGCCGTAGGACGCGAAGACGCCGCCCGTGGTGGGCGACCGGTGCACCGCGATCGACAGCAGGCCTGCCGCCTGGTGCCGGTCGACGGCCGCGGCGGTGCGCGAGAGCTGGATCAGCGAGAGCATCCCCTCCTGCATCCGAGCGCCGCCCGAGCGGGTGACCACCACCACCGGCAGCCGCCGGTCGACCGCTCGGTCGAACGCCCGGACGACCTTTTCGCCGTGCACGAGGCCCATCGAGCCGCCGATCACGTCGAAGTCGCACTCGATGAGCACGAAGCCGTCGGCGAGACCGGTGCGCACGGACTCGTTCGGCAGCTCGCGGACCACCTCCGCGTAGCCGGGGAAGGAGAGCGGATCGCCCGAGCGCAGATCGGCGTCCCACTCCTCGATCAACAGGGGGAGCATCGGTGAAGCCTGCCAGACCCCGCGTCGAGAGAGTTCACAGCGCCGTCACGAACGCCCCCCCCTACGATGCCGCCACCCGGCCGGCACTCCGCGGGCCCCGATAGGAGCGACATCGATGGACACCCTTCGAAAGCACCCCCTCTTGAGCCTCGGCCTCGCCGGAGCGCTGCTGTTCGGCGCCGCCGCGTGCGGCAGCGACAGCGACAGCGCCACCAAGAGCGACGGTGACACGGCCAGCACCGAGGCCGAAGCAGCCACCTGGAAGGTCTGCTCGGACATCCCCTACGAGCCCTTCGAGATGGAGGGCGACGGCCCCCGCGGCCTGAAGTACACGGGCTTCGACATCGAGCTCCTCGACGCCATCGCCGAGGACCAGAACGCGACCCTCGACATCATCGACTCGGACTTCGACACCATCTTCGCCAGCGTCAACGCGGGCAACTGCGACGTGGTCGCCTCGGCGGTCACCATCACCGACGAGCGCAAGGAGAACAGCCTGTTCTCCGACCCGTACTTCGACGCCGACCAGTCCCTCCTGGTCCCGGCCGACTCCGACGTCGAGTCGCTCGACGACCTCGCCGGCGAGACCATCGGCGTGCAGTCCGGCACCACCGGCGAGTCCTACGCCCAGGAGAACGCCCCCGACGGCGCCTCGGTGAAGTCCTACCCCGACGCCGCCGCCCTCTTCGCGGCCATCAGCTCGGGCGAGATCGCCGCGGTCCTCCAGGACCTCCCGGTGAACAGCGACCGGGCCCAGAGCGATGACAGCGTCAAGGTCGTCGCCACGCTCCCGACCGGCGAGCAGTACGGGTTCGCCTTCGCCAAGGAGAACACCGACCTCCAGGGTCAGGTCAACGACGGGCTGTCCTCGGTGAAGGACGACGGCACCTTCGACGAGATCTACGAGAAGTACTTCCCGAACGCCGGCTGAGCCCGATCGCGGCCCACCCCAGACCTCGGTGAACACCGACGCAACGACCGCCGACGTGCAGCTCGGGGAGGACGACCTCCCCGAGCTGTACCGGTCTGGCCGGGCCAAGCGGGCGCGCGCCCGGCGCAACCGGGCCATCACCTACGCGATCGGCGTCGCGCTCACCGCCGTGGTGGTGGTGGTCGGCGACTGGGCCAAGATCGCCGACAAGTACCTCGACGTCGAGCGGGCGAAGAGCCTCTTCCCCGAGATCATCACGATCGCCACCAAGAACACGCTGATCTACACGTTCGGCGCGTTCGTGGGCGGGGTCAGCATCGGGTTGCTGATGGCGATCATGAAGATGAGCTCGCTGCGGCCCTACCGCTGGTTCGCGATCGCCTACATCGAGATCTTCCGCGGGCTCCCGGCCCTGATGACGATCTTCCTCGTCGGGTTCGTCGCCCCGACCGCGCTCGGGATCCGGTTCCCCCAGGTCCTCGGCGTGGAGAGCGCCGGCATCATCTCGCTCAGCCTCGTTGCGGGCGCGTACCTGGCCGAGACGATCCGCGCGGGCATCGAGGGCGTGCCGAAGGGGCAGGTCGAGGCGGCCAGGTCCCTCGGGATGACCTCGGGGCAGACCTTGCGGATCGTCGTGATCCCCCAGGCGTTCCGCCTGATCATCCCACCGCTCACCAACGAGCTCGTCCTGCTCTTGAAGGACACCGCGCTGCTCGCCGCGCTCGGGACCACCACGACTTCGGTGGAGCTCACCAAGTTCGGCCGCGACGCCTTCAACAAGGACTTCAACGGCACGCCGTTCGTCGTGGCGGCGCTGATGTACCTGCTGATCACCATCCCGCTCACCCAGGTCGTCGCCTGGCTCGAGCGGCGCAACAAGGCCCGCCGATGAGCACGCCGGCCATCGAGCTTCGGGGGCTGCGCAAGAGCTTCGGCGCGAACGAGGTCCTCAAGGGCGTCGACCTCACGGTCGCCAGCCGCCAGGTGGTGTGCATCATCGGGGCCTCGGGCTCGGGCAAGTCCACCCTGCTCCGGTGCGTCAACCGCCTCGAGGAGCCCACCGGGGGCCAGGTCCTCATCGACGGCATCGACATCACCCATCCCGACTGCGACGTCGACCTCGTCCGTCGCGACATCGGGATGGTCTTCCAGCAGTTCAACCTGTTCCCGCACCTCACGGCGCTCGGCAACGTCACCCTCGCCCAGCGCAAGGTCCTGGGTCGCTCCGAGGCCGACGCCACCGACGTCGCCACCGAGGTGCTCGAGCGGGTCGGGCTGGCCGAGAAGGCGAGCTCGTACCCGTCGCAGCTGTCCGGCGGCCAGCAGCAGCGGGTGGCCATCGCCCGCGCGCTCGCGATGAACCCCAAGATGATGCTCTTCGACGAGTCCACGTCCGCGCTCGACCCCGAGCTGGTGGGCGACGTGCTCGAGGTGATGCGCCAGCTCGCCTCCGAGGGGATGACGATGCTGGTGGTGACCCACGAGATGGGATTCGCCCGACGCGTGTCGGACCACGTCGTGTTCATGGACGAGGGGGTGGTGTGCGAGCAGGGCCCGCCCGACCAGGTGCTGGGCTCCCCCTCGACCCCGCGCCTCCAGCAGTTCCTCGAGAAGGTCCTCGAGCACTGACCCCGACCGCAGGGTGCGCTCAGCTCGGGTCGAGCTCGAAGCGGAACCGGGCGGGCCCCTCGTTCCACATGGGGAAGTTGGTGCCCCAGCAGTTGTCGTGGAGCAGCACGTGCAACCCTCCCGACAGCTCGGGCACCGGAGGGTCCGCGTCGAGCAGGTTCGGCGCGCCCGGCGCCATCAGCGGCGCGTCGAGGGTGCGCAGCACGAGGCGGCCGTCAGGTCCGGTGCAGCGGGCGCCCCGCTCCCCGACCGCGTGCAGCGAGCGACCCCCGTGGCGCACGACGTCGAGCGGCGACACGTCCTGGCCGAGCTTGTCGAACAGCCACCGCTCGGGCACAGCGACCGTCGGGACGAACGACACCCAGGTGGCCTCGGGCAGCCTCGACGCCGGCTTCGCCTCCCAACGCACCTCGAGCGCCAGCGGCTCGCCACCGCCCGAATCCGAACCGGCGAGGGGGAACCTCCATCGGAGGTGCGCGACCGGCGCCGCGCCGGAGGCGACGTGCTCGGCGGGCATCTGCACCGCGACCTCGAGCTCCCACCCCGCATCGGCGTCGGAGAGCTCCACGACCCAGGCGGCGACCACCGAGCCCGACGCCCACGACGAGGTCGCCCCGGTGCGCTCGAGGCCCGGCTTGGTGTTGTCCCAGCGCGCCCAGCCGTCGTCCTCGGGGGCCGGGGTGAGCTGCGCGTAGAAGCGCTCGTAGTCGGCGGCCGAGAACGTCTGGTGGGCGAGGAGCCCCAACGGGTGCTCCCGATCCGCCAGCACCCGGCCATCGGCTCGATCCCGCAGGTGGATGAGGGCGCCGCGATCGTCGATCGCTGCCTCCCATGCACCCATCGCCACCACCTGCCCCACCGGCACGCCCGCGGCGTGGTCCCCGCCCGACGGGACGGCCTCGACCGAGCGACCTCGACGCAACCCGTCGAGGTACGAGCGCTGCTCCGCCCACGAGGCCTCGAAGCGGCGAGCAGCGGGGGTGGAGCGAAGCTCGACGAGGTCCGCTGCCGACCAGTGCTCGGTGTCGGGCAGCGCCTCCTTCTGGTCCAGGCCCCACGTGTGCTCGGCGACGAGGAGCAGCCGCCGGTCCACCTCCGGCGAGCGCTCGCCTCGCAGCGCCGCCCGGAAGGCGGCCACCTTCTGCGGGTCGCTCCCCGCGCCGAACAGCCAGGGGTCGCCGATCTCGGCGGTGACGACCGGGAGGCCGCCGGCGGCGCCCGACGCGTCGAGCGCTCGAGCGAAGGCGTCGAGGGTGGAGGCCACGATCGCCGCCCCCGGGTGGCGGCGCGCCAGCGCGGCGTGGGCCTCCACCACCTCGGCCGCGGTGGGCGGGCCGGAGTTGTCGCCGGCATGGAGGAACGCCAGCGCGTGGTCGCACCCCTCCACCACCACCTCACCTCCGTAGCCACCGGCTCGGTGGGCCACGACGACCTCGGAGCCGTCGGGCGCCCGCCACCGGAACACGGCGGGCACGTCGGGCACCGGCCAGGCCGGGTTCACCCCGAGGTGCAAGAAGGTGACCCCGGCCTCGGCCAAGAGCGGGACCAGCCCTCGGGTGTGGCCCGGGACGTCGGTCATCTTCGCGGCGGTGGTGGTCCGCCCGAAGCGAGCATCGAGGTCCGCGGAGATGCCCAGCGCGGTCCGCACCAGCGGGGCGTCCATCAGCTCGGTGTGGAAGGTGAGCGGGAGCGCGTGCCAGGCGAGGTGTCCGGCCTCGACGGCGGCAGCGACGGCGGCGGCACGACCCTCGTCGGGATCGGCCAGCGCTCGTTCGAGGATCCACGATCCCGTGGTCCACACCAGGCGCTCCGGAGCGCCCCGGCGCTCGAGCTCGGCCGCCGTCGCGATCGCGGCGGGGAACAGGACACGCAGGTAGCGATCCTCCACCTCTGCGGCGAGCGCGGTGAATCCCAGATCCAGGTGCGTCTTGGCCACGACGTGCACGGTTCGGACGGCGGTCGCCACGGCCGGACCCTACCGATCTCGCCACAGACACCTTCCGTTCACGTCGTGGTACCATCGCCCGTCGCTCTCGCCTGGACCTCCGGAGGCCCCACGTGCGCATGTTCTGGTCGAAGCTCGCGGTCGAGCTCGGGAAGCGGGCTGGGCTCGTCGCCACCATCGGCTTGCTGATCACCGCCATCCTCGGCTTCGGGATCACCAAGCTGCAGTTCGCCACCGGCCAGGACAGCTACCTGAACTCCTCGGACCAGGTCGCCGAGGACAACGTCCAGTACCAGAAGCTCTTCGGCGGCCAGATCATGATCGTGCTCTTCACGATGGACGAGGGCCACACGGTCGACGAGCTGGCGAGCGCGCACAACCGCCAGGTCATCGCCGACGCCAAGGCCGAGCTCGAGGCGAACCCGCACATCCTCACCGTCGTGAGCCCGATCGACACGCTCCAGTTCAGCCAGAACCTGCTGCTGCGCACACCCGACGACCCGACGAAGGACGCGGAGACCTTCGACTTCACGACGGCCACGGGCTCGATCGCGAGCCTGGCCACGAGCTGGGCGAGCAGCTCAGACAAGGAAGCAGGCCCTGCCGAGGTCCGGACCGCCGACTTCGCCACCACCACCGAACGGCTCTCGCCGTTCCTCGGCACGTCGGCAGACGTGCGGTCGTTCGACAACCCGGACTGGGTGAACGTCTTGCTCTACGGCAACGACGACGAGATCCGCAAGCCGCTCACGTCCTCGTTCTTCGACACGACGCACGCGCAGATGATCGTGCGGCTCAAGGGCAACGCGTCGATCGAGGACGAGGGCGCTGGTGCCGTCGCCGTGAAGGAGGCCTTCGCCGACCGCACGATCGAAGGCGGATCCACCCTCGTCACGGGAGCGCCGGTCCTGCTGAAGGACATCAACGACTACCTGCGGGGGGGCATCCTCTCCCTCGGCGCCATCGCCGTCGCGATCATGGTCGTGATCCTGCTGGTGTTCTTCGACGTCCGCTGGCGACTCCTGCCGCTCGGCGTCGTGCTCATCGGCGTGGTCTGGGCGTTCGGCATGGCCGGCTACCTCGGCATACCCCTGTCCGTCGTGACCATCGCCGGGCTCCCGGTGATGCTCGGCGTCGGCGTCGACTACGCGATCCAGATGCACGCGCGCGTCGAGGAGGAGGTGGTGATCGACCGCGCCAGCCACCCGATCCAGGAGACCGCGCGCAACCTCGGCCCCGCGCTGCTGGTGGTGACCTTCGATGCGGTGTTCGCGTTCGCGGCCCTGCGCTTCGCCAAGGTGCCGATGATCCGCGACTTCGGCCTCCTGCTGTGCATCGGCATCGCCGTCATCTGCCTCAACTCCATCATCCAGCCCCTCGCGATCCTGGGTGCTCGGGAGTTCCGCTCCCCCACCAAGGGGCGTGACTTCCGTGAAGGAGCACTCGGCCGCCTGGTCGTGTGGCTCGGCGATCTGCCCACGAAGTCCGCCATCCCGATCATGCTGGCGTCGGTGGTCATCTTCGGTGGCGGGCTCGCGGTGGAGGGCAAGCTCACCCTCCAGACCGATCCGATCCAGTGGGTGAACCAGCACAGCCAGAACCGCAAGGACGTCGCCACGCTCGAGGAGCGCACCGGCGCGTCGAGCGAGCTCGGCATCTACATCACCGCGCAGGATCCCGATCACCTGCTCCCCGATGTCACCTACAAGGCCACCGGCAGCGACGGCGCCCCGTGCGCGTCCGCGACCTACCCCGCCCTCCCGACCTACGTGGTGGGCGACGGGTGCTACACGCAGGACGAAGCCACCAAGATGGCCGCGGCCGATGAGAGCGTCCGTTGGCTGGAGGACTTCACCACCGACGCCCTCGACCGCTACCAGGACAAGCTGCTCGTCGCATCGAGCATCTTGAGCCCCCTCGCCGACCTCACCGACCTCGACGGCGCGTCGAACGTCGTGCCGCCGAGCGCGCTGGTGTCCGCCTCCTACGAGGCGGCGCCGCCGTCGATCCAGAAGCTCACGGTCACCACCGATCGCAAGGCCCTGAACCTCCTGTTCATCACCAAGCCCGGAGACCTCCAGGAGCGCGCCGTGATGATCGAGGACATGCGCGACCGCTTCGAGACCGCCACCGGCGATGCAGCGGCCAAGCCCCCCGAAGGCATCTCGGCCACGCCGTCGGGCCTCGCCGTGGTCGGCGTCGGCCTGCTGGAGAACCTCGAGTCGAACCGCGTCGAGCTCACCTACCTGTCGATCTTCCTCGTGTTCGCGTTCCTCACCGTCCGCTTGAAGTCCGTCGTGCGATCGCTGCTGTCGCTCGTGCCGGTGCTCATCGCGGTGGGCTTGGCCTCGCTCGTGGCCTTCGTGTTCAGCCTCAAGCTGAGCCCGATGACCGCGGTGGGCGGACCGCTGGTGATCGCGGTGTGCACCGAGTTCACCTCGCTGATCCTCCTGCGGTTCCTCGAGGAGCGAGAGCGCGGGTTCAGCCCGCGGGCCGCGGCGGAGATCACCGCGGCCCGCACCGGACGGGCCTTCATCGTCTCGGGCATGACCGCCGTGGCCGGCGTCGCCGTGATCGCGACGTCGTCGCTTCCGCTGCTCCGCGGCTTCGGGATCATCGTGGCGATGAACGTGATCGTCGCCCTGCTCGCCGCCCTGGTGATGCTGCCCCCGGTGATGATCTGGGCCGAGGAGCGCGGCTGGGTGTCGAAGGGCATGGTCCCGCCCGAGAAGCTGGGCGACAAGTCCCGCGACGAGGCCACCGTCACCGAGAACCTCGTCCCCGGCGCTCCCGACATCTCGGGGCTGAACCCCGACGTGCCGATCTGAGCGCGCCCGCGCCGGCTGCTCAGTCCGGGCAGTCGGCGAAGCGGGCCGACAGCACCTCGTCGGTCGAGCCCGAGCGACGGAGCTCGACGCAGTCGCCGACCACGATCGTGTCCTTGTCCGATACGACGTCGGTCGGGAAGCAGTCGGTCTTCGCCGATGCATCCGCCTCGGCGTCGCCGGTGACGGGATGGGTGCACATCGTCTCGGGGGTCACCGAGACGACCTGATCGACCCGCCGGGTCGCCCCCGTGCACCCGCTGGCCGCCATCACCGTGGCGACCGCCAGGATCGCCGCCCCTGCATGTCGTGCTCGCCTCACGGGGCCGAGGCTAGGTCCGCAGCAGCGGCGCCCCGCGGACCGCGGCGCGACTCGGGGCTCAGGGCAGGAGCGCGCGGACCGCGGCGGCCTGGACCTCGGGGCTGCCCTGGTCGGGCGTGAGCACCGCCTCGGGGCAGCTCGGAGGCTCGTAGGGGTCGTCGATGCCGGTGAACCCGGTGATCTCCCCCGCACGTGCCTTGGCGTAGAGGCCCTTCGGGTCGCGCTGCTCGCACAGCTCGATCGGGGTGTCGACGAACACCTCGATGAAGGGGACCGCGGCCGCGACGTGCGAGGCCCGAGCCCGATCGCGGCCGGCGCGGTAGGGCGAGATGAGCGGCACGATCGCCACCACCCCGGCATCGGCCAGGAGGAGAGCGACCTCGCCCGCTCGCCGAACGTTCTCGTCGCGATCTCCGGGCGAGAAGCCGAGATCCACGTTCAGGCCGAGGCGGAGGTTGTCGCCGTCGAGCCGGTAGGCCGGCCGCCCTTCGCTCACCAGCAGCCGCTCCAGCGCCACCGCCACGGTCGACTTCCCCGATCCCGACAGGCCGGTGAGCCAGACGGTGGCGCCGAGCGTCGGCCGGTCGCCACGCCCGACCTCGCCGTGGTGCCAGGTGACGTTGGCGCTCATGGGCCGACCGTTCGCCTCAGGATGCGGGGCCGAGGATCATCCCCGCGCCCACCGTGGTGTTGGTCGACTCGTCGATGAGGACGAACGAACCGGTGGTGCGGTTCCGGCGGTACTCGTCGAAGAAGAGGGGTTGCGTGGTGCGCAGCTGGACCCTGCCGATCTCGTTCAGCGCCAACCCGGTCGCGGCATCGTCGCGGTGCAGCGTGTTCACGTCGAGTCGGTACTGGATGCCCTTCACCAGTACCCGAGCCGACCGGGTCGTGTGCTTGATGGCCAGCTTGTCGCGCTCGCGCAGCGGCCGCGACTCGTCCATCCAGCAGACCATCGCGTCGAGGTCCTGGCCAGAGGTGGGCTGGTTGTGCGGGCGGCAGATCATGTCGCCCCGGCTGACGTCGATCTCATCGGCCAGCCGGACGGTGACCGCCATCGGACCGAACGCTTCCTCGACGGGGCCGTCCGCGGTCTCCACCGAGGCGATCGTCGACGAGAAGCCCGACGGCAGGACCACGACGGGATCGCCCGGCTTCATGACCCCGCCGGCGACGGTGCCGGCGTAGCCCCGGTAGTCGTGGAAGTCGTCGTTGTGGGGGCGGATCACGTACTGGACGGGGAAGCGCACGTCGATGAGGTTGCGGTCGGACGCGACGTGCACCTCCTCGAGGTGGTGCAGCAGCGACGATCCCTCGTACCACGGCGAGTTCGCCGAGCGGGTGACGACGTTGTCCCCATGGAGGGCCGACACCGGGACGAACGCGAGATCAGCGATGTCGAGCTTCGCCGCGAACGCCCGGAACTCGGCCTTGATCTCCTCGAAGCGCTCCTGGGACCAGTCGACCAGGTCCATCTTGTTGACGCAGAGCACGAGGTGCGGGATGCGCAGCAGCGAGGCCAGGAACGCGTGGCGCCGTGACTGCTCGACGAGGCCCTTGCGAGCATCGACCAGCACCAGCGCCAGGTCGGCCGTGGACGCACCCGTGACCATGTTGCGCGTGTACTGGATGTGGCCAGGGGTGTCGGCGATGATGAACTTCCGGCGTGGCGTGGCGAAGTACCGGTACGCGACGTCGATGGTGATGCCCTGCTCGCGCTCGGCGCGAAGCCCGTCGGTGAGCAACGCCAGGTTCGTGTACTCCGCCCCCATCGCCTCCGACGAGCGCTCGACCGCTTCCAGCTGATCCTCGAAGATCGCCTTCGAGTCGTAGAGCAACCGCCCGATGAGCGTCGACTTGCCGTCGTCGACCGATCCCGCGGTGGCGAAGCGCAGCAGATCCGACATCAGAAGTAGCCCTCCTTCTTCCGGTCCTCCATGGCGGCTTCGGTGACCCGATCGTCGCCTCGGGTGGCACCGCGCTCGGTGAGCCGGGTGGCCGCCACCTCGGCGACCACGGCCTCGACGGTGGCGGCATCGCTCTCGACGGCACCGGTGATGGTGGCGTCGCCGACGGTCCGGTAGCGGACCGTCTTGGTGAGCACCTCCTCCCCCTCGTCGGGGCTGAGGTGCTGGGTGACCGCCATCCACATCCCGTCGCGGAGGAACACCTCCCGCTGGTGCGCGTAGTAGATGCTCGGGATCGCGACGCCCTCGTCGGCGATGTACTGCCAGATGTCGAGCTCGGTCCAGTTGCTGAGCGGGAACACCCGGATGTGCTCGCCCTGGTGGTGGCGACCGTTGTAGAGGCTCCACAGCTCGGGCCGCTGGTTCTTCGGGTCCCACTGGCCGAACTCGTCGCGGAAGCTGTACACGCGCTCCTTGGCCCGAGCCTTCTCCTCGTCGCGGCGTGCGCCGCCGAAGGCGGCATCGAAGCGGTGCTCCTCGATCGCCTCGAGCAGCACGGGCGTCTGGAGCCGGTTGCGGCTCGCTCGCGGCCCGGTCTCCTCCCGCAGGCGACCGTCGGCGATCGCCTCGGCGACCGACGCGACGAGGAGCTTCACGCCGAGCTCGGCGACGCGCCGATCACGGAACTCGAGGACCTCGTCGAAGTTGTGACCGGTGTCGACGTGCATCACCGGGAAGGGGATCTTCGCCGGCCAGAACGCCTTCTCGGCCAGGCGCAACATCACGATCGAGTCCTTGCCCCCGCTGAACAGCAGCACAGGACGCTCGAACTCAGCCGCCACCTCCCGGAAGATGTGGATGGCTTCGGCCTCGAGCACCCGGAGGTGCGACAACTCGTACGTGTTGGTCATGAGCTCGAAGGTGGGTCGCGGCAAGGACGGGGGTGACCAGGAACCATCGGCCGGGCATCGGCCGGTGCAAGCGGTTCCGCGGAGCCATCGTACGCGGTCGACCCCATTGTCGACTAGTTAGGTCAGGAATCGCTCAGGGCAGCCACGCGTCGATCGCGCCGCGGACCACGTCGATCAGGGCCGGATGGCAGACCAGCAGGTCGGGCAGGTACGGGTCCGGACGGTTGTAGACGAGCTCCGAGCCGTCGAGGCGCGTGGCCAGGAGGCCCGCAGCCTCCGCCACCGCCACCGGCGCGCACGAATCCCACTCGTACTGGCCGCCCGCGTGCGGGTACACGTCGGCGCGTCCCTGCACCACCGCCGCGACCTTCGCGCCCGCGGAGCCCAGCTCCACCAGCTCGCCGCCGATGGCCTCGGCCACGTGCAGCGCGATGGCAGGAGGCCGGGAGCGGCTCACGATCACGCGGGGCACCGGCGGCGGGGGCGGAGGCAACGGCGACGCCGGGACCGTGCACAGCACCTCGTCCTGGGCGGGGAGCGCGACCGCACCGGCCACCGGGCGGCCGTCTCGCACGAGGGCGACGTGCACGGCCCAGTCCGAACGGGGCGGCTCGGAGAACTCGCGAGTCCCGTCGAGGGGATCCACGATCCACACCCGATCCGCCGTGAGCCGCGTCGTTCCGCTCGGTCCCTCGGCGCCCCGACCCTCCTCGGAGAGCACGGCGTCGCCGGGACGCTCCGCGGCCAAGCGGGCCATGAGGTGTTCGTGCGCCGCCTCGTCGCCCGCGGCCTTCAGCTCCGAGGCGCTGGCCCCGGCGAGCTCCAGCCGCTCGCGGACCTCGAGCAGGACGCGTCCCGCCGATCGGGCGAGGTCGGCCGCGAAGTCATGGTCGTTCATCTCGCCATCATGGCGAAGGCGAGGCCTGCAGGACGAGGATGGCCGTGTCGTCGCGGGCCGAGCGGCGGAAGGCGGTGATCGCGGCCTCGACCCCCGTGGCGATCACCTCCGCCGGGTGCGACGCGAGGTCGCGCACGACCCCGACCAGGCGTCGCTCGCCGAAGAGGTCGTCGCCGCGCCTGGCCTCGGTGACCCCGTCGGTGTACAGCACGACCGCGTCGCCCGCCTCGAGCTCCACCTCGACCTCGACGAGCCGAGGCTGGGCGACCACCCCGAGCAACGTGCCCGAGCACTCGAGGGGTTCGGCCTCGCCGCTCGACCGGACCAGGATCGGCCGTGGATGACCGGCACCGGCGACCGCCACGCGAACTCGACCCGCGGCCGCGTCGATGACCTCGGCTCGGAGGAAGGCCGCCGTGCAGAAGCGGCTCTCGTCGATCTGGTCGAGCATCGCGGCGTTGGTGTTCGCGAGCACCGTGGCCGGTTGGGTCTCGTGGACCACCGCCGTGCGGATGGTGTGGCGCACGAGCCCGGTGAGGGCGGCGGCGTCGGGCCCTCGACCGCACACATCGCCGACCACGATCCCCCACGCCTGACCGCCGAGCTCGATGACGTCGTAGAAGTCGCCGCCGATGGCGACGTCGGACTCGGCGACGTCGTAGCGCGCCGCGATCGACAGACCAGGCGTGGCGGGGAGCGCCGGCGGGAGCAGCGCCGCCTGGAGGGAGCGGGCGACCCGTGCCCTCGAGGCGTACAGGCGGCCGTTGTCGATCGCGAGCGCCGCCCGTCCGGAGACGTCCTCGATCAGGGTGACGTCGTCGGGGGTGAACGGGGGGCGCCCGCCCGTTCGGATGTAGGTGACGACCCCGATGGCACGCCCGCGGCTCACCAGCGGCGCCAGCACGGTGGAGCGAGCATCCGCTCGGAGGAACAGCTGGTAGTGGCGGTCGTCGACGGCTGCCGTTCGCAGCTGCTCATCGGTGATCTCCGGGTAGAGCACCGGCCGGCCCTCGAGGGCGTCGAGGTGACCGGTCTGGGTGGGTGCCCCCGATCCCAACGCGCGACGCATCTGCCGCAGCTCCTGGGCGGCCGCGAACGCCTCGGGGCTCGCACCGAGGGCCGCGCGCTCGACGAGCGCGCCACCTTCGTCGATCAGGTCGACGAAGCAGGTGTCGGCCAGCGCGGGCACCACCATCTCCGCCACCCTGAGGACGATGACCTCGGGATCGAGGCTGCTGCTCAGCGTCGAGCTCGCGTCGGCGAGGAACGCGAGGCGCTCACGGGCGGCCTCCGCGTCGACGCGGGCCGCGTGCTCACGAGCCAGCAGGTCTTCGCGCTGGCGGTCGTCGAGCACCCGGTCGGTCACGTCGGCGAACACGCCCACGCGGACCAAGCCAGCGTCCGCGTGCAGCGGACGCCCCCAGCTCTCGATCCACCGCAGCTCGCCGTCGCCCTCGCGAAGGATCCGGAAGGTCGTGTGGCGCTCGCCTCCCTCGTCCTCCGCGATGTCGACCTCGCCCGACAGCCGACCTCGATCGGAGGGATGGACCCGAGCAAGGAACGACTCCATCTGGCCGCCCCACCGCTGCTCGTCGATCCCGAACATGGCGAACGCCGTCGGGCTGAGCAACACCCGGTCCACGTCGACCTCCCAGGACCAGGCGCCGAACCCGCCCGCGGACAGCGACGTGGCCAGGCGGGATCGGCTCTCGAGCAGGTCCTGCTCGAGGTAGGCGCGCTGCATCGAGAGGCCGATCGTGGTGGCGACGGCCCGGACGAACCGCACCTCGTCGTCGGTCCACGAACGCACCTGGCGGTCGTATGCCGCGAGCACGCCGATGGGCCGCTGCTCCCAGCCGATCGGCGCAGCGATCGCCGAGCGGCCCGGGAACGAGAACTCGCGCGCCCTGGCGTGGAACCGATCGTCGCGCTCGAGGTCGGGCGACGCGACCGCGCGGTGGCGGGCCATCGCGTACCCCGGCAGGGAGCGGTCGTCGATGCCCAGGCGGATCTTGCGCAGGGC
>JBDIAX010000046.1:0-29964 GCA_039812605.1 Acidimicrobiia bacterium | reverse complement strand
GCTTGCTCCTGCTCGTGCTCCTGCTGACCGCCGCCCAGCGGGCCGTGCTCGGCTTCGTGGGCCTGGAGCTCCGCGGTGATCCGCGCCAGCTCCGATGGGCCGTTGCCCTCGTCGCGCCCGGTCTGGGTGGCGTAGTACCACGCGCCCAGGCTGCGCAGGAGCCCATCGGCCTTGCGCTTCGCCTGGGCCTCGTCGATCTTGTCCTGGCCCTGCTTCACGACCTGCTCGGTCTGAGCCTTCACCTTGTCGAGGAACCCCATGGTCCCGCTCCTCTCGTCCGAGGGGTGCCGAACCCGACACCTCCAGGAAGTATGCCCGCGCCTGCGGTCGCGCATCGCCACGACGGCGCACCTCGAGCCGCAAACCCAACTGGTTCCTGGCGCGATTCGTCACCCAGACCGTGACAGAACGCGCCAACAACCGACGCAAGCGTGAACCTGGCGCGATTCGTCACCCAGAGGGTGACAGAGCGCGCCAAGAACCAGACCGGCCAGCGGGTCGTCAGACGAGATCGGCGTCGATGAGCGGGCCGACGCCGCACACCGTGACCGGCCCACCGAGCACCCGGGCCGCGACGCGGGCCACGTCGTCGATCGTGACCGCGCGGAGCTTGGCGAGCTGCTCGTCCACCGCGGCGACCCGCCCGCGGGCGCACACGTGGTTGCCGAGGCGGGCCATCACGCTGCCGCTGTCCTCCAGGCCGAGGAGGAACGCCCCCTCGAGGTAGCCGAGCGCCACCTCCCACTCACGCTCGGTCACGCCCTCGGAGGCGAGCGCGGCGGCTTGGTCGAGCACGACCTTGCGCACGTCGGCGGCGCGCTCCGCACCGGTGCCGGCGTAGGCCACCAGCGAGCCGGCGTCGGAGAAGGCCGAGACCGAGGAGTACACCGAGTACGCCAGCCCACGCTCCTCGCGGATCTCCTGGAACAGGCGGCTCGACAGGCCGCCGCCGAAGACCTGGTTGGCCACCGCGAGCGCGTAGCGATCCGGATCGTCGGCGCGCAGCGCGGGCCACGCGAAGCAGAGGTGCGCCTGCTCGCTCGGGCGACGCAGCAGCGCGTGGGAGCGACCGCCGGGCGTTGCGCCGGGCGCCTCGCGCACCGGCCGCTCGCCCGCTCGTCGAGACGGGAACCGCTCCCCCGCTGCCACGACCGCGTCGTGGTCCACGTCGCCGGCGGCGACCAGCACCAGGTTCGACGGGTGGTAGTGGCGCTCGAAGAACGCCGCGATCGCGTCGCGCTCGAGGGGGTCGATGGTCTCGAAGCTGCCCAGCACCTCCCGACCCAGCGGATGGTCGGGCCAGAGCACCTCGTGGGCGAGCGACAGCACCCGATCGTCGCCTTCGTCCTCCGCCAGGTGCAGCTCTTCGAGGATGACCTGGCGCTCGGACTCGACGTCGTCCTCGTCGAACGCCGGGGAGGTGACCACGTCGGTGAGCAGCTCGAGCCCGACGGCCGCGGCCGATGCCGGCACCCGGGCGTAGAACGCGGTGTGCTCGTGGCTGGTGTGGGCGTTGAGCTCGCCGCCCACCGCCTCGATGGCCTCGGAGATCTCCCGCCCCGACCGGGTCTCGGTGCCCTTGAAGAGCAGGTGCTCGAGGAAGTGCGACGCACCGGCGAGGTCCGCGGCTTCGTCGCGCGCTCCCACCCGGACCCAGCACCCGAAGCTGGCCGAGCGCGCACCCGCCATCGCCTCGGTGACCACCGTGAGGCCCGACGGGAGGTCGGTGCGCTCGACGCTCATCGACCGAGGACCGCCCAGGCGCGCCACCGGCGCACGCCGCCGACCCGAAGGCCGCGCCGTGCGCCGGTGTCCGACGACCCGCAGGTCGTGGTGACGTCTGGGGTGGAGGTCAGCGTCGACCGCCGCCGCGCCGGCCGCCACGGCCGCCGCGGTTCCGGTCGCCACGATCGCCGCCACCGGGGCGCTCGTTGCCGGGGCCGAGGTCGCCGAACTCCTCGCGGATCTCGGCGTCGAAGGCGTCCTCGAACGAGACGCTCTCGCGGCCGCCGCCCGAGCTGGCGCCCTCGTCGCCCTCGCTGCCCGACGAGCCGCCCTCACCGGCGTCGGACGAACCGCCACCGGGAGCCAGCGGGGTGACCGGGCTGAGCGACACCTTGCCGTTCGGGTCGACGTCGTCGACCTTGACCTCGATCTCCTGACCGAGCTCGAGGACGTCCTCGACCTTCTCGATGCGCTTGCCGCCGCCCATCTTGGAGATGTGGACGAGGCCGTCGCGGCCCGGGAGGATGTTCACGAACGCACCGAACTTGGTGATGTTCACGACGCGACCGGTGTAGGTGGCGCCGACCTCCGCGGTGGGCGGGTTGAGGATGAGGCGGATCTGGCGCTCGGCCTCGGCCACGGCCCCCAGGTCGGTGGAGCCGATGGAGACGGTGCCCACCATGCCGTCGTCGTCGACGGAGATGTCGGCGCCGGTCTCGGCCTGCATGGCGTTGATGACCTTGCCCTTCGGGCCGATGATCTCGCCGATCTTGTCGATCGGGACCTCGAAGCTGATGATCTTCGGGGCCGAGGCGCCGACCTCGGGGCGAGGCTCGGCGATGGCGCCGTTCATGACGTCGAGGATCTCGAGGCGGGCCACCTTGGCCTGCTCGAGCGCGGCGGCCAGCACCTCCGAGGGCAGGCCCTCGATCTTGGTGTCGAGCTGCAGGGCGGTGACGAACTCGCTGGTGCCGGCGACCTTGAAGTCCATGTCGCCGAACGCGTCCTCGGAGCCGAGGATGTCGGTCAGCGTCACGTACTTGCCGTCTTCGGCGATGAGGCCCATGGCGATGCCGGCGACCGGCGCCTTGAGCGGCACGCCGCCGTCCATGAGCGACAGCGACGAGGCGCAGACCGAGCCCATCGAGGTGGACCCGTTGGAGCTCATGACCTCCGACACGAGGCGCAGCGCGTAGGGCCACTCCTCGAGCGACGGGACCAGCGGCAGCAGGGCCCGCTCGGCGAGCGCACCGTGGCCGACCTCGCGGCGCTTGGTGCCACCCATGCGGCCGGTCTCGCCGTTGGCGTAGGGCGGCATGTTGTAGTGGTGCATGTAGCGCTTCTTCGTCACCGGGTCCACGGTGTCGAGGAGCTGGTCCATCTTGGGCAGGCCCAGCGTGAGCACGTTGAGGACCTGGGTCTCGCCCCGCTGGAACAGGCCGGTGCCGTGCGCCGTGGGGATGAGCCCCACCTGGGCGCTGACCGGGCGGAGGTCGCTGACGCCACGGCCGTCCATGCGGACGCCCTCGTCGATGACCCGCTGGCGGATGACCGACTTGGTGAGCTCCTTGAGGGCGCTCTTCACCTGGCGGGACTGGCCCTCGAACGGCTTGCCCTCGCCGGTGAGCTCGGCGACGACCTCGGCCTTGAGGACGTCGTTGGCGGCGTTGCGCTCGGTCTTGTCGGCGATGACGTTGGCGGCCTTCGCCTTGTCGGCGAACGCGGCGACGGCGGCCTCGATCTCGTCGGAGTAGTCGATCTGGTTCTCCCAGGCGATGGCCGGCTTGCGACCCACCTTGGCGACCAGCTCGTTCTGCAGGGCGAGCGACTCGGCGATCCAGGTCTTGGCGGCGTCGAGGCCCCCGGCGATGACGGCCTCGGTGACCTTCGGGGCGCCGGCCTCGTAGTAGCTCCAGGCCTTCTCGGTGCCACCGGCCTCGACCATCATGATCGCGATCTCGCCGTTCACCTCACGGCCGGCGACCACGATCTGGAAGGTGGACTCGTCCTGCTCCTCGAAGGTCGGGTACGGGATCCACTCGCCGTCTTGGCTGTACGCCAGGCGCACGCCGCCGATGGGGCCCTCGAAGGGGAGGCCGGTGAGCATGAGCGCCGCGGAGGCGGCGTTGATGGCGACCACGTCGTAGGGGTTGACCTGGTCGGCGCCCTGGACGGTGATGACGACCTGGGTCTCGTTGCGGAAGCCCTTCGGGAACGAGGGGCGCAGCGGACGGTCGATGAGGCGGCACACGAGCACCGCGTTGTCCGACGGGCGGCCCTCCTTGCGGAAGAACGAGCCGGGGATCTTGCCGGCGGCGTACGCCTTCTCCTCGACGTCGATGGTGAGCGGGAAGAAGTCGGTGCCCTCGCGGACCTCCTTCGCGCCGTTGGCCGTGGCCAGCACCTGGGTGTTGCCCAGCTTGGCGACGACCGCACCCTGAGACTGCGGCGCGTAGACGCCCGTCGACAGGGTCAGGGTCTTGTCGGTGCCCGAGACGGGACCGGAAACGGAAACTTCAGCCATGGTGGCTTCTCCTCTGGGGCCGAGTGCCCCGGTGTGCGGCAGATCCCCTGCGGCCAGCTCCCAGTCGACGATCTCCCGACCCACATGGCCGAGCGATGGGCGACTGACAACTGACGTTCGTGGAACCCGCCGGTTGGTTGTTGCTTGCGAACAGACCACGAGCGGCCCCGGAGGGCCGCTCGTGGCGAGAGCTTCGGACCTAGCGACGCAGGCCGTGCGTGGCGATGATCGTGCGGTACCGCTCGACGTCGTTCTTCTTGACGTAGTCGAGCAGGTTGCGGCGGCGACCCACCAGCATCAGCAGCCCACGGCGGCTGTGGTGGTCCTTCTTGTGCACCTTGAGGTGCTCGTTGAGGTGGTTGATGCGCTTCGTGAGCAGCGCGATCTGCACCTCGGGCGACCCGGTGTCGGTCTCGTGGAGCCGGTGCTCCCCGATGACCTCGGGCTTCTGGCGATCGATGATCTCTGACACGTCGGTGTTGTCCTCTTCGGGCTCGATACCCAGCCCCCCAGCCCGCGACCGTGGCGTTGCACGCCTGGCCGCCTGGTGGAGCGCGGTGCGCCCGACCTGGGCGCGGTGCCCCGATGGGCACGGTGGACGATGCTACCCCGAACCCGCGTTCGTCGCGAAGTCCGCCACCGGACCCTTCGAGAGCGCGAGCCTCAGCGCGGGACCTCGACGTGCCAGCGGAAGCGAGGGCGTCGAGGGCCGGGCTTGATGGCGTCGAGGTCGATCTCGGGCGTCATCGCCAGCACCGGGGCGTCGGGCTCGTAGAAGGCGGCCTCGATCTCGTCGATCGAGGCATCGGGGGCGAGGCCCACCGCCGCGAAGTCGCGGTCGCGGTCTTCGATGGCCGAGGGGGCGTCGAACAGCTCACGCAGGATCGCCGGCAGCGTCTCGGGGTCCTTCAGGAGCCACGAGTGGCGGCCGCCCTCCACCACCACGACCATGCCCTTGGCGAGGCGAGCCGCGCTGCGGGCGGTGGACAGGGGCACGACGATGTCGCGGTCGCCGTGGATCGCCACCAGCGGCACGTGCTCGCGGGCGAGCTTCTCGAGCATCCACTTCGAGGAGCGGCTCCGCAGGATCGAGACCCCCGGGCCCACGAGGTGCAGCGGGTTCATCAGGTGCGAGCGGATCATGGGCTGCACCAGCCGGGCGAACTTGATGGCCTGGCGAGGGTCGCGCACGAACGGGACGGTGGACACCGAGTCGACCGCCAAGATGCCGCCCACACCGAGCAGCAGGAACGGGTTGAAGCGCGACGCGGCCACGATCCGGTCCCACGGCTCGCCCACGATCGCGTCGAGCAGGATCACGGCGAGGGCCCGCTCGGGCTCGCGCGCCGCGAGCTCGGTGACCAGGCGCCCGCCCATCGAGTGGCCCATGTACACGGCCTTGTCGATCCCCAGCTCGTCGACCACCCGGCCGAGGAGCTTGGTGTACTGCTCGAAGCTGGCGCCGCCGGTGGGGAGGCCCTGCGTGGAGCCGTGGTTGGCCACGTCGATGGCCACGACCTTGAAGCCCGCGGTGACGATGCGGCTGAGCGTCTGGGCGTACAGCATCCCCTCGGCCGTGTAGCCGTGGATCAGCACGATCGGCACGCCCCGGCCGCACACGGCCACGCCGACCTGGTGGCCGTCGGCGAGCTCGATGCGGTGACGAGCGAGCTTCGGCAGGGTGGTCGGCGCCGCCTCACGGGCGCGCAACGGGCCTTGGATCGTCTCGTCGTCGGTGGTCAGCAGCTCGACCATGGCGCTTCCTTCTCCCCCGGTTCGGGGCAACCAGTGTGCCGCACCACCCCGATCGGCCGCGCGGACCCGACCGTCAAGGGATGAGCAGGGAGCGGGTGGCGTCGACGTCGGCGGCCATCTGGGCGACCAGGGCATCGACGCCGTCGAAGCGAACCTCGCCTCGGAGCCGCTCCACGAAGCGCACGCGGACCGCCTCGCCGTAGAGGTCACCGGCGAAGTCGAGCAGGTGGCACTCGAGCAGCGGCGCGCCCTCGGGCCGGTCGTAGAAGGTGGGCCGGTGGCCGAGCGACATCGCGGTCGGGTGGACGGTGCCGTCGGCCCGCTCGAACCACCCCGCGTAGATGCCGTCGGCGGGCAGCTGGATCTCGGGATCGATCTGCAGGTTGGCCGTCGGGAAGCCGAGCTCGCGTCCGCGAGCGTCGCCGTGCTCGACCGTGCCGCGCACCTCGTGCGGACGGCCGAGGCCACGAGCCGCGCCGGCGACGTCGCCGTCGGCCAGCAGCTGGCGGATCGCCGTGGACGACACCACGTCGCCCTCGCCGGCGGGCTGGCCATCGGCCCCCACGAGCTGCAACCCCTCGACGGTGAAGCCCAGCTCGGCACCCATGGCTCGAAGGAGCGCGACGTTGCCGCCACGGCGGTGGCCGAAGTGGAAGTCCTCCCCCACCACCACGGCACGCGTGCTCAGGCAGTCGACGAGCACGTCGCGCACGAAGTCCTCCGCGGGCTCCTTGGCCCGGGCCTCGTCGAACCGCACCACGTAGGTGGCGTCGACGCCAGCGTCGGCCAGCAGCTCGAGCTTCTGGTCGAGGTCGGTGAGCAGCTTGGGCGCGGATTCGGGTCGCACCACGCTCGCCGGGTGGCGGTCGAAGGTGACCACGACGGTCTGGGCATCGGACGCCGCCGCCAGCTCGCGCACCTGCGCGATGACCGCTCGGTGGCCCAGGTGGACGCCGTCGTACGCGCCGATCGTCACCACGCTCGGGGGCTGGGGCGTCGCGCATCGGCCGACGCCGTCGATGACCTGCACGGCGAGGACGCTAGGGACGCCGCTCGCCGAGGGCCAACTTCCTTCGGGTCGAGGGTGCGCGGCTCGAACCGAACCCGCTCGGCAGGCGAACCCCGGATCGGTACCGTTGAGCTCGCCGTGGACGTTCGACCGTGACCGATCTGCTCGCCCGGTTCGGGTGGGACCAGCGCTGGGCCGACCGCTACGACGCGTTCGTGGCGTCGGCCGACGGCCGCGACGTGGTCGAGCCGCGGCCGGGGCGGGTGGTCCGCCACGACGGAGCCGGCCTCGTGGTCGCCACCGCCGACGGCCCGGTGCGGGCCATGTTCGGGGCCCGGTTCGAGCCCGCGCCCGTGGTCGGCGATTGGGTCGTGATCGATCGGACGCCCCACCCGGTGGCCACGCTCCCCCGGGACTCGCTCCTGCGGCGGCGGGCAGCCGGCAAGCACGAGCGTGAGCAGTCGCTGGTGGCCAACGTCGATCTCGTGCTGGTCGTGTGCGGGCTCGATCGTCCCGTGCGCGGTGGGCGCATCCAGCGCACGGTCGCCATCGCGGTCGATGCCGGCGCCGAGTCGCTCGTCGTGCTCACCAAGGCCGACAAGGTGCAGCCCGGGGTCGCCGCCGAGGCCGAGCTCGCTGCCGAGGAGGCCCACCCCGGCATCGAGGTGGTCACCCTGTCCGCGAAGGGCGGATGGGGCATCGAAGACCTGATCGAGCGCATCGGCCACCGCACGGTCGCGCTCATCGGCGAGTCCGGTGCGGGGAAGTCCACGCTCGTCAACGCCTTGGTGGAGGGCGAGGTCGCGCTCGAGGGCGACGTGCGCGAGGGCGACAGCAAGGGCCGCCACACCACCACCCACCGCGAGCTGCACCTGCTGCCCGACGGCGGGATCCTGGTCGACACCCCGGGGATCCGAGAGGTCGGCGTGTGGACCGACACCGACGCGGTGGCCGAGTCCTTCGCCGACATCGACGCGCTGGCCGAGCGGTGTCGGTTCCGCGACTGCGCCCACGACGCGGAGCCGGGCTGCGCGGTGCGGGGCGCGGTGGCCGATGGCCGCCTGCCCGCCGAGCGCCTCGAAGCCTGGCGCGCCCTCGATGCCGAGGCCGCCGCCGCCGAGCTTCGAGCCGACGTGGTCGAGCAGCGCCGCCGGGGCCGGCAGTTCGGCCGGATGGCCCGCGAAGCCCAACAGGCGAAGGACGACCTGCGCAACGGGCCCCTTCGCGCTTGACCGCTCGGTCAGCGTGCGGTTGGCTCCGGAGCGTGACGCTCACCTACGAAGAGGCCGTCGCCGAGGTCACCGGACCCGGCGGACGCTACGAGACCCACGAGATCACCGTCGACGGGGTGACCTACACGGCGTTCAAGGGGGCGCCGTCGTCGCTCAAGGAGCTCTTCGATCTGACCCGGCTCTACGGCGACACGGAGTTCCTGGTCTACGAGGACGAGCGCTACACGTTCGCCGACGCCTACGCCCAGGCCGACGGGATCGCCGCCGCGCTGGTCGGGCGGTACGGCGTCGCGAAGGGCGACCGGGTGGCGATCGCCATGCGGAACTACCCGGAGTGGATCTTCACGTACCTCGGGGCGCTGTCGATCGGCGCCGTGGTCGTGTCGATGAACGCGTGGTGGACGGCCGAGGAGATGGCGTACGGCCTCGAGGACTCGGGGACGAAGGTGCTCGTGGCCGACGCCGAGCGGGTCGAGCGCAGCCGCGAGGCGTGCGCCCGCCTCGACATCGCCACCGTGGGCGTCCGCCTCGGCGACGGCGCCACGCCGGAGGGCGTCGACCGCTGGGACGAGGTCGTGGAGCCTGGCGCGGCCCGACCCGAGGTCGAGGTCGGTCCCGAGGACGACGCCACGATCCTCTACACCTCGGGCACCACCGGCCACCCGAAGGGGGCGGTGTCCACCCACCGAGCGGTGGTGCAGGCGCTCATGGGCTTCGGGTGCAAGACCGCCATCGATGGCCTGCGCCGACCCGAGGAGGCCACCGGCCGCACCGGAGCGCCGTGCTTCATCCTCATCGTGCCGCTGTTCCACGTCACCGGGAACGTCCCGGTGATGCTCGGCTCGCTGGCCTCGGGCCTGAAGCTCGTCATCATGCACAAGTGGGATCCGGGCCGGGCCCTCGAGCTCATCGAGCGCGAGAAGGTCACCCACCTGGTCGGCGTCCCGACCCAGAGCTGGGACCTGCTCGAGCACCCCGACTTCGACCGGTTCGACACGTCGACGCTCACGTCGGTGGGCGGTGGCGGCGCGCCCGCTCCGCCGCAGCTCGTGGGTCGCGTCGGGAGCGCCTTCAAGGAGGCGAAGCCCAACATCGGCTACGGCATGACCGAGACCAACGCCTACGGCCCCGGCAACAGCGGGGCCGACTACGAGGCGCGGCCCACCAGCACGGGGCGGTCCACCCCGATCCTCAAGCTCGAGATCCGCGACCCCGAGGCCAACCCGCTGCCGACCGGCGAGCGCGGCGAGATCTGGATGAAGGGCCCCAACGTGATCCGGGGCTACTGGAACAAGGCGGAGGCCACGGCGGAGACCATCGTCGATGGCTGGCTGCGCACCGGCGACCTCGGGCGCATCGACGACGAGGGCTTCGTCTACATCGAGGACCGCGCCAAGGACATGATCCTGCGAGGCGGCGAGAACGTGTACTCGGCCGAGGTGGAGGCCGCCCTCTACGAGCACCCGAAGGTGTACGAGGCCGCGGTCTTCGGCCTGCCCCACGAACGCCTCGGCGAGGAGGTGGCCGCGGCCATCGTCCCCCGTCCGGGCGAGTCGATCGACGAGGACGAGCTGCGCGGGTTCCTCGCCCAGCACATCGCCGCGTTCAAGATCCCGACCCGCCTGTTCTTCCACGCGGAGGCCCTGCCCCGGAACCCCGCGGGCAAGATCCTCAAGCGCCAGCTGCGCGACGAGGTCACCGAGCCGAGCTGAGCGACCCTTCGGGGTGCGGCACCTGCGCCGGCACCCGCCTCGAAGCCATCACCCCGCCGATCGCCGCCACCGCGGCGAGCACGAACACGAACGTGGTGCTCGAGGCGACCTCCCACGAACGATCGTCGCCGAACGCCACGATCCAGCCGCCCAGCCCGGTGCCGAGCGCGACGCCGAGCCCGTCGGTGAGCTGGATCGCTGCGCTCGACTCGCCCTCCTCGCCGGGCTTCGCGGCACCGAGCACGGTGACCGCCAGGGGCGCGTAGGCGAGCCCGATGCCGAAGCCGCCCAACGCCCACGCGAGCACCGCCAAGCCCACCGGGGCGCCTCGGACCATCGCGAGCAGCACGAGCGCGCCGACCACGATCGCCACGAACCCGACCTCGCAGAGCCGTCGAGGACCGACGCGCTCGATCGAGCGGGCCTGCAACCACGACGCGGCCGCCCATGCCAGGGCGCTCGCGGTGAGCGCGGCGCCGCCCACCCACGGGGCGCCCCCGCGGCCATCGACCACGGCCAAGGGCACGTAGGCGTCGGCTGCGAAGAAGGAGAACGTGAGCAGCCCCCGAACCGAGATCGCCGCGGGAACCCCGGCGGCGAAGCGAAGGGATCCGACCGGAAGCAGGCGGGCGAGGGCCCGAGCACCGACGGGGAGCCCGACGACCACCAGCGCGACGACCACAGGCCACCGATCGCTGGAGCTCGCAGCGAGGATCGCGCCGGTTCCGACCACCAGCAGCGCCACCTGGGCGAGGCGGTGGCGATCGCGATCACGGGCACCGGCGTCGGCCGCCGTGGCGCCGCCGAGCGCTCGGAGGGCCGGGTAGGTCATGGCGCCGGCGGCGGCCACGATCGGGAGGAGGCCGAGGAACACCGCTCGCCACGAGATCGCGTGCTCCACCGCGAGGGCCGCTGCCGGGCCCACCAGCCCGGGAACGACCCACGCGGTCGAGAGCACGGCGAACATCCGAGGACGCAGCGGCGCGGGGATGCCGCGGGCGATCGCGGCGTAGCCCGTGGCGGGGATGGCCCCGGCACCGAAGCCCTGGAGCACCCGACCCACCACGAGCATCGGCATGGAGGTGGCCATCCCACCCACCACCAGGCCGGCCGAGAAGAGCACGAGGCCGAGGAGGTAGGGCGATGCCAGCCCGCGCCGATCGACGAGCTGCCCCGCGACGACGATCCCGACGAGGCTGGCGAGCGAGAACCCCGAGAACACCCACCCGTAGAGGGCCAGGCCTCCGAGGTCGTCCTTGACGTCGGGCATGATCGTGGCCACGGCCATGGCCTCGAACGCCACGAGGGTGATCGTGAGCACCAACCCCACCACGAGCTCGCGCCGACCTCCCCGCCACAGGCTCGAGACCTCGGCGTCGTCCGTCGCCGACGGCTCGGTGGTGGTGGGGTCAGACGACATGGCCTCGCGATGCTACGGACCGGCCCGCCGACGCGACGTGTCGAAAGACCCCGCCGCGGATGGGTGGACACGGGGTCCGGCACGGTAGGTTGCTCCGTCCCCAGATCCGAGAGAGGTCTCCCACCCCATGGCGTCATCGCTCACCGTCGCTCAGCACCGTTCGAACCTCCAGCACCTGCGCTCGGAGACCGAGACCACGATCGCCAACCTCCAGGCGGCCTACGACGAGCTCGACCCCGAGGAGACGCCGAGCGACGTCGGCGCCGGCGAGGACGAGGGCGGCTCGGAGGGAGACCTGACCCGCTTCGAGCGCGACCGCATCCGCGCCCGCATCGGCGAGGAGCAGGCGTTCCTCACCGTGATCGACGCCGCGGTGGACCGGGCCAAGGAGCGGGGCTGGAAGAACTGCACCCGCTGCGGCGAGCCCATCGGCGATCCCCGCCTCGAGGCGCTGCCCGCGACCGAGCTGTGCGTGACCTGCAAGGCCAACCGCGGCAACTGGTGACCCGCGGCAGGGAGTGGGCGTGACCGACCGCAGCAGCCGAGCGCTCGCGGCCCGGCGGGTCCATATCGTCGAGCGCGACCGCCTCGCCGGGGTGGTGGTCGACATCGACGCCACCGACGATCCCCGCGCGCTGGCGGTCTTGCAGGCGTCGCTGCACGACCTGCCTGACGGCCACCGCCTGGGCTACGGCTACGACGTGGAGGTCACGGGCCTCGGGGCGTGGGTGGCGGACCGCACGGTGCGCATCTCGATCTGGCCCGCCGTGCAGTCCCCCGACGGCGTCATCGACGCGGACGACCCCGATGACCCCGAGTCCGACCTCCTCGTGATCGACATCGATCCTCGCCAGCACGCCGATACCCTCGATGCGCTCGCCCGCCTCGGGCGGCTCATCGTGGCCGGCCCGGAAGGCGGGCCGCTCCCGCTCGTGATCGACCTCGATCGCGACGTGGTGGGAGCCGCGCTCGACGAGGTCCGCACCACCTGAGCTTCAGTGGTGGTGCTGGCAGCCGCCGGCGACCGCGCTCGGATCGGTCCCGACCCCTTCGAGCTCGCTGAAGGGCCCGCACGGGTGGGCCACCACCCAGACGTGGAGCGTGGGCATCGGCTGCTGCTCCTCGAGGCCGTCGGGGCACCGCCGCGCCGCGTCGGTGCTGGCGGTGATCGCCGGCGGCGTGCGCTGCGGATCGAGGCACAGGTCGCCGTGGAGGTGCCAGCGGGTGAGGTCCCCGCCGGGGGTGGGCGCATCGTCGACCCGCGCCCCGGGAGGTAGGGCGAACATGACCGCCGCGAGCGTGCGCTCGCCGTCGCTTCCCACATCGAAGACGAGCCCTTCGGGATGGGTGGGGTCGAGGGTCGCCGGATCCAGCACGGCCTGCCAGTCCAGGAGGTGCTCCTCGCCCGTGAACGAGTCGCCGATGCTCACGTAGCCGAGCGCCGGCGCCTCCTCGAACGTCGGCAGGTCCGCACGAGCGTCGAGCACGGATCGCACGAGGTCCTCTGCCGCCGCCTGCTGCTGCGGGGACACGGTGGGGAGCCCGGAGAGGTCGAGCGGACCATCGGGGTCGAACGGGGCGACCGCGTCGACAGCATCCGCGTCCGGCTCCGCATCCGATGACCACGGATCAGCGGCAGGGGTGGTCCGATCGAGCGAGGCGAGCACGACCGGGATGCCGATGGCCAGCACCACGGCGAGCGCGGCGACCAGCCGCATGGACAGCGACCAGCGTGGCGGCCGCGTCGATCGGCCGGTCACCGCGTGCGGGACCTCACTCGTCGGGCTCGGCGCCGGGCTGGTCGAGCAGCCCGGCCACATCCGCGAGCGCGCCGGCGAGCATCGACGCCCGCACCATCACGCGGTTGATCTCGTGCTCGGCGAGCTGGCCCTGGCCGTGCAGCGGCGGGTCGCCGAGCGACCGGACGATCATCGTGGGGTCGATCGCGACCTCGATCGGCTCCGGGTCGGGGAGCTGTGGCACCGGCCGCCAGAGGTCGGTCGGCTTCAGCTTGTTGCGGCGACGACCGCCCTTGCGTCGGCTTCCAGCCATCTCAGCTCACCCCCATCAGTCGTCGTCCTCGGTGAGCAGATCGTCGGACCGCAGGCCCAGCGCGGTGCGGAGCTGATCGGCGTCGAGGTCCGAGAGCGAGCTCGAGCCGGGGAGGATGAGGTCCGCGATGTGGCGCTTGCCGGCCACAACCTCCTCGACCCGTTCGTCGACGGTGCCGGGGCACACCAGCCGGTGCGACACCACGGTCTTGGTCTGGCCGATGCGCCACGCCCGGTCGCGGGCTTGATCCTCCACCGCCGGGTTCCACCAGCGGTCGAACAGCACGACGTGGTTGGCGGCGGTGAGGTTGAGCCCGGTGCCGCCGGCCTTCAGCGACAGCACCAGCGCCCCGGCGCCGTCACGCTCCTGGAACGACGCGATCATCTTGTCTCGGGCGCCTCGGGCGAGGCCGCCGTGGTAGCACTCGATCGGGACGCCGGTGCGGGTGGTGAGGTGGTCGGCCATGCGCTTCCCCCACTCGGCGAAGTGGGTGAAGATCAGGATCTTCTCGCCCGACGCGAACACCTGGTCGACGATCTCCTCGAGCCGGGTGAGCTTGCCGGAGCGGCCCTCGAGCGGGCGGTCGTCGTGCTCGTAGGCGGCGGGGTGGTTGCAGATCTGCTTGAGGGCGGTGATGGCCGCGAGGATCGCCCCCTGCTTCTTCTCGCCCCCCTCGACGGCCGCGTCGGCCACCAGCCCGTCGAGCACCGCCTGGTAGAGGCCGATCTGCTCGGGCGTCATCAGGCAGTGGTCGAGCTCGTCGATGCGATCGGGCAGCTCCGCGGCGACCTCGGGCTCGCTCTTGGTGCGACGGAACACGAGGATGCCGTTGAGCGCCCGCAGCGCTGCCTCGCCCTCCCCCTGCATCTGGGAGATGAACGCGGTGCGCCCGCCCACCAGGCCGGGGTTGGTGAAGTCGAGGATCGCCCAGAGGTCGCCCAGGCCGTTCTCGATGGGCGTGCCGGTGAGCGCGACCCGCGTGCGGGCGTTGAGGCGACGGAGCTGCTGGGCCGTCTCGGAGGTGTGGTTCTTGATGGCTTGCGCCTCGTCGAGCGCCACCTGCGACCACTCGAGCGTGCTCAGCGCGTCCATGTCGCGCACCGCGGTGCCGTAGGTGGTGATGACGACGTCCGCCCGAGCGAACGCGGCGTTGAGATCGCGGGCGCGGTTGGCGCCGTGGTGCACGACGACCCGGAGGCCCGGCACGAACCGCGCCGCCTCGCGAGCCCAGTTGCCCACCACCGCCGGCGGGGCCACGACGAGCGCCCGCCCGCTGTCCTTCGTGCGACCGAGGTGGGCCAGCATCGTGGGCGTCTTGCCGAGGCCCATGTCGAGCGCCAGGCACCCACCCAGCTCCACCGCGTGGAGGAAGCCCAGCCACGCCAGCGCCTCGGCCTGGTAGGAGCGCAGCTCGCCGCGGAAGCCCTCCGGGGTCGCGACCGGATCGGTGGACACCTCCGACGCCTTGGCCAACAGGTCCGTCGCCCAGCCGGCACCCGCCACCGACACGCCACCTGCGAGCGGGTTGCCCTCGAGGCCGACCGACGCCCGCAGGATCTCGGCGCCGGTCATCTTCGTCTTGTTCGCCCGCTCGGCGAGCGCCGCCGCGGCCTCCTTCAGGTCGACGGCGTCGAGCTCGACCCAACGGCCGTGGGAGCGCACGAGCGGGCGGGCCTCCGCCGCGAGGCGGGAGATGTCGGCAGCGGTCAGCTCGACGTCGTCGAACAGCACCGACCAGCGGACGTTGGCGAGCTGGTGCGCACCGACGACGGAGTCTCCGGTGGGCTCGGTGAAGAGCCGCAGCGCCGGGCTGGGCTTGCGACGTGACAGCGCCGGCATCCGCAGCTCGAAGCCGGCCGCGGCGAGCTGGGGACCGGTGACGGTCATCAGCTCCCAGGCCTCCTCCTGGCTGAGGTACACCTGGCCGCGGCGCATCGCCCCCGGGCGCAGCAGCGCGGGGAAGATGCGTTCGACGCGGTTGAGCTCGTCGGCCAGCGGCTTGGTGGCCTTGCCGTCGGCCAGCGCCTGCTCGATGGGGAGCAGGGTGCCCTCGGCACCGGGGCCGAGCACCGACAGGAACCACGCGTCGCCCGAGTCAGGCGGGTCGAGCGCCACCACCAGCCGCACCCGGCTGGTGCCGGTGACGGGCTTGGCCCAACGATCGATCCGCTTGGAGACCTCGGCCCCGGCGGCGATCGGCGCATCGAAGCCCGTGCCATCGAGGCGGGTGACGAACGACTCCGCCACCGACGCCGTGTTGCGCACCGACGGTGGCGGCGCCGGCAGGTCGAGCATCCCGGCGGCCTGGCTCACGATGGTGTGGACCACGGCGCTGAGGACCGCGTTGGTGACCTGCCGAGGGTCTCCGTGGGCGAGCAGCGTGACCGGGCCGGGCATGGCGGTGGCCATGCGGGCGAGCAGGTCCTCGTCGAGGAGGGCTGGGGTCCAGAC
This sequence comes from Acidimicrobiia bacterium, assembly GCA_039812605.1. Lineage (GTDB taxonomy): Bacteria > Actinomycetota > Acidimicrobiia > Acidimicrobiales > Iamiaceae > Aquihabitans. The sequence continues at coordinate 14,084 of JBDIAX010000046.1, read as the reverse complement.
CACGGCGAGGTCGATGGCCTTGCCGTCGGGGCGCTTCGTGCCCGGCAACGTGGGGACGGCGGCGCCCTTGGCGACGAGCCGCACCGCGGCCACGGCGACGCGGCCGAGCCACGCCACGCTCGACCCGACGCCTTCGCGGCCCAGCCCGCCGCCGACGGCCACGAGCCACCCCAGGGCCTCGCCGATCGGGATCGACAGGGCGTCGGCCTTCGCCCCGCCCGGGAGCGGGACCGCAGGGTGCGGGCTCCAGCCCACGGCGGGGCCGCCGATGGCTTCGAGCCGGTCCGAGAGCTCCAGCGCCGTCGCCGGCTCGGTGCCGGGTCCAGCCGCCCACACCACGATCTGGCCAGCGGCCCACGAGGCCTGGAGGCGCACCTCGCCGGGCGGGTCGGCGGCGTTGATGGCCGCGATGGGGTCGTCGGTCTTGGTGAGCAGGTCGTAGGCGGCTTCGAGCTGAGCGAGCTCGGCCTCGAAGTCGGCCACCACCTGCTGGCGCTCGGGCCCGCTCAGGACCCGCACCTGCTCGAGGCGGTCCTCGACGTCCTCGAGCAGGTCTTCCACAGCGTCGAGCCAGCGCGTCGGATCGGCCTCGAGCAGCGTGAGCTGCTCGGGCGTGGCGGTGCCGTCGGCGGCCGCCCAGGCCGCGGCCTCGATCGCTTGCAACGTGTCAGACATCGCTCTTCGGTGACGCTCCTTGCGTCGGAGCGGGCCCGGTCGCTCGACCGAGACCCCTCAGCTCGATGCGCCTGGGGTCTGGTGCGGAGACCGGACCGACCCCGGGCCCCTGCGGTGCAGAGGCGACGCCGAACGCCTCCGATGGTAGCGCAGGCCGCGGCGGTCCCGTCGCATCCTCATCGGCGAGCGGCCTCCGCGGCGCGCCCTAACGTGCTCGGAACCGAGCCTCCGCCGAGGGCCCACCATGACCAGCACCATCATCCTCCGAGACCGCGGCCCGCTCCCCGCCGAAGCCGTGCTCGACCACGTCGAACCCGGCACCCAGGTCATCGTGCCGCTGGCGAACGGCGAGCCTGTGGCCTTGATCGAGGCGCTCGACGCCGCCGCCGCGGACCTGCGTGGCGTGCGGGTGCACCAGATGCACGCGCTGCACGACCACCGCTACCTCCACCGCGAGGTCCCCGGCCACCTCGACCACGTCTCGTACTTCCTCTCCGACGTCACCCGATCCGGGTTCCGCGCCGGGACCATCGACCTGGTCCCGTGCCACTTCAGCGAGGTCCCCCTGCTGCTCCGACGCCTGGAGGGGCCCAAGCTCGTGCTGGCCAGCGTCTCCCCGCCCGACGCCCACGGGTACTTCACCCTCGGCACCAACGCGGACTACGCGGCCGCGTTCATCGGGCGGGTGCCGTTCTTCGTCGAGGTCAACCAGGCCATGCCCCGCACGCTCGGGCGCAACGAGATCCACGTCAGCCAGGTGGCCGGCTGGACCGAGGCGGACTACCCGCTGGTCGAGGTGCCACCACCAGAGCCCAACGAGATCGATCGGCGCATCGGCGAGCTGGTGGTGGAGCGCATCCCCGACGGCGCCACCATCCAAGTGGGGATCGGCGGCACCCCCACCGCGGTGCTGCGCCAGCTCGGCGGGCACCGCGACCTGGGCATCCACACCGAGGTGCTCTCGGATCCGATGATCGACCTCGTCGAGGCGGGCGTCGTGACCGGCATCCACAAGGTCCGCCGCCCGTCGAAGGTGGTGACGACGTTCGCGCTCGGCACCCGGCGCCTCTACGACTTCCTCGACGAGCACCTCGCCGTCGAGCTGCTCCCGGTCGACTGGGTGAACAACCCCATGGTGATCGCCCAGCAGCCGAACATGGTGTCGATCAACGCCACCACCGAGGTCGACTTCCTCGGCCAGTGCGCCTCCGAGACGGTGGCCGGCCGCTACTGGTCCGGCTCGGGCGGCCAAGGAGACTTCGCCCGCGGCGCGCTGAACGCCGAGGGAGGTCAGGGCTTCGTCGTCTTGCCCGCCACCGCTCGGGACGGGACGATCTCGCGGATCGTTCCCACCCTCACCCCCGGCTCAGCGGTGACCACCGCGAAGAACACGGTGGACAAGGTGGTCACCGAGTTCGGGGTGGCGGAGCTGCGTGGCAAGGGCATCCGCGAGCGCACGATCGCGCTCATTCAGGTGGCCCACCCCGCGTTCCGCGACGAGCTCGCACGCCAAGCGCGCGAGCTCGGCTACGCCTGAGCGGTTCCACGACCCAGGCGCGACGCCGGCCGGTCCGCCCACCTCGGCGCTGAGGCAGCCGGGACCGGCCGGGTCCGCTCTGGTCTGGGGGGCAACCGGCGGTCGGGTGCCCGATGGGTCAGCTGCAGCCGCTGGTGGAGCCGCAGCTCGGGCAGGCGTGGCAGGAGCCGGCGCGCTGCATCTGGACGCCGCACTGCATGCAGTACGGGGCATCCGAGTGCGAGGCGGACGGCTTGGCCTGGGGAAGCTCGGTGCGAGCCGGGGTCGGGTCGGTGACGCCGGCGCGATCGAGCAGGCTCTGCTGGCCGAGCTCGGTGGGCGCCTCCTGGAGGGTGGCGGCGAGCTCGGAGGCCGAGGGGATCGACTTGGGATCGGAGGCGAGGTCGGTGCCCTGCACGTTCTGCACCACCGTCTCCTCGACGCCCGGCAGCGTGGGCTGCGTGCGCTCCGACACGGTGAGGATGCCGAGCTCCTCGCGCTCCTCCTTGGTCAGGTAGTCGATGGCCAGGCGGCGGAAGATGTAGTCGAGCAGCGACGAGGCGATCCGCAGGTCCGGGTCGTCGGTCATGCCGGCCGGCTCGAAGCGGGTGTTGGCGAAGGCCTCGACGTAGGTGCGCAGGTGCACGCCGTACTGGAGGCCGTAGCTCAGGCTGATCGACAGGGCGTCCATGATGCCGGCGAGGGTCGAGCCCTGCTTCGCGACCTTCAGGAACACCTCGCCGGGACGGCCATCCGCGTACTCGCCGACGGTGACGAAGCCCTTGCAGTCGGCCACGCGGAACTCGAAGGTCTTCGACGTGCGGTTGCGCGGGAGCTTCTCGCGCACCGGCGTCTTCACGACCTTCTCGACGACCCGCTCGACGATCTTCTCGACCTCGACCACCTGCGGGGCGACGGCCGCCGGCGCATCGGCCTCGGCCCCCTCCTTCTTGGCGGTGGCGAGCGGCTGGGCGACCTTGCAGTTGTCGCGGTAGATGGCGACGGCCTTCACGCCGAGCTGCCAGGCGTCGATGTGAAGCTGCTCCACGTCTTCGACCGACACGTCCTCGGGCATGTTGACGGTCTTGGAGATGGCACCGGAGATGAACGGCTGGACCGCCGCCATCATCCGGACGTGGCCCGAGTAGTGGATGGTGTTGTCGCCCATCGAGCAGGCGAACACCGGGAGGTGCTCCTCGGCGAGGTGCGGTGCCCCGAGCAGCGACTTGTGCTCGTCGATGTAGGCGACGATGTCGGTGACCTCGACCGGCGAGTACCCGAGGCGACGCAGCGCCCGCGGGATCGTCTGGTTGACGATGGTCATGGTGCCGCCGCCCACGAGCTTCTTCATCTTCACCAGGCCGAGGTCGGGCTCGATGCCGGTGGTGTCGCAGTCCATCATCAGGCCGATGGTGCCGGTGGGGGCCAGCACCGACGCCTGCGAGTTGCGCACGCCGACCTCGGCGCCGAGCTCGCACGCCTCGTCCCACGACTGCTGGGCCGCGGAGAGCAGCCCGGCGGGCACGAGCTCCTCGTCGATCTTGGCGGCCTCCTCACGGTGCATGTTGAGCACGCGCAGCATGTGCTCCTCGTTGTCGGCGTAGCCGGCGAAGGGGCCCATGCGAGCAGCGGTGCGAGCCGAGGTGGCGTAGGCGTGACCGGTCATGAGCGCGGTGAGCGCACCGGCCCAGGCCCGGCCCTCGTCGGAGTCGTAGGCGAGGCCGAGCGCCATCAGCAGGGCGCCGATGTTGGCGTAGCCGATGCCGAGCTGGCGGAACTGGCGCGAGGTGTCGCCGATCGGGTCGGTCGGGTAGTCGGCCCGACCCACCAAGATCTCCTGGCCGGTGAACATGACCTCGACCGCCGCCTTGTAGCCCTCGACGTCGAACGTGTCGTCCTCGTTCAGGAACTTCAGCAGGTTGAGGCTGGCCAGGTTGCACGCCGAGTTGTCGAGGTGCATGTACTCCGAGCACGGGTTCGAGCCGTTGATGCGACCCGTGTTGTGCGCGGTGTGCCACCGGTTGATGGTGGTGTCGAACTGCATGCCCGGATCGGCGCACTCCCACGTGGCCTGGGAGATCTGGCGCATGAGGTCGCGCGCCCGGACGGTCTTCTTGATCTCGCCGTCCTTGACGCCGCGCAGGTGCCAGTCGGCGTCGTCGACCACCGCCTGCATGAACTCGTCGGTGACGCGCACCGAGTTGTTCGCGTTCTGGTACTGGATCGAGTGGCTGTCCTTGCCGTCGAGGTCCATGTCGAAGCCGGCGTCGCGCAGCGCCCGGGCCTTCTGCTCCTCACGGCTCTTGCACCAGATGAACTCCTCGATGTCGGGGTGCTCGACGTCGAGGATGACCATCTTGGCGGCGCGCCGGGTCTTGCCACCGGACTTGATGGTGCCGGCCGAGGCGTCCGCGCCGCGCATGAAGCTGACCGGGCCCGAGGCGGTGCCGCCGCCCTTCAGGTACTCGACCGAGGAGCGGATGCGCGAGAGGTTCACGCCGGCGCCGGAGCCGCCCTTGAAGATCACGCCCTCCTCTCGGTACCAGTTGAGGATCGAGTCCATCGAGTCGTCGACCGAGAGGATGAAGCACGCCGAGGCCTGCTGGGGCACGTCCTTCACGCCGATGTTGAACCACACCGGCGAGTTGAAGGCCGCCTTCTGGTGCACGAGGAGGTGCTTGAGCTCGTCGCGGTAGGCCTCGGCCTCGAGGTCGTCCACGAAGTAGCCGCCCTCGATGCCCCACTGCGTGATGGTGTCGGCCACCCGATCGATGACCTGCTTGAGCGAGGTCTCGCGCTCGGGGGTGCCGAGGGTGCCCCGGAAGTACTTCTGGGCGACGATGTTCGTGGCGTTCAGCGACCACGTGGTGGGGAACTCGACGTCGAGCTGCTCGAAGGCGACCGAGCCGTCCCGGTAGTTCGAGATGCGGGCGTCGCGCCGCTCCCAGGTGACCTCGTCGTAGGGGTGCACGCCCTCCGTGGTGAAGTGCCGACGGATGCCGATGCCGGTGTGAGACGGGGCCATGGCCATGGGAGCTCCTCGGAGAGGTCGATGGGTTCGCGGGGTGGAGAGCGGTGCCGGATGGTCGGGTTCCGGTGGCGGGCCACCGGGCCCGGGCGCCCTTGCCCAGACCACAACCCCTTGTGGTCAAGACGTCCCCTGTCGCCCCGGCACCACAAGATGTAGAACCCAAACTACACCACGGTAACTACACCGGTGTCAACGGCCTTGGGGTGGTTTTCCCGTCGATCGTGCCCGACCGGTGCCGAGGCACGGCAGGGCAACGGACACCGGGCACGGACGGGCAGGTCGAAGGGGGTCGAGGCGGCACCGTTGCTGCCCGGGGGTTCCCCTCACGTTCTCGCTCCCCGCCTCGGGTGACCCGATGCGTGGAGTTCCCACACCACTAGTTCCGACCGTCCGGCCCGGCATCCGCTGACGCCGGGCACAAACCTACGGCGGTCTCCCTGTGGGTTGGAAGGGGCACAACCCTGTGTATTTCGCGGGGATTTCCCCACGGTTCATCCACACGCCCCCTCCTCGTTGTGGACCGGCGGTGGACGACAAACGGAGCGCGGCCCTCGTCCACGGCCCTCACGCCGGGGCGACCGCGACCGGGATGCCGTTCAAGACGGCGTTGCCCGAGAGGGCATCGAGCGCCGCATCGTCGGAGAGCACGTTGCTGTTCACGCCGGCGTAGCGCTGCGCCACCGAGAGCGACGCGCCGTCGAGGTCGTGGCCCCAGCCGTGGGGCAAGCTCACCACCCCGGTGCGCACCGCGTCGGTCACCTCCACGGGAACCTCGATGCGCCCCACCCGACCGGTGACCACCGCCCTCGCGCCGTCGACCACCCCCCACCGCTCGGCGTCGGCGGGGTGCACGTGGAGGGTGCAGCGCGGTCGCCCCTTCACCAGGACCTCGATGTTGTGCATCCACGAGTTGTTGGAGCGCAGGTCTCGGCGCCCGACGAGCACCGCGTCGGGCGCCGGGCGATCGAGCGCGGCGGCCAAGCGAGGGAGGTCGTCGAGGAACGCCTGCCCCCCGAGGTCGATGCGCCCCGTGGGTGTGCGCAGCACGTCGGGCAGCCGGGGCTCGAGCGGCCCGAGGTCGACGCCGTGGGGGTGCGCCAGCAGCACGTCGAGCGTCAACGGCGGCACCCCCGGGGCCACGTCCGCATCGCGAGCGCCGAACCCGTCGCCGTAGGGCCCCGTGCGCAGCAGCAGGTCGAGCAGCCGCTCGGGGCCCGTGCGCGGGGCGAGGGCGCCGAGCACCTCGTCGACGTCGCGGCCATGGAGCGGGCCGTGCTCGTCACCGACCGCCGCCTGGACCAGCGTCGCCACGACCAGGTCGTCGACGATCGACGGGGATGCGTCGGCCCCCATCCCCTGCGCGATCAGCGCGAGCTTGGCGAGGATCTCCCACTCGTCGGGCTGGGGTGCACCGTCCAGGCCTGCGTCGAGGGGGAGCACCGGAGGCGAGTAGTTGGCGACGTTGCGCAGCCCGAGCTGCAGCAGGGCGAGGTCGTAGTGGCCCTTCTGCAGCGCGCTCGGCGGCGGGAGGATCACATCCGCGTGGCGGGTGGTCTCGTTCAGGTAGATGTCGACGGCCACGTACAGCTCGAGGTCGGCCATCGCCGCGTCGAGCCGCTCGGAGTTCGGCGTGCTCAGCACGGGGTTGCCTGCCACCGTCACCATGGCGCGGATCTGGCCATCGCCCGGGGTGTCGATCTCCTCGGCCATGCACGCCGCGGGGAGCTCGCCCATGGCCTCGGGGATGCCCCGGACGCGGCTGCGGTGGCGACCGACGCGCAGCTCCCGGCCGAACCGGGCCGCGCCCCGGGTGTTGGACGCTCCGGCAGCCGCCTTGGCGAACATCGCGCCGCCGGGGCGGTCGAGGTTGCCGGTGAGGGCGTTGACCACGTCCACGAGCCAGGACGCGAGGGTGCCGAACTCCGCCGTGGTGGTGCCGATGCGGCCGTAGACGGCTGCGCTCGGCGCCGACGCCAGCATCGAGGCGAGCGACTCGATCTCGGCGGCGTCCACGCCGACCGCCGGCGCCACCGCCTCGGGGGTGAACGGCGAGAGCGCGGCGACGACCGCGTCGACCCCGTCGATCCACTCCCCCGCGGCGCCGGTGTCGATCTGGCCGTTCGCCGCCAGAGAGGTCACGATCGCCGCGAGCAGCAGCGCGTCGGTCCCCGGACGGACCGCGAGGTGGAGGTCGGCCTCCTCGGCGGTCCGGCTGCGGCGAGGGTCGACCACGACGAGCGTGCCGCCACGGGCCCGCATCGCCTCGATCCGGCCCGGCCAGTCGGGGGCCGTGGCGAGGCTGCCGTTGGAGGCATAGGGGTTGGCGCCCAGGATCACCAGGAGGTCGGTGCGATCGATGTCGGGCACGGGGATGGTGAGGCCGCCGCCGAACAGCCAGGCCGATGACAGCTCCTTCGGGCGCTGGTCGACCGTGCTCGCCGAGAAGACGTTGCGGGTGCCGAGGCTCTTCAGGAGCGGCTTGAGGTAGAGGAGCGCGGACAGGTTGTGGGCGTTCGGGTTGCCGACGTACACGCCGAGCGCCTCACGACCGTGCCGCTGCGTGAACTCGGCGAAGCGTCGCTCGATCTCCGCGAACGCTTCGGGCCACGAGACCGCGACGAGCCCGCCGTCACGGCGCACGAGCGGCTGGCGGAGGCGGTCGGGGTCCTCGTGGAGCTGCCGCAGGGTGGACCCCTTGGGGCAGAGGTAGCCGTGGCTGAAGACGTCGGCCTGGTCTCCCCGGATCCGCCCGACGCGATCGCCCTTCACGGCGATCTCCAAGCCGCACCCCGCCTCGCACAGCGGGCAGGTGCGGAAGGCGGTGCGCTCGTCGCTCATCGGCCCATCGTGCCAGGAGCGGCGGTACCGTGCCCGGGTGCGTCAGCTCCTACCGGTGCCTCTCGCCGAGGTCGACCCCTTCGTCGCCCACGCCCACGCCGATCGCCCTCCGCACCCCGATCGGCCGTGGATGGCGCTCAACATGGTCAGCTCCACCGATGGCGCCATCTCGATCGCCGGCCGCTCCGGTGCCCTCGGCAGCGACGCCGACCGCCAGGTGTTCCGGGCGATCCGAGCCGTGGGAGACGTGATCGTCGCCGGCGGCGCGACGGTGCGCGCCGAGGGCTACGGCCCGCCCAAGCCGTCGGCGACGGTGCGCGCCGCGCGCGTCGAGCGAGGCCAGGCGCCGTACCCGCGCCTCGCGGTGGTGAGCGGCTCGCTCCACCTCGATGAGGCCAGCAGCTTCTTCACCGAGGCGCCCGAGCCGCCGCTCGTGTACACGACCGCGACCGCGCCGGCGGATCGCCTCGCGGTGCTCCGCCCGGTGGCCGAGGTGGTGGTGGTCGGCGACACCAGCGTCGACCTCGCGGCCATGGGCGCGCACCTGGGATCGATCGGCGTGCGATGCGCCGTCGTCGAGGGCGGCGGGACGCTCAACGGCCACCTGCTCGCCGACGACCTGATCGACGAGCTCAACCTCACCGTGGCGCCGCTGCTCGTCGGCGGCACGGCCCCCCGAGCGGTGTCGAGCGACCAGGAGCATCCCCGACGCCTCGGGCTGGCCCACCTGTGGGAATCCGACGGCAACCTCCTGGCGCGCTACATCCGCGACGACGGCGACCGCAGCGGCGCGTAGTGCCGCTGCGGTCGGCCTTGACATTCGCTTGCCATTTTTGGACACTGTTTCTGAGATCCGCAAGCGAATGGACCATGCCGTGGAAGCACCGACCTTCACCTCCGCCGTCACGTACCGAGACCCCAAAGCCGCGCTCGACTGGCTGGCGAGCGCGTTCGGCTTCGAGGTCACGATGGCGATCGACGGCCCACCCGATGCCCCCGAGATGTGCCACTACGAGATGAGCAGCGCCGGACACGGCCGGGTCATGATCGGCGCGGAGTGGAGCGAGCTGGTGCGCAGCCCCGAGCACGTGGGCGGGGCCAACACCCAGAGCGTGCACGTGCACCTCGCCGAGGACGTCGACGCCCACTGCGACCGGGCCCGAGCGGCGGGCGCCCGCGTCGTCGCCGAGCCGAGCGATCAGTTCTACGGCGACCGCACCTACCAGGCGCTCGACCTCGAGGGGCACCGGTGGGTGTTCGCACAGACGGTGCGCACCGTCAGCCGCGAGGAGGCGGAGGCCGCGCTCGGCCAGCCGATCACGGCCACCGACTGGCCGTGACCGAGCCCGCGTCGGTCGACGCCACGCTCGCGGCGCTGGCCGATCCGGTTCGACGCCGGGCGGTGGAGCTGCTCGCCGAGCGACCCCGCCGAGCCGGGGAGCTCGCCGAGGCGCTCGCCGTCTCCCCCTCGACGATGAGCAAGCACCTCCGGCTCCTCCGCCAGCACGAGCTCGTGACCGAAGAGCACCCGCCCTTCGACGCGCGCGTGCGGATCTACGCCCTTCGCTCCGCACCGATGGCGGACCTCCGATCCTGGCTCGACCAGGCCGAACGAGGCTGGGCCGACCAGCTTCGAGCGTTCGCCGACCACCTGGGCACGACGTGACCGACGGCTCGCGCGTCCTCGTCGCGATCCGCGTGCCCGCCGATCCGGAGCGAGCCTTCGAGGCGTTCACCACCGAGATCGGAACGTGGTGGCAGCCGAACCGCCTCTTCGCGTTCACCGAACGGGCCGGCACGCTCGCCTTCGATCCGGGCCCGAGCGGCCAGCTTCTCGAGCGCTACGACGACGGCACCTCGTTCACGATCGGCGAGGTACTGATCTGGGATCCGCCGCACCACCTCGCGATCACGTGGCGCCACGCCAGCTTCGAGCCTGGCCAGTCGACCGAACTCCATGTGACGTTCGCCGCGGTCGGCGCCGAGACGCGCGTGGTGGTGGAGCACCACGGCTGGGACCGGATCCCCTCCGACCACGTCGCTCGGCACGGGTTTCCGCTCCACGCGACCCAGCAACGGTTCGCCGAGTGGTGGCAGGAGCTGCTGGCGCGCTTGTCGGCATCGGTGCGCTGACCCTGGGGCCTCGACGGACCGCCAGCCGTCAGTGCCGCTTGGGCTCGGTGCTCTTGGTCAGCTTCGACGCGGCGGTGAGCTCGTCGAGCTCCCGCTCGAAGTCCGCGAGGTCGTCGAACTCCTTGTACACCGAAGCGAAGCGCACCGCGGCCACGACATCGAGGTCGCGGAGCCGCTCGAGCACCGTGCGACCGACGACCTCGCTCGTGACCTCCGCTCCGGCGAGGCGCAGCGCGTCCTCCACCTCCGCGGCCAGGCGGCCCATCTCCTCGGGCTCCACCGGACGACCCTTGGTGGCCAACCGCAGCCCGGCGACCACCTTCGCGGCGTCGAAGGGCTCGCGGTCTCCCGACCGCTTCACCACCATGAGCGGAAGCTCCTCGAGCCGCTCGAAGGTCGTGAACCGGCGCTGGCAGTCGAGGCAGGCGCGTCGCCGCCGGATCGACTGGCCGTCCTCGGACTGGCGCGAATCGATCACCTTGTCATCGAGGGAACCGCAGGCGGGACAGCGCACCTCACGACGCTACCGCCCGCCACGCCGATGTCAGGCAGGCACCTGCACGACCTGCCCGACCTGGAGCGCACCGGGACCGTTGAGCTCGACCAGGCGATCGACCAGTGGGCGGATGTCGCCCGAAGGCTGGAGGCGCCGGGCGATGGTCCACAGCGAATCGCCGGCCCGCACCTCGACGGTGGCGGCGGCAGCGGACTCGCGGCCACCGATGGCGCCCGCGGTGGCCGACGGAGCAGACGGCGCGGGAGACAGGCCGGCGAAGGTGCCGTTGCCGATCGCGAGCGAGATCACCAGCAGGAGCGCGAACGCGGCCACCGCGACCACCAGGTGCACCGTGCGGATCCCCAGGTCGACCGGCACCACGTCGGTGCGACGGCCGTCGCTGGCCACGAGGCGCAGGGCCGGGCGACCGGCGGCCTCGCCGAGGTGGCGGTGGTGTGAGCGGGTTTCGATGATCGCAGCCATGGCCTCATGCTCCCCAGGGGGTCTGACACTTCCGTCGCCCGAACGCCCGTTCCACGAACACCCGTTCGGCGAACGCCACTGTACGCACGAACGCGCGTTCGCTGTCAAGCCCCCAACAGAACAGGTGTTTGCCCGAACACGTGCGCGATGCTACGGTGGCGCCAGCCGGTGGACCTCGAGGTCCGCCACCGCCCGATCCGCCCTGCGGACCGACCGAAGGAGCCGCACGATGGCCGAGCACTCGCTCACCGCCCGCCAGCGCCAGATCCTCGATTGCATCGATGCCTCGATGCGCGACCGCGGCTACCCCCCCTCGGTGCGCGAGATCGGCGAGACCGTCGGCCTGGGCTCGCCGTCCACGGTCCACTCCCACCTCTCCACCCTCCAGCGCCTCGGCTACCTCCGGCGAGACCCGTCCAAGCCCCGAGCGATCGAGGTCCGCTTCGACCCGTCGTCGGGCGCCGCCGTCGAGCGCCGTCCGGTGCGCCACGTCCCGCTCGTCGGCGAGGTCGCCGCCGGCACCGATGTGCTCGCCCAGGAGAACGTCGAAGAGGTCGTGCCCGTGCCCGCCGACCTCACCGGCGAGGGCGACCTGTTCATGCTGAAGGTCCGCGGCGACTCCATGATCGACGCGGGCATCCTCGACGGGGACCTCGTCGTCGTTCGGTCCCAGACCGAAGCGCGCAACGGGGAGATCGTGGTCGCCGGCATCCCCGGGGAGGAAGCCACCGTGAAGACCTACCAGCGCTCCGGGAACCAGGTGACCCTGGTGCCGTCGAACCCCCGCTTGGAGCCAATGGTGTTCCCCGCAGCCGACGTGCAGCTCTTCGGGCGGGTCGTCACCGTCATGCGGCGCCTGTAGCCAGTCGCCCGGCGAGCGCCAGCGCCGCCGCTTGGATCGCGCCGTCGATGTCCGCGCCTTGGCGGTGGCGCCCGACGAGGGTCGCCGCCCACCGGCCCGCCCAGATGGTGACGTGGTCGTACACGGTCACTGCCTCGGCCTCGGCTGCCTCCGTGTGGTCCTCGATGCTGAGCCAGTCGACCGCGCCCGCCCACGGGTCCTCGACCGGGCTGGCGGGCCGAAGTCGATCGGGACGATCCGACGGCGTCCGCCAGCGGGCCTCGATCCAACCGGGCTCGCGCTCGCGCTCCCGCCAGCGTTGGCGCCACACCGCGTCGAGGCACGGCTCCGCGAGGTCGCTCCAGCGAGCGCGGATCGCCGCCGCATCGCCCGCGAACGCTTCCACTCGCAGCACCACGAGGGCGCCGTCGTCACGGCGACGCCAGGCCTGCCCCTCGTCCAGCGCGGTGAGCACCAGCGCGTCGCGCGCCGCGCGCATCTCCGCCGAGGCGTCGTCGTCGCCATAGGGGTCCACACGCTCGTCGTTGTTCACCATCGGCACGGGGATCCAGCCGCGACCGAGGTCGCGGCGGTGCAGCAGCGCGGACTCGGCCACCCGCTGGTCTGCGGGCACCCACCAGCGGGTCTCGTCGGGCGGACCGCTGCGCCGCCGACGATCCGCGCCGGCCGCCCGGGGCCGGCGGATCAAGGCCCGGTGAGGAGCAGGTCGCGCAACGCCGCGTAGCACCGTTCGATCGGCTGGCGGGCAACCCGCTCATCCGCGGTGTGGGCGATGGTCGCGTCGCCGGGACCGAAGTTCGCCGCGGGGATCCCGTGCTCGGCGAAGCGGGCCACGTCGGTCCAGCCGAGCTTCGAGCGCACCTCGAGGCCGTTGCGCTCGATGAGCGAGCGCAGCACCGGGTGGCCGAGCGACGGCGCGGCCGCCGGCGCCAGATCGACCACCTCGAACCGGTCGCCCTCGCCGAGGTGCGGCGCGACCACCGCACGGACGGCTTCCGCCGCCTCCTCGGGGGTCCGATCCGGCGCGAACCGGTGGTTGATGGTCACGTGCGCCGCATCGGGCACCACGTTGCCCGCCACCCCACCGCCCACCGCCACCGCTTGCATCGCCTCGCGGAACTCGCACCCGTCGATCACCGGGCGGCGCTCCGGCCACGCCTCCAGCGCGGCGAGCACCCGGCCGAGGCGGTGGATGGCGTTGCGGCCCATCCACGGCCGGGCCGTGTGCGCACGCTCCCCCACCAGGTGGACCTCCGCTCGCAGCGTCCCCTGGCAGCCGGCCTCGATGATCGCGTCGGTGGGCTCGCCCAAGATCGCGACGTCGCCAGCGAGCAGGTCGGGCCGATCCCGGAACAGGTGGCCGAGCCCGTTGTGCACGGCCGCCACCTCCTCGCCGGCGTAGAAGACATAGGTGACCTCCACCGCCGGATGCTCGACGGTGCGGGCGAGCTCGAGCATCACCGCCAACCCCGCCTTCATGTCGGTGGACCCCACGCCCCACAGCACGTCACCCTCGATGCGGGGAACCTCGTTCCCGTTGATGGGCACCGTGTCGGTGTGCCCGGCGAGGAGCACCCGGGTGGCGGCCGAGCCGGTGGTGCGGGCCACCAGGTTGTCGCCCACCCGCTCCACCTCGAGGTGAGCCAGCGGACGAAGCTCGGCCTCGAGGTGGTCGACGATCGGACCTTCGGCGTGGCTCACCGACGAGATGGCGACCAGCTCGGCGGTGAGCTCGAGGAGGTCGGTGCTGCCCTCGGCGCCACGGTGGCGCTGATCGGTCACGAGATCGGCCCGGGCGGCAGCGGGCCCGACGGAGGTTGGGCGGGGGGAGGCGGCGGTGGGACCCAGCCGGGTGGCGCGTCGGAGCCCGGCGCCGCCGGCGGCGGGCCAGGAGCGACCGGCGGTCCGGGCGGCGCCGTCGGCGGTCCCGGGTTCGGCGGAGGGCCCCACGAGGCCGGGCCGTACCCACCGGGAACGGCCACGGGCGGTGGCGCCCAGCCAGGCCCCCCCACCGGAGGGCCGCCCGGCATCGGCGGGCTCGACCATCTCG
>JBDIAX010000045.1:0-30447 GCA_039812605.1 Acidimicrobiia bacterium | reverse complement strand
CTTCCCATGGTGTCCTCCTAGAGGACAACACCCCAAGAATCCAAGAATCCCGACTCCGCCGAACCCGGGGCAGACCACTCGGGTTATTGGGTGACCGGCTCGGGGGCCGGGACTTCTTGACGGTAGTAGGCGCCACCAAGCGCGCCGCCGAAGCCGCCTACGCCCGGTCGGTCACCGACCAGGCCGACGGCAAGCCCGCCACCCCGTCGGCGGTCACCACGCCGACGCTCGGCGACTACGCGTTGGGCTGGGTCGACACCCGCCTCACGAAGCGAGGCGAGGCGCTCCGGCCACGGGTCAAGGACCTCTACCTCATGCAGCTACGACTGCACATCGTCCCGACCTTCGGAACGACCCGACTGGCCCGGATCACCACCGCCCAGGTCCGCGACTGGAACGCCGGCCTCCGTGGACCCGACGGACCCGGCGCCAGCACCGCAGCCAAGTGCTACCGCCTCCTCCGTTCGATCCTCACGACGGCGGTGGAGGACGACCTGATCCCGGCGAACCCCTGCACCATCAAGGGCGCCGGCATCGAACCAGCCGACGAACGCCCGATCCCCACCGTGGCCCAGGTCCACGACCTCGTCGAGCAACTCCCCGAGCGGATGCGCTGCGTCGCCCTCCTCGCCGCCTTCGTCGGCCTCCGCCGAGGTGAGATCCTCGGCCTGCGGCGCGGCGACGTCGACCTCGACCGCCGCGAGATCGCGATCGTCCGCCAGCGCCAGCTCGACCGACACGGCAACCACCTCGTCGGATCACCCAAGTCCGACGCCGGCCGACGAGTCCTCACCATCCCGGCGGTGCTCGTAGGCGACCTACGCGATCACCTCGACGCGTACGCCCAGGCTGGCGACGACGGCTACGTGTTCACGGGCCAGAAGGGCGGCCCACTAGCGCCGCACGTCTGGCAGGACGCCTGGGAGAAGGCCCGCACCGGGGTAGGCATCCCCGAGATCCACCTGCACGACCTCCGTCACCTCGCCGGCACCCTCGCGGCGAGCACGGGCGCCAGCACCAAGGAGGTCATGTATCGCCTCGGTCACGCCACCCACCAAGCCGCCCTCCGCTACCAACACGCCACCCGCCAGCGCGACCGAGCCATCGCCGATGCCCTCGACGGGATGATCGCCCCACGCTCGAGCTGAGCGAGCGCAGGGCGATCCCACCCCCTGACGGCTGTGTTCGTTCAGGTGGCGCTCGGTCGTCTAGCCCTCGGTGCCGGGGGCACCTGGGGGTGGACCGGGCTGGGTGATGCCACATTCCTCGGACTCGAACGCGGCGATCTCGTCGGCAGCGGCGGCTGCCTCGGGATTGGCGAAGACCGCACCGAGATCGCCGTCGGCAGACTCGAAGGCAGCGACGAACGTCTCGACCGGCGCCGTGATGTCCTGCGGCGCGAGTTCGGCGTACTCGGCGAGCTGCTCGCTGGTCGGGGTGACGCCAACGAGCTCGGTAGCAGCAGCGCAGAATGCATCGAGGTCGGTGTCGGCCGGGGCGGTGGTGGTGGCCTCGGCGATCGTGGTCGTCGAGTCGGTGTCGGCCGCGTCGTCGGAGTCGTCGCTGCACGCGGCGATCGCGCCGATGGACAGTGTGGCGATCAGGGCCACATGGGTGATGCGGCGGACGGCGGTGGTCGGCATGGTTCCTCCAGGTGCAGGACGAGGCCCGAAGGGTTCGGGCCTTGCGTGCTCTGTCGCTTCGAGCACCGATCCGGGATCACCGGCCTTCGTGACGTGTGACGCCGGGGTTCCGGCGCGGCCGGGCGTCGCGCCACAGAGCTCGTGCGGCGGCGAGCGCGGCTGTCGCTCCCAGCACCGTCCAGATGAGCAGGGCCCGGTCCCAGTCCTCGTGGGGCCAGATCGGGAACAGCGGCAGGTCGGACTCGAAAGGCCGGGCGAGCGCGGCGCCCGCGACCAGCGGGACCGCGGTGGCGGCGATGACCGCTCCTGGTTCGCTGCGGCCCGTCGCCCGGGCGGCCGTGGCCAGTCCGAACCCCAGCCCAGCGGCGACCGCACCTTGCAGGACGAGGACATCGAGGCGGTCGGGGAGGGGCGCTCGGAGGGCCCAGTGGGCCGTGGCCCAGACGACGACGAGAGCGAGCGGGCCCACCGAGCGGACCGCGGTCCGCCACCAGAGCGGACGGGGGCTGACGTCCACCACGGCGGAGCAGCGCTCGTCGACGGCGACCGCGGCCACTCCGACCAGGAGACCCAGGGCGGTGCCGTGCAACGGCCAGAGGGCGTCGGGCCACCGCGCCACGAGGGTGACGCCGCCGGCCATGATGAGGGCGGACCCGGCTAGCAACGACCAGTGGGTTGCCCCGACGAGGTAGCGGAGCGTCCCGCCGAGCTGCCCCGACACGGCGTTCATCCGCCCCAGGTGGTCCCGTCCCCGGGCACCGGGCTGACGAGCGTCTCGGCCGTCCCGGTGAACATGGCGAGCGCCACGGTGACTGCGGCCAGCCCGACCAGCACGAGGAGGGCCGACCGACTCCGCGCAGTCCGGCCCTCGAGGTCGGTCCGCACGGCGACGAGTCCGCCGATGGCGCACAGGACGAGCAGGTAGGCCAGCCACCATCCCGGTGAGCCGCTGAGCACGATCGAGCGCTGCGGGTCGCCCTCGACGCCGAACGGGCCGCCCCAGTAGGTCCAGGGAAGCAGGACCCGGACACGGCGGAGTGGTTCGAACAGACCCTGGAACACGATCACGGCCAGGACGAGACCGACCGTCGTGACGATGGGTGCCGCGGCGCGCGTGGTCTTCCGGGCCACGACGACACCGAGGACCGGTCCGCCCAGGCAGCTCACCGCGCCCAGGGCCAGCCACACCGCAGCCACCCACCCGTCCGACATCATCTCCGCGTACCCGCCACGAGGAGTCGGCACCGACTGCGCCCGCACGAGCGTGACCAGGACGAAGCCCAGGCCGGCCAGGCCGGGCACGAGGCAGGCGACCAGGTGGCCGATCGTCCGAGCGGCCTGCCCCACCGGCGTCGGCCCGGCCGCCTCCGCGCAGCGGTCCGACGCCCACACCCGGTGGGCGCTCACGCTGATGCCCACCATCCCGAGCAGGGCGGCCGGGGCGATCATCGACAGCTCGTCGGTCGGCTCGTCGCCGTCGAGGTACGGAAGGAGCGCGGCGTAGGTGAGTGCCAACCCGACGAGGAACGCCGGGCGAGCGACGTAGCGGCGGATCTCGATGCGGGCCAGATCCGTCCACGGCGGCCGGGCCGGGTCGGCGGTCGTGGCGATCGGGAGGGATTCGGCTGCGGTCATGCCGCACCCTCCACGGCCCGCGGTCCGACGAGGAGCAGGTAGGCGTCCTCGACGGTCGGCGGTGCCGGCTGGGCTCCCGCCGGCGGCGTGCCTCCGACCGAGCGCACGCCACCAGCCGGGTCGCGCCAGCTCGCCACCGCGTCGGCAACTGGCCGGTCATGGAGCCACACCCGGTCTCGAGCCGACGCGACGAAACCGGCGACGTCGCCGTCGTGGGCGACGCGCCCGCCGACGAGGACGATCACGCGGTCGCACACGGCGGCCACGTCCTCGGTCTGGTGGGTGGCCAGCAGCACGGTGCCGTGGCGGGCCCGTTCCGACAGGGTCGCCCGGAACGTCGCCCGCTGCTCGGGGTCGAGGCCGGTGGTCGGCTCGTCGAGGATCAGCAGGTCCGGGTCGCCGATCAGCGACTGGGCGAAGGCCAGCCGCCGCCGTTGACCGCCCGACAGCTTCCGCACCTTGATCGTCGGTCGGTCGTCGAGCCCGACGACGCCTAGGACCCGTCGCACCTCGGCGTGGCGGGAAGCGGTGTCGTCCCACTCCTTGAGCACGGCGATGTAGTCGAGGAACCCGAACGCCGTCATCCCGGCTGGGAACCGGACCTCCTGGGGCAGGAAGCCGAGCCGGCGACGGATCTCGGTGCGCTCCGCCAGCGGTCCGTCAGTCCGACGGCCGAGCACCGTGATCTCGCCGGCGTCGGCCCGGGATGCGGTGCTCAGCAGCCCGAGCAGCGTCGTCTTGCCCGCGCCGTTGGGGCCCAACAGCGCGGTGATGCCCGGGGCCAGGTCGAAGCTGACGTCGTCGAGCACCACGACCGGGCCGTAGCGACGGGTCACGTGTGAGACGCGGACGGTGGTGGGCACGGGTCCCTCCTTCAGGTTCCGCCGAGGGCGGTCGTGGCCGGGTCGCCCGTGAGGCGACGGTGGAGAAGCAGCGCGGCGCCGACCGAGACGGCGAGCGCGACGAGCTGGGTCGATGCGGTCGTGATCGCCCACGGCGTGTCGCGCACCTGCCAGGCGACGACTACACCGGTCCATCCCACGGCGACGACTGCGGCGGGCCGGACCGGGTCGTGCCAGGTCGCGGCGGCTGCGACGCACAACGTGCAGGCCAGGGCCGGGAGCAGCCAGCTCGCCGCCGCCCCGGGATGGTGAAGGACCACCGCCCCCACCGCGACGGCGACCGGCACCGCGGTCACCACGACGTACGCGGTGCGCCACAGCAGCATCCGAGCCGGGGAGAACGGCGCCGCCCGCTCGAGCAGGTCGATCCCGTGGGGCACGAGCCGGTAGGTGGCGGCGACACCGAGCGCAGGCAGCAGCGGCGCCACGACCAGGAAGGCAGCGTGGGCCGAGTCGACGGGACCGAGCACCGCCGCCACCGCAGTGACGGCGAGCACCAACGTGGTGGCCATCGTCCACTGCCGGCTCTGCGCGGCGACCACGCGCGTCACCACCACGTCCGACATCGACACGCCGAGCCGGAGCAGCGCCCGCCCGCTGCGACCGATGTCAGGGGTCGAGACCGCGGCCTCGACGCGGGCCCACAGGTGTTCGAGGTCGAGGTGGGGCGAACGCCGGCCGCCGGTCGTTCCGGTCGCGTCGGCCCCCAGGAGGGACTGGCACTCCTTGCACCGGACGGCATGTGCTTCGACCGATGCCCGCTGGACGGGGTCGAGCCGGCGCTCGCCATAGGCGGCAGCCACCCCATCGTCGACGTGCCAGGCGCTCATCGGAGATCTCCCATCTGCAACGACGTGCGAGCCAGCTCTGTGCGCAGGACGGTCTTGGCCTTGCGCATCCGGCCCTTCACCGTCCCCTCGGGGACACCGAGCATCCGCCCGGTCTCCTTCGCCGTCAGGCCGTCGAAGACCATCGCCTGCACCACCTCCATCAACTCTGGTGAGAGCGACGCCAGCACCGCCCCCGCCTCGCCGAGATCGATCGACTCCAGCACCCGCTCCTCCGTGCTCGCCACGTCACCGTGCGACGGGAACGGTGCCGGTCGGGCCTGACGACCCGCCCGCCGCAGGTGGGTGACGAGCTGGCGCACGCCGACCCCCCAGATCCACGCACCGACTTCGCCGTCAGCCCGCCACCGCCCCGCGCCTCGCCACACCGCCAGGAACGTGTCCTGCACCGCATCGGCCACCAGCGCATCGTCCCAGCAGCGGGCCCGGAGCCGGGCGACCAACCACGGCGCATGCCGGTCGTAGAGGACCCGGAGCGCAGCGGCGTCGCCGCCAGCGACCGCCGCGACGAGCGTCACATCGTCCCGCTCGTCGCCGGCTGCCCCACCAGCGCTCATCGTCGCATCCCCGATGACCTCATCGCTCCACTGTCGCTCGAACGCCGCGATCGGGATCACGCTGCGGCCAGCGGCGGAGCGAGATGACCGATCCGTAGGGTCACGTTAGGGTCACGCCGCCGATCTCGACCGTTTCGCGACGAAGGTCCAGGCGCCGAAAGCACCGGCTGACCTGGACCTTCTCGGAGAGCGGGTGACGGGAATCGAACCCGCGTTCTCAGCTTGGGAAGCTGATGTTCTGCCATTGAACTACACCCGCGGGGAGCCGCACCTTACCCGACGGCCCGGGCCCGGGTCGCCGTGCACGACCTGATCTCGGGCTGATGTGAACCTGATCCCGGTGCGCGATCCTGCCCTCGGAGGGTTGCGCTCGCTAGCGGGAGGGCGAACGACATGCGGGGTCGGGTACGGGTGCGTGTGCCGATGGTCATCGCCGCGCTCGCGGTGTGCATGGGCTCGCTCACCCTGGCGGGCGGATCGGGTGCAGAGGGAGGTGCGGGGCTGGCCATCACGGTGACGAGCGCCGCCTCGGACGGATCGGGCATCGTGGTGGCCGCTTCGGTGCGGAACGACGGGCCGGTGGCAGTCGGTTCGCTCGAGGTCACCGCCATCGTCGACGGCTCCCGCCACGGCTGCACGAGCGATGCTCCCACCGTCGAATCGGAGGCGAGCGTCGCCGTCACCTGCACGATCGATGGTGCGGCCGCCGGGCGTGCGGTCGTCGAGATCGTGGCCTCGGCGACCGATGCCGATGGCACGCGGGTGGCGGCTCCGCCCGTCCATCACGAGGTCGAGGTTCCTGCCCCGCTTCCGGCTCTCGAGGTTCAGGTCCCCGGCGGAGACGTCATGGTCGACGCGGGTGCACGCCCCGAGCTGTCGGTCGCGGTGGCCAACACCGGCAGCGGGGTCGCGGCGGCTCCCGTGGTCTCGGTTCGCGTCGACGATGGAGCGCCGTGGTGCGACGTCGCCGTCGCGCCGATCGAGCCCGGCGCGTCGGCGCAGGCCACCTGCGTCGGTCCGGTGCTGGAGAGCGACACGGAGCTCGAGGTCGAAGCGTGGGTGCCGGTGGACGACCACGTGGTTCGCTCGGCGCCGATCACCGTCTGGGCGCGGGCGGAGGCAGCCGCGACCTCGCCGTCGGGAGGCGCATCGTCGCCCGGCGAGCCTGGTGGCGATCCGACGGCGGGAGAAGGCGCGGCCTCGATCGATGATGTCGACACCGCTGAGGTGACGCCGAGCCTGGCGGTGACCGCCGATCCGCCTTCGCAGGAGGTTCCCTACGGCGCGACCGCGCAGGTCGACGTGACGATCCGAAACGACGGCGACGTCGCCCTCGACGTCCGCCCCGGCCAGCGCGGTGAGTACGGCTACTGGGAGGTGACCGATGGATGCGGCGACGACGCCATCGTGACCGGGTCCCTCGCCGGTCCGCTCGCGGTGGGCGAGGCGCGAACGGTCACCTGCACCTTCCCCCACCTCACCAGCTACAAGAGCGGGCTCAGCGGCTTGCTCACGGCCGACTACGTGCCGTGCGAGGGGTGCAGCCCGGTGGTGTACTACCCGTGGATCTTCGAATCGGTGTGGAGCATCACCGTCGAAGACCCACCGATCCTTGTCGAAGAGGAGCCGGTGAACGGGTTTCGCCATGCTCCGGCCGGCGAGGGGTTCCCCTTCCGGTACTTCGTGAGCAACCGTGCCGACGCTCCGGTCTCGTCGGTGTCGATCGAGGTGGCGGGCCAGCCGCAGTGCGACCGAGACTTCGCGACGATCGCTCCCGGCGCGGAAGGTCGGCGGGTCGTGGAGTGCGAGGTGCCCTGGGACGATCGGTTCCTCGACGACGCATCGCTGGTGGTCACCGCGACGTCGACCTCGCCGGGCGTCGACGGCCTGGTGAGCCACGACACCTTCTTCTCCCGCCCGTTCGACATCGCCGACGCCCCCACCTCGCTCGACGTCGCCTTCGCCTCGACCGACCTGATCGTCGACGAGGGCGCCACGCTCGACGCCGAGGTGATCGTTCGGAACCCCGAGCAGGTGCCGATCAGGGTCGAGCAGGTCTCGATGGACGGTTGGAACTCTTGCGACATCGGGGAGCTGCTCCAACCGGGTGGCGAGGTGCGAGCGACGTGCGAGACCCGTCCGGTGGAGCGGTCTCGAGCGGTGTCCGCCTGGGTCAAGGGGTTCTGGTCGCCGTGCGTGACCTGCAACGAGCGGCAGGTCTGGGGCGACGCCACCGCGCCGGTTCGCGTCCGCCCGCGACCGCTCGCCGTCGAGGTGACGCCGCGGCGTCAACTCGTTCCTTCGGGTGAGATCGCGCAGTTCTCCGTCACCGTGCGCAACGACGGCACCGAGGCGATCGAGTCGGTCTCGGTGCGGAACCTACGTGGGACCGATTGCGATGACACCAGCTACGTGCTCGACCCTGGCGCATCCCAGGTGGTGCAGTGCACGTCGCAGGGGCCGCTCACCTCGGACGCGTGGGACTCGATCGGCGCCAGCGGCTCGATCTCCCGTGGTGGCACCTCCGAGTGGGTGTACGCGACGGAGGTCTACGTGTCCCTGCTGGTCACAGAGGCGCCGTCGTCTCCCACGGCTGGCGTGACGTTCGAAGTCGAAGCGGTCCACCCGGTGGTCGGTGTGGGCGAAGACGCCTTCTACGACGTGACGATCACGTTCCCGGCGTCGTTCCCGAACGTCTATTGGAGCGGCGAGGTGTGGGCGCCGGATGCTCCGTCGTGCTCCGGGTGGCCCCTGGGCTCGCCCTCCGGCATCGGTCGACCCGATGGTGGCCAGGTCCGCTATCGCTGCATGTCGAAGGCGTTCACGGCATCCGAGGTCGACCCTGACTTCGACGGGTCGTTCCGCAGCGACTTCCAGCTGGTGCTCGACGTGGATCCCTACGGCGATGCGCCGAGATCGTTCCTCCTCGCCGATGCGGTCGACATCGAGGTGGTGGGGGCCGAGGGGCTGCGCCTCCAGGTGGAGCCCCTCGTCGACCCGGTTCCCGCCGACGTCGCCCCGTCGTTCCGGGTGACGGTCGAGAACCAGGGTCCCGACCGGATCGAGGGCGTGTCGGTGTCGCTCGTGGATCTCCCGTGGCGCCTCACCACGAGCTCGACGATGAGCGACATCGAGGACTGCGCTCGCGAGGTGGGGGCGTTGGATCCGTCTGGACCGGGTGCGACCGTGACGTTCACCTGCACCGCCGCGATGGACCAGCGTCAGGGGTTTGTCTCCGCACGCGCGTCCGGGGTGGTGAGCGACTCGGTGGCCACGTCGGCGGCCGGCGATCGGGCGGTCGCCACCACTGTCGCGTCCTACGGGTACCTCGTCCCCGCGGACCGCTACGAGGTCACCGCCGAGCTGGTCGACCAGTCGGTCGATCCCGGGGATGACGCGACCGTCGAGGTGACCCTGCGCCAACTCAGCCACGACGCGCCCGCCGCGCTCGCGTTCGACCACTACGAGGTCTGGTCGATCTCGGCGCCCGGCTGCTATCGCCGGATCCCGGCGACCGACCTGGTCCTCGAGGCGGGCGTGCCCACGGCCTCCTACCGGTGCACGGTCCGCTGGGGCCTCGACTTCGTCACCGATGCCGAGGTCGACCTCCGCGCCTATGGCTTCCGGTGGGAGGGAGTGGACCCCGGGTACTGGGCGGCCTACTACCTCGGCGACGCGTCGGACACGATCGTGGTCGGGGCGCCGATCACCACGACCACGGTCTCGCCGACCACCACGACCACAGCGGCACCTGCGACCACGACCACGGTCTCGCCGACCACCACGACCACGGTGGCACCGACGACCACGACCACGGTCTCGCCGACCACCACGACCACGGTCGCCCCATCTGCGCCGACGACCGCGCCGCCCGCGGTGCCGATCACGACCACCACCCTTCCGGCGGCCCCCAACGCCATCGTTCCGCCATCGGTCGAGGAGCCCGAAGTCCCGGCCGATGACCCCACGGCCTCGACCACCACGACTTCGGTGGACGGGTCGACGACGACAGCGGCGGCGCTGGTGCCCCTCCCGCCTCCCACGACCACGGTGGCGCCCGGTGGACCCGAGGAGATCGCCCTCGCACCTCCCGAGCCGACGTCCGCCGCCGCGCCGGATCCGCCGGCCGCGGTCGAGCGGGTGATCGCCGACGTGGGCGTCACCCAGTCGACCCAGCCGTTCGCGCTGGTGTCGGTGATCGTCGCGCTGGTCGTCGTGCTCCTCCTCGGGGGTCGTCCGATCCTCGCGGAGCGTCGACCGACGACCACCCCGCAACCTCGTGACCACCAGGAGGACCCGTCATGAAGAAGCTGAGGTGGGCGACGTTCGCGCTCGTGTTCGTGGCCATCGGTGCGATCCCGTCACCGGCGCACGCCGCGGACCAGCCGGTCGCGGTCGTCGCCACGGTGGACGGGCGTGCCGTGGAGGGGGCTGGGAGCAACGATCCGGTGAAGCTCTGGCCGATGGAGACGACCGAGGTCGTGCTGACCGTCACGAACACGTCCGATCGAGACCTGACCATCCGACGGGCTCGACTGTTCGGCGAGGCCTTCGACCTGACCTTCGTCGCGTACGACGCCGTGATCGACGTCGACCTGCCAGCCGGGGCGACCAAGGAGATCGAGATCCCGGTCGAGTTCATCGACCTGGAGAAGCAGGCCACGGGCCTGCTCCCCGGGGGCTTCTCCGTCTACGACGACAACCGGGAGGTGGTCGGCGAGCAGCGGTTCGTGATCGACGTCCGTGGCTCGGCGACATCCGCGCTCGGTCTGTTCGGCATCTTCACCATGGTGGCCACGGCGGCCGGCATCGTCGGGATCGTGGTCGCCGTCCACCGTCGCACCCTCGGCCCGAACCGGGTGCGGCGGGCGGTGCGGTTCGCGTTCGTGGGCTTGGGCGTCGGGCTGACCCTCGTCGTCGGTCTCGCCGTGTTCCGGGTCGTCGCGCCATCGGGCACGGTGTGGATCCCGCTGACGCTGCTTCCGACCGTGGCTGGTGCGGCCCTCGGGCTCGTGTCGCCGGGAGCACTCGCCATCGACGACGAGGATGAAGACGATGACATCGAGCCGGAGGTGCTCGAGGCCCAGGAGGGCGAGCTCGTGGGTTCGGGATCCGCGGACGGGTGAACGGGTCAGGACCGGATCTGGGATGTGATCGCCTCGGCCACCGCGGCATGCCCCGCCTCGTTCGGGTGGAACGAGCTTCGAAGCCGCGGGCGGACCGTGAACCCCTGGAGCCAGGGGTCCTCGGTGCATCGCTCGTGACCCTCGAAGGTGGCAGCGGCGTCGATGAAGGTCGCGGCGGCTTGATCGTCGACCCGTGCCTCGATGACGGCATCGAGCTGAGCGACGCCGTTGCCGAGCGCGTCGGCATCGGCGCGCGTGACGCCGTCGCACCGCTCGCCCTCGTCGGAGGCCCACCGGTCGGACGCCGCGAACAGCCGCGGGTAGCCGACCACGAAGAGCTGACCGTGCGGCGCGAGGTGGTCGTCGACGATGGTGGCGTACAGGGCGGAGAGGCGCTCGTCGAGGGCCCGGGCGCGATCGTCGAGCTCGTCGGGGGTGACGTCGCACGAGCGCAGCGAGAGCGTGGAGAGCGCGTCGCTCCCCGTGGCGATGGCGAGCGCGTCGTCGAGGCCGACGCAGTCCGCCAGCAGGGCGGCGAAGCCGGCGTCGTTGCCGCCGATCGAGATCGTGATCACGTCGAACCGCGTGTCCCCCGCGGCTCCCACCTGGGCGGCGACATCATCGACCTTCGCTCCGGTGCACGTCTCGTTCACCAGCTCGAGGTCGGCGGTGGTTGCGACGAGCTCGGGGTAGGCGGTCGGACTCCGACCGCACTCGCCGTCGGACTCCTTCGTGCCCTCGCCGGACGAGTAGGAGTCGCCCAGCGCGAGCATCGTGCTCGGCGCGGGGGTCGGATCGACGGCCTTGGCGCTCCCCGATGCGCCGCAGCCCCCGACCGCCAGCGCGAAGGCCGCGAGCACGACCGTGCGGCAGACCGCTGCCGACAGCCCGCCCCGCTCGCTGCTGTGCCGATCCGGCTGGTTCGCCCGCCTCACCCTGTTCGATCGTACTGGTCTGCCACCGCGGCAGGAAGGAGGCCCCGATGACCCAGGTGCTCCAGGTGAAGGCCGGCGACCGCTCCTTCGAGGTCGAGGCGGGGTCCGTCGCCGTGATCGGGCGGCATCCCGACTCCGCCCTCGTCGTCGAAGACGACCGCGTCTCTCGGCGCCACGTGCAGGTCCGCCACCTCGATGGCGAGTGGATCCTGGAGGACCTCGGGAGCGCGAACGGCACGTTCGTCGACGGCATGCGCGTGTCGCGCCGCATCGTCGACGGGGCCGTCGAGGTTCGGCTCGGGGGGCTCGACGGCGCCGTCCTGCACCTCGACCCGCGGTCCCTTCGTCCGTCGTCGTCGGGTGACCTGACCGCACCGGGTGGGTTGCGCCACCGCGAGACGATGGTCCGGCCCTGGTCGGAGGAGGAGCGCGCGGTCGCGCCGCAACCAGATGGGGAGGAGCTCGGCGCCCCGTTGCGGTTGCACCCCGTTCGGGCCGGCACGATCCGCATCGGGCGAGCCGACGACAACGACGTCGTCATCCACGACCTCGAGGCATCGCGCCACCACGCGGCCATCGAGATCGCTCCTGGGCGACGGCCGGTGGTCCGCGACCTCGACAGCCACAACGGCACCTACGTGTCCGGTCAACGGATCACGGCGCCGGTCGAGCTGGCCGACGGGCAGATCGTCTCGATCGGCTCGCGGCTGCTGCGCCTCGGGCCGGGGGGACTCGAGGAGCACTCGGCGAACGACCACCTTCCGTTGGCGGCGATCGGCGTGAGGGTGGTGACCGACGACGGCGCGGTGCTGCTGGACGACGTGACCTTCTCCCTCGAGGAGTCCTCGATGATGGCCGTGCTCGGCCCCTCTGGAGCGGGGAAGTCCACCCTCCTCGGCGCCTTGACGGGCTTGCGTCCCGCCTCGGGCGGGCGGGTGCTGTGCGGTGGCCAGGACCTGTACTCGAGCTTCGACGCGCTGTCCCGTCGCATCGGCTACGTCCCCCAGGACGACCTGGTGCAGCCCGAGCTGACGGTCGAGCAGTCGATCAGCTACGCGGCTCGCCTGCGCTTCCCGCCCGATGTCAGCGCCGCTGAGCGCGAGCAGCGCGTCAGCGAGGTCATGGACGAGCTCGGGCTCTCCCACCGAGCCTCGGTGCGGGTCGGTTCGCTGTCGGGAGGCCAGCGCAAGCGCGTCTCGATCGCGCTCGAGCTGCTCACCAAGCCGTCGCTCATCTTCCTCGACGAACCGACCTCGGGCCTCGACCCGGGCTACGAGCGCAGCGTGATGCTCGCGCTGCGCCGGCTCGCGGACACCGGACGCACCGTGGTCCTCGTGACCCACAGCGTCGAGAGCCTGCACCTCTGCGACCGGATCCTCTGCCTGGCGCCCGGAGGCAAGACGGCGTGGTTCGGGCCGCCCGAGGAGACCGCCGAGTACTTCGGCATGGCGACCTATCAGGAGATCTTCCAGGTCCTCGACACGCGCGGCGCACGGGACCACGCGGCGGCCGGAGGGACCGAGGCGGTGCTCGACCCGGACGTGTGGAAGGAGCGATACGAGCGCTCCGAAGCGCACGAGCGCTACGTGCACCGTCCCCTCGCCGCGTTCGACGGCGCCGAGGGGACCCAGGCGTCGGTCGCCGTCGCGGCCCGCTCCTCCGGTG
The DNA here is from genome assembly GCA_039812605.1 of Acidimicrobiia bacterium. GTDB lineage: Bacteria > Actinomycetota > Acidimicrobiia > Acidimicrobiales > Iamiaceae > Aquihabitans. The sequence continues at coordinate 17,136 of JBDIAX010000045.1, read as the reverse complement.
GGTGGCTGCGCCAGTACACGACGCTGACCAGCCGCTACGCGCGGATCGTCATGGCGGATCGGCGGACGTTGACCATCATCGCCGTCACCGCGCCGATCCTCGGGTTGATCCTGCTGCTGCGACTGCCCCCGGGCCAGCTCGCCTCCCCGAGCGGTGCCGACGTCCTGCTCTTCTCGCAGGCGCCGCTGGTGCTGTTCGTGGTCGCCATCGGCATCACCCAGGTCGCCACCAGCACGTCGATCCGAGAGATCGTCAAGGAGCGCGAGATCCTTCGGCGCGAGCGAACGGTCGGCCTGTCCGCGTCTGCCTACGTGCTGTCGAAGCTGACCATCCTCGGTGGGCTCGCCGTGGTGCAGGCGGTCGTCATCGTCGGGATCGCCACGCTTCGCCAGGAGGGCCCCGACGCGGGCTTGGTGCTCGGCTCGGGGCGACTCGAGCTGATGGTGGTGGGCGCCCTCGTCGCCATCGGCGCGATGGCGCTCGGGTTGTTCGTCTCCGCGGTCGTGGCCTCCCCGGACCGGGTCGCGCTGGTGCTGCCGGCCGTGCTCGGGTTCCACCTGATCGTCACCTCCGGCGAGGTCATGCCGTCCGCGCCCAAGGTTCCGGTGATCCAACAGGCCCGGTACCTCTCCACCGCGCGCTGGGGGTACACCGCCATGGCGGCGTCGGCGGACGTCGAGCGCCTCGCCGTCGCGAACCGTGCCTACGGCGAGGTGCCCGACCTCACCACCGAGCAGGTGTCGTCGATCCACACGATCGCCGACATCGAAGCGCTGGCCCCTGCGGCACCGGAGATCGCCCACACGAAGCGGGCGTGGTTCACCAGCGTCGGCGCGCTCGTGGGCCTCACCGCCGCGTTCGTGCTCGCCACCGTCGTCGCGATCCGTCGGGCCAAGCCGAAGTGAGCCGGTCCAGGGAGGTGCCGCGGCATGGATAGGTCGGCGATCGCCGAGGCGCTGCCGAGCTACGAGCTCGCGGAACCGCTCGGGCGCGGCGCGATGGGCGAGGTGCTCGGGGCTCGCCACCGCGACCTCGAGCGGGCGGTGGCGATCAAGGGCCTGCCGGACGGCTTCGCGGCAGACGCCGACGTGCGGCGCCGGTTCGGGGCCGAGGCTCGCGTGTTGGCGTCGCTGAGCCACCCCCACGTGGTCCCGGTGTACGACTACGTGGAGCGCGACGGGCTGTGCCTGCTGGTCATGGAGGCGCTGCCGGGCGGGACCCTCTGGGACCGGTTCTGCGGCGAGGGCGTGTCGATGCCGGTGGCGGTCGCGGTGGTGCTCGCGGCGTGCGCGGGCCTGCAGCACGCGCACGAGCGCCAGGTCATCCACCGCGACGTCAAGCCCGAGAACCTCATGTTCGGTGCCGACAAGACCCTCAAGGTGACCGACTTCGGGATCGCCGCGATGCTCGGCGACGGTGCGCTCGCCACCGTGAGCGGCGAGGTGATCGGGACTCCTGCCTACATGGCGCCCGAGCAGGCGGACGGCTCGGCGGTCACGCCCCGTGCCGACGTCTACGCGCTGGCGACCGTCCTCTACGAGCTGCTCAGCGGCTCGCTCCCGTTCGACGAGTCCGGCGACGCCATGGACCTGCTCCGGCGCCGCCTCGAGGTGGCACCTCGCCCGCTCGACGAGGTGGCGCCGCACGTGCCGGTCGAGCTGGCCGCGGCGGTCATGGCCGCCCTGGCGCGTCGGCCCGAGGATCGCCCGGCGACGGCGGAGGCGTTCGGCGTCGCGGTGGCGTCGGCGGCCACCGCCGCATGGGGACCGACCTGGCTGGATGGCTCCGACGTGCGGCTGCTCGTGGGAGGAGCGCTGGCCCAGGCCGTGGTCGGTCCGTCGGCTGCCACCGATGCTCCTCCCGAGGCGGCAGCGCCTGCATCGCCCGCGTCGCCCGCGTCGCCGGGGGCTGCCGCGCCGCTCGCCGGCCGGCGCGCCCGGGAGACCCGCGTCCCAGACGGTGCCGCGAAGCCTCCAGCGCCCGAGACCATGGCTCGCTCGGCGCCGCCGAACCAGGTGCCGCCGCGTCGGCCGACACGTGTTGCGGAGCGGTCCGATGGTCCGGACCTGAGCCAGCTCAAGCCGGCCGACGTCGTGCCGCTGTCGTCGGCCGTCTCGTCGCCGAAGGTGTCCTGGCTCGCGCTGGTCGGTGCCTCGGTCGCGCTCGCGGTCGCGGGGCTGCTCGCGGTGGCGGCTCCGACGAGCCCGGCGCTCGATCCATCGCCGGTGGGCATCACCGTGGCCGGCGAGGTCGTCGGCGAGGAGCCGGTGGCGGTGGACCTCAGCGAGCCGATCCCCCTCCAGGTGGCGAACCCCCCTGCGGGAGCATCGGGCGCGCAGCTGCGGTTCTCGGTGGGACCGGTGCCGTTCGGATCGTCCAACACGGCCGTCTTGACCTCGACGGACGGCGGCGCGGCCACCGAGCTGTCCGCCACCTCGGCGCGGCTGTTCGCGAGCGGCCCGTTGACCGCGGAGCTCCTGCTGACCGACGGAACGGGTCGGGAGGTCGAGACCCGCACGTTCTCGGTGGATCCAGCGGGCTCCCCGATCCTGACGGCGGGCGGCCTGGCGTCGATCCTGTTGGCCGTTGCGGCCGTCGCCTACGGCTGGGCCGCATCGTCGCCGCTGCGGCGCGGGCGTCGCCGGTTGGGGGCGTTCGTCTCGCTGGCGGTCAGCGTCGCGGTCGGTGGCGTGGCCGCGGTGGCGTGCGCCTGGTCGTTCGGTGCCGGGCAGCCGACCTCGAGCGGGCTGGTGGCGCCGGTCGTGCTCGCGAGCGTCGGCTTCGTGGCGGCAGGGGTGTTCGCGCTCAGCGTGGGGCGTGTGCGGCGCCAGCGTCGACGTCGCCGAGCGAGACCGCTCAGGCGCCCGACGACCAGCGGAGCTCACTGAGGTCGTAGGTGCCGCTCAGGCCCTTGAGCTCGACGGTCACCGGGTCGCCGAACTCGAGGTCTCCCGACGTCTCCGCGATCGCCCTGGTCAACGACGACACGATGATCTGGCCACCTGCAGCTCGCGACGCCACCCGTGCAGCGACGTTCACGTGGAGCCCGAAGACGTCGCCGGCCTCCTCGATCGCTTCGCCGGTGTGGAGGCCCATCCGGACCGACACCTCGTCGAACTGAGGATCGAGCAGCGCTCGCTGGATCGCGGTCGCGCAGGCGATCGCTCCTCGCGCCGCGCTGAACGTGCACAGGTGGCCATCGCCGAGCGCCTTGACCACGGTGCCCCCCGCCCGGCGCACCTGGCGGTCGATGAGCTCGTTGTGCGCTCGCAGCAGCTGGTACCAGGCGCGGTCCCCGAGGCGCTGCGCGGCCTCCGTCGACGATTCGATGTCGCTGAAGAGGAAGGTCAGGGTGCCGGAGGAGCTCGGCGCCAGCCGGTCGACCCCGTGCCCGGCCTGGATGTCGGTGGTGACCAGGTTGGCGACCGCCCCGATGGCCGTGGCTCGGAGCCCGTCGTCGTCGCCGATCCTCGCCGCCTGGACGGGTGCAGGCCCGGTCGATCCGCCAGGCTCCGGGGAGGCTCGGTCGGCCAGCGCCGACGGTGGTGAGCGACGGGCCGGAGTCGTGTCTCCCGGCTCGGCACCGCCGGTGGCGGTGCCGAGGACGGTCGAGCGGTCGCCGCCAGGACGGTGCGGTGCACCTTCGGGCGAGCTCCCGATCACTCGGGTCTCGGAGGCTCGCCGTGCCGTGCCGGCTCGCAGCGGCGACAAGCGCAGGGTGGTGGCTCCGAAGGCGATCTCGTCGCCGTGCAGGAGCGGCTCGGTGCCGCGCATCGGTCGACCGTTGCGGGTGGTGCCGTTCAAGCTGTCGAGGTCGGTCACCTCGCAGCCCCCGGCGGTCGGGTCGATGCGGAGGTGGCGTCGGCTGGCGACCTCGTCGTCGACGAGCACGCCATCGCACTCGCGCCCGACCTCGAGCGCTCGGTCGACCACGACGAGCACCGGTTCGGCCCCGGCGTGGCGGACCTCGACGATGGGATGGTCGTTGCCGGTCATGAGGCGCGGAACCGGAGGTCGACGCCACCGAGCGAGATGAGGTCGCCGTCCGCGAGCGGATGCTCATCGACCGGCACACCGTTGACCGCGACGCCGTTGGTCGATCCGAGGTCCTCGACCACGAACCCGGTGCCATCGCTGCGGATGCGCGCGTGCAGCCGGCTCACCCGATCGTCGACGAGGCGCACGTCCGCAGCGGCGTCCCGCCCCAGCACGGTCTCCGTCTGGTCGAGCGCGAGCAGTTGGCCGTCGGGTAGCTGCACCGTCGCCGGCAGGGTCGTGGAGCGCATCGTGCGTCGGTGCGCCCGTGCGGCGCGTCGCTTCGGCGCGAGCCAGGGCTCCTGGCGAAGGATCGCGGTCTCCAGGTCGCGGAGCTCGGGGGAGGGGGCGAGGCCGAGCGCATCGGCGAGGACGGCCCGCCCTTCCTGGTAGCACTCCAGCGCGTCGGCCTGGCGCCCCGAGCGGTACAGGGCGAGCATCAGCTGGCCGCGCAGCCGCTCTCGCAAGGGGTGCTCCGCCAGGTGGCCCTCCAGCGTCGAGATGAGCTCGCCGCCTTCGCTCTCGTGCAGGACGGCATCGGCCCAGGCCTCGACCACGTCGATCCTGCGGGAGTTCAGCTGCGTGGCGATCGCGTCGAGGCGTGGGGTGCCCGTCACGCCCAGGAGCGCGTCGCCCCGCCAGCAGCCGAGGGCTGCCCCGTAGGCGTGCGCAGCGGCGATCCAATCCTCTCGGTTGCCGGCGGCGTCGCCTCGGACGACGGCCGCCTGGAAGTGGGTCACATCGAGGTGATCGATGTGCAGCCGGTACACCGCGCCATCACGATCCACGAGATCGCCGTCTCCGGGCCGAGCGGCCGACGCGAGGAGCGAGCGGAGCACGCTCAGGTGCTGGCGAAGCGCTTGGATGGGTTGGGCTGGCGGTCGGTTGCCCCACAGCATCTCGATCAGGTCGTCGTTGGAGCCAGCTTGGCTCGGGAGGACGCTGAACGACCCCAGCAGGCGCTTCGACAGGCTCCCGGGAACCTCGACGACGCGGCCGTCGAGGCGAACCTCGAGAACGCCAAGAACCCGAACCGCCAGCCCCTCCATCTGGAGATGATTTCACACCAGCCCCCCGTTCGCTCACGACCTCGGGGGGCGATGCCGAGGACGGCCCGGCTCGCTCGTGGCAGGCTCTGCGCATGGATGGGGATGGGACCGAGGCCATCGCGCCTCGCATCGAGGGGACCGTCGGGCTCGGCGGCAAGCGCCGCATCGGCTTCGCCGAGTTCGGGCCGGCCAGCGGGCGACCGGTGGTGTGGCTGCACGGCACCCCTGGAGCTCGTCGCCAGATCCCCCACGAGGCGCGGGCGTACGCGGAGCGCAACGGGGTGCGGATCATCGGCATCGATCGCCCCGGCATCGGCTCGTCGACGCCGCACGTGTACTCGTCGATCCGCCACTTCGCCGAGGACCTCGAGGTCGTAGCCGAGCGCCTCGACCTCGATCCGCTGGTCGTCATCGGCCTCTCCGGCGGCGGCCCCTACGCCCTCGCCGCCGGCCACGAGCTCCCGCACCGGGTGAAGGCCGTCGGCGTGCTCGGCGGGGTGGCGCCCACGGTCGGCGTGGATGCCATCACGGGTGGGCTTGTTGGCCTCGGCCGGCTGGCGGCGCCCGCGTTGAAGGTGGCGCGGGTCCCGCTGGGCGTCGCCCTCACCGGCACGATCCGCGTCGTGAAGCCGTTGGCATCGCCGGCGCTCGACCTGTTCGCCCGGGTCTCGCCGCCCGGCGATCGGGCGCTCCTGAACCGGCCCGAGTTCAAGGCGATGTTCCTCGACGACCTGCTGAACGGCAGCCGCAAGCAGATCTCCGCGCCGTTGGCCGACGTGATGCTCTTCTCGCGCCACTGGGGCTTCGAGCTCGCCGACGTGAAGGTGCCGGTCACGTGGTGGCACGGCGACGCGGACCACATCATCCCGTTCAGCCACGGCGAGCACATGGTGGCTCGCCTGCCCGACGCGGAGCTGCGCGTGCTGCCGGGCGAGAGCCACCTCGGCGGCCTCGGTGCCGGCGAGGAGATCCTCGAGGTCCTCCTCGCTCGGACCTGACCGCCGGGTGGAGCTCGCACCGTCCTGATCGCTGCACCGCCCCCCACCGTCCTGAGGGGCAGGGAGGCTCTGCGCTTGGGTCCGGGGTATCGGTGCTCGTGGTGCAGCGCAAAGCCGAGGACGGGGCACCCTGCCGGTTCGGCGGCGCGCTCACCCAGGCGGGGAGGCGCTCACCGAACCGGCACGAGCGGCTCTGTCAGGAAGCACGCTCAGGAGACTTGCGGGCCGGCAATCCCGGCGGGCACACCATCTTCGCATGGACGGGGATCAGGCGGCCGTCGGCCAGCTCGACCAGCGGGGCCTGGCCGTCGCGGAGGTCGATCGCGGTGACGTCGAGCCCGGTGTGGACGTCGATGAGCCCGCCGTCGTCGTTGAAGGTGATGCGGCTGGAGCGCCCGTAGGCCAGCACGAGCAGGCCCAGGCAACAGGCGAGCCCGATCGAGCGGAGGTCGGCGGGCACGGCGGACTTCCACATCAGCACGGTGAGCAGGTTCGAGATCGCGTGGCCGATCGCCATGGGCAGGATCGACCCCGACCGGTACACGATGAAGGCGCTCAGCCCGGCGAACGCGGCGTAGGGGAGCAGGCCGGCGGGCGAGGTCATCTGCTCGACGTGGCCGGGGAGCAGGCACCACCACAGCGCGGCACCCGTGAGCCCGGCGATCCGCGCCGGACCGGGGCGCACCTTGCCGAGGCGCAGGGCGGCGGCGATCACCGCGGGCACGGCGAGGCGGTAGACGAGCTCCTCGTTGAGGGCGGCGAGGATGAGCGACGGCACCAGCTCGAGCCGCCCCTCGCGCAGGTAGAGCAGCGACAGCACCGGGAGGAGCACGCCCACAGTGACCCAGAACCCGACGGCCGCGTGGCGCAGGGTCGAACGGCCGAGGAGCCGAGAGCCGCAGGCGAGGGCGAGGGCGAGGGACGGGATCAGCGACGTCGACAGCGTCAGCCCGCCGATCTCGATGCCGGGCAGCGCGCCCATCACGTCGGCCAGCTCGACGAGCGCGGTGAGCCCCGACAGCGCGAGCACCAGGCTGCGCCGGGTCGTGAGCACGCTCGCGTTGCGGCCAGCGGCGCTCGCCGTTTGCGGCGCGATGCTCACCGTGGAGCTCCGACGGGCGGTCGCGGTCACGACGTCGCGCCCACCAGGTCGCTCTCCTCGGCCCCGGGTGCCAGCGGCTCGGCGGCGAGGGTGGCTTCGAGGGCGGCGATGGCGACCTCGATCATGTCGTCGGTGGGGTCCTCGGTGGTGATCTCCTGGAGCCAGTAGCCCGGGGCCATCAGGACCTTGCCGATGAGCTGGTGCTGGTGGCGGCCGGCGAAGCGGATGGCCTCGTAGGCGAGGCCAGCGACGATGGGCAGCCCGAGGACCCGGCTGGCCACGAGCACCGCCCAACCCGGGTGGCCGACGAGGGCGTGCACCACCACGGTGGTCATCACGACCACGAGGAGGAAGGCGGTGCCGCAGCGCGGGTGGCGGCGATCGAACCCGCGGATCTCGGCGGGCACGAGCGGGATGCGGTGCTCGAAGGCATGGATCGTCATGTGCTCGGCCCCGTGGTAGGCGAACACCCGCTTCACCTGCGGCACCCGGCCGAGCGACCACAGGTAGCCGACGAGGATGCCGAGGCGCAGGACGCCTTCGATGAGGGCGATGGCCACGCCGCTGTGCACGCCGACCGCGTCGAGGGCCAGCTTGGCGACCACCGCGGGGAGCAGGCCGAAGATCCCGAAGACGCCGACCACCGCGACGACGACCGTGGTGGCGAGCCCCTTGCGCGTGTACCCGTCGCCGGACTCGTCGCCCCGGGCCTGGGCGCCCCACACGGTGGCCCGGGTGCCGAGCACCGCGGTCTCGCCGAGCGCCATCACGCCGCGGACGAGCGGCCAGCGCCGCCACACGTCGAGGTGCTCGGGGAGCCGGCGCGAGGTGGTGGCGATCGTGCCGTCCTGGCAGCGGACCGCCGCGCCCCACGACTGGCCGCGACGCATCATCACGCCTTCGAGCAGCGCTTGGCCCCCGATGGGTCCGACGCTGGTGTCGATCGCCTCGTTGCGGCTCATCGCTCTCCCTGACGTCCCCTCCCGTGACCACGCTGTGCGGTCACGCTCCACGGCGAATACTACGCACAGTGAAGCGAGCCTGTCTAGGCCGATCGACCTATCCGGCTGCCGGGATCAGTCGCTGAGGGCTGCCACCTGCTGCGCGCGCCGGGCCCGTCGATCGTCGTCGGGCCGGCGCAGCGAGTCGGCGATCGCCGACTCGAGGGCGGTGGCGGCGAACGGTCGGGTGAGCACCTCGTCGGCGTCGCCGTGCCACGCGACCAGCGCGTTCGCGGGACCGGTGCAGATCACGATCGCTCGCACGTCGGCGCCCCGCTGCGATCCGCCGTCTCGCAGCGGGCGCAGCGCATCGGCGTTGCCCGCACCGAGGTCGAGGACGAGCGCGTCGGCCGTGGCGGACAGCACCGCCGCAGAGACCTGCGCCGGGTCCGTGACGCGCACCACCTCGTGGCCGCCGCGCTCCGCGATGCGCGCCAGCACCTCGCACACGACCGCGTCCTGGTTGGCCACGACGACGGTGGACCGAGCCCGAGCGCTCGTCCCGGCATCGGCCGCGACGGTGGCCGTGGCCTCGTCAGGCGCCTCGCCGGAGGTGCCGTCGGACGCGGGCTCGTCGGTCACTGGACGGGGCGCTCAGTCCTCGAGGGTCTCGAGGACCGCGCCGACGCCGCCGCGGGCATCGGAGGCCTCGAGGGCTTCGAGGAGGTGCATCGCGATGTCGGCAACCTGGACGTCGTCGCCCTTGCCGAGGCCCTTCACGCCATCGTCGATCATGATGTAGCAGAAGGGGCAGGCGGTGGCGACGCGCTCGGCGCCGGTGGCGAGGAGCTGCTCGGAGCGAGCGTCGTTGACCTTGGTGCCGATGGTCTCCTCCATCCACATGCGGGCGCCGCCGGCGCCGCAGCACATGCCCTTGGTGCCGTTGGCCGAGGCCTCGACGATCTCGATGCCGGCGAGGTTGCCGATCACGTTGCGCGGCGCCATGTAGACGTCGTTGTGGCGGCCGAGGTAGCAGGAGTCGTGGTACACGATCCGCTCCTCGAGCTTGGCGTCGGTGAGGTCGAGCTTGCCCTGGTCGATCAGCCACTCGAGGAACTGGCTGTGGTGCACGACCTCGTAGGTGCCGCCGAGCTGCGGGTACTCGTTGAGCAGCGTGTTGAAGCAGTGGGGGCACTGCGTGATGATCTTGCGCACCCCCATCTCGTTCATCATCTCGATGTTCTGCATGGCGAGCATCTGGAAGATGTACTCGTTGCCCGAGCGGCGAGCGGAGTCTCCGGTGCAGTTCTCGGAGGGGCCGAGGATGGCGAAGTCGATCTCGGCGCGCTGCATGAGCTTCGCCATCGCCTGGGTGACCTTCTGGTTCTTGTCGTCGAACGACCCGGCGCAGCCGACCCAGTAGAGGTACTCGTGGTCGAAGGCGTCGGAGCCGTCGACGATCGGGACGTCATCGACCTTCGAGGTCCACGCGGCACGGTCGGCCTGGCTCATGCCCCACGGGTTGCCTGAGTTCTCCATGCCTCGGTACGCGTTGCCGAGCTCGGTGGGGAAGTTCGACTCCATGAGCGCCAGGTAGCGGCGCATGTCGAGGATCTTGTCGAGGATCTCGATGTTGACCGGGCAGTTCTCGTCGCACGCCTTGCAGGTGGTGCAGGACCAGATCTCCTCGGGGGTGATGCGGTCGAAGACCGAGTTCGACTCGATGACGATCTCGGGGACCGTGCTGATGGGGGGCGACACCGCGGGCGAACCGGAGGCCGCCATGACCTCGCCGGTCTTGAGGACGATCTCGCGCGGGTCGAGCGGCTTGCCGGTGGCGTGGGCCGGGCACACCGAGGTGCAGCGGCCGCACATGGTGCAGGCGTCGGTGTCGAGGAGCTGCTTCCAGGTGAACTCCTCGATGGTGGAGGCCCCGAAGCTCTCGAGCTCGGTCTCCATGAGGTTGGGCATGGCCCGCATCGCGCCCTTCGGGCGGTCCTTGTCCTTCAGGTACATGTTCAGCGGCGAGGTGAACATGTGGCGCATCATCGTGACCGGGAGGATCACGAGGAACACCATGAACGAGATCACGTGGATGCTCCACAGGATCTGGTGGCCGCCGTGGAGGTTGTCCATGCCGTCGATGACGGTGGCGATCGGGTAGCCGACGAACGACCACTTCTCGAACGCCGGCGTGCCCTCGGCGGCGATGCGCCAGCCCTCGGTGAGCAGGCCCGTGAGGGCGAGCACGAAGAGCGTGGCGAGGCCGATGACGTGGTCCGGCTTGGACTTGATGCGGATGCGGTACGGGCGCACCACGTACCGGCGCACGATGGCCCAGGTGATGCCGGCCAGCAGCACGAGCCCGGCGGCGTCGCCGACGAACGAGTACGCCTGGTAGGTGCCGCCCTGGAGGAACTTCCAGCTGTTCGGGACCTGGTGGTTGATCTCGAGGATGGTGGTGACGGCCAGCAGCACCAGGAACGAGAAGTAGATCATCGAGTGCATGATCCCGGCGGCGGGATCGCGCAGCAGCGTCTGCATGTAGAGGCCCGAGCGGACGTCTTCGGCGCGCTTCTTGGCGTTGTGCTTGGTGGTCTTGCGGCGATCCGGGGCGCCCCGCTCCCAGTTCTTCACCCGGTTCGAGAACATCACCGCGCCGTAGACGATGAGCAGCGGGATGACCACGTAGAAGGCGAGCTTCAGCGGGGAGGGGATGTTGTAGAAGACCTCCCGCGAGACCTCCTTGTGCTCGTGCCACTTGGTGAAGAGGGGCACGATCCCCGAGGTGGCCGTGAAGGCGGCGACGCCGACGCCCAGGCCGATGACGAGGTGATGGGGCCGCACCCGCTTGTCGGTGGTCTCCGCGGTGGTCTCTTCGGTAGCCATAGCACGGCCAAACGTACTCGCGACCTGCAGGGACGGCCGACTTGGGCCGTCGGGTGCCCCGGCCGGCGCGCTAGCCGTAGATCTGGCGGTCGAGGTCTCGGACCCGGGCGGCCAGCTGACCGAGCAGCTTCTGGGCGAGGCCGGGCACCTCCTCGATCACGCCGGCGAACTCGCGCGCCGAGAGCACCAGCGCCGTGAGAGGTGTCTCGGCGGTGACCGTGGCCGTGCGGGGGCCGTGGTCGAGCAGCGCCAGCTCGCCGATGGAGTCGCCGGGGCCGAGCTCGCCGACGCGCCGCCCGTTGCGACGCACCGACGCGGTGCCGTCGACGATGACGAAGGCCTCGCGCCCGGCGTCGCCCTGGTCCACCAGGACATGGCCGGCGTCGACCGTGATCTCGTTCGACGCCTTGGCGATGCGGCCGAGGTCGCGCTTCGACAGGGCGGAGAAGAGCGGGATCTCCGCGAGGTGCTCGAGGTGCTTGGTGCGCGATGCCATGGCGCAGGAGCGTACCGACGGCGCGCCGGTCGTGCCGAGATCCCGTCAGGCGCCGGCGGTGGCCTGCTTGGCGACCGCGGCGGCGGCTGCCGCGATGGCCTCGGGGTCGCCGAGCGCTCGCTCGAGCGGGGCCTTCGCCTCGGTGGGCCGAGCGTCCTCGTCGAGCTCGTAGACCAGCGGGACGCCGGTGGGGATGTCGAGGCCGGCGATGTCCGCGTCGCCGATGCCGTCGAGGTGCTTGACCAGCGCCCGCAGCGAGTTGCCGTGCGCAGCGACCAGGACCGTGCGCCCGGCGCCGAGGTCGGGGACGATCACGTCGAACCAGTACGGGAGCATGCGCGCCACCACGTCGGCGAGGCACTCCGACGCGGGCAGGACGTCGGCGGGGAGGTGCGCGTACCGTCGATCGGCGTTGGGGTTGTGGGCGTTGTCGGCGGCGATCGGCGGCGGCGGCGTGTCGTAGCTGCGGCGCCACACCTTCACCTGCGCCTCGCCGAACTGCGCGGTGGCCTCGGCCTTGTTGCGCCCGGTGAGATCGCCGTAGTGGCGCTCGTTCAACCGCCAGTGGCGCTTCGCGGGGAGCCAGAGCAGTCCCATCTCGTCGAGGGCGAGGTTCGCGGTGCGGATGGCGCGCGTCTGCAGCGAGGTGTGCACCACGTCGGGGGCGAGGCCGGCCTCGGCCATGAGCCGCCCGGCCTCGGCGGCCTCCTGGCGGCCGAGCTCGGACAGGTCGGCATCCCACCAACCCGTGAAGAGGTTCTCGGCGTTCCAGGTGCTCTGGCCGTGACGGAGGAGGACGAGCGTCGACGTCATGGCCCGAACGTAGCGGCGGGGCCGGGCGCGGGCGCCAGTCCGCTGGCCCTGCCGATCGGCGGTGCCGTCGACCGCGCCGCGCGGCGGTCGGTCGGCAAACATGGCCGGCCAGGGTCCTCCCGACCACCTCGCACCGCTCGCTCTCGGAACGCCACGACGTTGCTCCCCGCCCGCCACCTCCGGTTCGCCCCATGACCGACGTCGCGGCGCGTCCGGCGCCGGACCCGGGATCGTCGTCGGGCTCGGGGGTGGATGCCGCTGCGTTCGGTGGTGCCGGGCGGTTCGGGTTCACCCACGTGCCGGCGCTCGACGGGCTGCGGGGCGCTGCCGTGGCGGCGGTGCTCGTGTACCACCTCGGCCACCTGACCGGCGGCTACCTCGGGGTCGACCTCTTCTTCGTCCTCTCCGGCTTCTTGATCACCTCGTTGCTGCTCGCCGAGCACGCGGCCGAGGACGAGGTGGCGCTCGCGGACTTCTGGTCGCGCCGGGTGCGGCGCCTCATGCCAGCGCTGCTCGTGCTGCTCGTCGGGGTCGCCGCCTACGCCCAGTGGTTCGCCCGGCCCGTGGACCTGGCCGCGATGCGCGCCGACGCGCTGGCCACGTTGGCCTACGTCGCCAACTGGCACTTCATCCTCCAGGGCACGAGCTACTGGGACATCTCCCTGGCGCCTTCGCCGCTCCAGCACACGTGGAGCCTCGCGATCGAGGAGCAGTTCTACGTCTTGTGGCCGCTCGCGTTCGTGTGGCTGGCGCGCCGAGCCCGCCGCCGGGACGCAGCGGTGCACCGGGTGGTCCTCGCGTTCGCCGGTTGGGGCGCGCTGGCGTCCGCGGCGTGGCTCGTGGCCCTCCACCTCGGCGGCGCGTCCGACACCCGGGTGTACCAGGGCACCGACACGCGAGCCGCAGCCCTGCTCGCAGGCGCCGCGCTCGCCGCCTGGCACCGGGGGCGGCCCGTGGGCGAGGGCCGGCTCGACGCCAACGCCCGGCCGGTGGGCGTCGTGGCCGCGGTGGCGCTCGCCGCGTGCTGGATCTGGCTGCCCGGCACGTCGCCGTGGCTCTACCGCGGCGGCCTCGCCCTCGCCGGCGTGCTCGCCACCGCGGTGATCTGGGCGGTGGTCCGCGGGGGCGGTCCGCTGGCCTCGGTCCTGTCGATCCGGCCGCTGCGGTGGCTCGGGCTCATCTCCTACGGCCTCTACCTGTGGCACTGGCCGATCTACCAGTGGATCGACGCCCGCAACGGGCGCCTGCCGCTCCTCGGCGATCGCATCCTGACCGGGATCTCGCTCGTCGCGCTGAAGCTGGCGGCGTCGTTCGCCATCTCGGTGCTCTCGTACGTGATCGTCGAGCAGCCGATCCGCCACAGCCGGTTGCGAGGGCGCCCGCTGCTCGCCTCGGCAGCGTTCGCCATGGCTGCGGTGGCGGCGCTCATCGTGGCCTCGACCACCGGCGCGGTCTCCGTGCCCGGCCAGAGCACCGACGTGGTGGAGCCGACGGTGACGGTCGCCGGAGCACCCGAGGTCCTCTACGTGGGCGACTCGGTGGCGCTGTCGCTGGTGGCGCCGGTGGCGAAGGACCCCGCGGCGTTCGGGGTCAACCCCGTGAACCGCGGCTACCCGGGGTGCTCCCCGATCGCTCAGGGCCGACCGTCTCGGAACTTCGCCGGCCAGCCCACCGAGCCGCCCGCGTGCTTCCGCAACCTCGACACCGAGCTGCCCACGATGCATCCCGACGTCATCTTCTTGATGCTCGGCTCGCGTCCGAACGACCAGGTCCAGATCGACGGCGAGTGGGTGGGCGCGTGCGCGCCCTCGTGGAACCAGGCCTTCTACGACTCGGTGAGCTCGCTGGTCGAGCGACTCCAGACATCGGGCGCGCCGGTGGTGGTGGGCACCATCGCGCGCACCAGCGCCAACAACATCATCAAGGTGGCCGACTCCGACGAGAAGATCGCGTGCTCGAACGCGGGGCTGGCCAAGGTGGTCGAGGACCACCCCGGCACCACCCTCCTCGACATGAACGAGTTCGTGTGCCCCGATCCGGGCGGGCCGTGCCGCGAGGAGATCGACGGCGACCAGATCCGGCCCGACGGCCTCCACTACGGCGCGGGGCCGGCGGGCGTCGCGGTGGCCACCTGGGCGCTCGAGCAGGTCCTCGACGACGCCCACCTCGAAGCCGCCCCCCACGGCTGACGCCGTCCACGGCGCGGGGCGGTCCGCCCGAGCTGGTCAGGCGCCGCGGTTGCGGCGGAGGAGGACCTCTTGGGTGACCGACGCGACGTGGACCCCGTCGGGGGTGAACACGTGGCCGACCGTGAGCCCGCGCGACGAGATGAGGCCGTGGCAGATCATCGCGGTGAGGTGCCATCGGTCGGCGCGGATGGGGCGGTGGAACCAGATCGCGTGATCGAGCGAGAACGCCACGAAGGGGTGCTCGGCCGGCGGGGTGCCCGGTGCCGGGCGGTCGGGTCGGAGCGAGACGACCGCGTCGGTGGGGTAGTCGTCGGACATGTAGGCCAGCGCGCAGGCGTGCAGCACGGGGTCGTCGCCGAGGTCGCCGTTGACCTTGAGCCACCCGCGGGATCGTCCGGGGAGGTCGTCGGTGGCGATCGTGGCGCGCTCGAACATGGAGCTCCAGGACTCCTGGGGCACCTCGTCGGGCCCGGGCACCTCGGGCATCTCGGCGATCTGCACCTCGGGTGCGTCCTCGTCGACCTGGAACGACACCGAGACCGACAGGATCGCGCCGATCGCCTGGCGCGCCGTGACCGTGCGGGTGACGAACGAGCGACCGTTGCGGACGCGGTCGACCTCGTAGCGCACCGGCTCGGTGTGGTCGCCGCGGCGGATGAAGTAGGCGTGCAGCGAGTGCACCCGGTACTGCGGCTCGACGGTGTGGGCGGCGGCCCGCAGCGCCTGGGCCACGATCTGGCCGCCGTACAGGCCGCCCCACGGGTAGCGCGGGCCGGTGCCGACCCACACGTCGGGGCCGTGCGGCTCGAGGTCGAGCATGGCCACGAAGTCGGTCGTCGGGTCGCCCATCGGGGCATGGTGCCACGGACGGGCCCCGCGACCGAGGTGCCAGCCGTCACCGTCTCCGCGCCGGGTCGGCCCGTCACGGCTCGGGTCGCCGGTCGCTTCTTGGTACGCCTGTGGTCGCAGGGCGACCAGATCGGTACCAAGAACCGAGGTGCGGTCGCTTCTTGGTACGCCGGTGGTCGCTGGGCGACCAGATCGGTACCAAGAACGTGCGGGGGAGATCGGGTCGGACGGGTTCCTCGACCAGCGATGCCACCCGCTGTGGAAAACTTGCCTGCAGGAGTTGATAACGACGCACTCAGGTTTTATCCTGGGATCAGTTCATCTGACCCCTACCCCCATCCAAGACCAGGAGAGGCACCCATGCCCAAGGCCGTCGGCATCGATCTCGGCACCACCAACTCGGTCGTCAGCGTCCTCGAGGCGGGCGACCCCATCGTGATCCCCAACGCTGAGGGATCGCGCACGACCCCGTCGGTCGTGGCCTTCGCCAAGAACGGCGAGGTCCTCGTCGGCGAGGTCGCCAAGCGCCAGGCGATCACCAACCCCGATCGCACCATCCGGTCCGTGAAGCGCCACATGGGCACGAACTGGACCATCGACATCGATGGCAAGGCGTACACCGCGCAGGAGATCTCGGCGCGCACGCTCATGAAGCTCAAGCGCGACGCCGAGGCGTACCTGGGCGACACCGTCACCCAGGCCGTCATCACCGTCCCCGCGTACTTCGACGACGCCCAGCGCACCGCCACCAAGGAGGCGGGCCAGATCGCGGGCCTCGAGGTGCTGCGCATCATCAACGAGCCCACCGCGGCCGCGCTCGCGTACGGCCTCGACAAGGACACCGCCGAGCAGACGATCCTGGTGTTCGACCTCGGCGGCGGCACGTTCGACGTGTCGGTCCTCGAGATCGCCGACGGCGTGTTCGAGGTGAAGTCCACCCACGGCGACACCAGCCTCGGCGGCGACGACTGGGACCAGAAGGTCATCGACTGGCTGGTCGACGGGTTCAAGGGCGACCACGGCGTGGACCTGAGCAAGGACAACATGGCTCTCCAGCGCCTGAAGGAGGCGGCGGAGAAGGCGAAGATCGAGCTCAGCCAGGTGCAGAGCACCCAGATCAACCTGCCCTTCATCACCGCCACCGACGCCGGCCCGCTCCACCTGGACATGAACCTCACGAGGGCCAAGTTCCAGGAGCTCACCGCCGACCTCCTCGATCGGTGCCGCGTGCCCTTCGAGCAGGCCATCAAGGACGCCGGGCTCACCAAGGGCCAGATCGACCACGTCGTGCTGGTGGGCGGTTCCACCCGCATGCCGGCGGTGGCCGAGCTCGTCCAGGAGATGACCGGCAAGGAGGCCAACAAGTCGGTGAACCCCGACGAGGTCGTGGCCATCGGCGCGGCCGTGCAGGCCGGCGTGCTCAAGGGCGACGTGAAGGACATCCTGCTCCTCGACGTGACCCCGCTGTCGCTCGGCATCGAGACCAAGGGCGGCGTGATGCACAAGCTCATCGAGCGCAACACCACGATCCCCACCAAGCGCACCGAGACCTACACCACCGCCGACGACATGCAGTCGCAGGTGGAGATCCACGTCCTCCAGGGCGAGCGCGACATGGCGCAGTTCAACAAGACCCTCGGCAAGTTCAAGCTCGTCGACCTGCCCCCCGCGCCCCGCGGCGTGCCGCAGATCGAGGTCACCTTCGACATCGACGCCAACGGCATCGTGCACGTGTCCGCCAAGGACAAGGGCACCGGCAAGGAGCAGTCGATGAC
>JBDIAX010000044.1:0-31102 GCA_039812605.1 Acidimicrobiia bacterium | reverse complement strand
GTGACCGATGCCCAGACGCGCCGAAGGGAGGGCCGGAGCCCTCCCTTCGGACCGATCAGCGAGCCGGCACGCAGCCGGCCGGGATCACTTCGCCAGCTTGGGCGCCGGGGTCTCCTTGTTGACGACCTTCTTGAACGAAGCGCCGATGGTGACCTTCGGGGCCTTCTTGGCCTTGACCTTGACGGTCTCGCCGGTCCGCGGGTTGCGGGCGGTGGTGGCCTTCTTGGCCACCTGCTCGAAGCTCACGAAGCCGGTCAGCGCGACCTTGTCGCCGGCGGTGACCTTGGCGAGGACCACGTCTTCGAAGGCCTTGAGGAAGTTCGCAGCGCTGGTCTTGTCCGAGCCAGCCTGCTTCGCGACCAGCTCGACGAGCTCGGCCTTGGTGATGTTGGCCACAGCCAACCTCCTGGTTTCTGTTCGGGTAGTGCGCCCAGCACCGTAGAGCCACCGGGCGTCGGCGCCAGTATCGCCAAGGCTCACAACGTTTTCGCGGATACCCCTACGATCGGTCCCGTGCTCGACGACGGGACCTACGACGTGCTGGTGGTCGACGCCCTGGAGATCGACGGTTCCGACGGCGCCCTGCGCATCGAGGTCACGCTCCTCGCCGGCCCCCACAAGGGCGAGGTGCTGGCGGTGACGGCCACGAACCTGGGGCGCGATCCGCTCGACCTGCTCGCCGCCCCGGGCACCCTCGCCGTCGCCGACGGCGTGCCCCACCTGACCATCGACGACTAAGGTGGCGGACGGCGAAGGGGAGTAGCCCGCAAGCCGAGAGGTCGACACGCTGGGCGATGAGCCCCGGCCCTCGGGCCCGCTTCGGCGGGTGGGCAAGACCTTCGGCCAGGCATCGTCAGGTGCCCGGCCGAGGTCGCACCGCCGCCTCCTCACCGGGCCGGTCTAGGAGGTTCCCCCACCGTGCACGCGTTCCTGCTCAGCTTCGGCGTCATCTTCGTCGCCGAGCTCGGCGACAAGAGCCAGCTCATGGCGATGGCCTTCTCGGCCCGCTACAAGCCGGTCCCGGTCCTCATCGGCATCACCGCCGCGACGGCGTTCGTCCACCTGTTCTCCGTGATCGCCGGGGCGATGCTCGGCGCCGCCCTGCCGACCGACGCCATCAGCGTCGTCGCCGGCGTCGCGTTCTTGGGCTTCGCGGCGTGGACGCTGCGCGGCGACGAGCTCACCGATGAGGACGAGGCCCGGGCCAAGCGCACCGGCCGGTCGGCGATCCTCGCCGTGGCCGGCGCCTTCTTCCTCGCCGAGCTCGGCGACAAGACCATGCTCGCCACCATCACGCTGGCGACCAGCGAAGGGCTCGTCGGCGTCTGGGCCGGCTCCACCATCGGCATGGTCGCCGCCGACGCGCTGGCGATCCTGGTCGGCGCCCAGCTCGGCAAGCGGCTGCCGGAGCGCGCGATCCGCATCGGCGCCGCGGCCTCGTTCGTCATCTTCGGGCTCCTCCTCATCTGGGAGGGCCTGCGCTGACCCTCCCCCGAGCGGCGGGTCGAGCGCGACGGTCCGAGGGCGCGAACGTGTCCGGCGTGTGAACTCTCGCCGGGGGTCCGCGATCCGCGCGCGGCGCGGGTGTTGGATGGTCCTCGGTGATCCACCGCCCAGTCGTCAGCGACCCGGTCCGGTCGACGGACCCGAGCACGCCGATGGCTGCCGACCGCCCAGGGGGCTCTGTGACCGCACTTCCCACGACCGCTGCTTCTTCGCGTCCTCGGACCTACGTGCTCGACACCTCGGTGCTGCTCGCAGACCCCCAGGCGCTCGAGCGATTCGACGAGCACGCCGTGGTGCTGCCGATCGTCGTGCTCATGGAGCTGGAGGGGAAGCGCAACCATCCCGAGCTGGGCTGGGCCGCCCGCGAGACGCTGCGCCACCTCGAACGCCTGCGACTCGAGCACGGAACGCTCACCGACCCGCTCCCGGTCAACGCGCACGGCGGCACGCTCCGAGTCGAGCTCAACCACCAGTCCACCGCCGGGCTGCCGCCCACGATGGCCGCCGACAACAACGACCACCGGATCTTGGCGGTGGCCCACAACATGCGCCTCGAGGGCCACGACGTCACCGTCGTCACCAAGGACCTCCCCCTTCGCTTGAAGGCGAGCATCGTGGGCCTCGACGCCGACGAGTACCGCAACGAGCTGGCCACCGACACGTCGTGGAGCGGCTTCGTGGAGCTCGACGTGGAGCCCGACGTCATCGACGACCTGTACGCGCACAAGGAGGTCGACCTACCGGAGGCCGCGGAGCTTCCGGTGAACACCGGGGTCGCCCTCCACGCCGGGTCGCAGTCGGCGCTGGCCCGCCTCCACGCCGACAAGTCGCTCCGGCTCATCCGCGGCGACCTCGCGCTCTTCGACGTGGTGGGCCGCAGCGCCGAGCAGCGCATCGCCCTCGACATCCTCGCCGACCCATCGGTGGGCATCGTGAGCCTCGGTGGCAACGCCGGCACCGGCAAGAGCGCGCTCGCCCTCGCCGCCGGGCTCGACGCGGTCCTCGAGCGCCGCACCCACAAGCGGATCCTCGTGTTCCGCCCGCTGTTCGCCGTGGGGGGCCAGGACCTCGGGTTCCTCCCCGGCGACAAGGACGAGAAGATGGGCCCGTGGGCCGCGGCGGTGTTCGACGCCCTCGAGTCGATCGCCGGGCCCGAGGTGGTGGAGGAGGTGCTCGCTCGCAACCTGCTCGAGGTGCTGCCGCTCACCCACATCCGCGGTCGCAGCCTCACCGACACGTTCGTGGTGATCGACGAGGCGCAGAACCTCGAGCGCCCCGTCCTGCTCACCGCGCTCAGCCGCCTCGGCGAGGGCAGCCGTGTGGTGCTCACCCACGATGTCGCCCAGCGCGACAACCTGCGGGTCGGCCGCCACGACGGGGTGGCCTCGGTGATCGCTGCCCTGCAAGGCCACCCGCTGTTCGGCCACGTCACCTTCACCCGCTCGGAGCGCTCGCCCATCGCCGCGCTGGTGACGAGCCTCCTCGACGACCCCCGAGCCTGACCGCGGCCACCGCCGCCGCGCTTGAGTCGATCGTGCACCGTCACGGTCGACGATCGACGTGAGCTCCACCGCCGACCGCGGCGGTTCGCCGCTCAGCGGACGTCGAAGGTGACCGTGGCCTGCGTCTCGGTGAACTTGTCGGGCTTCACCGTGATCGTGAGGCTCCACGTTCCCCCGAGGGGGAGGTCGGCACCCACGAGCTGGAAGTGCCCGGGCGCGGCGCGCACCGGCTCGCGATCGAACGGGCCGAGGTCCTGCTCGGGGAGCTCGAGGCGGAACGACGCGGTGTCGTAGCGGTCGTCGACCTTGCCATCCGCGTCGTAGAGGTACACGTGGAAGTCGTTTCGCCCCGGCCGGGCCGGATCGATCGTGACGTCGACGGTGCCATCGCCTAGGTCCGCGGTGACCGTCACCGGCCCTCGGACGGCTGACGCCTTCGCCGGGGTGACGTTCACGAGCACGCCCGTCAGCACCAGCACGCCGACCAGCACGGCTCCTTCGAGGCGAAGGGTGCGGCGGAGCGACCTCCAGGCGGCGGTGTCGACGTCGTCCGCGTCGTCGAGCGCGTCCCGAGCGACCGCGGGCAGGAGGCGGAACCGGTTCCACGCCGCGATGGCGAGCACGACGGCGACGGCGGCGACCTTGGCGAGGAGCAGGCGGCCGTAGAGGGTCCCGGTGAGCGCACCCAAGCTCCCGACCTCGATCACGCTCAGCGCCACACCGGCAGCGATCACCGCACCCGAGGCCACCGCGGCGATCGAGGAGAACGAGGCGACCGCCTCCGCCGCGCCCATCGCGTCGCCTTCGCGACGGCGACGCGCCACGATCGACGCGCAGGCGGCGAGGCCGCCGAACCAGACGGTGCCGGCGAGCAGGTGCACGACGTCGGCCAGGTAGCCCACGGCAAGCGGGTCCATGGTCCGGGTGTGGCCGGTGATGGCGAAGGTGAGCGGCGCCACGAGCGCCCCGCCCAGCGCGATCCGGCGAGCGGCACCCTCGAACGGGAGGCCCGTGGTGATGAGCACGGCGAGCAGGGCGACCAGCGCGACTGCGGCGGCAGGGCCGTAGCCGTCGCTCATGACGAGCGACAGCACGCCCGGCCGAGCGATCGACCCGAGCCCCTCGCCGGTGGCGAGCGCGGCCAGGGCGACGGCTTGGAGCGCGAGCGACACGAGCGCCACCACGATGCCGACGGTGACGGCGCGGGCGACGGGCGTGGGCTCATCGGGCCGCCGCAGCCGAGCGGCAACCAGCACCACGCCGCACGCGCCGAGGGTGCCGAGGTAGCCCACGATCCGCAAGGCCGCGGCGAAGACCTCGACGGGCCGGTCCGCTCCCGTGGCGAAGGCCTGGTCGGCGAGGCCCGAGCCCAGCTCGGTCTCCTTGCCGACCGAGAAGGTGAACGCCCCTCGGACCGGATGGCCGTCGGCGGAGATCACCCGCCACGCAACGACGTACGAGCCCTGGGCGAGCCCGTCGTCGATGGGCACCTCGACCGAGGACCCCGTCGCCGTCGCGGTGCCGGCGTCGACCCGCTCGCCCTCGTCGTCGAGGACGCGCACGCCGTCGGGCTGCACCGCGACACCCTCGGTGAACTGGAGCGTTATGGCCGACGGCGCAGCGTCGAGCACCGAGCCGTCGGCGGGATCGGAAGCGAGCAGCTCCGCGTGGGCGGCGGCGGGGCTGGCCCACAGCGCGAGCGCCGCCACCACGAACGCGACCGCGAGGAGCAGGCTGCGACGGATCGTGGCGGTGACCTGCGGCATCAGACGGCCACCCTAGGGCCGAGTTGGGAGGCGAGGCCCATCGGTCCTACCATGGCTCGTCCGACCGCAGGGTCCTCCAGCAACGCCGGAAAGAACGAAACCGATGGCCAAGAGCGACAAGCGCCCGATCATCAAGCTGAAGTCCACCGCCGGGACGGGCTACACGTACGTGACGCGCAAGAACAAGACCAACACGCGCGAGCGCATCGAGCTCAAGAAGTACGACCCGAAGATCCGCCAGCACGTCATCTTCAAGGAAGAGCGCTGATCCGGCTCCGGCTGGCGGACATCTGAGCTTCCGGCGCCGCTCGACCGGCGCCGACGACCACGGTCCCGCCCTTCGGGCGGGGCCGTCGCGCGCCACGGCTCCGGTCGAGCGAGCGACCAGTTCGCGCGCCGAGTGAGGCATCCACCACACGCGCGCGCGGCCCCCGTACCCTCGTGGCTCACCAGGGGAAGGTCGGTCGTCCGGGAGGACGGATGGGGCACCAACCAGCGATCTACGGGCTCGACATCGAGACCGACAACAGCAACGACGGGCTCGACCCGGCCGTGGCGTCGGTGCGCGCGGTCGCGCTGTCGGGTCGCACCTTCGACGAGCTCTTCGTCGGCGACGAGGCCGACCTGCTGCGGGCGCTCGATGACCGCCTCGCCGCGCTGCCCCTCGGCGTGATCGCCACCTGGAACGGGAGCGCCTTCGACCTCCCCTTCCTTGCCGACCGGGCGCGGGTGCTCGGCACCGACCTCGGGCTGAAGCTCTGCCTCGATCGCAGCCTCACGCTGCACCGTGCGCCGCTTCCCGGCCACGCCGGCGCCTACCGAGCCAGCTGGCACGAGCACGGCCACCTCGACACCTTCCGGATCTACGGCGAGCCCGATGGCGGCCCCCGTCGCTCGCTGCGCACGTTCGGGCGCCTCGTGGGCCTCGGCGCCCACCCCTCCCCGCGCAGCCGGACCCACGACCTGGGCAACGAGGCGCTCCACGCATGCGCGCCGAGCGATGCTCGCCTCGCACGGGTCCTCGCCGAGCGCCGGTGGCCGGCAGCGGCTCGCATGATCGACCGCGTCGAGTGGGACGAGGCGCAACCGGTGGGCGTCGCCGCGGCCCGCCTCGCCCGGGGCGACCGGCTGCTCGGCCGGGTGCTCCACCCGAGCATCGCCACCTCCTGAGCTCGGACGCGAGCCAGGGCACCGCTCCACTTCCGTCGCAACCTGGCCTCGGGGGTTGCGCTTCGGCGCTGGGCGCGCCATCGTCGGGTCGTCGAGGATCGCGTCCCCTCTCGGCCATCGGCCGGACGCCGCTGCTGCTGGCACGCCGAGCCGAGGTCCCATGGACACCGATGCCCCCGTTCCCCCCGACCGCCCCGACCGCCCCGGCGCGGGCGAGGCCACCGAGCTCACCCGCACCGCCGACGAGCCGCCCACCCTCCGGGCCATCGGCGAAGCCGTCCACCTCGGGAGCTCGCCGGACCAGGGTCCGGCCCTGATCCGGGTGCGCCACCTTCGCGACCTCGCCGAGCTCGAGATCGGGTTCCACCCGCTCGGCGGCCCGCTCCCCCACCCGCTCGACCAGGTCGTCGGCTTCCGGGCGCCACCGTGGTGGGACGCGGTCGGCATCACCTCCACGGGCAAGGTGCACCACCTCGATGCGTCGGCACCCTCGACCCAGAGCGTCATCACCTCCCTCACCGACCGCGCCGGCCGCTGGGTGTCGGTGATCGGAGCCGAGGGCGACGAGGCGCAGGTCGTCGAGCACCGGCCCGTCGGCTGGAGCGCCGACGTGCTCCGCAGGATCCTGGGCCTGCCCACCGATCCCCCCGAGGCGAGCCCCGCGCTCCTCATGGACCTGTCGTGGCTCGACTCGCTGGCGACCGAGGTGCTCGGCCAGCCGAGACGGTCGAGGTCGTGGCGCTCGCTGGCGCGGGCCCACCCGCTGTGCCCGCCGGGGACGACCCCCGCCCCCGAGGAGCTCGCCGGGCTCACCGCGAACGAGGCGCTGGCAAGGCCGTGGTGGTTCCTCCGGGAGCGATTCGCCGACGCGCCGCTCCCCGCGGCCGACCACGGGCCGACCGCAGAGGGCGAGGTGCTCGGCCTCGGCCGCTGGTTCGACGACGGATCGCTCTGCCGGTGGATGCTGCGCAACCTCCCGCCCGCCGACGCACTGCTCCCCGACCTGCTGGGCGCGCTCCCCGATCACCTCGCCGAGGCGGTGCTGGCTGGGCTCGTCGAGGCCGACGCCGCCACCGCGGCCTGAGCCGTGCTGGCCCGGCGATGCGAGCCCCGCCGACCGAGGGCGACCGAGGCGGCCGCTACAGACCCGCGCGCTCCTGCGCTTCGGCCCAGAGCTTGCGGTACTCGCTCGCGGCCAGGCTGCGAGGCGCCCCGAGCACCGCCGGCACCTGCTCCTCGCCCATGCGGGCCACCGCGGACGACGTCGGGATGGCGGCACCGAGGAAGCGCCCGCTCTCGCGGACCTCAGCCTCGATGCGGCGGTGCATCGGCAGGTTCCGATCGACCATGGAGAGGAACGGCGCGACGATCTTCGGCGAGGCCGCCTTCGTGTCCGAGAGGAAGTCCTCGTAGCGAGCGAGCGCTCGGAACGGCAGCGGCTCGGGCACCACGGGCACGAGGAGCAGGTCGGCCACGTTGGCCACTGCCTCCACCACGGGGCTGAGCCCGGGCGGGCAGTCGATCACCACCAGGTCCGCGTCGGCCTTCGCCCCCGCGATCAACCGGCGCACGAGCTTGGTGGGCTTCGACGAGGCCCACAGGACCTTGTCGACCTCTCGCACCGACGCATCGGCGGGCACCACCGCGAGGTTGTCGATGTCGGTGGTGCGCGCCACGTTCGCCAGGCCGTCGCGGCCGCCGCGGAACAGCTTGGTGGCGCCGCCCTTGAGCTTCTGCTTCAGGTTGAGGCAGTAGGTGGCGGCACCCTGCGGATCGAGGTCCCACAAGATCACCCGCGTGCCCTCCGATGCCGCGAGCGCGGCGAGGTTCACCGACGTGGACGTCTTGCCGACCCCACCCTTGAGGCCGGTGATGGCGAGGACCCGCATCTACTCGTTGTAGTCCTTCAGGACCTGGTTCACGTTCTTCTCGGCGGTGTCGAGCTGCGACTTCGGGTCGGCGCCGTCGATCATCACGTTGTTCAGGACGTTGTCGAGCTGCTTCGCGTAGTCCTGGTAGGGACCCACGAGCGGGCCGGCCTGGTCCGGATCCGAGGCGTTGAGCTGGTCCACTGCCTTCTTCAACATGACGCCGGCGACGTCATCTCGCCAGAAGTCCGTGATCGCCGGGTTGTCGAGCACCGACTTCACCACCGGCAGGTACCCGCCCTCGGTGTGCCACGCGTAGGCGTTCTCGGGCTGCAGCATGAACTTCAGGAACTCCCACGAGGCCGCCTGCTGGGCGTCCGAGGAGGTGTTCAAGATGTAGAAGGCGCCACCGCTGGCGAAGATCTTCCCCGGCGCGGCGATGCCGGGGAACGGGCCAGCGCCGGGCACGAGCTGGGTCTTGTCGAAGTCGATGTCGGCGTTGGCGAAGTCGTCGCCCGCCTCCGACGCCGAGATCTTCCCGCCGAGGAAGTCGCGGATGGTGCTCGACGCGGTGGAGGTCTCGATCAGCATCGAGGACTCCGGCTGGGCCGAGCCGCTCGGCAGCAGGGCGAGGTAGTGGTTGATCGATCCCTCGGTCCGAGCGAAGGGCACGGCGAGGCCGTCCTGCTTCATCTTCTGGAAGAACTCGAGCGTGCTCAGCGCGTCCTCGGTGTTGAACGTCGCCTCGGTGGCCGGCGCGGACCGACCGTTGTCGTTGTTGACCATGTCCTCGTTGACGCCCGAGAGCCAGTTCTCGAGGTACCAGCGGTCGTTCTTGAACGACAGCGGGTGCTCGGACACGCCCGCCTCCTTCAAGATCTCGGCGTCCTTGCGAAGCTCCTCGAGGGTGCCGGGCGGATCCTCGGGATCGAGGCCGGCCTTCTTGAAGTGGACCTTGTTGTAGTAGAGGACCAGCGTCGACACGTTCATGTAGCCCGGGTACAGCACGCCGTCGACGGAGAACGCCGAGCGCGCCGACGCGTTCAGGTTGGTGAGGTCGTAGCCGTCGGCGTCCATGCACGACTCGGCCGGCAGGACCTGGCCCTTGTCGACCATCTCGCCGAGGGCGGTGTCCTCCAGGTAGATGATCTGGGGGAGCTGCTTGGGGGTCGACGACGCACCTTCGTACTTGCGCAGCGTCTCCTCGTACGCGGTGCCCTGGTTGTTCGCGTGGACGACGATCTTGTCCTGGCTGGCGTTGAACTTCTCCGCTATGTCGACCAGCACAGCGCCTGGCGAGCCGCCGAGGCCGCCGTACCACAGGTCGACGTCGACGGTGCCGGTGGCCTCGTCGAGCGCGTCGAGCGGGCACGTGGGCAGATCGGTAGATGCCTCCTCGCCACGCCCCGGTCCCGAGCCCCCGCTCGAGGGCGGCGAGCCGCAAGCCGTGAGCAGCGCGGCGCCGACGCCGAAGGTGGCGAGGACCGCACGGGCCCGGATCCGTCGGGGAGCAAGCATCGGGGTTCCTTTCGACGTGGTCACTTCACGGCTCCGGCCGTGAGGCCACGGATGATCTGGCGCTGGAAGGCCACCAGCACGATCACGACCGGGATCGCCGCGACGAGGGCGGCGCCGACGGTCACGTTCGCCTGGGCGATGTTCGCACCGATGGCCGAGCGCAGCTGGATCTGCAGGGTGTTGAACTGATCGTCGTCGATGACCGACCGAGGCCACAGGTACTGGTTCCAGGCCTGCAGCGCCGAGATCACGGTGAACGACGCGATGACGGGCCGGGTGAGCGGGACCGCGAACTTGGTCAAGAACGAGAGGTGGCCGTACCCGTCGAGGCGCGTCGCGTCTTGGATCTCGGGCGGGATGCCCCGGAAGCCCTGGCGGATGAGGAAGGTGCCGAGCGCGGAGGCCGCGAACGGCAGCACGAGCGCCTGGTAGGTGTTCGTCCAGTCGAGCTGGCGGATGAGCGCGACGTTGCCCACGAGCGTGACCTCGAGCGGCAGCAGCAGCGTGCCCATGAACACGGCGAAGAGGATCCGCTTGAACGGGAACCGCAGGAACACGAACGCATAGGCCGCGCAGATCGACGTCACCACCTGGAGCACCGTGATGAGCACCGCCATCACCAGGCTGCGACGCATCGCCGGCCCCAGGCTGGCCGACGACCACGACTGGGTCCACACCACCGGGCCCACCGCGAGCACCGTGAGGCCGACGGCCACGATCCCGGTGAGCACGGCCTGCACCACCGCGAGCCACGCCGGCCGCCTCGTCGAGTCGAGGAACCCGGGGACCTGGGTGAGCGCGACGACCGCCATCGCGAGCAGGAACCAGCGCAGCGAGGCCCCGTCGCGCTCGTAGAGCGACTGGAAGACCGGCCCCGTGGCGAGCGCCACCGCCACGGCCCCACCGACGATCGAGACCAGGCGCTTCGGAGCCCGGACCCCGGCGGGATCCTTCCAGCCGACACCCGAGGCGACCTTCTGGATCCACGCGAGCCCGGCGACGAGCACGAGCGAGCGCAGCGACACCGACCAGAAGCCCCCGGTGAACCAGGTGCGGTCCTTCCACGCGACACCCACCGGGTGGAGCGGATGGCCGGCCTGCACGTACTGGAACGGCGGCGAGAGCGCCATCAGCACCGTGTAGAAGATCGGCCCCAGCACGATGATCGCCAGCAGCACCAGCAAGCCGTACTGGCCGATGAGGCCCGTGACCCGTCGCTGGACCGACCGACCGAGACCGACCGTCGCCTCAGGCATCGCCATAGTGGACCCTCCGGTCGAGGATCGCGAACTGCATCGCGGTCACCACGAACGTGACGAAGAACAGGCCCACCGACAGCACCGCGCCGGTGCCGTAGTCCTGGTTCGAGCGGAAGATCTTGAACACCAACGTCTCCGACGACTGCGCCGGCCCGCCGTTGGTGAGCACCTCGATCTGCGCGAAGGCCTGGAGGGCGAACACCACGAGGACCACGAGCAGGAACATGAGCACCGGCGAGATCAGCGGCAGGGTGATCCGCGTGAGCCGGCGCCACGGGCCGTAGCCGTCGAGGCGCGACGCCTCGATCACCTCCTCGGGCACCGCCTGCAGGCCCGCCAGCACGATGACGAACGCGAGGCCCAGGTTCTGCCACACCGAGGGCAGCGAGGCCGCCCACAGCGACCAGCCCTTCTGCTCGATCCACGACGCCCGGATCACCCCCACCTGCGGGTTGATGAGGAAGAAGAAGATGACCGAGCTGACCGCCACCGAACTGGCGAGGGTCGACGAGAAGATGGCCTGGAAGACCTTGATACCCTTCAGCTGGCGGTGCGCCGCCACGGCGAGCAGCACGCCCAGGATCAGGCCGGCGGGCACCGTGTAGACGACGTAGAGCACGCTGTGCCACAGCCCGGCCTTGAACATCGATCCGGTGAGGATGTCCCAGTACTGCGACAGCCCGACCTTCTCGTAGGACGCCCCGCCGCGCTGGGACTGGTAGGTGCCCCATCCGAGCAGCTTGAAGAACGGCAGGTAGAAGAAGACGACGAACACCGTGAGCGACGGCAGCAGGAACGCCGCGGCGAGCCCGAGCTCCTTGGCGTCGTACTTGCGACTCCGAGCGCCGGCCTCGCGGCTCATCGGCGACCGCCGCTCACGTGAGGCGCTCCGTGGTGGCGGCGTCGAACAGGTGGACGTTGGCGGCATCGGCTGCGAGGTGGAGCGAGCCGCCCACCTCGTTGGCGGCCATCCCGACCTGGCGCACGATCAGCGGCTCGTCGCCGGCCACCGCCGAGATGAGGCACTCGTGCCCGAGCCACTCGACCGCGCGGACCTCGACGGCCCACGAGCCGTTCGGGGCGACCTCGAGGTGCTCGGGCCGGACACCCACGATGACCTCCGCGCCCGGGCTCGGTGCAGCCGACAGCCCCGACGGGACGGGAAGGCTGCCGCCGACGACGTCGACGCGGGCGCCATCGGCGCTCACCTGGCCGCGCACGCAGTTCATCGGCGGCGTGCCGATGAACTGGGCGACGAACGTGTTGATCGGCCGCTCGTAGACCTCTTGGGGCGTGCCGACCTGCTGGAGCTGGCCCATCGACATGATCGCCACCCGGGTGGCCATCGTCATCGCCTCGACCTGATCGTGGGTCACGTAGACGACCGTGGTGCCCACGCGCTTGTGGAGCTCGACCAGCTCGATGCGGGTCTGGGCACGGAGCTTGGCATCGAGGTTCGAGAGCGGCTCGTCCATGAGGAACGCCTGGGGTCGACCCACGAACGCCCGTGCGAGGGCGACGCGCTGGCGCTGGCCACCCGAGAGCGCGGCCGGCTTGCGGTCGAGGTAGGGCTCGAGGTCGAGGACCCGGGCGGCCTCGGCGACGCGCTCCTCGCGCTCGTTGGCGGTGAGCTTGCGCGCCGGAGCGTCAGGAGCGTCCACGTGGTAGCTGCGGGTGCGCAGCGGCGACTCGATGTTCTTGCGCACGGTCATGTGCGGATAGAGCGCGTAGCTCTGGAACACCATCGAGATGTCGCGCTTGGCAGGGTCCACGTCGTTGACCACGCGGTCGCCGATGCGCAGCGTGCCCTCGGAGATGTCCTCGAGCCCGGCGATCATCCGCAAGGCGGTGGTCTTGCCGCAGCCCGACGGACCGAGGAGCACCATGAACTCGCCGTCGTCGATGGCCAGGTCGAGATCCGCGACCGCGGTGACGTCGCCATACCGCTTCGACACGGCATCGAACGTGACGCTGGCCATGCAACCTCCAGATCCAGGTGGGTGGTGGGCGCTGACCCTACGAGCCACCCGCGAACGGACGGTGACGAGGGGGTTGCCCCCAGGAGACGAGGCGCGAGCGCCTCGATGGCGCAAACCCTAGAGGCTTCCCGGACCACGGGCGGTGAGGCTCCCCGAGACCACGCGAGGGTGCCGGTATCGTCGGAGCAGGCGGGTACCCCGACCGAACCCCGCCCCACTGCCATGGTCTCCTCGTCGCTCACCGATCGCACCTACCGCCCCTCGGGCGCCAGCTTCCGGCTGGACCCCGCCGCCGACGCCCTCTACGAGGCCTTCGCGGGGGTGGAGCTCGCCGACGAGCCGAGCCACTGCCCGCACTGCGTCAGCGACGCCGACCTCGCTGCCTTGCGGGGGCCGGTCCGCTCGCTCGATCCCGCGGTGGCCGCGAAGCTCGTCCGCAAGGTGGGCCGCACCTGGGGCGGCCCCACCGAGCTGCGCCACGCCACCCCGCGCATCTTGGCCTTGGCCGCCGACCACCGCCTGGGCGTGAGCCGCACGCTCGTGTGGGAGCAGATGCGCGCGGCGCGCTGGACGGAGTGGCCCACCACCGAGGTGGAGGCCATCGGGCGGTTCCTCCTCGCGGAGTTCACCCGGCTGCTGCGGGTGCCACCTCGCCCGGCCCACGTCGCCCACCGGTGGCTCGCGCAGGTGTCGGGGGGCATCGACGACCTCTCGGGCTTCCTCACCGTGTGGCACGACTCCATCGGTCCGCTGCCCGACCCCGCGATCCAGCAGACCGCGGTCGCACACCTCGTGGAGCTGCTCACCACCAGCCCGCTGCGGCCCGACCTCCCCGTCACGATGGCCGACGCGTTCTCGCGCAACCCCCTCGCGGGGCCGCAGGTGACGGCGTTCCTCACCGGGCCCGGCGTCGACCTCGACCTGCGTCGCGCCGCCGCCGAGCTCGCCGACTCCTCGCGCTCGCGCCGCATCAACGTCGCCGTGGAGCGGCTCCGTCGCTTCCGCGCTGCCGTCGAGCGCGCGGGCTGACCCGAAGGGTCAGGAGCTGGTCAGCTCGCCGTGCTGCTTGCAGCGCGCCCGCCAGCCGTTGGGGCTGACGTTCACCGCCATGCGCACGCCGCACGCGGCGCAGAAGTGCGGCGGATCGAACTCCCACCGGCACCCGGCGCAGTCGTCGGCCCGACGGCCGCAGCCGTCGCAGTAGGTCGGGTCCGCCGAGCTGGGCGTGCCCACGACCGGCTCAGAAGACCTTGCTCAACATGCCGACGGGCATGCGCAGGTCGTCGAGCATCTTCAGGTCTTCCTGGGGCGACCGGCCGAGGTAGGTGAGGTAGTTCCCGATGATCAGGGCGTTGATCCCCGAGGTCATGCCCATCGCCTGCAGATCGCCGAGGGTGAACTCGCGCCCGCCGGCGTAGCGGAGGATGACCGTGGGGAGCGCGATGCGGAACAGCGCGATCCACCGGATGGCCTCGAGCGGCTCCACGGCCGGCAGGTGGGCGAACGGCGTGCCGGCCATGGGCTTCAAGAAGTTGAGCGGCACCTCGGTGGGGTCGACCTCGCGGAGCTGGCCCAGCAGCTCGAGTCGCTGGTCGACGGACTCGCCCATGCCGAGGAGCGCGCCGCAGCACAGCTCCATGCCGTTGGTGCGGACGAGCTCGCAGGTGTCCTTGCGCTCATCCCACTCGTGGCTGGTGACCACCTGGGGGAAGTAGCTCTTCGCCGTCTCGAGGTTGTGGTTGTAGCGGTGGACGCCGCCCGCCGCGAGGCGCTGGGCCTGCTCGGCCGTGAGGATGCCGGCCGACACCGCCACGTTGAGGCCGGTCTCGTCGTTGATGATCGGCACGAGCTCGAGGATGCGCTCCATCGTGCGCTCGTCGGGGCCGCGCACGGCGAGCACGATGCAGAACTCGCTGGCGCCCAGCGCCGCGGTCTCCTTCGCCGCCTCGAGGACCTCGTCCGTGTCGAGGAAGGGTGTGGCCTTCACGACGGTGTCGAACTTCGACGACTGGCTGCAGAAGTGGCAATCCTCGGGGCAACCCCCGGTCTTGGCCGACAGGATCCCCTCGACCTCGACCTCTGGGCCGCACCAGGCCAGGCGCACCTCGTGGGCCAGCGCCGCGAGCGACGGCACCGACGCCTCGGGGACGTAGGCCAGCTCGGCCAGTTCGTCTTCGGTCAGCATCCGTCGCTCGTCGAGCAGCGCCACCTCCGCGGCCCGGATCGCCCGGCGCGCCTCCTCCGCCGTGAGGGGCTCGCGCGACCCGACCGCCGGTACCGGCTTGCGGCTGAGGGAGACGGGCTGGAGCGTGTCGGACATGGCCGCGGAGCCTACCGACGGGGCCCGCCGGAACCCCAGCCCGCTGGGCGCGCCGTCAGCAGTACCGACGAGCTCCCCCGGCGGACGCTCCGCACCTCGGGTACCGTCGACCCGTGGCTCAGCTCCGGCGACGCTTCGCCCACCCGATGGTCCTCTTGGCGGCGACCGTGGCCGCCGTACCGCTCGCGCTCGTGTCCGCTCCCGATCCGGCCGCCGCGATCTGGGTGCCCACCGGCGCCTCGTACGCGACCCCGGCCACCTGGGTCGACGACGCCGGGCGCCAGATGGAGGTGATCGCCGTGGGAGCGCCGTCGGCGGGAACGCACGTGCTCGTGATGGCGCGCGACCTCCCCTCCGGCGTGCCCGACCAGGCATGGGGCACCGACCATCCCGAGCAAGGCCTGCGGTTCCTGTCGATCGACGCGCCACCGGCGGCGTCCCTCACACCCGACACCCTCCTCGCGGCGAGCGACGACGGCGTCGTCACCACCACCTGGCGTCCGTCGAGCTGCGCGTCGGCAGCGACCTGCGACCGGTGGTTCGCCCGCTACGACGGCACCACCGGCGCCACGATCGGCACACCTGCGCTCGTCGTCGACGTCCCCGCTCCGTTGCGCGCCCTGCGGGACGGCTCGCTCCTCACGGGTTCGGGATCCCAGCCGGTCGACTGGTTCGGCCCCGACGGAGCGCAGCGGGGAGCGCTGCCGACGACGGCAGACGCCCTCGTGGGCGCCGACGTCGACCCGAGCGGACGTCTCCTCGCCCTCGACGCCACGGGCTCGCTCGCTCGTCAGGCTCCGGGGAGCGCCCCCGACCTCGACCTGAGCGTGGAGTGCGCCACCACCGGGCACGCCGCCGTGGGCGCCGCGCCCGACGGCGGGTTCGCCATCGCCTGCCCATCCACTGCGTCCACCCCGTTCACCGTGGAGCGCCTCGACGAGACCGGGGTCGTCGCTTGGACCTCGATCGGCACCGCACCGAGCCTCCCGATCGGTTCGCCCGCACGGGTCGCCGTCGATGCGCTCGACCGAGTCTGGGTGGGGTCGAGCGCATCGGCCGCGCCGTTCCCCTACCTGGCCACCGCCCCGGTCGTCGTCGCCGCGTTCGACCACACCGGCCCGCTCTCGCTCGGGGCGTCGCGCCCCACGAGCGGCGGCGGGGCCGGCGATCAGCTGTGGTGGAGCGACCTCGGCGGCGGCATCGTCGACCTCCGACCCGTGGGCGACGGCACCGAGGTGGCGTACGCGGACCACAAGGTCTGCTGCCGGTACCCGAACAACACCAGCGCCGCGGTCGAGGCCCGAGGCGCCATCCTCCCGGATCGGCCCAGTCCACCGGTGTGCACCCGACCGACCCCCGAGGTTCGGGCCACGGCGGCCGGCGAGGTCGAGGTCACGTTCGCCCCGTGCACCGCGGGCAACACGGCCCAGCAGCCCACGAGCTACCGGGTGGTGGCCGCGTGGGGCGCGGGCAACACGGAGGTCACCATCGCAGCATCGCCCACGCCCGCCGCGAGCCTGAGCGGGGTGCCGTTCGGACGTCGAGTCGGGTTCGCTGTCGTGCCGAGCAACGCCGAGGGCCCGACGGTCGGGTCGGATGCCGATCACTTCACGGTCCTTCCCTTCGCCGACCTCGATTCCTTCGTCAGTTGGTCGGTCGATCACCTCTCGGAGCGCGACCTGACCTGGGCCCAAGAGCAAGCGCTGGTCGCCCAGGTCCTCGAGGAGGACCGGACCGCCGCGGAGGTCATGACCGAGCTGCTCACCGGTGGCGCGATCGTGCCGCGCGTCGAGCCGGTCGCCCGGCTCTACCTCGCCGCGTTCCTCCGCGACCCCGACTCGGGTGGCCTCGACTACTGGGCGCGCAAGCGGCGCGACGGCATGCGCCTCGTCGACGTCGCCGAGCGGTTCGCTCGCTCGTCGGAGTTCGTGCGCCGCTACGGCGCCCTGTCGAACCGCACCTTCGTCCAGCAGGTGTACCGCAACGTGTTCGGCCGCGAGGGCGACCCCAGCGGCGTCGCCTACTGGACCCGCAAGCTCGATGCCGGCACCACGAGGGGGACGGTCCTGGCCCAGATGTCGGAGTCGTCGGAGCACGTCATGCGCACCGCGAGCGTCGTGCGGCCGATGGTCACGTCCTACGCCATGTTGGGCCGGCGCCCGACAGCCGCCGAGCGAGCGGACTGGATCGACGACCCGGACCCCTACGCGAGCGTGCCGGTGGCGATCCTCGGCTCGTCGCCCTTCCTCGACCGCTGGTTCAGCCCATCACCAGGTCCTTGACCATCCGCAGGTGGTCGGGGCCGCCGTTCACGAGCAGGGTGGTCATGCAGGTCTTGCGCCACTTCTCGTCGAGCTCCTCGCGGACCTTGTCGAGCGGGCCGACCATGGCGACGTCCTCCACGAGCGCGAGCGGCACCCGCTTGATGGCCTCGTCCTTGCGCCCCGCGAGGAACAGGTCCTGGATCTCCTCCACGGCGTCGCCGTAGCCCATGCGAGCGAACAGGTTGGCGTGGAAGTTGACCTCCTTGGCCCCCATGCCGCCGATGTAGAAGCCGAGGAACATCCGCACCGCGTCGGCGGCGGCCTCGATGTCGTCGTCCACGACGATGTTGACCATGTTCGGGATCTCGAACGTGTCCTGGGTGCGGCGGGCGCCGGGGCGGGCGAAGCCCTCGGCCAGGCACTCGCGGTAGTGCACGTCGAGCGAGGGCGACAGGAAGATCGGCAGCCAGCCGTCGGCGATCTCGGCGGCCATGGCCACGTTCTTGGGGCCTTCGGCGCCGAGCAGGATCGGCAGGTCCGCGCGCAGCGGGTGGGTGATGCTCTTGAGCGCCTTGCCCAGGCCGGTGGTGCCCTCGTCGTGGTTGGGCAGCCGGTAGTGCTTGCCCTCGAGCTCCACCGGCGCCTCGCGGGCGAGCACCTGGCGGACGATGTCGACGTACTCGCGGGTGCGCTCGAGCGGACGGGGGTAGGGCTGGCCGTACCAGCCCTCCACCACCTGCGGGCCCGATGCCCCGAGGCCGAGCATGAAGCGCCCGCCGGTGAGGTGGTCGAGCGTGAGCGCCGTCATCGCGGTGGCCACCGGTGTGCGCGCCGACATCTGGCACACCGCCGTGCCGAGCTTGGCGGTGGTGGTCTGCGAGCCCCACCACGCCAGCGGCGTGAAGCAGTCGGACCCATAGGCCTCAGCCGACCAGATCGAGTCGTAGCCCAGGTCCTCGGCGGCGGCGAGCGTCTCGGCCACCCCGGCGGGCGGACCGGCGAACCAGTACCCGAGGACCACTCCGAGCTTGAGGTCGTCATCAGCCATGGCGAGGACCGTAGCGGGGCACGGGCTGCTCCCACCCGACCGCGGAGACCGACCGCCCCGGCCGGCGGGGCGGTCGGATACCGTTGGAGGGAGCCGACGGCGGAACGAAGGGGACGACATGCGCCGCCACCTCCACGGGCGTGAGCGAGGTCGCGCTCGCCGACTCGTCACGGCGGGGCTCGCCACGGCGGGGCTCTCGGCCTCCATGGCGGTGCTGGCCTCCGCACCACCGGCGCGCGCCGCCGACGCACCGATCGACTTCGCCCGACCCGGCTCGCTCACCTGGGTCGATGCGCAGGGCCGCCAGGTCACCGTGGCCCAGGAGCTCGCACCGCTCGAGCCTCGCCAGCCAGTCTGGGACCTGGTCGTGCTGCGCGACACCGTCACCGGCCAACCCGACCCCACCTGGACCGACGACGCCGGGGTTCCCGGACGCCGGACCGTCGTGCTCGATCCGCCGGCCGACGGGGCGCGGCTCGCCGACGTCATGGCGGCCGCCGGCGACGGCACGATCACGATCGTGTGGAACGACGGTGCCTGCGAGCAGAGCGAAGCTTGCACTCGCTGGTTCCAGGCGGTCGACACCGCCGGGACCACGTTGTCGGGGCCGATGGAGCGCGCCGACGCCGGCGAACCGCTCGCCGCGCTGCCCGACGGGAGCGTCCTGGCCGGCACCGCCACGGGTCCGCTCGAGTGGCGCGCTCGCGATGGCTCGGCCACCGTCCTCCCCTTCCCGGCCAGCCAGGAGCCGAGCGCCGCCACCGTCGACGGTGACGGCCGCCTCCTGCTCGCGCGCTTCGATGGCACCGTCGTTCGCATCGGGGCCCTCGGCGACATCGACCTCGAGGTGGACGCGGGCTGCGCTGCGGGCACGATGGCCGCCATCGGTCCAGATGGTTCGGGCGACGGCTTCGCCACCGCCTGCGCCGCGGCGGGCATCGCTCCTCGGGTCGCTCGATGGGCCGGCTCGGGCACGGCCATCTGGGCGACGGAGGACACCGTGGCCCCGGGGAGCGCCACCGAGCTCGCGGACGTGACGCGGGTTGCCGGAGACGGCACCGGCAAGGTCTGGGTCGCCGGACACGGGGCCCCGGGTGCGACGCAAACCCAGCGAACGATCATCGCTTCGTTCACCGCCGCCGGCCCGGAGGCGCCCGCCTACGACTCGCTCGCCGGACGCCCCGTGCTGCCGGCGCCCAACGCCATCTCCGACCTTCGGCCGGTCCTCGGAGACCGGGTCGCCTTCTCTCACGACGACCTGTGCTGCACCTCGATCGCTGGTCGCCTTCCCTTCGACCGAGTCGTGAGCGGCGTGTTGCCGGATCGGCCCAGCCCGCCCACGTGCCGGCCCGGCCCTCCCTCGGTGTCCACCGCCGCCTTCGCCACCGCGACCATCGCGATCCGCACCTGCGACGTGGCACGCGACGTCGAGCGGCCGACCAGCTACCTGGTCGAGGTGAGCGGCGATGGGTGGACGGCGAGCGCCACGGTCGCCCACTCCGGCGACGCCGTAGACGTGGAGGTGCCCGTGAGCGGGCTGGTGGGCGGTGAGCTGCTGCGAACCCGAGTGCTCGCGCAGAACGCCGAAGGTCCGAGCCTCGGGGGCTGGCAGCCAGGGGCTTCGCTGGTCGTGCCGTTCGCCACGGTCGAGGCCTTCACGTTCCGGATGTTCAACACGTTGACGCGCAGCGCTTCGTGGGACGACGACGGTGCCGCACTCGTCGCCGAGGTCGAGAGCGGCTCCACCAGCCCCGCCGAGCTCGTCGCCGACATGCTCGGGAGCGGCCCCGCCGCGACGCGCGTGGAACCGGTCGCGCGCCTGTACCTCGCGATCCTCGGCCGGACGCCCGACGCCGGTGGCCTTCGGTACTGGGTCGGTCGCAGCGAAGCCGGCGTGCGCCTGGCCACCATCGCCGAGCGGATGGCCGCCTCGTCGGAGTTCCACCGCCGCTACGGCGCCCTCACCGATCGCGGGTTCGTCGAGCAGCTCTACCGCAACGTGCTGGGACGCGAGGGCGATGCCGCAGGCATCGACTACTGGTACCGACGGCTGGCCGCTCGCCGCATCACCCGCGGCGGCGTGGTGACCCAGTTCTCGCAGTCGTCGGAGATGGTCCGGCGGAGCGCGCCGACGATCCAACCGCTCGCCGCGGCCTTCCTCCTGCTCCACCGCGTCCCCACCAACGCCGAGCACGCCGCCTGGGCCACCGCGACACCCCGGCTGACTGCCGCCACCGCCATCCTGGCCAGCGCGGAGCTCGCGGCCGAGGTCAGCGCATGACCGAGCCGTCGCTGCGGCAGACGGATCGATCACCGTCGACGACGAGCCCCTGAGACGAGAACAC
Source organism: Acidimicrobiia bacterium (assembly GCA_039812605.1). Classification (GTDB taxonomy): domain Bacteria; phylum Actinomycetota; class Acidimicrobiia; order Acidimicrobiales; family Iamiaceae; genus Aquihabitans. The sequence continues at coordinate 10,557 of JBDIAX010000044.1, read as the reverse complement.
GTTCTCGTTGCGGGGCTACCCTCGCCCGATGCCCATGCCGAGCGACCTCGGGATCGTCGACCTCATGCTCGACATCCCGACCGGGGACCAGCGCGACTGGTACGAGTTCCTCGCACCGCAGCTGCGCGAGGAGTCACGCGACTACGAGATGCCGGCCGGCTACATGTTCAAGGACGTCCCCCACCTCGACGGCACGCCCGACCCGGTGGGAGCGACCCTGGCGCTGATGGACCGCTTCGGCATCGAGCGAGCGATGGTCGGGCTGGGCTTCGAGGAGAGCGCGAGCACCCGGGCCATCCAGGCGCACCCCGATCGGTTCTTCGGCTCCTACAACGTGGATCCGAACCTCGGCATGGAGGGCGTGCGCGGCCTGGTGAAGGCGTACGAGACCTTGGGCATCAAGGCGGCCATCGCGTTCCCGGCCGGCCTGCTCCCCCAGGTGCCGATCAACGACCGCAAGTTCTTCCCCCTCTACGCCAAGTGCATCGAGCTCGACATCCCGATCTGCTGCACCACGGGCATCGCCGGCCCGCGGGTGCCGAGCGCATGCCAGGCCACCGAGCTCATCGACGAGGTGTGCTGGTTCTTCCCCGAGCTGAAGTTCGTGATGCGCCACGGGGCCGAGCCGTGGGCGGACCTCGCCGCCAAGCTCATGCTCAAGTGGCCGAACCTCTACTACTCGACCTCCGCCTTCGCCCCCCGCTACTACCCGAAGGCCATCGTGGACTTCGCCAACACACGTGGCGCCGACAAGGTCATGTACGCCGGCTACTTCCCGATGGGCCTCGACCTCGCCCGCATCTTCGACGAGCTCCCGAGGGTGCCGCTGCGCGACGAGGTCTGGCCCAAGTTCCTCCGGGAGAACGCGGTGCGGGTGTTCGGCCTCGATCGGTGACCGTGCCGGAATCGGGGCCTTCGACCCGGGACCGCTGCAGCTCGGACGACTAGACTAGAACCTGTTCTAGTTTTTCCGGCCGAACTCCGGGGGATCCCATGTCCGACGCCCAAGCGGAGCGCTATCCGTTCACGACGCCCTACGGCTGGTTCGCCGTCATCGACAGCGACGATCTCGCCGTCGGCGATGCCAAGGCGGCCTACTACCACGGCACGCACCTCGTGATCTGGCGGGACGAGCTCGGCGACGCCCACGTGCAGGACGCGTTCTGCCCGCACCTCGGCGCCCACCTGGGCCACGGCGGAACCGTGGAGCGCTGCGAGATCATGTGCCCGTTCCATGGGTGGAAGTTCGATGTCGAGGGAGCGAACTCCGACATCCCCTACTCGGAGCGGACCAACCGCAAGGCCAAGCTCAAGACCTACCCCGCCACCGAGGTCAACGGCTTCGTCTTCGCCTGGTTCCACCCAGCCGACGAGGCGCCGATGTGGGAGATGGTGCAGGTCGAGGAGATCCTCACCGACGAGTTCGCCGGCCCCAAGAAGACCAGCCACGTCGTGGCGGCGGGCATCCAGGAGATGGCGGAGAACGCCGTCGACTCCGCGCACTTCCGCTACGTGCACAACGTCGCCGAGGTCCCCGAGATCGTCCGCTACGACATGGACGGCCACCAGACCTTCATGGAGTCGCTCCAGAAGTTCCCCACCCCGAGGGGCGTCGTGAACGGTCAGATCAACGCCCAGCAGATGGGGCCCGGTTCGAGCATCGTGCGCTTCAGCGGCATCATCGACACCATCCTGGTGAGCGCGTCGACGCCGATCGACAGCGGCCAGACCGAGACCCGCTTCCACTTCTACGTGAAGAACCTCGGCGACGCCGCCACCAACTCCACCGTGGGCGACGCGTTCGCCGCCGAGGTCGACCGCCAGTTCGTGGAGGACATCCCGGTCTGGGAGCACAAGGCCCACCTGGTGCGACCCGCGCTCGCCGACAACGACGGCCCGTTCATGAAGTTCCGCAAGTGGTACTCGCAGTTCTACGTCGAGGAGGCCCACGGCGAGCGCACCGTGTTCCCCCCGCCGTACTGGCCCGACAAGATGGACGACACGCCAGCGAAGGCGACGGCCAGCGCGAAGTACACCGGCAACGCCAAGGCCGACGCGTAGGTCCGATCAGGCTCGCGTCGCGTCGCGGGCGTCAGCCACGCTGCCGGGCGAGATCGCCACCCACCTCGCGGTAGCGACGACCCAACCCTGCGACGAGCGACCCAAGCCGGTTCAGATCTCGTCCTCTCCGACCCAGAGGCCGTGGAAGCCGAACGGCACGCGCACCGGGAGCGGCACCTCGGCCACCGGGCCCGCCGCGACGTCCTGGGCGTCGAACACGGCGAACGACGACGTGTCGGTGGTGCGGTCCCACACGTAGGTCATCACCCAGCCGTCGCCTTCGGCATCGCCACCGGGGACGAAGAACCCCTCGCCCGAGCGCAGGTCCTGGCCCGGATCCCACACGTCTTCGGTGCCGGTCTCCACGTCGAGGTGGCAGATGCCCGCGAGCTCGAACCCGTAGGTGCTGTCGGGCGAGGTCGTGGTGGCGTACCACCCGTGGCGGGTCTGGCGGCCCGTGTGGCGCCGATCGTGGGTCGGCAGGTCCATGTTGCGGTCGGTGAGCTGCGACTCGGAGAACGTGAGGTCGGTGCCGGCGGTGCCGATCCGCCACTCGGTGGGAATCGACGGCAGCAGGTCTCCCTTGGGGCCGAAGGCCTGCTCGAGCTTGCCCACCCGCAGCACCACGTCGTCGCCGTCGCGGTGCGCGTTGAGCCCGTGGAACACGAAGCACGGGTCGATGTCGACCCAGCGGATGTCGTCGCCGCTGCCGTCGAGGGGCATGACGCCCACCCGGCACGGGCCGCTCGGGTCCCAGTGGAACGGCACCGCCGGGTTCGGGTTGGCATCGTCGGCCCCGAACATCACCGGGCCGATCCAGAAGATGGCGTCGCGGTCGGTGATGGCGAAGTCGTGGATCATCGTCGCTTGGTCCACCGCGATCGGGCTGATCACGTCGAGCGTGCCGTCGGGAGCCGCTGCGTAGTACGTGAGCGCCGGGCGCAGGAACTCGTAGCCGAAGAAGTGCATGCGCCCCGTGTCGGGATCGATCTTCGGGTGGGCCGTCATCGTCGGGCCGAGCTTGCCGCCGAACGAGTGGGCACCCACGGTGGACAGGTCATCGGGCCGGATCTCGAAGGGCCAGCCGACCTCACCGGTGGCGAGCAGCTTGCCGGCGTGGTGGACGAGGGCCACGTTGCTCTGGTTGTTCTCATTGCCCGGCGGCAGGCCGGCCGAGATGATGTCCTCCCCTGCCTCGTGGAGCGGCGTGGTGACGTAGCGGTTCCGGTACCACTGCGCCTTGCCCTCGCTCAGGCGCACCCCGTGGACCATGCCATCTCCGAGGAACCAGTGCAGCGACGTTCCCGACGGGGGGTTCGAGCCGTTGCGCACGAACAGGCCCGACAGCGAGTCGGGGAGCTTGCCCTTGACCTCGAGCTCGGTGACGGTCTCCTCGGTGGTCACCGCCTTGAAGTTGCCCTGCTCCCAATAGGGAGCGTCGGGGTCGTAGGCGTAGATCGGCTTGGTCGTGGTGGTGGTCCCCGCACCGGCGGAGCTCGCGGCTCCCTCGCTCCCACCGTCCGACGAGCAGGCGCTCAGCAGCCCCATCCCCCCGAGACCGGCGCCGGCGGCACCGACCCCGAGCGCGCGCAGCACCGCGCGTCGCTCCCATCCGACCGAGCGAGGCTCGTCCATCTTGCGCGTCCCCCTTCGCCGTCCCGGTGGCCGGCCCGCCACCCTACGTCAGCGCCGACCGAGACCCGAGCGCCCCACGGAGCGCTCGCGACGACCTCGGGCGGCGGCCAGGATCAGTACGTCGCCTCCACCACCTGGCGCTCCATGGCCTCGTCGGCGCCGAGCGGCGCGGTGGACGCGGGGACCTCGTCGAGCCGCTCTCCGCTCACCCGGGCGCAGGCCTGGCGGAACTCCCGGATGGGGCCGGTGGTCACGTGGATGCCGTTCAGCGCGGCCTTCAGGACCTGCCGCCGGGCGTGCACGCGCACCGGGTTCGGCGCCTTGTAGAGGAACAGCTGCTGACCCCACGGCGGCAGCAGATCCTTCTCGGCCCAGTCGAGCAGCCAGAAGATCGGCTTCTGCGCGGCCGGGAGGCCCTCGCCGAGCGCCGGGAAGGTGCGGCTGGCGCCGATGGGCGTGAGGGCGAGCTTGGGCAGCCGCTCCTCGAGGCACTCGAGGACCTCGCCCTTGGTGGCGGGAAGATCCGTGCCGCCGAGCGACTCCCCCACTCGTACGAACGCCCGGTAGTAGTCGTCGATGTCGTCGAGTGGCCGGGCGTGGTAGCGCTCGTGGGCGCTGGCGATGCCCCACACGACGGTGGCGTAGTTCCAGCGCAGCCACTCGGGGTCGTCGGCGTCGTAGGGCACGCCGTCGGGGCGGGTGCCCTTGATGGTGTGGTGCATCGCCCGCACCGCCCGAGCGGCGCGCTCCGCGGTCTGCGTCGGCCCGTAGGCGGTGGCGGTGAAGAAGGCGAGCGAGTGGGCGAAGCGCACCCGGGCACCCGTGGGGTCGACCCGGCCGGTGGGGACCCCGTCGACGCGCTCCACGATGCGGGAGTGGTCGTAGCCCATCCAGGCGATGCCCGGGTCGAGGTTCTCCATGAACGCGGCGCAGGAGAGCCCGAAGAACATCACCGGCATGTTCGAGTGGACGTGCCACACCGGGCTCCCCGGCCCGAACCACCCTGGATCGCCGAGCGGTTCGGCGAAGTCCATCTTCTTGAAGAAGTCGGGCCGCACCGACCGGTCGAAGAAGGCCTCGAAGCGCTCCGCCAGCGGGTTGGGCGGCAGCGTGGGGACGGACCCGTCGGCGGGCAGGAACGGCATCGAGAGCGACGGGATGAGCGACACGAGGCGGGCTCCGGTTCGAACGGCGCTGCCAGTCTGGCAACGGGTGTAGCCAAACCTAGGTTCTGGTAACGCCTGTGTCCAGAACCTACGATCGGATCGATGGCGACCGCTCCCCCTCCCTCCGACCCCGGGGCCACCCGTGCCACCCGCTGGGCCGGCATCCCCGCCGAGGAGCGCACCCGCGACCGACGGGAGCTGCTGGTCACCGCCGCGTTCGAGCTCTTCGGCACCGACGGCGACGCCGCCACGTCCGTCCGGGCCGTCTGCCGATCGGCAGACCTCAACGCCCGCTACTTCTACGAGAGCTTCGTGGACCGCGACGAGCTGCTGGGCGCTGTGTACGACCAGGTGGCCGGCGAGCTGGCCGAGCTGATCGGGACCGCGCTGCTCGACGCCGCCGACGACCCCACGGCCCGCACCCGGGCCGGCATCGCCACCGTGCTCCGCTTCCTCACCGACGACCCGCGCCGGGCCAAGGTCCTGTTCACCGAGGGGCGCGGGAACCCGGTCCTGGCCGAGCGACGCCGGATCGCTCGGCAGGCGCTGGTCGAGAGCACGGCAGCGGTGGGCCAGGAGGAGCTGGCCCGCCTCGCCGGGTCGTCGACCACCGCGGCCCGCACCGCCGAAGTGGCGGCCACGCTGTTCGGCGGCGCCATGGAGGAGCTGGCCGAAGCCTGGACCGCCGGCCGCCTCGGCACCGACCTCGACCAGGTCATCGACGACGCCACCAACCTGAGCATGGCCCTCTTCGAACGAGTCGCCGACCCGCGCTGAGGGGCGTGCCCGTGCAGCGGCGCCCGTGCGTGAGGCCGGATGAGTCCATGGCGACACGGGCGGGGCGACGGTGGACGGTGGCGGGCGTTGTGGCGGCAGCGGCGATCTGCCTGGCCGGTTGCACCACGAGCGGCTCCGACCGCGAGTCGGGCACCACCTGCGACGTGACCACCACCACCCAGCCCGCCCCCGCCGACTCGGCCGCCTACACGGTCGAGCAGCTCCGTCTCTCCTTCCGCCTGCCGCAGGCGTACCAGCCCGGCACCGACCCGGATCTGGCGTTCCTCGCCCGCAGCATCGACCCACCATCGATCTTCACGATCGACGGGCCCAGCGGCGACCTCGGGCCACCCCCCGACCGCGACGGTGAGACCTCGAAGCCGATCACCCTCGGATGCGCCGAGGGCTACACGATCACGAACGCCGCCATCGCCGACCTTCCCGCTGGCATCACGGCGAACGAACTGGTCATCAACGACGGCGACCGATCGTTCTCCGTCATCATGTCTGCCCGCAGCGACGACCTCGCCGCGGCGTGGCCGGTCTTCATCGACTCCGTCGCGATCCGATAGGACCCGTCCTACGACGACGGCGCCTCGGCCAGGGCACGCATTCGAGCAGCGAGCGCCGGGACCTCGGTCGCGCTGGACGCAACCTCGATCACCAGGTCGTAGACATCGTGGTTGGCGATGTGGGTCACGGGCTTGCCATTGATCTCGAGGAACGTCGCGGTGGCCAACCACCCGAGGCGCTTGTTGCCGTCGACAAGCGCATGGTTTCCGACGATGGACTGCAGCAGGGCGGCCGCCTTCGTCCAGAGGTCGAGGTAGGCGTCCTCTCCGAACACCGTCACCTGTGGCCGCGCCACCGCGGATCCGAGCAAGCCTCGATCGCGGATGGGCGGCGGGTCGCCCAGCAGGCCACGAGCGAGGCCGATCAGGTCATCGAGGTCGAGGAACTCGACCGGTTCGCTCACCGTCCGAGGCGGTCGAGGGCATCTGCATGGGCATCCATCACCCGTTTCGCCGCGGCGGAGACGCGCTCACGGTGCGCACCCTGGGAGACGTAGGTGCGGATCGCTTGACGGGCGGCGTCCTGCATGGAGATGCCCTCGGCCTCTGCCCGCTCTCGCAGCGCCTGGTGCTCATCGTCGGTCAGTCGCAGGGTCATGGCCACGACCCTATGGTATCGGACTGATACCACCAACGAGATTCCCGCCGATGCGACTCATCTGGCGCATCGGCCACGTGAACGCAGCGCTGCCCGCCCCCTTGCGGGGCGGGCAGCGACCCCGAGACGCTTGGATCGCAGGCGGACCGGGCTAGGGCTTGTCGGAGCCGACGACCCACATGGCGAAGAACTGCGAGCCGCCGCCATAGGCGTGGCCGACGGCCTTGCGGACCCCGTCGACCTGGTGCTCGCCCGCGGTGCCCCGCACCTGCATGGCTGCCTCGCCGAAGCGGAGCATGCCCGAGGCGCCGATGGGGTTCGTGCAGAGCACGCCGCCCGACATGTTGACCGGAAGGTCGCCGTCGAGGGCGGTGGCGCCCTCCTCGGTCATCTTCCAGCCGTCGCCGGGCTCGGCGAAGCCGAGGTTCTCGAGCCACATCGGCTCGAACCAGGAGAACGGCACGTACATCTCGACCGCGTCGACCTCCTTGCGGGGGTTCGTGATCCCCGCCTGGCGATAGACGTCGGCGGCGCACAGCGCGCCACCGAGGGGGAGCACCGTGTCGCGCTCTGCCGACAGCGTCGGCTCCGAGCGCATCGCGGTGCCCTGGACCCAGGCGGGCTTGCGCCCCTGGGCTGCCGCCTCGTCGGCCACCTTCTCCGAACCGAGCACGAGGGCGCAGGCGCCGTCGGACGACGGGCAGGTCTCCGCGTAGCGGATGGGGTCCCACAGCATCATCGACTCCTTGATGGAGTCGAACGAGATGTCGGGCTCGTGCAGGTGGGCGTAGGGGTTCTTCAAGCCGTTCTGGCGGTCCTTCAGCGCCACGAGCATCCCGATGTGGTCGGGGGCGCCGGAGCGGCGGATGTAGGAGCGCACGTGGGGCGCGAAGTAGCCGCCCGCACCGGCGTGCAGCGGCGGGGTGAACGGGATCGGCAGCGAGAGGGCCCACATGGCTTCGGACTCGGACTGCTTCTCGAACGCGACCGTGAGCACCCGCTCGTGGACGCCCGACGACACCAGTTGGCTGGCGACGATGGCGGTGGAGCCGCCCACCGAGCCCGCGGTGTGGACCCGGAACATCGGCTTGCCCGTGCAGCCCAGCGCGTCGGCCAGGAACAGCTCGGGCATCATCACGCCCTCGAAGAAGTCGGGCGCCTTGCCGATGACCACGGCGTCGATGTCCGACCAGGTCATCTCGGCGTCGGCCAGCGCCCGCAGCGCGGCCTCGCGCACCAAGCCGGCCATGGAGACGTCGCCACGGGTGGCGGAGTGCTTCGTCTGGCCGATGCCGACCACCGCAACGCGATCGTGGCCCATCAGTTCTCCCCTTCCAAGACGCACACCAGGTTCTGCTGGAGGCACGGACCGCTGGTGGCGTGGGCGACGCCCCGGCTGGCCTCGCCCGACGAGATGCGCTTGAAGACCTCGCCGACGCGGATGAGCCCGGCGGTCATCATCGGGTTGGCGGCCAGCGCACCCCCCGAGGGGTTGATGGCGACGTCGTCGCCCAGCCCCATCGCCTCGCGCAGGATCAGCTCCTGGTGGGTGAAGGGGGCGTGGATCTCGGCCACGTCGACGGCCCCAGCAGCGACGCCGGCCTTCTCGGCGGCGATCCGGGTCGACTCGCTGACGGTCAGGTCGCGCAGGCCGAGGTGGATGGGCTCGACCCGGTGGTCGATGCCACGGATCCACGCGGGCCGCTCGACCTTCGAGCGGGCCACGTCGCCCGCGGCCAGCACGATGGCGGCGGCACCGTCGGTGATGGGCGGGCAGTCGCTCTTGCGCAGCGGGGCGATGTGGTACGGCTCGGCCAGCAGGTCGTCGACCGGGCGGTCCCACGCCAGCTGGGCGCGGGGTTGTCGAGCGCGCTCTTGCGGGAGCGAGCAGCCACCGCGGCCAGGTCGGCCTCGGTGGCCTTGCCCGAGTCGAGCAGCGCCCGAGCCTGCAGCGCGGCGAGGCTCACCGAGTCGGCCCACAGCGGCCCGACCGTGTACGGGTCGAGCTGGCGGGTCAGCACCATCGGCAGGTCGCCGGGCGAGCTCTTCGCGTAGCAGTAGACGAGCGCGGTGTCGATCTCGCCGAGCTGGAGCTTCACCCAGGCCTCGTAGAGCGCCCAGGCACCGTCCATCTCGACGTGGCTCTCCTGGATGGGAGGCCACGGGCCGACGCCGTCGAGCGTCGACACGAACGAGAAGGCCATGCCGGCCAGGTAGTCGGTGGACCCCGAGCAGGTGAACCCGATGTCGTCGATGGTCATGTCGAGGCCCTGCAGCACGCCGTGGATGGCGGGCATGAGCATCTCGACCTCGTTGAGGTCCTCGACCCGGCGCCGCGCCGGCGTCTGGTGGAACCCGATGACGGCGATGTCGCGCATCAGCCCTCTCCTCCGAACTCTGCGGTGCCGCCCTCGCCGGTGCGCGGGTTGCGGACGGTCAGCTCCGTGGGGGCGACGCCGCCGACCCACGAGCCGAGGCCGGTGCCGCGCTTCTCGCCCGGGATGCGGACGTCGGGATCGTCGGGCTCGCCGTTGGGGCGGAACCACTTGATCGACTCGAGCGTGGGCTCGATGTCCTCGTCGTCGCGCCAGACGGCCTCGACGCGCATGCCGATGTGCACCTGATCGGCCGGGATCTCCTGGATGAGGTGCATGATCGCCAGGTCGGCGCCGTCGAGCAGGATCAGCGCGCTCGTGTAGGGGATCTCCATCACCGATCCGTAGAACTGCAGGTTGACCACGCAGTACGACACGACGGTGCCGACCTGGGCGACCTCCACCTCGATCGGCGTGGGAGCGCCGAGCTCGGGATCGGCGCCTCGCGGCGGCACGTACACCCGGCTGTCGGGCGTGGCCTGCTGGCCGATGATCTTCTTGCGGGTGATGCCGGTGAGGAACCGGGTGGTGGCGTCGCCGGCGGTGAACTCGTAGTCGAGCTGGGCCGGGGTGCGCACGCTGCGGACGGGCTCGACGTCGCGCAGCGACTCGGGCAGGGAGATCTCGGCCATCAGTTCCCTCCTGCCTGGATGAGCTGCCAGTGGGCGATGTCCTCGATGCGCCCCTCGCGCTCCTCCGCCCAGACGGGGATCACCTTGGCGCCGGTGGCCACCGCCCCCATGTCAGCAGCCTGGACGGCACCGAGCATCGGGGTGTCGGCGCCGTCGAGCGTGATGAGCGCCCACGCGAACGGTTCGCTCAGCGGGTGCTTGGCGTGGGGCTCGGTGACCCACGCCCACGTCGTGATCGTCCCTTCCGGGCCGACCTCGACCAGCTCGGTGAGATCGTCGCCGGTGACCGGGTCGAACTCGGCGGGAGGCACGATCACCCGGCCGTCGAGCGCCTTGGACCCCACCAGCACCTGCTCGCGCAGGCCGGTGAGGAACGCGCCGATGACCGGACCGGTCGTGCGACTGAACGGGTACTCGATGATGAGCGGGGCGCGAAGGATGTCCCCTGGTTCCTGAGCCGTCACGGACCGCACACTAGAACACGTTTCAGTTTTCGCAAGAACCGTCCCACCGAAGGCAGGGCAGGCTCCGGCACCCGGAGCGGGCCCGACGGTCCCCGGATCTGCTGCGCACCGCCAGTGCTACGGTCTCGCGGCTGACGACCGGCGGGAACCGAGGATGCCGGCAGAGGGTGTGGGAGGTCTCGGGAGTGTTCTGTCCGAACTGTGGGAGCCAGGTCTCACCCGGCGCCCAGTTCTGCGGGTCCTGCGGCGCCACGATCGCGCCGAGCGCCCCCGCCCC
>JBDIAX010000043.1:0-32763 GCA_039812605.1 Acidimicrobiia bacterium | reverse complement strand
TGGCCCCGAAGCCGAAGCCGTCACCGGTGGGATGGATCGTGGCCGCGGTCATCGGGGTGCTGCTGGTCGGTGGTGGGATCACCTTCGCCGTGGTCGCCGCCCGGGATGCTCGTGAGGAGGAGAAGGCGGCGGAGCTCGAGCGGCGAGCCGATGAGGCGGATCGCGACCGAGCAGAGGCCGACGCCGCCGAGGAGTCGAGCTCGACCGAGACGGGAGGTTCGGTCGACTCGCAGGGCGAGCGCTACCCCGTGGAGGCCGGCGGTGGCCTGAGCTGGACGATGGTGAGCGAGCCGAAGTCCGACCCGACCTCGGTTCCCACCGGCGATGGGTCCTCCATCGCCGCCACGCTCTGGATCGCGGAGACCGACTTCGGCCGGGCGGGCGACCTCGGGCTGGTGCTCGACCTCGACGGTCGCTCCTACGACAAGCAGGGCGGGCTCGAGGGCATCCTCGCCAACTCGAACGGGACCGCGCTGAGCACGCCCGGCCCGATCGATGTCGGCGGGGTGGAGGGCCTGATGGTCGTGGCCCGTCTCGACCAGAGCGGGACCGATGTCATCGCCCGCTACGCCATCGTCGAGGTCGACGACCGTGTGCTCGTGCTCGCGTCGTTCGTCGAGGGCAGCGACCAGGCCCTCGGCGAGCAGGGGTTCGCGGAGCTCATCGCCTCCGTACGCTACGAGTAGGACGGAGAGCGCGCCTCGTCCTTCGGCACCACGATGCCGAAGCGAGCACCGCCGCCAGGGCCGGTGGGCGACTCGACCCATGCCCGGCCCCCCATGCCCGAGACGAGCTCGTGGACGATCGCGAGCCCCAGGCCGGATCCGCCGACCCCGCGGCGAGGCTGGCGGGACGTGACGTAGAGGCGCTCGAACACGTGCGGCAGGTCGTCGGGGCCGATGCCCGGTCCATCGTCGCCGACCCAGATGGCGATGCCCTCGGCCACGCCTCCCGCCTCGACCCGCACGGTGCCGGATGCGTGCTTGAGGGCGTTCTCGAGCAGGTTGGCCAGCGCCTGGGCCAGGCGGTCGGGGTCGACCATCGCATCGGTCGGGTCGGATGGCTCGATGATCGAGAGGCTCACGCCCGCACGCTCAGCCGCCGGTCGGAACCCCTCGGCGGTCTCGGTGACGACCTCCGCGACGGGGACCGATCGGACCTCGAAGCGGAAGGCGTGGGCGTCGAGTCGGGCGAGGTCGAGGAGGTCGCCCACCAGGCGGGCCAGGCGCTCGGCCTCCGAGCCGATGATCCTGGCCGCGTCGGTGGGCTCGGGGGCGGTGCCGTCGGCGATGGCGTCGGCATAGCCGCGGATCGAGGTGAGCGGCGTCCGCAGGTCGTGGGACACCGACAGGAGGAACTGGCGCTCCAAGCCACGTGACGCGGCGAGCGCGGCAGCCATCGAGTTGATCGATCGGGTGAGCTCGGCCACCTCCTCGTGGTCGGTCGGCGCCGGTTCGGGGAGCCGCGTGGTGAGGTCGCCGCCGGCGATCTGCACCGTGGCGGCCTGCGCCTGGCGAAGCGGTCGGGTGAGCGAGTCCGACAGCCATGCCGCGATGGCCGCGCTCACGACGAGCGCGATCGCGCCGCCGAGGAGGAACCAACCGACCGGAGGCCGGGGTGGCGCGGCGTCGCGCGTGATGACCACCGTGACGACGCTGCCACGGGTGCCCTCCACGGTGGAGCTCGCCCAGTTGAGCCCGTGGCTGCGGCCGGACCTGGCCTCGCCCGGCTCGAGCTCGGCGACGGGGACGTCGGCCTCGTCCACGCCGTCGGGCAGCGCGCCGCGGACCACGCCGGCCGGTCCTCGCACGAGCACCGAGATCCCCTCGAGGCGCATGCCCTGCACGATCTTCGCCTGCGCGACGCGCGAGGGCGCCTCCCCGGTGGCGGTCACCAGCCCGGCGAGGCTGTCGACCTCGGCGCGCAAGCTCGTGTCGGCCGCGCGCACGGCCTGGCGTCGCACCAGGAGGTAGGTGCCGGTGCCGGCGAGCACGACCGCCAGCGCGACCGTGCCGAGGATGGCGGCGAGGAGGCGGCGGCGCACGTGGTCAGCTCCTCAGTCGAACCGGTAGCCGACGCCCCACACGGTGGCGAGGGGGAGGTGGTCGCCCAGCTTCTTGCGGAGCTGGCGCACGTGCACGTCGACCGTGCGCTCGTCGCCCACCCAGCCTTCGCCCCACACGCCGTCGAGGAGCTGCTGGCGGCTGAGCACCTGGCCCCGATGGGACGCGAGGTGCGCGAGCAGGTCGAACTCTCGGGTTGCCAGCGCGACGACCTCGCCGCCGGCGCGCACCTCTCGCCTCGTGGGGTCGACCTCGACGCCTCCTCCGGCGAGCACCGCGGCGCCCCCAGGGGCCGACGGTGCCGCCCGGCGCAAGATGGCCTGCACCCGCACGACCAGCTCCCGGGGCGAGAAGGGCTTGACCACGTAGTCGTCGGCACCCACCTCGAAGCCGTGGAGGCGGTCCTCCTCGCCGTCTCTCGCGGTGAGCACGAGCACCGGGACATCCGACGCGCGCCGCAGGCGCTCGCACACCCCGAAGCCGTCGAGCTCGCCGGCGAGCCCGACGTCGAGGATCACCAGCTGCGGTGGTCGGCTGCGGATCAGATCGAGTGCCCGTTCGCCGGCGTCGGCGATCGTCACCCCGAAGCCGGCGTCGCGCAGGTACAGCTCGACGAGGCCGGCGATGTTGGGGTCGTCTTCCACCACCACCACGGTGGGTCGGGTGCTCACCTCTCCATCGTCGCACCCATCCGTGATGGATCCGTGAACGCCGTACGATCCTTCGCGGTGGACCACTACGAGGCGCTCGGGGTGTCCGAGGATGCCGACCCGGCGGCCATCCGCCGCGCCTACCTCGCGGCCGCCCGACGCCACCACCCCGACTTCCACGCCGGCGCCGACGGCGCGACGCGGGCCCGCCACGCCTCGCGCATGCAGGTGCTCAACCAGGCGTGGGAGGTGCTCGGCGATCCAGCCCGCCGATCTGCGTACGACCGGGACCGACGGCGGGCGTCGGACCCCGGCGTCGCTCGTCGCGCCGCTCGAGACGCCAGCTCCGAGGGTGGGCCGGCCGTGCCGCCGGGCAAGGGGTGGACGCCGCGGTCCGGCGACGACCGCTGGATGCACGACTTCGAGGCCTGGGCCGCCGAGCGCGACGAGCTGCCGCCCGACGAGGCCGCCGGGCCTCGTCCGATCGCCACGGTGGTGCCCGTGGCGCTGTTCGCGCTCGCCGTGCTCCTCGGGTTCCTGGGCCTGGTGCTCACCTCACGACCGCTGGTGGCGGGCGCCGCCATCTGCGTCGCGCTCTCGCTCGGGACCTTCGTGCTGCTGCCCATGACCGAGATGGCCCGCAACCGCCGCCGCTGAATACCGTCCTGCTGTGGCCACCTACCTCGACCGCATCCTCGACGCCCACCGCCAGGAGGCGGCGCGCGACCAGCGACGGCTCGACGACCTGATCGAAGCCGCTCGCGGCGTCGGCCCGGCCCGCGGGTTCGCGGCCGCCCTCGCCGGGGCAAGGGGCCTCGGCGTGATCGCCGAGGTCAAGCGGGCGTCGCCGTCCAAGGGCGACCTGCACCGCGACCTCGACCCGGGCGCGGTGGCCTCGGCCTACGCGGCGGGCGGTGCCACGTGCCTCTCGGTGCTCACCGACCGCGACTGGTTCGCGGGGTCGCCCGAGGACCTCCAGGCGGCCCGGGCCGCGGTGGAGATCCCGTTGCTTCGCAAGGACTTCACGGTCGCCGCCGCCGACGTCTGCGATGCCCGGACCATGGGCGCCGACTGCGTGCTGCTCATCGCCGCGGCCCTCGACGACGCCGAGCTCGCCGACCTGCACGCGCTCGGGCGCGAGGTCGGGCTCGACGTGCTCGTGGAGATCCACGACGAGGCCGAGCTGGAGCGGGCCCTCGCGGTCGGGGCGACCCTCGTCGGGGTCAACCAGCGGGACCTGGTCACCTTCGAGGTCGACACCGAGCGGGCGGTGCGCATGGCCCCCCAGATGCCCGACGGCGTGGTGCGCGTGGCCGAGTCCGGGGTCCGCGGGGTCGACGACGCGTCCCTGCTGGCCGAGGCGGGCTACGACGCCGTGCTCGTGGGGGAGTCCCTGGTCACGGCGGGCGACCACGCCGCCGCGGTGGCGGCGCTGCGCTCCATCGCTCGCCGGCCGGGTCGCCAGCGCTGACGCACCGGGAACCGGCACCGGTCCGCAGCCGACTACCGGTGACCGGCCCGCGCCCGCCATGCTGGAACCGGAGGCCCCCCACCCCATGTCGTCGCACCGCCGCTCCTCGATCTCCGCCCTGCTCCTCGTCGCGCTCGCGGTCGTGTCGCTGGGTGCGTGCACGTCGGGCGACGGTCGAGCCGAGGCGACGCCGCGCGACGGGGAGCTCCGGGTCACCGACGCTCGGGTCGACTACCCGGCCAACCCGACCGTGGCCGCGGCGTACTTCACCATCCGCAACGGAACCGACCACGACGACGAGCTGGTGGGGGTGACCACGTCGGTCGCGACGGCCACGGTGCACCGATCGCTCACCGACGAGGCCGGGCGCGCCACCATGGTGAAGGTCGCGGCGCTCGGGATCCCGGCGGGATCATCGGTGGCGTTCGAGTCCGGAGACCTCCACGTCATGTTGAACGACCTGTCCACCGACCTCGAGGTCGGCGACGTGGTGCCGCTAGACCTCCGCTTCCGGGAGGCTGGGACGGTGCACGTGGAAGCGAAGGTCGTCGAGCCGCAGGCGTCGGGCGAAGCGACCGAGGAGACCGAACATGACCACTGAGCACTCGTTGCACCTGCCCGGCGACCCTGGCTGGTCGCGCCGTCGGTTCCTGGGCGTGGCGGCCACCGGCCTGGCAGCGGTGGGTCTCGGCGCGTGCAGCCTGGACCGGGCCAGCACCCCCGACGAGTCCAAGGAGGAGGCGCCGAGCGGGGCCTGGGCCGGTGAGCTGCAAGATCCCCCGCTCGAACGGCCCGACGTCACGTTCACCGACATGGACGGCGAGCCCTTCCCCTTCCTCGAGAAGACGGAGGGCAAGCTCTCGGTGCTGTTCTTCGGCTACACGAACTGCCCCGACGTCTGCCCGGTGTTCCTCACGACCTTCGCCCGCGCCATCGAAGCCATCGGCACCGGGCCCGGCTCGGAGGCCCAGCTCCTCTTCGTCGGGGTCGACGTCCAGCGCGACACCCCCGACCAGCTGAAGACCTTCCTGAGCCGGATCAACCCCACGTTCATCGGCCTCACCGGCAGCGAAGAGGTGATCGCCGAGGCCAACTCGGCGGTCTTCAACCCGCCGATCGAGATCGAGGAGGACACCGACGGCGACGGCGTGTACCTGGTCGGGCACTCGTCCAAGGTGTTCCCGTTCACCGCCGACGGCGTCGGCCACCGGATCTACCCCTCCGACGTGCGCCAGCAGCAGCTGGTGCGCGACCTCCCACTCCTCTCGGAGGGGACGTACCGGTGAGGGTTGCGGTCTTGGCCGTGAGCTGGTGGTGCTCGTCGTCGAGCCGCGCCTGGTCCTGGACCCCATCGCCCTACATCGGCGCGTGGGTCATCTTGGTCGCGGTCATCGCCACCGCCGTGTGGTGGCGGGCCCGCGGCCGCCACCAGGAGCGCGAGCCCGATGCGCGGGAGGCGGCGGCGCTCGAGCGGGGGAGCGGGCCCTACCCGAGCGGGTCGACGTCGCGCTCGGTGGCGTTCGCGTTCGGCGTCCTCGGGCTCTGGGCCTGCCTCGACTGGCCGCTCGCCGCGCTCGGCGCCGGCTACCTCGCCACCGCGCAGATGGCCCGCCAGATCCTGATGGTGCTCGTGGTGGCACCGTTGCTGCTCTACGCCTGCCCGCCCGGCCTGGCGGTCCGCCTCGTGGGCTGGGGCAAGCGCCTCACGGTGCTGCGGCTGGTGGCGCGGCCGTTCGTGGCCATCGCCATCGCCGCCCTGTCGCTGGTGGCGGTCAACGCGCCCGCTGTGGTCGACCCGCTCGTGCGCACGCCCTACGGCGCGTTCGTGCTCGATGGCATCTGGATCGTGGCCGGGTTCGTGCTGTGGATGCCGGTGCAGTGCCCGCACCCGGGGGTGCGTCGCCTCGAGGGGCCCGTCGCGCTCGGGTACCTCATCTTGCAATCGATCGTCCCCGTGCTCCCCGGGTTCTGGATGACCTGGGCCGACTTCCCCATCTACCGGGTGTACGAGCTCGCCCCGCGGGTGATCGAGGGCTTCGACGCCGTCAGCGACCAGCAGGCGGCCGCCGCGGTCCTGCAGGTCGGCGGCATGGTCGTCCTCTGGTTCCAGATCGCCTTCCGGTTCCTGCGCTGGGGCTACGCGCAGATGGAGGACGGCCGGGGCGGTCGGCCCCGCCCGGGGGCGTCGAGCGGCGGCGCCAGCGATGGCGACGGCGCCGGTGCGAAACCCATCCGAGGAGCGGCCGCCCCCGCCTCCTAGCCTCGTGCCGTGTTCGTGAAGATCTGCGGCATCGTGCGCGAGGAGGACGCGCTGCTCTCGGTGGCGATGGGGGCCGACGCCGTCGGCTTCAACTTCGCCCCCGGATCTCGTCGCCAGATCTCCCCGACGCTCGCCCGCGACATCGCCAAGCGCCTCCCGCCCGAGGTGCTCACCGTCGGGATCTTCCGTGACGAGGCGGCCTCGCGGGTGGCCGAGATCGTCAACGGCGCCGGCCTGCGAGCCGCCCAGCTCCACGGCCACGAGACCGCCGAGGTCACTCGCTGGGTGCGCGAGCGGGTTCCGTACGTGATCAAGGCGTTCGCCGCCGGCGACCCGAACCTCGACCACGCCCGCGACTACGGCGCCGACGCCATCCTCCTGGACTCGCCGGTCCCCGGTTCCGGCGAGGTCTTCGATTGGTCGCTCGCCGAGGGCGCGCCCGACGGGCTCAAGGTCATCCTCGCTGGCGGCCTGGACCCCGCCAACGTGGGCGACGCCGTGCGCCGCGTGCAGTCGTGGGGCGTCGACGTGGCGTCGGGGGTCGAGGCCGATCACGGCGACCCCGGCGTGAAGGACGCTCGCAAGGTCCGCGCGTTCGTGGAGGCGGCGCGCGCCGCAGCGCCCGAGCGGCCCGAGGTGGAGTTCGGGCCCGATCCCGGCACGGGTGCGCCCTACGACTGGATGCAGGACGGATCGCCGTGACGGCGGCGCTCGCTCGCGGGCGATGGCGCTGAGGCTCGTCCTCGGTTGCTCCCGTCCGTCCCCTGCTTCCTAACGTGAGGTCACCATGACGTCCACCCCTCCCGCCTCGTCCTTCATGGGCGAGCCTGACGCGTCCGGCCGCTTCGGCCGCTTCGGCGGCCGCTTCATCCCCGAGACGCTCATGCCCGCGTGCATCGAGCTCGACGAGGCGTTCCGTGACGCTTGGGCCGACCCGAGCTTCCGCGCCGAGCTCGATGCGCTGCTGCGCGACTACGCCGGGCGCCCGTCGCCGCTCACCGAGTGCCACCGGCTGTCCGAGCAACTCGGGCTGCGGCTGCTGCTCAAGCGCGAGGACCTGAACCACACCGGCTCGCACAAGATCAACAACGTCCTCGGCCAAGCGCTGCTCACCAAGCGCATGGGCAAGACCCGGCTGGTGGCCGAGACCGGCGCCGGGCAGCACGGGGTGGCCACCGCCACCGCGGCGGCGCTCATGGGCTTCGAGTGCACCGTGTACATGGGCGAGGTCGACATGGAGCGCCAGAAGCTCAACGTCTTCCGCATGCGCCTGCTCGGGGCCGAGGTGAAGCCGGCGATGTCGGGGAGCCGCACCCTGAAGGACGCGGTGAACGAGGCCATGCGCGACTGGGTGGCCACCGTCGAGACCTCGCACTACTGCCTCGGGTCGGTGATGGGCCCGCACCCCTACCCGTGGCTCGTGCGCGAGCTGCACCGCGTGCTCGGTGACGAGGCGCGCGAGCAGACGCGGGCGCTGCTCGGCGGCGCCGACCCCGACGTCGTGGTTGCGTGCGTGGGCGGCGGGTCCAACGCGGCGGGCATCTTCTCGGGGTTCGCCGACACGGCCGCGGAGCTCGTCGGCGTCGAGCCCGCCGGGGGAGCAGCCGTCGGGGCCGGGGTTCCCGGCGTGGTGCACGGGATGCACTCGTTCCTCATGCAGGACGAGTGGGGTCAGGTGGAGGAGGCGCAGTCGATCTCGGCCGGCCTCGACTACCCGGGGGTCGGTCCTGAGCACGCTCACCTGTCTGACATCGGCCGAGCCACCTACCACCCGGTCACCGATGCCGAGGTGATCGAGGCCTTCCAGGTCCTCACCCGCACCGAGGGCATCATCCCGGCGCTGGAGCCGGCGCACGCCCTGGCGTGGGTGCTGCGCGAAGCACCGTCGCTGCAGGGCAAGACCGTGCTCGTGAACCTGTCGGGCCGCGGCGACAAGGACGTGGCCCAGATGATGGACATCCTCGGCGACGATGTCGGCGGCGCAGGTTCGGCCAGCGGAGGAGCGTCGTGAGCCGCTCGCCGCTGCCGCCGGCGCCGGCACCCGGTCCGCTCGAGGCGGAGCTTCGGGCCAAGCGCGACGCCGGGCGCAAGCTGCTCGTCCCGTACCTCACCGGTGGGCTGGGCGATTGGACCGAGCACCTGCGGGCCGTGGCCGACGCGGGTGCCGACGCCATCGAGGTCGGCATCCCGTTCTCCGATCCGGCCATGGACGGTCCGGTCATCCAGCAGGCCTCGGAGCAGGCGCTGCGTGAGGGGGCCACGCCGGGCTCGATCCTCGACGGGCTGCGAACGCTCGACGCCGGGGTCCCGCTCGTGGCGATGACCTACTACAACCTCGTCTTCCACATGGGCGACGAGCGCTTCGCCGGCGAGGCCGCCGAAGCGGGGATCAGCGGCATGATCCTGCCTGACGTGCCCATGGAGGAGCAGGGGCCGTGGCGTGGCGCCGCCGAGGTCGCCGGCATCGAGACCGCGCTGCTCGCGGGCCCGGTCACCCCCGACGACCGCCTCGCTCGGATCTGCGAGCTGAGCCGGGGCTACGTCTACGGCGTGAACCTCATGGGCATCACCGGCGAGCGGGTGTCGCTCGGCGAACGGGGGGCGATCCTCGCGCGGCGGATGAAGGCGCTCACCGACAAGCCGGTGCTCATGGGCTTCGGCGTGTCGGGCCCCGAGCAGGCGGTCGAGGTGTCGGCGGACGCCGACGGCGCCATCGTCGGCACGGCCATCGTGCGTCGCGTGCTCGAGGGCGAGAGCCCCGAGCAGGTGGGAGCGTTCGTCGCGTCGCTGCGCCGAGCGCTCGACGGCGGCTGAGCGCCCGAGAGCAGCTCCCGAGCGCTCAGTCCGAGCCGGGCGGGCTGTAGAACGCGCCCGACACGACCCAGTTCTCGCCGCGCTTCTCGAGGTCGATCTGGATGGTGCCGGGGTTGCCTCGGAACAGGCACCCCGACGTGTCGAACTCGCCCGACGAGCAGTGGTTGTAGAGGTAGTAGCTGCCGGGTGCGGCCAGCCACATGGCCTCGACCGCCGCAGGGTCGGCCACCGTCGCGGCGGTCACCTTGTCGTTCGCCACCCACGCGTCGTACAGGCGGGTGGCGACGTCGTCTTGGTTCGGGAGCCCGACCGGGGCCAGCGTCGTCGTGGTCTCCGGGACCGCCGAGGTGGTGGCGGCGTCGGTGGTGGTTGCGTCCAGCGTCGCTGCCGAGCTGTCGACCTGGGTGTCGGCCTTGCCCTCGCTCGAGCCGCCGCACCCGACGGCGATCGCGCCGAGCGCGCCCACGATGACGATGGTGCGGAGCGCGTGGAGGGAGGAGGGGAGCCGGGCGTGCATGAGCGCCGACGCTAGCGACGCTCGGTGCGGTCCCCGTCGTCGGCGGGGCGGGCTTCGGGGCGATCGGTCTCGGGGTCGAGGTGGCGGTGGAGGAAGTCGACCGTTCGATCCCACGCCAGGGTTGCGGCGGCCTCGACGTAGGCGGCGGGGCGATCCGACTCCACGAACCAGTGGCCCGTGCCGGGGTAGCGGTGGAACTCGACCTCGTGGCCGCACAGGCCGAGCTGGGCCTCGAGGTAGGCGATGTTGTCGTCGGGCTCGAACTCGTCGTACTCGGCGAAGTGGCCCTGGAACGCGGCACGCGCGCTGGCGAAGTCGACGTCCTGGCACCCGTAGAACACCGATGCTGCGGCCACATCGTCGGGGAAGCGGGCCGCGGCCCACAGCGCCCACGACGCGCCCATCGAGAACCCGAGCACGCCGACGCGGCCATCTGGCGTGGCCGGCATGGAGCGCAGCGCGGAGAGCGAGGACACGACGAGCTGCGCGGTGCGGTTGGGGTCGGTCGACGCGAGGAGGGCTTCGGCCTCGTCGGGGGTGTCGGCGGTGCGGCCGTCGCCGTGGAGGTCCGGCGCCAGGGCGACGAAGCCTGCGTCAGCGAGCCGATCGCACACCTGGTGGAAGAACGGCGTGAGGCCCCACCACGCGTGGAGCACCAGCACGCCCGGCCCGTGGCCCGACTCGGGGACCACCACGTAGCCGCTGCCAGCCGACCCGAGCGAAGGTGCCATGGGGCCGAAGGTACCTCGCCCGATCGGTGAGGACGTCCGGTCGGCATCGTACGCTGAGGCGGTGGTCACCGACGCAGCCCCCATCGACTCGCCCCGAGACCACGACCCGGAGTGTCCGCTCTGCGAGGCGGCTCGGATCACCCCGTGGCACCACGAGGACGACGTGTGCTGGGTGGCCGACTGCTCGATCTGCGCGACGCCGATGGTGGTCTGGCGAGGGCACGGCACCGAGCCGCCCGAGGACGAGCGCGGCCACATGCTGGCGGTGCTGGTGCGGGTGGCCACCGCGCAGCTCGGTGCCCACTGGGTCGACGGCAACATGCGCAACATCCCGAACCACTTCCACGCCCACGCTCGCCCCGAGGGCGGGTTCTTCGGACCCGGCGGCGGCCCGGACGCGTTCTTCGGATGAGCGACCAGCCCGCACCCCAGGGGCCTCCGGTGGCCGGTGGTGTCGCCGATGGCGAGGTGAACGTCTTCGAGGCCGTCGGCGGGCTGGCGTGGTTCACCGCGTTGGTGGAGCGCTTCTACGAGGGGGTGGCCGCCGACCCGATCCTGCGACCCATGTACCCCGACGACCTGAGCAAGTCGGTGCCCCACACCGCCGGGTTCCTCGCCCAGTACTTCGGCGGCGGGTGGGCCTACTACTCCGAGGAGCGGGGCCATCCCCGCCTGCGGATGCGCCACGCGCCCTTCCCGATCGACCAGGCAGCCCGTGACGCGTGGCTCGGACACATGCTCCGCGCCGTCCGCTCCGGGGACCTCCCACCCGCCATCGAGGCGACCATGGTCGAGTACTTCGAGCGGGCCAGCCAGTTCATGGTCAACCTCGAGCCCGACGACGGCCGCCGACGGATCGTGGTGAAGCCCGTGCCCAAGGGCGATCCCGACGCAGGCTGATCCAGCCGAGCGGGCCACCCCGGTCGCTCGGGTACCGTGCGGGCATGGCTGAAGCTCCCGCTGCCGGCGATCGCGCGCCGGCGTTCCACCTCGCCGACCAGGACGGCACCAAGGTGCGCCTGTCCTCGTTCAAGGGCCGCAAGGTGCTCGTGTACTTCTACCCGAAGGCCGACACGCCGGGCTGCACGACGCAGTCGTGCGAGCTGAGCGCGATCAAAGACGACATCGGCGACACCGCGATCGTGGGCATCAGCCCCGACGCCCCCGAGAAGCTCAAGAAGTTCGACGAGAAGTACTCGCTCGGCTTCACCCTCCTCTCCGACGTGGACCACGCGGTGGCCGAGGCGTACGGGGTGTGGGGCGAGAAGGTCAACTACGGGCGCAAGTACATGGGCATCGTCCGCTCGGCGTTCCTCATCGACGAGACGGGCAAGGTCAGCCACGCCTGGCCCAAGATCAGCCCGAAGGACACGCCGAAGAAGCTGCTGAAGGCGTTGGCCGAGGGCTGAGGCGCGAGGGCTACGCTCAGCCCTCGCGCAACCACCCGCCCGGGTGGCGGAATGGCAGACGCGGGGGACTCAAAATCCTCTGTCCGAAAGGGCGTGCGGGTTCAAGTCCCGCCCCGGGCACCACGAGGCGGCGATCGAGGCGGGGCGTCGACGACGACCTGCCCATCGGGTGCCCGCGCGGGGCACCGTGCACGGGTGGGCGGGGAGCGCGACCTCGCCTGCATAGACTCCGCCACGTGGGTCGCTCGCTCATCGAACGCCGTCTCCGGGACGCATCGGATCGCGCCAAGGCGCTCCGTCGCGACCTCGCGGTGGCCGAGCAGCAGCTCGCGCACCTCGCGGAGGAGGCCGACGAGGCCCGGTTGCGAGCCCTCGTCTCGGAGACGCCGCTCGCCGAGCAGGCCCACCACGAGGCCGAGCGCCACGCCGACGCGATGCGCCGCCACCACGCCGACCTGCTCGAGCAGCTCCACCAGCTCGAGCGCACCCAAGACGAGCTGCTCGACCGGCTCGTCGCCACCACCTGATCGAAACCCCAACACCGGAGAGCAACGGTGCCCACCCGTGTCGTGATCGCTGAAGACGAGGCCATCATCCGCCTCGATCTCAAGGAGACCCTCGAGGAGGAGGGCTATGAGGTCGTCGCCGAGACCGGCCGCGGCGACGAAGCCGTCGAGCTCGTGCGCGAGCACCAGCCCGATGTGGCCATCCTCGACATCAAGATGCCGGGCCTCGACGGCCTGTCGGCCGCCCGCGAGATCGCCGGAGAGCGTCGGGCTGCGGTGCTCATCCTCACGGCCTTCAGCCAGCGCGACCTCATCGAGCGCGCCCGCGACGCCGGCGCCCTGGCCTACCTGGTGAAGCCGTTCCAGAAGGCCGACCTCTTCCCCGCCATCGAGGTGGCCCTCGGACGCTTCCGCGAGCTCAAGGCCCTCCACGACCAGGCCACGTCGCTGTCGGACCAGCTCGAGACCCGCAAGGCGGTCGATCGGGCCAAGGGGCAGCTCATGGACCAGTCCGGGCTCACCGAAGCGGCCGCGTTCTCGTTCATCCAGAAGACGGCGATGGCCGAGCGACAGACCATGAAGGCCGTTGCGGAGCGGGTCCTCTCCGGGGAGCTCACCCCGGCCTGACCGAGGCGCTCCCTCGGCGTGGCCGGGCGGGCCTCGCCGTCGGATCCAGGCCGTACGATCGGCGGCCATGCGGTTCATGCTCATCGACGGCAACTCGCTCGCGTACCGGGCGTTCCACGCCTTGCCCACCGACCTGGTCACGGCCTCGGGCCAGGTGACCAACGCCGTGTTCGGGTTCACGTCGATGTTCATCAACCTGGTGCGCGACCACCAGCCTGACGCCATCGCGGTCGCGTTCGATCGGCCTGAGCCGACGTTCCGCCACGAGGCCGACCCGAACTACAAGGCCAACCGCGACGCTGCGCCCGACATCTTGCGCCAGCAGCTCGGGCTCGTCCGCCAGGTCGTCGACACCCTCGGCGTCCCCGCGATCGAGAAGCCCGGCGTCGAGGCCGACGACATCATCGCCACCCTCGCCACCCAGGCCAAGGAGCGCGGCGACGACGTCCTGATCGTCACGGGCGACCGCGACAGCTACCAGCTCGTCGAGGACCCGCACGTCAAGGTCGTCTACAACAAGCGCGGCGTGTCGGACTACGCCCTCTACGACGAGGCGGGCATCCTGGAGCGCACCGGCGTCCACCCGCGCGACTACGTCGAGTACGCCGCGCTGCGGGGCGACCCCAGCGACAACCTGCCGGGGATCCCCGGGGTGGGGGAGAAGACGGCGGCGAAGCTCATCAACGCCTACGGCGGGCTCGACGGCATCTTCGAGCGCGTCGACGAGCAGACTCCGAAGCTGCGGGCCAACCTCGCCGAGCACGAGGACCAGGCGCGCCGCAACGCCCAGATGATGGTGCTGCGCCGTGATGTCGAGCTGCCGGTCGGGCTCGACGACCTCGGTCGGCCCCAGCCCGACACAGAGGAGGTCCACCGCCTCTTCGACTTCCTCGAGTTCCGGAGCCTCTACGAGCGCCTCGCCGAGGCGCTCGAGGCGGACTTGGGAGACCTGCCCAGCGGGGCTGACGTGCTGGAGGCAGAGGTGGAGCACGTCTCCGGCGCCGGGCGGGCCTGCGAGCTGCTGGCCGCGATCGCCGCGGGCTCGGGGCCGGTCGCGGTGGCGGCCACCTGGGACGGCATCGAGGGCCGCTCGCCGCTCGAAGGCATCGCGCTGGTGGTGGACCCGCCGGCGGCCGAGGTCGCCTGGCTGTCTGCCGCCCTGCTCGGGGCCGACGGGGTCGCAGGCGCACTGCGAGACGCGCTGGACGTCCGTGGGGTGGCTGCCCACCCCGCGAAGCCGATCCTGCGGTCGCTCCTCGCCATGGACGACGGCCGCGCCCTCCCGCGCGTCGCCGTCGACACGACCCTCGCGGCCTACCTCCTCGACCCCGCGGAGAGCCGGTACTCGATCGAGGACGTGTTGGTGCGCTACGCGCACCTCGAGCTCCCGACCGGTACCGCAGCACCCGCGGGTCAGCTCGACCTCGGCGGCGACGCCGTCGACATCGGCCTGCTGGCCGCTCGTCGTGCGCTGGCGGTCGATCGCCTCGTCGAGCCGATGCTCGCCGCCCTCGACGCCAACGGCATGCGGGCGCTCCACGACGACATCGAGACGCCGCTCGTCGAGGTCCTCGCCCAGATGGAGCACGTGGGCGTGGGCGTGGACCGTGGCGAGCTCGAAGGGCTCAACGAGCGGCTCACGGCCGAGGTGCGAGCGCTCGCCGAGGCGATCCAGGGGGACGCCGGCGAGGAGTTCAACGTGAACTCCACCCCGCAGCTGCGCAAGATCCTGTTCGACAAGTTGGGGCTCACGCCCACGAAGAAGACCAAGACCGGCTACAGCACCGACGCCCAGTCGCTCGAGAAGCTCCTGGGCGAGCACCCGATCATCGAGCACCTGCTGCGGTACCGGGAGGTGGAGAAGCTCCGGAGCACCTACGGCACCGGCCTGCTGGCCGAGATCGCGGACGACGGCCGCATCCACGCCACCTTCAACCAGACGGTGGCGCGCACCGGTCGGCTGTCCTCCGACGCGCCGAACCTCCACAACATCCCCGTGCGCTCCGAGGAGGGCAAGCAGTTCCGCAAGGCGTTCGTGCCGGCGGCCGGGTTCGAGCTCCTGGTCGCCGACTACAACCAGATCGAGCTGCGCTGCATCGCCCACCTGGCCGAGGACCCGGGCCTGATCGCTGCGTTCGAGGCTGGCGACGACATCCACACGGCCACGGCCGCCCGGGTGTTCCACGTCGAGCCCGCCGACGTCGACGGCGCCCAGCGAGCCAAGGCCAAGATGGTCTCCTACGGGCTCGCCTACGGGATGGAGGCCTACGGGCTCGCGCAGCGGCTGAACATCGAACGGTCCGAGGCGGCGCAGATCCTCGATGCCTACTTCGTCGCCTTCCCGGCCGTGAAGGCGTACATGGAGCGAACCGTCGACGAAGCTCGCGAGCGCGGCTACACCGAGACGCTCTTCGGTCGCAAGCGCCCCATCCCCGAGCTCTCGTCGCCGAACCGCCAGATCAAGCAGGCGGGTGAGCGCCAGGCGATGAACGCCGGCATCCAGGGCCTGGCCGCCGACATCTTCAAGGTGGCGCTGATCCGCCTCCACGCCGCGCTGCAGGACCGTGACGCCGAGAGCCGCATCGTGCTGCAGGTGCACGACGAGGTGATCCTCGAGGTGCCCCCCACCGAGCGCGAGGCCGTCGCCGAGCTCACCCTCGAGGTGATGCGTGGCGCGGCCGAGCTGTCGGTCCCGCTCGAGGTCAACCTCTCGTTCGGAGCCACCTGGGCCGAGGCCAAGTAGCGCGAGCACGGCGGGCGGGCCTGCGCGAGGCTGCGCCGCCATGACCGACACCTCGCCCGAGACCGTGGCCGCGAACGTCGCCCTCGTCACCGAGCTCTGGGCCGCCCTCGGCCGGCGCGACTTCGCGGCCGTCGGCGCCTTCATGGCCGACGACGGCCACTACGTCGACGTTCCCGTCATCGGCATCGAGGAGGGCGCATGCGGGCCGGCCGAGACGACTGCCCGGCTGACGCTCGGCATCGCACCGCTCCAGGCCTACGAGCTCCACGACGGCCCGATCGTCGCGTCGGGCGACCTGGTGGTCACCGAGCACCGAGAGACCTGGACGTGGGACGACGATCACTCGGTCACGCTGCCCTTCACGTCGGTGATGGAGGTCCGCGACGCCAAGGTGGCGCGCTGGTGGGACTACCTCGACCTGGCGACGCTCACCAACGCCGCGCCTGCCTGGTGGCTCGACCACATCGCTCCCGGCTACAAGTAGTCCCTCGTGCCGGGGGTCAGCGCAGCGCGAAGCCCACGACCGCCTCGAGCTCGTCGAGGGCGGTGGTCGGGTCGACGACCTTGATGGTCGTCATGCCCAGCTGGCCTGCGGGCTTGAGGTTGATGCCGAGGTCGTCGAGGAACACCGCGGCGGCGGGCTCGATCCCGAGCAGGTCGCACGCCAGCTCGTAGAAGGCGGTCTCGGGCTTGCGGACGCCGACGACGCTCGACTCGACCACCGCATCGAACAGGGCGAGCAGCTCGGCGACGCGAGGGTCGGCCATGGTCCCGAGGACGTTGTTGGTGAGCAGCCCGATCGTGAGCCGCTCCCCGCAGCGGCGCACCGCCTCGACCATCTCGGGCCGGACGTCGCCGGCGAGGAGGGCGAGCACGTCGGCGCCGGGCACCCGGTGGCCGAGGGCGGCGGACTCGGCGGCGAACGCCGCGTCGAACTCGTCGAGGCCGAGCTCGGCCCGCTCGAGGCGAGCCCACGCGTTCGAGTCCGGGTCGGTCGCGTTCACCCGGCGGAGGAAGCCCTCGGGCAGCCGGTGGTCTCGCTCGTAGCGGGCGAACGCCTCGAAGGGGCTCGAGGAGATGACGCCGCCGAAGTCGAAGAGCACCGCGCTGATGGCCATCGGACGATCGTAGGAAGCGCGCTGGCGCGCGCGATCCCTCCTCGCGTCTGCGCCATCTGTTTGACTCGTTGCCGACATGTCCATCTCCCACGTCATCGTCGACGGTTCCAACATCGCCACGGAAGGGCGCACCGCACCGAGCCTCAAGCAGCTCGATGAAGCGGTGCGCGCGCTCCTCGCCGAGTACCCCGACGTCACGCTCACGGTCATCGTCGACGCGACCTTCGGGCACCGCATCGACGAGAGCGAGCGTCCCGAGTTCGAAGCGGGCATCGTGAACGGCGAGCTCGTCACCCCGCCCGCGGGCGCCATCGGTCGCGGCGACGCGTTCATCCTCCAGGTCGCCGACAAGGCCGGTGCCACCGTCTTCTCGAACGACTCCTTCCAGGAGTTCCACGGCAGCTACGACTGGCTCTTCGACGAGGGTCGCCTCCTCGGGGCGAAGCCGGTCCCGAGCGTCGGCTGGGTCTTCGTGTGGCGGACGCCGGTGCGCGGACCCACCAGCAGGCGGGCCACCCGCGAGAAGCGCGCCAAGCGCGGCACGTCGTCGGGATCCGAGCTCGCCAACTTGCCGATGCCAGTCCCCACCTCGCCGCCTCCGCGTCGCCGCAAGGCTGCGGCGGCGAAGGCGACGGCCCAGCCCAAGGCCAAGGCGAAGGCCGCCCCGAAGGCCGCTGCGACCGCGAAGTCGAAGGCAGCGGCAAGCACCGAGGCTGCTGAGGCTGCGTCGAGTGGGGGTGGGGCCAAGGGGCGCCGCCGTCGAGGCGGCTCGAAGGCTGCAGAGCCCATCAACGAGCCGATGCCGTTCATCGCGTTCGTCAGCGAGCATCCCGTCGGAACCACGGTCGACGCGACGGTCGATCGGTTCTCCTCGCACGGCGCGTACGCCACGGTGGGCGAGGCGCAGTGCTACATCCCGTTGAAGGCGATGGGCGACCCGCCCCCGACCAAGGCGCGCGAGGTGCTCACGGTCGGCGAGGTCCGGACCTTCGTGGTCACCGCGTTCGACACGCCCCGACGGGGCATCGATCTCGCGTTCCCCGGTGTGGGGGAGGGCGATGCCGCGTCCGGAGCGGCACCAGGTCTCCGTCGGGGCACCGCCTCGCACGGGGAGAACCAACCAGCCGAGGAGGCACCCAGCATGGCAGTGAAGAAGGCTCCAGCGAAGAAGGCAGCGGCCAAGAAGGCTCCTGCGAAGAAGGCTCCTGCGAAGAAGGCTCCTGCGAAGAAGGCTCCTGCGAAGAAGGCTCCTGCGAAGAAGGCTCCTGCGAAGAAGGCGCCCGCGAAGAAGGCGCCCGCGAAGAAGGCGCCCGCGAAGAAGGCGCCCGCGAAGAAGGCGCCCGCGAAGAAGGCCCCTGCGAAGAAGGCGCCCGCGAAGAAGGCCCCTGCGAAGAAGGCCCCTGCGAAGAAGGCCCCTGCGAAGAAGGCCCCTGCGAAGAAGGCCCCTGCGAAGAAGGCGCCCGCGAAGAAGGCCCCTGCGAAGAAGGCGCCCGCGAAGAAGGCCCCGGCCAAGAAGGCTCGCTGATCCAGCACGAGCGGACTCCTCGCCGCTGAGGTCCGGGCCCCCAGGTGGGGTCCGGACCTCACGCCGGCGAGATCGATCAGGCGCCGTCGGCGCCTTGGCGGGACCGGATCTTGCGGATCCAGCGGTCCAGCGTCGCGGGGTCGAGCGCACCGGGCACGACGAGCCCGGCATCGAGCACCCAGGTGGGCGTCGACGTGGCGCCCGCTTCGCGCGCCTCGGCCATCGACGCGTCGACCGCAGCGCGGGCCAGCCCGGCCTCGACCGCCCCTCGCACCTGCGGCGCTGGCGCGCCCGCATCCGCCACGATCCCATCGATCACCGCGGGATCGTCGAGCGCGAGGCCTGCGGCGAAGTGCGCGTCGAACAGGGCCCGATGCACCTCGTCGAAGGCCTCAGGGTGATGGCGTCGCACCCACTCGGCGGTCTCGAGCGCCCGCCGGGTGTTCGGCATGCGAGTGGGTGCCCTCCACGGCAGACCGACGGACTCGCACTCCCGAACGACGCGAGCGAACGTCGGCGCGAGGCGGCCGTCGACGCGGACCCGGCGACCTTCCGGTGGGATCTCCGGATGGAGCTCGTAGGGGAGGTGCACCACCTCGACCCCCAGCGCGGCCATCTGGGCGCTGCGCGCCTGGCCGACGTAGCACCAGGGGCACAGGTAGTCGCTCCAGCACCTCGCCTGCACCTGCCGGATGGTACGGCGTCGGGCGACCGCTAGGGTCGCCGACGTGCGCCTGGCGACGTGGAACGTGAACTCCCTGAAGGCCCGCCTGCCCCGCGTCGAGGCCTGGCTGGAGGACGTCCAACCCGACGTCGTGTGCCTCCAGGAGACGAAGCTCGCCGACGGCGCCTTCCCGGCGATGACCTTCGGGGCCTTGGGCTACGAATCGGTCCACCACGGCGAAGGGCGATGGAACGGCGTCGCGATCTTGAGCCGCGTCGGGCTCGAGGATCCTCGGTTCGGCTTCGGTCCCGACGACGACGATCCCGAGGCGCGCCTGGTGTGGGCCACCTGCGGCGGCGTGCGGGTCGCCAGCGCGTACGTGCCCAACGGCCGCTCGCTCGACGACGACCACTACACCTACAAGCTCGCCTGGCTGGCGAAGCTCCGCGCCCTGCTCGATCTCGAGGACCCGGCGGCATCGGTGGTCGTCGCGGGCGACTTCAACATCGCCCCGACCGACATCGACGTGTACGACCCGCGCAAGTTCGTGGACAGCACCCACACCAGCGCTCCCGAGCGCGACGCGCTCGCCGGGCTCGAAGCCTGGGGCCTGGTCGACACGTTCCGGCGCCTCCAGCCCGAGGACCGCCTGTACAGCTGGTGGGACTACCGATCGGGAGACTTCCACCAGCACCGCGGGATGCGGATCGACCTGGTCTTGGCCACCGAGCCGGTCGCGTCTCGCGCCACCTTCGCCACCATCGATCGCCAGGCGCGCAAGGGCGACAAGCCCAGCGACCACGCGCCGGTGATCGTCGACCTCGACGACCGGGAGCAGGCCGCGTGACCGAGAGCGATCCGCCCATCGAGTACCTCCCGAAGATGGTGGGCGAGGCCGACCCCGAGCGGATCCACGTCGTCACCAAGCGGCTCAAGGCCGCCGCTGCACAGGACGACCTCTCGCCCCGGCGCCAGTCGTTGAAGGAGCTCGCCGACGCTGCCCGTGCGCTCGTGGACCGCCTCGTGGCCACCGACGCGCCCGACGAGGTGATCGCCGCCGCCACCGCGGAGGTGCGCTCCGCCGCGGACCGCTTCGAGGGCTTCCACCAGGGCTCGCTGTACGGCTTCTCCGAGATGGCGAACGCCGGCAAGCGCGAGGACCCGCTGTACGACCACAGCCCGCTGATCGGCATCGCCAACCCGTTGGCGCCGCCGATGTCGATCCGCGAGGAGGCGGACACGATCGTCGCCGAGGTCACCTTCGGTCAGGCGTACGAGGGCCCGCCCGGCTGCGTGCACGGTGGCTACATCGCTGCGGCGTTCGACGAGCTGCTCGGCGCCACCCAGTCGCTGTCGGGAGCGCCAGGGATGACCGGCACCCTCACGATCCGCTACGAGTCGCCCACCCCGCTCCAGCAGCCGCTGCGCTTCGAGGGTCGCCTGGCCGGGGTCGAGCGCCGCAAGATCTTCACCGAGGGCGCCTGCTACGCGGGGGACCGCCTCACCGCGACGGCCAAGGGCACCTTCATCTCGATGCAGCCCGGTCAGTTCCTCGACCTGCTCGCCGAGCGTGAGGCGCGCGCCGACGACCTCCGCTGAGGAGCGAGGGGCTCAGCTCGACAGGTAGCGGTCGACGGCCGGCGCTTCGGCCGCGAGGTACTCGGCGAGCCCGTCGACGATGGCCTGCTCGACCTTGCCGGCCACGAGCAGCGCCCGGACCTTGAGCTCGCCCGACACGATGCGCTCGCTGCCGTCGCCGACCCCGCGCACGACGGTGCGGCCCGCCGCGGTCACGCGGTCCGGGTAGTGATCGGGCACCAGGCGAAACGTGGTGATGCCGGCGACCAGGTCGTGGTCGCTCTCCTGCACCCAGGTCAGCTTGTCGGGATCGACCACCGCGGTGACCGCGGCGGGGAGGTCGCCGGTGAAGCCGTAGCGGATCGCGAGGCGGGCGCGGGCACCGTCACGCTCGGATCGGAGCACCTCGATGTCGCCCAGCTTCGGCAGGCCCACGAGCGTGGGGTAGAGGCCTGGGTCGGTGTAGACGGCATCGACGGCATCGGCGGGGCTGGCGAGGCGCTGGGTCAGCTCGAAGCGCATCGGGGGTCCTGGGCGTCGTCGGCGGGTGGGGAGCTGGAGCCGCGCAGGTGCTCGGCCACGAGCGCGAGCAACCTACCGCCGTGCTGCTCGCGGACCGACCATCCCAGCTCGGCGACCGCGGCCAGCGAGTTGGGATCGGCGGGCTTGGCGCGCACGATGGCCCCCAGCGCCCGGTCGGAGAGCACCACCGTCGGGCGCGTCCCCCGCTGTCGCGCTTCCTCGGTGCGCCAGCGGTCGAGCATCGTGCGGAGCGCGTGATCTCGGTCGTGCGACACCTCGAGCGCGGGACGGTGATCGCCTGCGGCCAAGGCACGTCGGCTCGCGGCGAGGCCGTCGCGAGGGTCCTCGACATCGACCTGGGCGAGGCGCAGCTCGTCGGTCACCCCGCGCAGCACGGCGAGGTACGGCGACGGTGATCGCTCGACGGTCTGGGAGCCGAACGTCCGCTGCGCAGCCCAGCTGCACCGCAGGACATCGGCTGCCCGGGTGAGCGCCACGTACAGGAGGCGGCGCTCCTCCGCTCGGGCGTCGGGGGTTCGGGCGTGGGTGATGGGGACGAGCCCCGCCTCGAGGCCGGCGAGGTGCACCACCGGCCACTCGAGGCCCTTCGCCGCGTGGAACGACGCGAGGGCGACCGCGTCTCGCCGATCGATGTCGTCCTCGCGCAGCGTCGTGCGCAGCCATCCGGCGAACCCGTCGGTCCGCGCGATCGGATCGACCACGAGGAGATCTCGCCCGAGCGCAACCACCTGCTCGAGCGCGGCCAGTCGCCGGCCGAGGCTCGATGCGTCGTCGACGACCGCCCCGGCGGCGGGGGCGTCGGTTCCGGTCCCTGGTGGCCTCGCGAGCTCGGAGCGCAGGGTGTCGATGCGCGCGTCGAGGTCCGCCAGGGTGGTGGCGAGCGGCTCGGCGAGGCGATCGAACCGGGCGAGGAGGTCCTTCACCTCGGGGTCGTCGAGCAGCGCTGAGGCGCCGCGGACGCGGTACGGGATGGCGGCGCGGCGCAACGCCGCCTCGATCACCGCCGTCTGCGCGTTCGTGCGCACCAGCACCGCCTGCGACGACCACGGCATGCCGGGCGTGTGGTGGTCCCGGATCGCCCGCACGATCCCGTTCGCCTCGTCGCGATCGGTGGCGTACCCGACCACGGTGGGGATGGCCCCGTCGCCGCGCTGGGCGGTTCCTGGAGCGAACCGAGCATCGGTGGCGCCGAGGACCGCGCTCGCCGCCGCGAGGATCTGCGGGGTCGAGCGGTACGAGCGCTCCAACCGCACGACCTCGGCACCGGGGTGACGGGTGGCGAACTCGACCAGGAACGACGGGTCGGCGCCGTTCCACCCGTAGATCGCCTGGTTCGGGTCCCCGACCACCGCCAGGTCGTCCCGGTCGCCCAGCCACGCGCGCAGGAGCCGCTCCTGGAGGGGGTTCAGGTCTTGGTACTCGTCGACGAACAGGTGGCGGAAGCGCCAGCGCTGGGCGGCGGCGAACGACGGGTCGCGCTCGATCGCCTCGGCCGCCTGCAGCAGCAGGTCGTCGAAGTCGACCAGGGCTCGGCGGCGCTTGTCCTGCTCGTAGCGCTGGTACCACTCCGCGATGCGTTCCGCGGCCACCGGCACCCGTCGGTCGGCCTGGGCCGCCGCGAGCACGTAGCCGTCCGGCTGGACCTGTCGTGCCTTCGCCCACTCGATCTCCGCGGCGAGGTCCGACGGGCGCACGCGCGTCGTGCCGCCGAGGATGCGTGCGAGGAGCCGGCCCTTCCGATCGAGGAGGGTGGGCGCGGCCCGCCCCTCGTCGGACCAGCGGGTGCGCAGCTGCGCGTACGCGAGGGCGTGGAACGTGCCCGCGGCCGGCAGGTCGCGCAGCCCGAGGGCGCGCAGGCGGGCATCGAGCTCGCCCGCCGCCTTCCTTGTGAAGGTGACCGCCATGACGTGGCGGGGGTCTGCGTCGCCCTCCAGGCAGCGGTAGGCGATGCGCCGGGTGAGGACCCGCGTCTTGCCGCTCCCGGCCCCCGCGAGGATCGCCAGCGGGGCGGCGGGCGTCGTGACCGCCCGCCGCTGCGACGGGTCGAGGCCGTCGAGCAGGCGGTCGGACTCCACCCGCGCAGCGTAGGACCCCGCGGAAGCCCGGTTCATCGGGTCCCGAGACGCCGCCCCCGAGCGGTCGTACACTCCGCCCGTGGCCTTTCCGAAGAACCTCCTCAACACGGGCGAGGAGCTGATCCTCGACCTGCGACCGCACTGGCTGTTCCTGTTCGCCCCCGGCGCCGCCTTCTTCGGCTCCCTGGTGGTGGGGCTGATCGCCGCCAACCAGATCAATCCGGACAACGTCTCGAACGACATCGTCACGTGGATCGCGATCGCGCTCGTCGTCGGCACCCTCGTCTGGTTCGGGTGGACCTACCTCAAGTGGAACACGACGATGTTCGTGCTCACCTCTGATCGGATCGTCACCCGCCGCGGGGTGCTGTCGAAGGCGGGCACCGAGATCCCCCTCGAGCGCATCAACACGGTGTTCTTCAGCCAGTCGGTGTTCGAGCGGATGGTGGGCGCGGGCGACCTGTCGATCGAGTCCGCGGGCGAGCGCGGCAGCGAGTCCTTCACCGACATCCGCAAGCCCTCCATCGTGCAGAAGGAGATCTACGTGCAGATGGAGGCGAACGAGAACCGCAAGTTCGACCGCATGCACGCCCGTGCACCGGGGTCGGCGCCGGCCGCGCCCGAGGCCACGATCCCCGAGCAGATCGATCAGCTCGCCCAGCTCCACCAGCGAGGTGTCCTCTCCGACGCGGAGTTCGCCCGCAAGAAGGCCGAGCTGCTCGAGCGCATGTGACCGTCGAGGGTGCTCGGCCCGGGCTCCGGGTCGTGAGCTTGGTCCCATCGGTCACCGAGACCCTGGTGGCCTGGGGCATCGTCCCTGTGGGGGTGACGCGGTTCTGCGAGCAGCCGGAGCTGTTCGCCGTCGGTGGCACCAAGACCCCGGACCTCGACGTGATCGCCGCGCTCGGCCCCGACCTGGTCGTCGTCAACGACGAGGAGAACCGGCGCGAGGACGCCGCCGAGCTCGCGGCCAGAGGCATCGCCGTGCACTCCTGCTCGCCCCGGTCGGTGGCGGAGGTGGCCCCCGCGCTCGCCGCGCTCGCCGCCGCCGTCGACGCCCCCGCATCGGTTCTCGGTGTGGAGGTGGTCGAAGGACGACCCCGTCCACACCGAGAACCGATGCGCCCGCTCGGGGTGCGGGCGTTCGTGCCGATCTGGCGGCGGCCCTGGATGACGATCTCCGGCGACACCTACGGGTCGTCGCTGCTGGCGTCGATCGGCGTCGAGAACGTGTTCGCCGAGCCGAACGGCGTCGGGGCCGACGGCGACCGGTATCCCACCGTCACGTGGGACCAGGTCGAGGTGTCGAGGCCAGACGTGGTGCTCGCGCCCACCGAGCCCTACGACTTCAAGCCGTTCCACCTCGAGGTGCTGCGCGAGGTCGCGCCCGTCGTGGCGATCGACGGCCAGGACCTGTTCTGGTGGGGGGTGCGGACGCCGCTCGCCGCCGAGCGGCTGCGCGAGCAGATCCTCGCCGGCATCGGCCGCTGACCCCCTGCCGAGAACGGGAGAACGCGGGAGCGGTGAGCGAGGCGACGTGGGGTTGTCGTCCGAGGCGAGCGCTCAGCTCGTGACGCGGGCGCCGGCGGCGGGGCGGACCAGCCAACCCTCGTCGATCGCGCCGGGATCGCTCAGGGCCACCACGCAGCCACCGAAGCCAGCGCCGGTGAGGCGGGCCCCGTGCACGCCGGCGGTGCCCACCAGCCGTTCCACGAGCGCATCGAGCACGGGCGTCGACACCTCGAAGTCGTCGCGCAGCGAGGCGTGGCTCTCGACCATGGCGCGCCCGGCCGCCTCCAGGTCTCCGGCCCGCAGCGCCGACGCGAACCTCCGCACCCGGGCGTTCTCGGTGACCACGTGGCGAGCCCGTCGTCGCAACAGGTCGTCGTCGATGGCTCCGAGCCCGTCGGCCCCGTCGGCCCCGTCGGTCCCGGCGAGCAGGCGCAGCGGGCCGACGACCTCCTCGGCCGCCTCCACCGATGTCCGCCGCTCGGCGTACGCGGACCCGGCGAGCTGGCGCGGTTGGCCCGAGTGGATCACCCGCACCTCGACCTCGGCAGGGATGGGGACGGGCTCCACGCTGAGGGCGTGGCAGTCGATCAGCAAGGCCGACCCCTCGACGCCCGCCGCCGAGGCCAGCTGGTCCATGATCCCGCACGGCACCCCCGAAGCCACCTGCTCCGCACGCTGGGTCAGCTGGGCGAGAGTGAGCGGCGGCCCGTCGAAGCCCAGGGCGAGCGCGACCGCGACCTCGAGCGCGGCGCTCGACGACAGCCCCGCCCCGACCGGCAGGGTCGTGGAGATCGTGCCGCTGAACCCCTGCCGCGGCCGGAGCTCGTGGACGACGCCCGCGACGTAGCGCGCCCAGGTCGGCACGACCGCGGCCGGGTCCTCCACGTCGAGGGGCACCACCGCCGCCTCCGGCTCCGTCACGCTCGTGAGCTCCACGAGGTCGCCGCCGCGATGCCCGGTCACCGTGGTGGCCAGGTCGATCGCCATCGGGAGCACGAGGCCTCCTGCGTAGTCGGTGTGGTCTCCGATGAGGTTCACCCGGCCCGGGCCGACGGCGACGACCCAGTCGGCGTCGCTCACGCGTCGACCGCCCGCAGGTTCGCGGCCGCATCCTCGGGCCGGACGGGGTTGAGGTAGTGGCCGCTGCCCAGCTCGGCCCCGGCCACGTACCGCATCACGCCCGGCGAGCGGTGGGGCCCCATGATCTCCACGTGCATCCAGGCCTGGGGCCAGTCGCCACCGTCGGTGGGGCGCTGGTGGATCCAGAAGATGTAGGGCATCGCGGGCTCGAACACCCCGGTCAGGCGGCGCAGCGCCTCGGTCAGGACCGACCCGAAGGCGTCGCGGTCGGCGTCGTCGAGCGACGGGAGGTCGGCGCGCTGCTCGAGCGGAGCCACCCGCATGCCGTAGGGATGCACGGGGGCGGACGGGACCCAGGCCCGCCACCCGTCGCGCTCCACCACGATCAGCTCGGGCCGATCGTCCTCCAGGAGGACGTGGCCAGCGGCCAGCCGCGCCAGCTCGTTGGCCGGGGCAGGGGGCACGTCGGGGTACGAGTAGATCTGCCCGTGGGGGTGGGGGATCGTGGCACCCACCTCCGCGCCGTTGTTCTCGAACGGGAGCACGTAGGCGATGTCGGGGCGGCCGCCGAGCGACTGGGTGCGCTCGGCCCACAGGTCGACGACCTGGCGAACGTGGGCGGCGGGCATCGTGGCGAGCTGCGCATCGTGGTCGGGCGAGAAGAGCACCACCTCGCAGCGGTCGTCGGGGTAGGACGGCCAGCGGTTGGCGAACGCCTTCACCTCGTAGGGCTCGGGGGCCTCGATGCCGCCGACGCAGAACGGGCACCCGCTGGTCGGGCGGTTGGGCCGGGCCTGACGGCTGCCGGTGACCTGCACCTGCACGCCGGTGAGAGGGTCGATCCGCAGCTCCATGAGGTCCCGAAACCTAGGCGACCGGTAGCGTTGGACGGCCATGGCCCGGTACCACCTGGTCACCCTCGGGTGCCCCAAGAACGAGGTCGACTCGGAGAAGCTCGTCGGACGCCTCGGCGCCGACGGGTTCGCCGCGACCGATGATCCGGATGCCGCGGACCTGCTGGTGGTCAACACCTGCGCCTTCATCGGCGAGGCCCGCCAGGAGTCGATCGACACGATCCTCTCGCTGGCCGAGCACAAGGGTGCCGACGCCCGCCTCGTGGTCACCGGGTGCATGGCCGAGCGGTACGGCCAGGAGATCGCCGACGCGATCCCCGAGGTGGACCTGGTCGCCGGCTTCGGCGAGTCGCTGGAGGGCCATCACCACCACCAGGTCGCCGCGCTCGAGCCCTCGTCGGTCACCTCGGTCGCCATCGGGCGCAAGCCCCCCGTGCCCGACTTCGACCTGCTGAACCTTCCCCGGCCCCGGTCGGCGCGGCCCTGGGCCTACGTGAAGGTGGCCGAGGGGTGCGACCGCGCCTGCGGGTTCTGCGCGATCCCGAGCTTCCGGGGCCCGCAGCGCTCCAGGTCCATGGACGCGATCCTCGCCGAGGTCGACGACCTGGGGGCGCAGGAGATCGTGCTGGTCGCCCAGGACCTCGCCGCCTACGGGCGCGACCAAGGGGTGGGCGAGCGGTCCATCGTCCCGCTGGTGCGAGCCGTGTCCGAGCGGGTTGCACGCACACGGCTGCTGTACCTCTACCCGTCCGACCTCACCGACGGGCTCATCGAGGCGATCTGCGAGACGGGGGTGCCCTACTTCGACCTGTCGCTCCAGCACGTGTCGCCACCGCTCGTGCGCCGGATGCGGCGCTGGGGCAACGGCGAGAAGTTCCTCCGGCGCATCGCCGACATCCGGGAGCGAGAGCCCGAGGCCGCCTTCCGCTCGAACTTCATCGTGGGGTACCCCGGCGAGACCGAGGACGACCACGACGCGCTGCTGGCGTTCGTGGAGGAGGCCGAGGTCGACTGGTGCGGCTTCTTCGCCTACTCGCCCGAGGAGGGCACGCACGCGGCCGACCTCGACGGCCAGGTCGACGACGGGCTGGTCGCGGAGCGCCTCGCGGAGCTGCGGGAGCTCCAGGACGAGATCACGGCACGCAAGCGTGACGAACTCATCGGTCGCGAGGTCGAAGTGCTCGTGGACGAGCCCGGCACCGCGCGCACGCACCGAGAGGCCCCCGAGATCGACGGCGTCGTGGGCGTTCCCGAGCACCTGCCGACTGGTACGTTCGCCACGCTCACCGTGACCGGTGCGCTCGGACCCGACCTCGAGGCCCGCTGATGACCCCGAACGAGCTCCACGCCGCCGGACCCGTGCCGATCGACGACCGCTACGGCCCGGGCGCGCTCCTCACCCCGGCCAACATGATCACCATGCTGCGCCTGGTGCTGACGCCGGCGCTGCTCGTCATGATCGTGAAGGAGCCCACGTCGTGGGCGGCGGCGGGGTTCTGGACGGTGCTGGCGTTCAGCGACGGCATCGACGGGCACCTGGCTCGCAAGCACGGCACCACCCGGTCGGGTGCGTTCCTCGACCCGCTGGCCGACAAGGTGCTCGTGCTGGGCGCGCTGTTCGCGCTCGTCGCCGCGGAGCGGTTCTGGATCGTCCCCGTGCTGCTGATCGCGGTGCGGGAGGTGGCGATCTCGGTGTACCGCACCCAGCTCGGCCGCCAGGGGCTCGCCGTTCCCGCTCGGTTCTCGGCGAAGGTGAAGACCGTGGTCCAGGAGCTCGCCGTGGCGTTCGCGCTGCTCCCGCTCACCGGCGATCACCACCTGCTCGCCACCGCGACGCTGTGGCTCGCGGTCGTGATCACCTGGACGTCGGGAGCGCAGTACCTCCTCGACGGTCGGTCGGCTGCGACCACCCTCGGCCACCGCGCCGCCCGAGCCTGAAGCGGGCGCACGGCGACGGCGTCGCGCCGCCGTAGGGTGCCGTCCATGCGCTGCGAGGTCGTCGCCATCGGGACGGAGCTGCTGCTCGGGCAGATCGTCGACACCAACTCGTCGTGGATCGGCGAGCAGCTCGCCATCGCCGGCATCGACTCGCTGTTCCAGACGAAGGTGGGCGACAACCTCGACCGCATGGTCGACACCCTCGAGCTCGCGCTGTCCCGGTCCCACGCGGTGATCTGCTGCGGGGGCCTCGGGCCGACACAGGACGACATCACCCGGGCGGCGATCGCCCGCGTCATGGGGGTCGACCTCGAGCTCGACGACGAGGTCGCCGCACGCATCGAGGCGATGTTCACGTCCCGTGGGCGTCGGATGCCGATGAACAACCTGCTGCAGGCGGAGGTTCCGGTCGGCGCCACGGCCATCCGCGATCCCCAGCCCGGCACCGCCCCGGGCTTGATCTGCCCCGTGGAGCGGGGCGGCTCGGAGAAGGTGATCTACGCCGTGCCCGGCGTGCCCCGGGAGATGCAGGTGCTGGTGATCGACGCCGTGCTGCCCGACCTCCAGCGGCGAGCGGGGGAGACCTCCACGATCGTCAGCCGCACGCTGCGCACCTGGGGCGAGAGCGAGAGCGGGCTGGCGGAGCGCCTCGCCGGTCGCATCGCCGCGCTCGACGAGAGCGGGTCGTGCACCCTCGCGTACAACGCCAGCGGGATCGAGGGCATCAAGCTGCGGCTGACCGCGAAGGCGCCCACCGCCGGGGAGGCCGAGGCGCTGGTGGCCGAGGAGGAGCGGGAGATCCGCGCAGAGCTGGGCGACCTCGTCTTCGGCGTCGACGACGAGACCATCGAGGCGGCAGTGCTCGCGCTGCTGCGCGACGAGGGCCGCACCCTGGGGCTCGCCGAATCGCTGACCGGTGGGCTCATGGGGGCGCGGGTCGCCGACGTGGCGGGCGCGTCCGACGTGTTCCGCGGTTCGATCGTTTCCTACGCGAGCGACGTGAAGTTCGCCCTGCTCGGGGTGCCAGAGGGGCCGGTGGTCTCGCTCGAGGCGGCGGCGGCGATGGCGGCTGGCGCCCGGCGGGCGCTTCGCTCCGACGTGGGCGTCGCCGTCACCGGGGTGGCCGGCCCCACCGAGCAGGAGGGCCACCCGGTGGGCACGGTGTTCGTGGGCATCGACCTCGGCCCGATCGGCGGCGAGCGCGGGCCCGAGTCGTTCCACGTGCCCTTGTTCGGCGATCGGCTCCAGATCCGCCAGTTCGCGGTGATCACCGCGATGAACGCGCTGCGCCTCCGGTTGCTCGGGTCCCGGCGTGACCCTGACCCCTTCGGCCGCGAGGGCTGAGCCCGGCCACCGGGTACCGTGCGCCGATGGACACCACCCCCCACCCCGGAGACTCCGCGTCCCTGCAGATCGACGCCACGCCCGACGAGCTGTACGCCATCGTCTCCGACATCTCGAGGATGGGCGAGCTCAGCCCCGAGTGCACCGGTGGTCGCTGGCTGGGCAAGGGCGGGCCGGCCGTCGGCGCCAGCTTCCTCGGCTTCAACAAGCGTGGTTGGGTGCGCTGGCTCACCTTGAACAAGGTGGTGGCGGCCGAGCCGGGCAAGGAGTTCGCGTTCCACACCACCGCCAACGGCACGCGATGGGGCTACACGTTCGAGGCGGTCGACGGCGGCACGCTGGTGACCGAGTCCCGCACCGCGTTCAAGCCGCGCCCGGGCTCGGCAGCGTTCGTGTCGAAGGTCTTCCTCGGCGGCGTGGAGGAGCACGACGACGAGATGCGCGCCGGCATGGTCGCCACCCTCGAGCGGCTCAAGGCGGTGGCCGAGTCCGCCTGACCCCGTGGCGCCTCGCTCAGGCGGGCTCGCCAGGGTGGAAGGCGAGGTCGTGGAACGCCGCCGCGGCGGGGGAGAGCGGACCCTTGCGCCGCACCAGGACGACGTCGCGCTCGATCGCCGGCGAGACGGGGGCGACGACCGCTCCGAGGGCGGCGGCGGCCCGAGCGAGGGGCTCGGGCAGCACCGCCGCGCCGGCTCCGGCCATCACGAGGGGGACGATGGCCTCTCGGTGCTCGGTGACCACCCCGATGCTGGGGTCCTCCTCGGGGTCGGCGTCGCGCAGGGCATCGGCGAGCAGGCGCCGTGAGGAGGTTCCCTTCGGCGTGGTGATGAGGGGGTAGGACGCGAGGCGGGTGACCCAGATGCGGCCGTTCGCCGACACCTCGGAACCGGGCGGAAGGATCGCGTGGAGGGCCTGGCGGCCGAGCACGTCACCTTCGAGGAGGGGGTCGTCGGGGACGTGGTCGCCGAGGCCGAGCTCCGCCTGGCCGCTGCGGACCTGGTCGGCCACCGCCTCGGCGCCCTCGGGCTCGTTGATGCGGACGAACACGCCGGGATGGGCCTGGCGAAACCGTCCGACGAGGCCCACCAGCGGCTCGGCCACGAGGGTTGGGATCGCGACCAGGTCGAGGCGGCCGGTCTGCAGGCTGGCCGCTTCGGCGACCACGTGGCGGGCGATCTCGGCGTCGCGGAGCATGCGTCGCGCGGGCTCCAGGAACGCTTCGCCAGCGTGGGTCAGCTGCACCTGGCGGCCCAGGCGGTGGAAGAGCGGTGTGCCCAGCTCGCGCTCGAGGGCGCCGATCGACTGCGAGAGCGCGGGTTGGCTGACGTGGCTGGCGGCGGCCGCCGCGGTGAAGGTGCCGTGCTCGACCACCGCGACGACGTACTCGGCCTGGCGCAGATCCATAGGGCAAGCTTATGTGATTCATCAGGACTTCGTCTTGGACTTCTGGCACGGAGAGAAGCACATTGGGGTCATGACCTCCCACCTCCTCCTGATCGCGGCCATCGGCGCCGGCATCGGGTTCTTGGGAGGCCTCCTCGGCAAGGGCGGGTCCGCGCTCGCCACGCCCATCCTCGCCGCCATCGGCGTCCCGCCAGTCGTGGCGCTGGCCGCGCCGCTGCCCGCGACGGTCCCCGGGACGCTCGTCGCCGCCGACGGGTACCGCCGCGAGGGCCTCATCGACCGCTCGGTGCTCACGTGGTCGCTGCTCGTGGGTGTCCCCGCCACGATCCTCGGCGCCATCGCCTCCGCGTGGGTCGACGCCCACGACCTGGTCTTGGTCACCGACGCGATCATCCTGGTCCTGGGCGTGCGCATGCTGCTGTCGCCCGGGCACGGCGGGTCGATCGCCGACGGCGACGCCGCCAGCGTCGGGCGCACCGTCGCCATCGCCGCCGTCACGGGCCTCGCTGCCGGCCTCCTGGCCAACAGCGGTGGCTTCCTGCTCGCCCCGCTGTTCATCGCCGTGCTCGGCCTTCCGATCAAGCCGGCGCTGGGCACCTCGCTGGCGGTGGCCGCGGTGATGGCGGTCCCCGGCACGGTGGTGCACCTGGCCCTCGGCCACATCGACATGGCCGTGGTCGGGGCCTTCGCCATCGGTTCGGTCCCGCTCTCGCGAGTGGGCTCCCAGGTGGCCCTTCGCACCGACCCGGCCCGCCTCGAGCGTGGCTACGGCGCGGTGCTCGCCCTCCTCGGCGCCGCCTTCCTCATCGCCGCCTTCGCCTGAGGTTCCCACCCCCGCCGGTCGCTCCGCGACGTGGCGACGCAGCGCCCGGCCGACCTCCCTCCCGGCCGGGAGCTGCCGCGGCTGGGGTCGGGCGCTCCCGTCGCTCGGAGATTTCTCCGCAAGGGTCCTTGCCACGAACACCTGTTCGAAATACCATGCGTGTCGTTCCGGTGCGCCGGATCGCCCGCCGGGCGAGGGGATCGAGACCGATCGCCGAGCTTGGCTGTCAGACCCCCTTCGTAGGGTCCTCTGCATCGGATCGCTGCGTTCGCCGCAGCCACCAACCCGTGGTTCACGAAAGGAAGAACGCAGTGGAGCGAGACAAGGCACTCGACATGGCGCTGGCCGGCATCGAGAAGCAGTTCGGCAAGGGCTCGGTCATGAAGATGGGGGAGAAGGGGTCGATGGCGGTCGCCACCGTCCCCACGGGCGCCCTGGCGCTCGATCTCGCCCTCGGCGTCGGCGGCCTCCCCCGGGGGCGCGTCGTCGAGATCTACGGCCCGGAGTCCTCGGG
>JBDIAX010000042.1:0-33703 GCA_039812605.1 Acidimicrobiia bacterium | reverse complement strand
GGTGGCGGCGGCGGCTCGTCGTGGGTGAAGAGCACGGCCACCAACGCGGCCTTCTCGACGGCGGCGAGCCCGTCGATCCTGTTCGTGTACACGATCAGCACCCCGGCTACCACCACCACCACGCAGGCGACGACCACCACGACGCAGGCCACCACGACGACGACGCAGACGCCGTGCACGCCCGACATCGTCCCGTTCGCCTCGACCACCGCGCTGATCGGCACCCAGTACGACGCCTTCACCGGCATCGCACCCACGTCGACCCAGCTCACCCAGTGGCTCACCGGCATCGACGGGTGCACCACCACCGCCGACGCGCTCATCGTGAGCCTGCTCCCCACGGACCAGATGACCAACGATGCTCGCCTCGTGCGCCTGTACATGGCGTTCTTCAAGCGGCCGCCGGACCCCGACGGCTTCGCCTACTGGCAGCGTCAGCTCGACGCCGGCAAGGGCCTGATCAACGCGGCTCGCAAGTTCGCCGACTCCTCCGAGTTCAAGCGCACCTACGGGTCCCTCACCAACAGCCAGTTCATCGACCTGGTGTACGCGAACGTCCTCGACCGGGCACCTGACCCCACCGGCAAGGCTTGGTGGCTCACGCGCCTCGACAACGGGACGAAGAACCGCGGCGACGTGATGATCAACTTCTCGGAGTCCACCGAGAACCAGCGCAAGCGGGCCAACGCCGTGGCGGTCTTCCGCATGCACCGGGTCATGATCGAGAAGTTCCCGTCCAAGACGATGTTCTTCTCGCTCCTCGATCCGATCACGGCCGGGACCGGCACCCTCGAGGATGCCGCCCACACGCTGCGCCACAGCGCGGCGTACGACGCCCTCCACTAGCGGGCGCCGCACCCAACCTCGGCTCCGGGGCCGGCCTCCTCACGGGGGCCGGCCCCGGCCGCGCCTGGGCGGTGGTTCGCGGTTTGTGGGGGCGGCGAGCGGCCGCCGTACGCTCCACCGGCGATGACCTCCCCCGACGACCAGCGCGGCG
This sequence comes from Acidimicrobiia bacterium, assembly GCA_039812605.1. GTDB lineage: Bacteria > Actinomycetota > Acidimicrobiia > Acidimicrobiales > Iamiaceae > Aquihabitans. Next base: position 32,706 of record JBDIAX010000042.1, on the reverse strand, counting down.
CACCGTCCGACGCCGTCGGCATGGAGGACTGCGAAGACCTCGAGGACGCCTACCTCGAAGGCGACCGCACGTTCGAGCCGGGCACCGCCCGCGCCGCCTTCAGCCATCCGACGTTTCGCACCGTGTACCTCGGGGCCTTCGCCTCGAACATCGGCACCTGGATGCAGAACGTGGTGCTGGGCGCCTTGGCGTACAACCTGACCAGGTCGGCCGTGTTCGTGGGGCTCGTGACGGCGGCGCAGCTCGGTCCCCTGCTGCTGTTCTCGATCGTCGGCGGCATGGTCGCCGACTCCTACGACCGCAAGCGTTCGCTCATGGTGCTGTGCATCCAGCAGGCGATCTTCTCGGTGCTGCTGGCGCTCGTCACCGTCCCCGACCAGCCGTCGAGGGCCCTGCTGCTCTTGGTGGTGCTGTGCATCGGCATCGGCAACGCCCTCTACGCGCCGATCTTCTCGGCGGTCATCCCGATCCTCGTGCCCCGACGCGACCTCTCGGGAGCCATCTCGCTGAACTCGGTGCAGATGAACGCGTCCCGTGTCATCGGACCGTTCATCGGCGCGTCGATCTACGCGCACTGGGGTCCGTCGTGGGTGTTCCTGCTCAACGCGGCCAGCTTCGGGTTCGTGATCGTGGCGCTCCGCCGCGTCTCGCTGCCCCCGCCCGTCGCCACCGGCACCCAAGGGCTCCACCGGGTGCTCGAGGGCCTTCGCACCGCCCGCACCGACCGGGTCATCGGGCAGTGCATCTCGGTGATCTTCGTGTTCTCGTTCCTGTGCCTGCCGTTCATCACCCAGCTCCCGACCATCGCGGACGAGAACCTGGGCATCGCCTCGAAGAGCGCCCAGTACGGCTTCCTCTACGGGTGCTTCGGGCTCGGCGCCGTGATCGGCGCCCTGTCCATCGGCACCGTGTTCGCGGCATCGTCCAAGTCGAAGCTCACCCGCGTCGGGCTGCTCGGGTTCGCCGCGATGATCCTCGCCTTCGGGGCCACCCGCACCCCTGCGGTCGCCTACGTCGCGATCCTCCTGCTGGGCTGCGTCTACTTCGCGGTGATCACCTCGCTCTCCACCGTCCTCCAGGAGGACCTCGACGATGCGATCCGCGGCAAGGTCATGGCGCTGTGGATCATGGGGTTCGGTGGCACCGTTCCGTTCGGTGGCCTCGCCGGCGGCTGGGTGATCGATCGGTTCGGCATCACGCCGCTGATCGGGCTGAGCGCCCTCACCGCGGTGACGCTCGCCTGGCGGGCCGATCTCCTGCCGTCGCGCCCCGCAGGCCTGCTCGGCGTGCCGCCTCGGTCGACCGAGCCGGTCAGCTCGCCGGCGGGTTGAGCAGCCGGACCACCCGCTCCAACCCCGCGGCGCGGCTGGCCTTGACGAGCACGACGTCGCCATCGCCGAGGCCCAGATCGGTGAGCCGATCGACCGCGCCGCTCGGATCCGAGACGAGGTCGTCGCCCTCGACGCCGTACCACGGTTGATCGACGGCGATCACGTGGATGCCGAGCTCCTCGGCGAGGGTCGTCACATCGCGGTGCATCGGCACCTCATCCGCGCCGAGCTCGCCCATCGTGCCGAGGACGGCGAAGCGGCGCGCCGCGGGCAGCTCGTCGATCGCCCGGAGCGCAGCGGCCATCGACGTCGGGTTGGCGTTGTACGCGTCGTCGAGCACGCGGTAGCCGGACGCTGCGGTGACCAGGTCCATGCGCATCGCCGACAGGCTCGCGCCCCCGAGCCCCTCGGCCACCGCTTCGAGCGGGACGCCGACGGCGAGCGCGGCCGCAGCCGCGCCCAGCGCGTTGATGACCTGGTGGCGGCCGGCGATCGACAGGTGAACCTCGGCGACGCCCCAGGGCGTCCGCAGCTCGAAGGTGGGATGGAGGTGCTCGTCGAGCGAGACGTCGACGGCCCGGACATCCCCGGCATCTTGGCCGAAGGTCAACGTCGGACAGGGGGCGAGCTCGGCCATCGCCAGCACCCGCGGATCGTCTGCGTGGAGCACCGCCGTGCCGTCGGGGGGTAGCGAGGTGACCAGCTCGGCCTTCCCTCGGGCCACCTCGTCCACGGACCCGAAGACCGCGGTGTGCACGGCGGCGACCACCGTGACCACGCCGACCGTGGGCCGAGCCACCTCGCACAGCTCCGCGATGTGGCCGACGCACCGCGCCCCCATCTCCACGACGGCGCACTCCGTGCCGTCGGGCGCGTTCACGAGGGTGAGCGGGACCCCCAGCTCGTTGTTGAACGAGCCCATGCTCGCCGTGGTGGCGAACGTGGTGGCGGTGGCCGAGGCGAGGAGGTCCTTCAGCGACGTCTTGCCCACGCTGCCGGTGACCCCGATGACCCGGTCCCCCAGCTGCTCGCGAGCCGCCCGCCCGAGGTCGGAGAGGGCGGCACGGGTGTCGGCCACCCGGATCGCGGTGCCCGCACCGATGAGGTCCGAGGTCAGGTAGGCGCTCGCGCCCGCCGCAACCGCCGCGCCGATGAAGTCGTGACCGTCGCGCTCCGCCACGATCGGCACGAACAGCTGGCCGGGCAGCACCAGGCGTGAGTCGATCGTGGCCCCGTCCACCTCCGTGGGCCGCCCGAACACCTCGCCCGCCGTCGCCGCGGCCACCTCTTCGGTCGTGAAGCGCATCGCCCGACCGTACCCGGGGCGAACCGTAGGATCGGACGCCATGCCCGAGGTCGAACCGCCCGTCCGCATCGTCTTGCTCTTCGGCGGGCAGTCAGCGGAGCACGACGTCTCCAGGGTGTCGGCAGCGCACGTGCTGAAGGCCATCGACGCCAGCCGCTACGAGGTCGAGCCCATCGCCATCACCCCCGATGGGCGGTGGCTGCGATCCGAGGCCACGCTCGCCGCGATCGCCGCGGGCCCCGACGCGATCCCCGGGTCGCTCGACGCCTCGGGGACGGCGATCGAGCCGCAGCGCTCCGTCGCACCGGTCCGACCCGACCAGCAGGTCGTGGTGCTCCCCATCCTCCACGGCCCCCGAGGCGAAGACGGGACGGTCCAAGGCCTGCTCGAGCTCGCCGACGTCGCGTACGTCGGCTGCGGCGTGCTGGGCTCGGCGCTCAACATGGACAAGGCCGCCTCCAAGGTGGTCGCCCAAGCCGCCGGTCTCCCGGTCGCCCGCTGGATCACGGTGCGCGACGTCGAGGTCGACGATGCCCTCGTGGAGCGCGTGGGCGCCGAGCTGGGGTGGCCGGTCTTCGTGAAGCCGGCGAACATGGGCTCGTCGGTCGGCGTGAACCGCGCCGACGACCCCGCGTCGCTGCGCGCCGCGCTCGCCGAGGCCACCGGGTTCGACGAGTTCGTGGTGATCGAGGAGGCGATCTCGGGCCGCGAGCTCGAGGTCGGCGTGATCGGCAACGCGTCGCCCCGCGCATCGGTGGTGGGCGAGATCGTCCCCACCCACGAGTTCTACGACTACGAGGACAAGTACGTCGACGGGGCCGCGGAGATGGTCATCCCCGCGGAGGTGCCCGACGAGGTGAGCGATGACATGCGGTCGCTGGCGCTTCGCGCCTACCGGGCCCTTCGCTGCGACGGCCTCGCTCGGGTCGACTTCTTCTACGACGAAGGCGGCCGCGGGCTCGTCTTCAACGAGATCAACACGCTGCCCGGCTTCACGCCGTACTCGATGTTCCCCTCGCTCTGGGCGGCCACCGGCCTCCCCTACTCGGACCTGCTGGACGAGCTGATCCGCCTCGCCATCGAGCGCCACAGCCACCGCGCCCCCCACCGCCGCCTCCGCTGAGGATCAGCTGATCGGCTCGATGCGGTCGAGACGGAGGCCGAGGCCGTCGGGGGTGACCTCCATGGCGAAGTCGAAGCGGTCGACATCGACGGCGAACTCGATGTCGGCGGGATCCACGTGCTCCCCGCCGAGCGCGAGGGTGAGGGCCGCCTCGTCGGTCGCGGCGACCGCCGCCGACACCTCCTCGGCCGACGACTTCGCGCCGCGGCGGATCTCATCGATGAACGTCGCGGTGAGGCGGTCGTCGGTGCCATCGCGGTCGGGTCGGCCGGGGCGATCGATCAGCCAGCCGGTGGCGACGTAGGTCGGATCGCCCAGGGCCGCGGCGGCCACCGCTCGGGCCGTCGCCGACGCGCACACGAGCGATGCGCACCACAGACGACCGGCAGAACGAGCGGCCACGACGCCCTGGGTGCCGGCGGAGGTGCGCTGCACGACGACCCGCCCATCGAGGTCGAACGCCGCAGCCCGCACCGGGGAGTTGGGCAGGTCGAAGCCCTCGGGCCGCAGCCCGTGGTCCTCCCCCATGGCCGCGGAGCCGGGGTTCGCCGCCTTGAACGCCAGTGCCTCGTCGACGCCACCGACGAGGTAGATGCAACGGGCGCCAGCTGAGAGCGCTGCCGCTGCCGTCGAGAACGCCCGGATCACGTCGACCACCACCACGGCGCCGCCGACCTGGTCCACCTGCTCCGTTCGAACGATCCGACCGCCGAGGTCCATCGACACACCGTAGGCAGCGGCGCTGTCCGACCCTCGGGCTTTCAGGCGAGCGCGGCGGTGAGCTCCGCGAGGAGGGCACGGCGACGCGAGCGGAGCCACGCGAGGTCGGCGGGTAGGCCGAGGTCGGCACGCACCTCGGCCTCGGTGGCGATGCCCACCACCTGAGCGCCGAAGGCGAGCGCCTGCGGGCGGATGTCCTCGGGCAGCAGCGACACGACGGCATCGGCGAGGTGGGTGGATGCCGGAGGGCCGAGTCGGGTGGCCTCACGCACCACCGCCAGCAGCTCGGGGCGTCGTCGCCCCACGCGGAAGGTGGCGTCGACGACCGCCTCGATCCGACGGCGGCGATCTGCTCCCGCGGCGGTGGCCGCCACCCCGAGCTCCCGACCGAGCTCGTCGATCGCGTGGTCGACCACCCCCAGCAGGAGCTGCTCCTTCGACGGGAACCAGTACAGGAGCGTCTGCTTGCGAACGCCCACCGCTGAGGCCACCGCGTCGAGCGAGGTCGCCTCCACGCCTCGGTCGGCGAACGCGTCGAGCGCGGCGGCGAGGATCCGCTCACGGGTGCTCGGACCATCGGTCGCGGCGGACATGGGGACATGCTCGCACAGCTCTCTACCATTTGGTAGACAATCGGGCGTGATCGCCGAGGACCTCGCGGGCAAGCGCATCGCCATCACCGGGTCCACCGGCTTCTTGGGCACCGCCCTGGTCGAGCGGCTGCTGCGGTCCGTGCCCGATTGCGAGCTCGTGCTGTTGATCCGCGCCGGGCGCATGCGCAACGTCGACCAGCGCGCCGCCCGGGAGATCTTCAAGAACAACTGCTTCGATCGCCTCCGCGACGAGCTCGGCGGCAAGGCCGCGTTCGATCAAGCGGTCGCCCGGCGGGTGCAGGTGATCGAGGGCGACGTCGGCACCGACGGCCTCGGCCTCACCGACGAGGGCCGCGCCACCCTGGCGAGCTGCGACATCGTGGTGCACTCCGCGGCCACGGTGAGCTTCGACTCCCCCCTCGACCTCGCCGTCGAGGTCAACCTGATGGGGCCGACCCGCATCGCCCGCACGTTGCAGGACCTCGAGGTCGCTCCCCACCTCGTCGCCGTGTCCACCTGCTACGTCGCCGGCAACCGCCGCGGCGCCGCGCCGGAGATCCGCGTCGACGACAGCCCGTTCTGGATCGCCGACATCGACTGGAAGCGCGAGGTCGACGGCGCCCGCCGGGTTCGCGCCGACGCCGAAGCCGCCAGCCGCACGCCCGACCAGCTCGCCACGTTCATGGCCGAGGCGCGCGAGGAGCTCGGTGGCGCGGGCACCCCCCTGCTCGCCACCAAGACCGAGCAGCTCCGCAAGGACTGGGTGAAGGCGCAGCTCGTCGACGCCGGCCGGGCCCGCGCCTCGAGCCTCGGGTGGCCCGATGCCTACGCGATGACCAAGGCGCTCGGCGAGAAGGCGCTCGGCGAGAACCGCGGCAACGTGCCGGTGAGCGTGGTGCGCCCGGCGATCATCGAGTCTGCGTGGGCCGAGCCGGTGCCGGGCTGGATCCGCGGCTTCCGCATGGCCGAGCCCGTGATCATCTCCTACGCCCGGGGCCTCCTGAAGGAGTTCCCCGGCGTTCCCGAGGGCACCGTCGACGTCATCCCGGTCGACCTGGTGGTGGGGGCCATCATCGGCGTCGCCGCCCGCGGCCCCGCCAACGACGACGGCTCCCCCGACATCACCCAGGTCGCCTCGGGGTCGGCCAACCCGCTCAAGTACGAGCGGCTCGTGGATCTCGTGCAGTCCTGGTTCGGGGACCACCCGCTCTACGACACCGACGGCCAGCCGATCGCCGTGCCCGACTGGGGCTACACGACCCGCAACCGGGTGCAGGGCCAGCTCGAGCGGGCCAAGACCGTGCTGGAGCGGACCGAGAAGGTCATCGGCTCGCTCCCCCTCCGCGGCAAGCAAGCGGCGTGGTCCGCGAAGGTCGAGGAGCAGCGCGACACCGTGAGCCGAGCGCTCACCTACGTCGAGCTGTACGGCGCCTACACCGCGTGCGAGGCCATCTACGGCGTCGACCACCTCCTGGCGCTGCAGGCGAGCCTCGAGGGCGCCGACGCCACCGAGTTCTGCATGGACCCGCGCATCGTGGACTGGGACCACTACGTCCACCAGATCCACCTGCCGTCGGTCGTGGAGCACGCCCGGGTGCGCACCGACGGCAAGAAGGGCCGCAGCGAGTCGCGCAGCACCCGCTTGCGCCGCCAGGTCCTGGCCCCCGACCGCCAGCTCGCCGCGTTCGACCTCGAGAACACGCTCATCGCCTCCAACGTCGTCACCAGCTACGCGTGGCTCGCCAGCCGCCGGCTCGACCGTGACGACAAGCTGCGGCTCACCGCCAAGCTGCTCGGCGAGGCGCCCGGCCTGCTCAAGATGGACCGGGCTGACCGATCGGACTTCCTGCGCTCCTTCTACCGCCGCTACGAGGGCGCACCGGTCGAGCAGATCCGCGAGGACTCCGCCGAGATGCTCTCGCAGCTCATCCTCACCAAGTCCTTCCCGGCGGCCATCCGGCGCGTGCGCGAGCACCGGGCGCTCGGCCACCGCACGGTCCTCATCACCGGCGCCCTCGACTTCGTGGTCGAGCCCCTCAAGCCGCTGTTCGACGACATCGTCTCGGCGTCGCTCGCCGTGGACGACAAGGGCCGCTACCTGGGCCAGATGCTCGACGTGCCCCCCACCGGGGAGAGCCGTGCGTCGGCGCTGTTCGACTACGCGGCGGCCAACGACCTCGATCTCAGCGAGGCGGTGGCCTACGCCGACTCGTCGAACGACCTTCCGATGCTGGAGGTGGTCGGGTTCCCCGTGGCGGTGAACCCCGAGACCCGCCTCGCATCGATCGCCCGCAAGCGCGGCTGGCTCATCGAGCAGTGGTCGAAGGCCCCCGGCTTCAAGCCGAGCCCCATCCCCCTCGCCCCCACTCGCCGCGCCACGAAGGCGGCCCCTCGATGAAGGCGCTGCGCTTCTCTCGCAAGCCGGGCAAGTACGTCGCGGCAGGCATCGCCGGACGCCTCGCCCCCGGGAAGGGGGCCAGCGTCGGTCCGCTGAAGCTGATCGACGTCGACGAGCTGCCCCTGCCCGCCGAGGGCTGGGTGCGCCTGCGCCCTCGCCTCGCCGGCATCTGCGGCTCGGACCTCGCCACCATCGACGGCCACAGCAGCCGCTACTTCGACCCGATCGTGAGCTTCCCCTTCACCCCCGGCCACGAGGTCGTCGGCGACCTCGACGACGGCACCCGGGCGGTGCTCATCCCGGTGCTGTCCTGCGCCACCCGAGGGATCGACCCGGTGTGCCCCGCGTGCGCCGCCGGCCAGACCAACCGCTGCGGGCGCATCTCGTTCGGCCACCTCGAGCCCGGCCTCCAGACCGGGTACTGCACCGACACCGGAGGTGGCTGGTCAGGCGAGCTGGTGGCCCATCCGAGCCAGATCCTCGCGGTGCCCGAGTCGCTCACCGACGAGCAGGCCGTCATGGTGGAGCCCACCGCCTGCGCCGTGCACGCGGCCCGCGCCGTCCTCGCCGCACCCGGCGCAGCCCCCGAGCGCATCGCCCTGATCGGGGCCGGCACCCTCGGGCTGCTCACGATCGCCGCGCTGCGCGCCGAGGGGTGCGACGCCCACCTGGTGGCCACCGCCAAGCACCCCCACCAGCGGTCGCTCGCCGCCGCGCTCGGGGCCACCCAGGTCGTTTCGCCGAGCGGGCTCGGCCGAGTGGTGCGCAGCCTCACCGGCGCCTGGGTCGTCGACGACTCCTCGCCGCACCAGGGCCAGCTGAGCGACGGCGTCGACGCCGTGGTCGACTGCGTGGGCTCGGAGACCAGCCTCACCCAGGCGCTGCAGGTGGCCGCGCCCGGCGGACGGATCGTCGTGGTCGGCATGCCCGGCCACACCAGCCTCGACCTCACCAGCCTGTGGCACCGCGAGACCTCGATCGCCGGCTGCTACGCGTACACCCGTGACGACTTCGAGGCCGCCCTGGCCCTGGTCGCCGCCGCCGACCTCGGCCGCCTCGTGAGCGCCACCTATCCCCTCGCCCGCTACGAGGAAGCCATCGACCACGCGGCCAACGCCGGCGCCCGCGGCGCCGTGAAGGTCGCGTTCGATCTCCGCAAGAAGGACCGTCGCTGATGCCACGCCCCGGATTCGTCCTCGACGTCGACCGTTCGACGCCGCCCGTCCTCTTCCACCACGGCGAGGGCTTCCGCCTCGAGAAGCTGCCCGCCGATCGCAGCCGGGTCATCTACCCGGCCGAGCCGCTCGACGGCCTCGACGACGTCGAAGCGGCGATCGACGACGCCCTGCGCAACCCGCTCGAGTGCGAGCCGCTGCCCGCCCTGCTCAAGCCGGGCATGAAGCTCACGATCGCGTTCGACGACGTCTCGCTCCCGCTGCCCCCCATGAAGCGGCCCGACATCCGCCAGCGGGTGATCGAAGCGGTGCTCGACATGGCGGCCGCGGCCGGCGTCGACGACGTGCACCTCATCGCGGCGCTCGCGCTCCACCGACGCATGACCGAGGCCGAGCTGCGCGAAGCGGTGGGCGACCGGGTGTACGACGCGTTCGCCCCCTCGGGCGCGCTCTACAACCACGACGCCGAAGACCCCGACAACCTCGCCTTCCTCGGGACCACGAAGCACGGCGAAGAGGTCGAGATCAACAAGCGGGCAGCCGAGAGCGACCTGCTCGTCTACGTGAACATCAACATCGTGAGCATGGACGGCGGCCACAAGTCCACCGCCACCGGCCTCGCCAGCTACCGCAGCATCAAGCACCACCACAACGTGCACACGATGCAGCACTCGAAGTCGTTCATGGACCGCCACAGCTCCGAGCTGCACCACAGCAACTGGCGGATGGGCAAGGTCATCGCGGATGCCGGCGTGAAGGTCTTCCAGATCGAGACCACGATCAACAACGACACCTTCGGCCAGGACGGGCCGATGTCGGTGCTGGCCAAGCGCGAGTGGGAGTGGTCGGGCAAGGACCGCGTGACCTTCATCGGCATGCAGCAGGGGCTCAAGCGCCTCTCGTCGAGCACCCGGCGCAAGATCTTCCAGAACCACCGAGCTCCCTACGCCGTCACGTCGGTCACCGCCGGTGCCATCGAGCCGGTGCACGAGGTGACGCTGCAGCGCTGCTTCGACCAGCACCTGGTGGAGGTCGAGGGCCAGACCGACATCCTCACGATGGGGCTCCCCTACATCTGCCCCTACAACGTGAACTCGATCATGAACCCGATCCTGGTCATGTGCCTCGGCCTCGGGTACTTCTTCAACATGTACCGCGGGAAGCCGCTGGTGCGCGAGGGCGGGGTGCTGATCATGACGCACCCCACGCCCTGGGAGTTCCACCCGGTGCACCACCCGAGCTACATCGACTTCTTCGAGCAGGTGCTGGCCGAGACCACCGACCCGAAGGTGATCGAGGCGACCTACGAGAAGCGCTTCGCCGAAGGCGACTGGTACCGCCACCTGTACCGCACCAGCTACGCCTACCACGGCGTCCACCCGTTCTACATGTGGTACTGGGGCAGCCACGCCCTTCAGCACCTCGGCCGGGTCATCGTCGTGGGCGGCGACGTCCGAGCGGTGAAGCGGCTCGGCTTCAAGGCGGCGTCCACCCTCCAGGATGCGTTCGAGATGGCCGAGGACGTGGTCGGGCCCCGGCCCACCATCACGCACTTGAAGAACCCGCCCATCGTCATGGCCGACGTGAAGTGAGCCGGTAGCGATGGTGGACCGCAAGGGCATCGAGAAGGCCGCGCTGGCGGCCCAGCGGGCATGGGCGAAGGCACCCAAGCCACGCGAGGTCGCGGCGAAGGCCGAGTTCCCGCTGCGTGCCCCGTCGACGCCGCTGACCGTGACGCCCAAGCCGGCGGAGCAGAAGCTGCTTGGGCACTACGACTCGGGCTGGGCGCGCCGGCTACCCGCTCGCTACGCCCGGTTCCTCGCCACCGAGGGCATCATGCGACCAGTCATCGCCGGTCTCGCCCAGCCCGAGCGTCGGGGCCTCGATCGCCTGGCCGACCTCGACGGTCCGGCGATCTTCGCCGCCAACCACCACAGCCACCTCGACGCCGGGTTGCTGATCACCTCGCTCCCCGAGCCCCATCGCCACCAGGTGTTCGCCGCGGCCGCGGCCGACTACTTCTTCGACACGCGGGTCAAGGCCACCGCGAGCGCGCTGGTGCTGAACGCCATCCCGATCGAGCGCAGCAAGGTCGGTCGTCGCTCTGCCGATCAGGCCGCGGCGCTGCTCGACGCCGGCTGGAGCATGGTGATCTTCCCCGAGGGCGGCCGCTCCCCCGATGGCTGGGGCCACCCGTTCCGAGGCGGGGCCGCCTACCTCGCCATCCGGTGCGGCGTCCCGGTCGTGCCCGTGCACCTCGCGGGCACCGGGCGCATCCTGCCGAAGGGCAAGAGCAAGCCGACGCCCGGCCGCACCGTCGTGACCTTCGGTGCCCCGCTCGTGGCCACCGACGGCGAGCGCTCCCAGGCGCTCGCGGACCGGATCGAGCAGGCGGTCGCCGCGCTCGCCGACGAGGCCACCTCCGACTGGTACTCGGCCCGCCGCCGGGCGGCCGCCGGCGAGACCCCGACGCTCACCGGTCCGCAGGCCGGTGCGTGGCGCCGCACGTGGGCCCTCACCGCCAACCGCAAGAAGCCGAGCGCGACCTCCAAGCGCTGGCCGGAGCTCTAGCCGGTCGGGCTCCGCGGACGCTGCGAGACGGGCTGAGCCAGATGAGTAGCACCTCGTAGACATCGGAAGATCACGAGATACCTTGAGGTCCCCCCGACCTGAGGAGGTCTCGTGACCCTGACCACCACCCCCACGGCCCGCCGCCGCTCAGCGACGTGCGCCAGCTTGCTGCTCTCCCTCGGGTTGCTCACGGGCTGCTTCACACTCGTGGACGGCCGCAACTACGCGATCGGCACCGAGACCACCCGGGCGAACGTGGTCGTGCACACCGTGGCCACGAAGTTCCTCTACGGCCGCGGCGTCGCGAAGGGCGCCGGCGAGAGCCGCACGATCCTCCTCGCCGCCATCCCCGACAAGATCGCCATCTCCAAGCCCCTGCGCCTCGCGATCTGCGGCGTGAGCGTGGCGCTGTGCCTCAGCGCCGACCAGATCGGGCGCACGCTCGTGAGCTGGTTCAAGAGCGACATCCGCACCCGCGGCGACTTCTGGGAGTCGCTGCGCAGCGCGGGTCGGGGCGGGCGGTGCTTCGCGTGGACGTTCACGCCGTCTCGGAACCTCACCACGAAGGGCGTCGGCACCTCGGGCTGCAAGGCCGGGGTCCTGATCTGATGGGCGAGCACCGCACGCCTCTCCTCCTCGCCGCCGTCGCGATCTTCGTCGTCGGGCCCCTCCTGGGGCTGGCCTACTGCGCGCGGGTCGGCGACCGCGAGGTCCTCGTCGAGCACTACGACGACTCGGCCGCGCTGGTTGCCAGCTGGTGCGACAACGTCGATGCCGGCCTCGCACCCCACGGACCCTTCCGATCGGTCGCCGGCCTCGCCGCTGCGGTCCGAGCCGGCTCGGTGGTCGAACCGACCGAGGCCGCGCCCACCGGCGACGCCGAGGCGCTCGACCGCTGGCAGGACGACCACGCCGAGTACGTCTCCTCGGCGTACTTCGCGGCCCTCGAGGGGATCCCCGACGAGGTCCGCCTGGCGTGGGAGGTCCTCACGGCCAGCATCGAGCAGGCGCAGCGCGAGGAACCGGTCGAGCACCCTGCGGACCTCGATCGGGCCGGCCACGACATCGACGGGTACCGGGCGAGGCGCTGCTGAGGGCCGAGGCGCTCGAGCCTCAGGGGGTCGTCGAGGAGCCCGTCGCGTCGGTCGACGCGCCGTCGTCGTCGGCGCCACCCCCCGCGGCGCCGTCATCGGGCGCCAAGGTGGTCGTGGTGGACGCGTCGAGCTTCGCTCGGCACTCGACCATCGCTTCTCGCACCTGGTCGGCCGAGTCGTCGTCGCGCTCCGGGTCGTCCACCGGAGCCCCGCCGCCGCCACGCTCGGCCAACGAGCGCAGCTCATCCTCGCTGAGGTGGTCGTAGAGGGCGTCGGCCGCGCAGCTCGCCACATCGGCCGGCAACCCCGAGTCCACGAGCGACGCCGCCAGCTCGTCGCGGTCGGGCACCGTCACCGAGCACGCCCGAACCCCGACGAAGAACCCCAGGAGGACCACACCGAGCGCGACCAATCGACCGACGATCGCGAGCGGGACCTTGGGCGTGGGCACGAGGGCCGAGGCTACTGGCCTGGTGGACGGGAACCCGGACCGCTAGCTCGACGCTCCCGGGACCTGTCACAGCACGTCGACCGGTTGGCGGGGCGATAGCGTCCGGCCGATGACCGGGGGCAAGCGGACGAGAGGGATCTGGGTGGCCGCGGCCGCCCTCACGCTGGCGGCCACGGCCGGTGCCTGCTCGTCGGACGACACCGGCTCGGACGCTGGCACTACGACGAGCTCGGTGGGCACCTCGGTGTTCAAGGCCAACTGCGCGTCGTGCCACGCGATCGACGGCTCAGGAGGCCAGGGGCCCGCCATCGGCGATGGCGCCGCCGCGGCGAAGTTCGACCACGAGGAGATGGTCGGCATCGTGACGAACGGGCGCGGCGCCATGCCGTCGTTCGAGGGGAAGCTGAGCGCGGACGAGGTCGCCGCCGTAGTCGACTACGTCCGCGAGGACCTCGGCCACGACCAAGGTGCCACCACCGCAACCGAACCCGCCTCCACCGAGCGCGGCGACCTGAACGGGCTGCCGCCGGAGCTGCAGGCCGGGCTCGCCGGCGGCGACTGGCCCACGGCCAACGGCGACCTCGCCGGCAGCCGAGCGCTGGTCGACGACGCACCCATCGACTCGACAACGGTGGACGATCTCGAGCTCGCCTGGAGCGCCGAGGTGCCCGGTGGCAACACCTTCGGCAACCTGACCACCACCCCGCTGGTCATCGGCGACACGGTGTACGTCGGCGACCTGAACACCAAGGTGCACACGTTCGACCGCGCGACGGGTGAGGAGCGGTTCGTGGTCGGCGACGGCGCGAGCATCTTCGGGCCGACCGGCGTGGCTGTCGGCTACGACCGCATCTACGGCACCAGGGCCGACGCGGCGGGCCGTGGCTCGGTGCTCGTGGCCTACGACGCCGACGACGGCACCGAGCTCTGGGCCACCGACCTCGGGGAGAACGGCGGCGACATCAACGTGCAGCCCGTCGTCTACGACGGCATCGTGCTCGCCTCCACCTCGGGATACGGATCGGGCACGAACGCCACGATCTACGCCGTGGACGCCGAGACCGGGGCGATCGTCTGGGACTTCCCGATCATCGTGGACCCCGACATCTGGGGCAACGACCAGAACAGCGGTGGCGGCGCCTGGTACCCGGCGTCCATCGACACCGAGCGCCGCATCGCCTACTTCGGCACCGGCAACCCCTACCCCTTCCCCGGTGCCGCCGGGTTCCCCAACGGCGAGAGCCGGCCGGGCGACAACCGCTGGACCGACTCGACGCTGGCCATCGACCTCGACACCGGCAAGCTGGCTTGGGGCTTCCAGCACCTCGCGCACGACATCTTCGACCGCGATGCCATGTTGGCCCTGCGCACCGACGTCGAGATCGACGGCGAACAGCGATCCATCACCATCGGGACCGGCAAGCTCGGCGTGGTGACCGCCCTCGATGCCGACTCCGGCGAGGTGATCTGGCGCACCCCGGTGGGCAAGCACGAGAACGACGAGCTCACCGCCATCGACGGGCCGACCCTCGTGTACCCAGGGTCGCTCGGCGGCGTGCAGACCCCGCTGGCCATCGCCGACGGCACCATCTACGCCTGCGTGGTCAACGCGCCGACCGAGTACGAGGGCCCCGAGGAGACCAGCTTCGGGTTCGGGGTGCAGCTCGGCACCGCGAACAGCGAGTTCGTCGCGATCGACGCGGCCACCGGCGAGATCGAGTGGGACGTGGAGCTCGACGGCGACGCGTTCGGCGGCGCCACCGTCTCGGGCGACCTGGTCTTCACCTCCACCTTCGGCGGCGAGGTGCTCGCCCTCGACCGCACCACCGGCGAGACCGTGTGGTCCTACGACGCCCCCGGAGCCATCAACGGGTGGCCGGCCATCGCGGGCGACGAGTTGTACGTGCCCGTCGGCATGGGCGACACCCCGCAACTGCTCAAGTTCGAGCTCCCCGAGGACTGAGCGTGGTCGCACCCACCCATCCGGCCTCACCCACCTTCGACGACCTCGAGTCCTACCGTGCCGAGCTCGTCGGGTACTGCTACCGCATGCTCGGCGCCAGCTCCGAGGCCGAGGACGCGGTCCAGGAGACGCTCACCAAGGCGTGGCGCAACCTCGATCGGTTCGAGGGACGCTCCTCGGTGCGCACCTGGCTGTACCGGATCGCCAGCAACACCTGCTTCGACCTCAGCGGCGCGGTGCAGCGCCGCGCCCGCCCCATGGACCTCAGCGAGCCGTGGACGCTCGATGGGAGCTTCGGCGAGATCCTCCCCGAGGCCACGTGGGTTCAACCCCTTCCCGGCGGGCGGGCCCGGCCACAGGGAGGGGACGACCCCTCGGTCGTGGTCGAAGACCGCGAGGGGCTGCGGCTCGCGTTCATCTCGGCGCTCCAGTTCCTCCCGCCCAAGCAACGGGCCGTCCTCATCCTGCGCGAGGTGCTGCAGTGGCCGGCCGTCGAGGTGGCCGATCTGCTCGACACGACCACCGCATCGGTGAACTCCGCCCTGCAGCGAGCCCGGGCCACGCTCGACGCTCGCGCCGATGCCGCGGGTGCACCCTCACCGGTTCGCGAGGCGTCGATCGACGAGGACCTGCTGCGACGCTTCGTCGACGCGTTCCAGCGGTACGACTTCGACCTGCTCGCGCAGCTCCTCCACGAGGACGCGGTCCAGTCCATGCCGCCCTACGAGATCTGGCTGCGAGGCCGAGACGACGTGTTCGCCTGGTGGCAGGGGCCCGGCGCCGGCTGCCGCGGCTCGACCCTGGTGCCCACGGTCGCGAACGGCTGCCCGGCCTTCGGGCAGTACAAGCCGAGCGGCCCCGGCGGGAAGCTCGAGCCGTGGGCGCTCATGGTGGTCGAGGTCTGCGACGACCGCATCGCCGAGATCACCTCCTTCCTCGACACCGAGACGCTGTTCCCCCTCTTCGGCCTGGCGTTGGACTTCGACGACCTCGACGAGGCCAAGGTCGTGCGCTGATCCGAGCCCGATCCGGTCGAGGGCCGCGATCTGCCCTCAACTCCTGGCGAACCGGGCCGATGAGCCAGGGGTGATCGACCCCAAGGAGAAGCGCATCGGCCGCCGGCGGCACATCCCGTCGGTCCCGATGACCTGGTGCTCGAACCCCAGGCGAGCGCCCCGTTGCCGCGACGACAAGCGCGTCGACGGCCGGATCGTGGAGGTGTCGGTCACCGGCGCCGGCATCATCGCCAAGACGCTGACCAACGTGGAGGTCGGCGACGTGGTCGCGATCCACTGCCTCGGGTTCATCTCCCCCGTCGTGATCCGGCGCATCGACCTCGACCTGTACCCGGGCGAGAGCTTCTACGGCGTCGAGCTGACCGATGGGGCCCAACCGCTCGCGGACGAGCTGCGACGCCAGTTCCTCGACACCAACCCCTCGTCGCCGCTCGAGTTCCAGCCTCGCCGCTGAACCACGCTGACCCGGGCATCGCGTCGACCGCGGACCGCTGACCGCTGACCGTCAAGAGCCGTCGTGGGGCCCTGGGTCGATCGACTCGACGTCTTCCGGGTCGTCGTACATCGACCGGGCCTGGCGGTCCTGGCGGTTGAAGACCCACGGGATCAGCAGCCCGAACCAGAGCCCGGCGAACACCAAGACCGCACTGCCCGCGATGACGATCGGCTCGTCGACCGAGCCACGGATCTCGTTGCTGGCCCGCCGATCCGACCAGCTGACGACCTCGGCCACGCTGTGGTCGAGGGCCCAGCTCCGCCAGCTGGTGTGCAGCATGATCAGGGTCGCCGCGCCGTAGGCGAGCATCGCGAGGCCGATGATCCGGAAGGTGGTCGTCGGGCGCAACTTCCCCACCTCGGCAGTCTCGCGCCCATCCCGCCGTAGGGTGACGACCCCGATCGAGGAGCTGCCGTGACCTCCCCCGCATCACCGACCGGACCGGTCCTCGAGCTCGTCGACGGCCGGGCCGAGGAGCTCGGTGGCGTGCCCATCCGCCGCCTCCTCCCCCGCCGCCCCCGTCGCACCGTGGGCGCGTGGTGCTTCCTGGACCAGATGGGGCCGAGCGACGCGCTGCTCCAGGTCGGCCCCCATCCCCACATCGGGCTGCAGACCGTGACCTGGTTGCTCGAGGGCGAGGTGCTCCACCGAGACAGCCTCGGGGTCGAGCAGCCGATCCGCCCCGGACAGCTGAACCTGATGACGGCAGGCGGCGGCGTCGCCCACGCCGAGGAGGGCCGGCGCGGCCCCCTGGAGGGCGCGCAGCTCTGGGTCGCCCTGCCCGATGCCACCCGCCACGGCCCCGCCGCGTTCGAGCACCACGGGGACCTGCCCGTGGCCGAGGTCGGGAACCTCGCCGCGACGGTGCTCGTGGGGTCGCTCGTCGGCACCGACGCCACCTCGCCAGCCCGACACGACACCCCGCTCCTGGGAGCCGAGCTGCGCGCCACCGGCGCGGGCGCGGCACGCGTCGCGCTGGAGCCAGCCTTCGAGCACGCGCTCGCGGTGCTGCGGGGCGCGGTCGAGATCGAGGACGCCGAGACGGCTCGAGCGGGGCAGCTCGTGCACCTCGGCACCGGGCGCGACGGCATCGGGCTGTCGGTGCCGGACGATGCCGTGCTGCTCCTCCTCGGCGGGATGCCGTTCGACGAGCACATCGTGATGTGGTGGAACTTCGTGGCGCGCACCTTCGACGAGATCGACGTGGCCCGCGCCGACTGGGCCGAAGCCCAGCACGGAGGCTTCGACCGCTTCGGCCCGGTCGCCTCCGCGCTCGCGGCCATCCCCGCGCCTCCTCGCTGATCGGCCACCATGGGGCCATGGGTTGGTATCGAGAGCAGGTGCTGCCACGCCTCGTGGAGGTCGCGTGCGGCGGCGAGCAGATGGAGCGATGGCGGGCACGCGCCACCGAGGGGCTGCACGGGACCGTGGTCGAGGTCGGGTTCGGGTCGGGCCTGAACCTCCCGGTGTACCCACCGGAGGTGACCGAGGTGCTCGCGGTCGAGCCGTCGCTCGTCGCCCGCCGTCGCTCGGAGGATCGAGCTGCAGCCAGCCACGTCGAGGTCCGCCACGTGGGCCTCGACGGCGAGCGGATCCCGATCGACGACGACAGCGCCGACGGCGCGCTGTCCACCTTCACCCTGTGCACGATCCCCGACGTCGGCACCGCCCTCGCCGAGCTCCGGCGGGTGCTGCGCCCGGGCGCCCCGATCCACGTGCTCGAGCACGGCCTCTCGCCCGACCCCGGCATCGCCCGCTGGCAGCAGCGCCTCGACCCGTGGCAGAAGCGCTTCGCCGACGGCTGCCACCTCACCCGGGACCCGGTGACGCTACTGACCGACGCGGGGTTCGAGGTCGTGGAGTCGTCGAGCCGCTACGCGAAGGGCCCGAAGCCGTGGTCGTGGTTCACCCTCGCCACCGCGATCGCCCCCTGAGCAGCCGGCTGGCCAGCGCTCAGCCTCCGGCCAACGGCTGGTTGCCCCAGCGATCGATGTGGATGACCTCGCCGATCGGGCGGCGGGTGGTGGGCCCGTAGCGGCCCTTCGCCCAGCCGATCGGGATCACGCACACCGGGTTCATCGAACGTGGGAGCCCCAGGATCTTGCGGGCCTTCGGGATGTACCAGATGGGCAGCGTCTGGAGGCTCGCGCCGAGCCCGACGGCTCGGCAGGCGAGCAGCAGGTTCTGCACCGCCGGGAACACCGAGCCGTAGAACGACGCCACCGAGATCTGCGGGCGACCGACCGGCCGGTGCTTGAGGTTGCGCTTGTAGCAGGGGATCACGAGCACCGGGAGCTCGTCGAAGTGCTCCATCTGCCACTGCCCGGGACGCATGGTCCGAAGGGCCGCCGGATCGTTGCGCGCCTGGCGCTGCACGATCGGGTTGAAGACGCGGTACAGCTTCCCGTACAGCTCGCCGATCGCCGCCTTCTGTTCGCGGCCCTCGACCACCACGTAGCACCAGTCCTGCGTGTTCGAGCTCGTCGGGGCCTTGAGCGACAGCTCGAGCAGTGGGACGAGGACCTCGCGATCGACCGGCTGCAGGTGGAGGCGACGCACCGCTCGCTGGGTGCGCATCGCTTCTTCCATCGGCATCCCGAGTCGGGCGAGGGCCTCCGCCGGCGAGGGCGGAACGAACGGTTCGTCGTCAGACATGGCTCGCAGCGTAGGACCGTCCACCGGTGACGACCGGCGCCGCGCCAAGCTGTGCTTCCGTGCGAGCGCCGCAATCCCCTTGCTCGGCGCCGCCCTCGCTCGGCAGGGTGCTGATCCCGGCACCCGGCGACCGAGAGGAGGAGCGGTGCGCGCCACCCTGCTGCTGAACGCGAGCTTCGAGCCCCTGTGCGTCATCTCGGCGCGCCGCGCCCTGGTGCTGGTGCTGGCCGACAAGGCCGACGTGATCTCCGAGTCGCCGGAGGCGTTCCGCTCGGCCCGCGTCACCGTCGCGGCGCCGTCGGTGATCCGCCTCCGCTACTTCGTGAAGGTGCCCTACCGCGCCGCCCTTCCGCTCAACCGCCGCAACCTCGTGGGCCGAGACGGGGGACGTTGCGCCTACTGCGGGGCCAAGGGCTCCACCGTCGACCACGTGGTGCCGCGGTCTCGCGGCGGCCGCCACGACTGGGACAACGTGGTGCTGGCGTGCCAGCCCTGCAACTCCCGCAAGGGGGACCGGCTGCTCACCGAGCTGGGCTGGCACCTCCGGACGGCCCCGAAGGCCCCCGCGGCGTGGACCTGGCTCGTGATCGGCTTCGCCGAGCTCGACCCGGACTGGGTTCCGTGGATCCCCCAGGCCCAGGTCGCCTGACCGTCAACCCGCCTCGGGCGGTCGGAGCTCGAGGCCGTCGAAGCGACCCGAGCGGCGCCATGCGTCGATGTGGGCGAAGTACCCCACCGCACCACCCGGATACCCGTCGAACAAGCCGCCGCGCCGCTCCTCGGGCTTGCCCTCGTTGTTGTAGTAGCCGGGCGTGCAGTCGGCGAGGAACTGGGGGGCGTCGCGCGTGGCGAGCAGGTCGAGCCACGCTTGCTCGGCGTCCGCGGCCACCTCGACCTCGACGGCTCCGGCCTCGGTGGCGTGGGCGACCACCGTGGCGATCGTGGTGGCCGCGTCGACCAGGTTGTGGGTCACGTTGGACACGAGGTTGGCGGCCTGGCTGAACCCGATGACGAACAGGTTCGGGAAGCCGTGCACGTGGATCCCGTGCAGGCTGCGCATGCCGTCGGCCCAGGTGTCGGTGAGCGAGCGCCCGTCGCGCCCGTAGGTCTCGAACCCAGACCGGCGAGCCAGCTCGGTGCCCACCTCGAAGCCCGAGGCGAAGACCAGGCAGTCGAGCTCGACGTGCTCGTCGCCCACCCACGCGCCGGTCTCGTCGATGCGGGTGACCCCCTGACCGTCGGTGTCGAGCAGGCGGACGTTCGGGGAGTTGTAGGCCTGGAGGTACTCGTCGTGGAAGCACGGCCGCTTGCAGAGCTGGCGGTACCAGGGCTTGAGGGCATCCGCCGTGGCTGGGTCGGCGACGATCGCGTCCACGCGGGCACGGATCTCGTCCATCTTGTCGTCGTCGCTGTCGTTGAACGCCTGGGCGATCAGCTCTGGTCCGAGCTCGCTGCCCGCGGTCACCTCCGCCACGACCCGGTCACGGATGCGCTTGGCGATGTCGGTCCAGCCGTCCTGCACGAGGTCCTCGTCGGCGAAGCCACCGGTCTGCAAGGTCGCGAAGTTCAGGAGCCAACGCCCCTGCCAGCCGGGTTCGAGCGCGTCGAACCATGCCTCGTCGATCTCGTGGTTGTTCCGCTCGTCGATCGACGACGGCGTGCGCTGGAACACGACGAGCTCCCCGGCCCACTCGGCCAGCTTCGGGATGCACTGCACCGCCGTCGCCCCGGTGCCGACCACCCCGACCCGCTTGCCGGCGAGGCCGGTCATCTGCGGGTCGGCTGGCGATCCGCCGGTGTAGCCCCAGTCCCAGCGGCTCGTGTGGAAGGCGTGCCCGTCGAAGCGCTCGATCCCCTCGATGCCAGGGAGCTTGGGCCGGTGGAGCGGCCCGGTGCCCATCGCCACGAACCGAGCGCGCAGCTCATCGCCACGATCGGTGCGCACCAGCCATCGCTGCGCGTCGTCGTCCCATCGGAGCTCGGTGACCTGGGTGGAGAGCAGCGCGCCGTCGTAGAGGTCGAAGGTGCGGGCGATGCGGCGGGCGTGCTCGAAGATCTCGGGCGCTTCGACGTACTTCTTCGAGGGGCGGTGGCCGGTCTCCTCGAGCAGCGGGAGGTACACCATCGCGGCGGTGTCGCACATCGCGCCCGGGTATCGGTTCCAGTACCAGGCTCCGCCCACGTCGCCGCCGCCCTCGACGATGCGGACGTCGGTGATGCCGGCCTCCTTCAGGCGGGCACCGGTCGCGAGGCCGCCGAAGCCGCCGCCGATGACCACGACCTCGACGTCCGTTCGCACCGGATCGCGATCCACCCGCTCCACGTACGGGTCCTCGAGGAGGTGCGCGAAGCGCCCGGTGGGTTCGAGGTACTGATCGTTGCCGTCGGCGCGCAGCCGCTTGTCGCGCTCCGCGCGGTACCGAGCGTGGACGGCGTCTCGATCGAGGAGGTCAGCCATCCCCACATTCTTGCACCACTCGTGCAAGAAGTTCTCGGCGTCGCGATCAGCCAGCCGGTGCCTGGTAGGTGCGGCAGGCCTCGCCACGCGATCCCGGGCAGGCCGGCAGCGCCGCGGTGGGCGTCACCCCCGACACGATCGGCAGCGCCACCGACGACGGCCGACCGATCGAGCGAGCGATCTCGTTGGTGGGCGTGCCCGAGAGGGTGTCGAACGCCCAGGCGATGCGGTCGCCGCCGGGTGCCGTGATGATCAGTCGGATCTGGCTGCCAGGCCGGAACACGTGCGCGAACGGGTAGATCTCCACGCGCACCGGGGTGAACTCTCCGGCGGGCAGCGGCGACGCGTCGCTCTCGAGCATGGTGACGAGGGGCTGCAGCTCCGTGGAGCGAGCCGTGTCGAGCTTGCGGACCGAAGCGCGCATCCAGCCGCTCTGGATGAGCTGCTCCTTCCCGTCGGGCCGCACCTCGGTGAGCGAGACCTGGAGGTCGGTGTCGGCGGCGGACGAGCGCAGCCAGAGGTCGACGCTGCCTGAACCGATCATCGTCTCGGTCTCGGTGAGCGCCGGCGACAGGTACGACAGCGACTTCCCGGCGACTGGCTGCGCCCAGTTCCACTGCGGGATCTGCGCCCAGTCGCCACCGCCCGACGTGGAGGTCCGCGGACGGACCGACGCGTCCGACACGTACGAGTCGATGGTGCCGCCGGCATCGTCTGCGGCGGTGGGCGCGACGTCGGTGAGCGTGCCCCCCTCGCCGAAGTACCAGCGCTGCACGGAGGTGCCCGGGATCGGGTAGGTGGCGAAGTCCTTCGCGAACGCGGGGTGGGGCAACCCGGCATCGATGCCGTCGGCTCCGCCGCCGTTCTCGAACACGACGCGCACCTTCGGCTCGGCCTGGTAGGCGCTGAGGGCTTGCGCGTAGGTCTTGCCGGTGAAGCGGTCGGCCGGGAACGGCAGCGTGGTGAGCGGGCTCGGGCTGTCGAGCACCTGCTGGCCGACGTAGGGCGCGATGGCCTTGAGCGTGGCCCCGTTCGGCACCTTCTTGGCGACGTACAGGTCGAGGAACTCGCCCCACCGCTGGAGGATGTCGGGCACGGCGAACATCTCCGCGTGCCCGCCGTTGGTGAAGATGAAGCGCGCGTCGGGCGACCCGGTGAAGCGCTGGGTCATGGTCGGCACGTGGCCACCGACCTGCTCGTCCTGCCATGTGGCGATGAGCAGCACCGGCACCTTGATGCGGTTCACCACGGTCGAGGGCGCGAACCGGTTGCCCAGGTTGAGCATGGTCGGGAAGTACGGGTTCTGCTCGATGCGCTGGGTCAGGTCGACGTTCTGCGTGCGCATCCACTGGTTGAGCTCGCACACGATGTCGCCGTCCGCGATGCGCTTGCGGGTGTAGGCCTGTCCGCTCGGCTCCGCCTCGTCCTCGCGGCCCTTGATCCACGACTTGGCGAAGCCCGAGTTCACAATGCCCGATGGGCGCAGGAGGTTGCGGAAGCCGTCGTCGTAGGTGCCGCCCACCGCGATGGCGGCGAGGCTCGGCGGCTGGGTGGACGCCGCGTAGAGCGCGGCGTTGCCCGGGTACGACAGCCCGGCCATCCCGACCTTGTGGCCCTTGACCCACGGCTGCGCGGCGACGGTCTCGACCACGTCGTAGCCGTCGGTGGCCTGCGCGTCCTCCCAGAGGAAGAAGGAGCCGCCCGAGCATCCCGTGCCGCGGATGTTGACGCCGACGACCGCGTACCCGTTGAGGTTCGCGATCCGCGACGAGGGTGCGGTGCTGCTCCACTCGTAGGGGTTCGAGGGGTCGTAGCCGGAGTACTCCACGATCGTGGGGTAGGGCCCCTTGTCGACCGGGCCGGGGAGGCGCACGGTGTACGACAGCAACGTCCCATCGCGGGTCTTCAGGTAGCCGTAGCCGTCGCCGGAGGTGTTGAGCGTCTGGCTCGTGTACAGCGTGGACTTGGGCTTGGACAGCACCACGCCGACGGTGACGGGATCCGACGGCGCCGTCTCGGTGGAGTCCACCCGCTTGACGACGTAGCCGTACCCGGTGGGCACGTAGCGGATCACGAGGTTGCCGTGCTCGTCGGTGTGCCTCGTGTTCACCCGCACCGGGTCGCCGGTCGCGCCGAGCTCCAGCATCGGCACCTGGTTGCCGTAGCGGTCGAAGAGGGCGACCTCCGCGTTCGGCGCGGTGCGCACCCGGATCTGGAAGGTGCCTCCCGCCGCCTCGACCTTCTTCGCCGGATCGCACGCCGTCGCTCCGACGGCAACGACCAAGCTGAGCACGACCACGAGCACGGCACGACGCATGCGACACTCCCCTTCGATTCCGACCCCGGGGGTCGAACCTACTGCCGCTGCCGAGCGGGAGGCACATCGGCCCGCCCGCGATGGGCGCCATCGGCGGGGCTCGAGGAGCTCGACGCCGCGCCCGCCGCGCCCCGCCGCGCGGGTCACCGCACCGTGACAGGCTGCCCGCCGATGACGGACTGGTTCGAGATCGCTCGCCGCAACGCCCGCAGCGTCCAGACCACCATCGGGTGGATCTTCTGGGATCCCGGGGCCGTCGAGCGCTACGGCGCCCTCGGGCTGCCAGAGGGCTTCGCCGGACCGCTCGGCTACATCGCGGCACGGTGCGCTCCCTTCGCCGGTGCCGGTCCCGATGCCACCATCGCCGCGTTCGGCACCATCAGCCCGCTCGGCATCCGAGCCACGTTCGACCTGCTGGGTGGCGCGGAGCGGTTCGATGAGCTGTGGACTGCGCGCGACGAAGCCGTGCTCGAGGGCCTGGCCGCGCATGCGCCGGACATCCTCGAGCCCCTCGAGCGGCTCGGTCCCGAGCTCTGGCCCGTGGTCGAGCAGCTGCCATCGATCGGACGGCCGCTGTACGCATCGCACCTCTCCATGACCCGCCCCACCGACCCCGTCCTGTCGGGCTGGCACGCCATCAACTGCATCCGGGAATGGCGTGGCGACACGCACTGGGCGATCGTCGTGGCCGCCGGGCTCAGCTCACCGGAGGCCTCGATCCTGCACAACGCGTGGCTCGGCTACGAAGCCGACTGGCTGGCACGGTCTCGAGGTGCGTCGGAGGCCGAGATCGACGCCGGATGGGCCGGACTCGAGGCCAAGGGCCTCGCCGTGGATCGGAACGTCACCGCCGATGGCATCGCCCTGCGCCAGCGGATCGAGGACGACACGGAGCGGCTGACCACCCTCCCGTGGGAGCTGCTGGGCGAGGAGCGCTCCCGCTGGTTCGCCGAAGCGTTCGAACCGCCGTGCGTGCGGCTGCTCGAGCGGGTCGACATCACGGCTGGCCCCAACTACCAGCCGGCCTCACGCCTCCGCTGACACCGACGCCTGCCGGTCACGGCCCTGTCGCCAACTCGGCCCCGCGACGACGACCGTGCGCCCGTCTCGGGGGTCGAGGTGCGGCGTGCCCTCTGGCCAGAGCCCGTCGAGCTTGCCGCGCTGCACCGCCGGGCCCGATGCCCGCAGCAGGGCGCACACGTGCAGGAAGGCCCAGCGGTCCGCGTTCGTCCAGCGGAAGCCGAAGCGCCGGCGCAAGGCGTCGGGCATGACGCCGTAGACGAGCACGCGCACGAGCTCTGACCCCAGGTGCGTGACCACCCCGTCGAGGGCGGCGAAGGGACCCGGCAGGTTTGCTCGCTGCGCGGTGGCGCCCGGGTTCGCCTTGGGGTCGAGCACCCACTGCACCGCGGGGGTGAGCTCGAGCTCCTCCCGACAGATCTCGTCGAAGCGGCGCCGGAAGGCTCGGTGATCTGCCGGCACCGGTCGATCGCTGACCCCGTAGCGGCGGTACCAGGTCACCGACTCGCGATAGAGCCGCTCCTGCTGCCGCCCGGTCAGCGGAATCGGCCAGAACAGCTCCCGGGCCCGGAAGAACTCCCACGTGAACGTGGCATGGGCCCACCAGAACACATCGGGATCGAGCGCGTGGTACCGACGGCCCTGGTCGTCGGTGCCCTTGATGTCCTTGTGGAACCCACGGATCTCGTGCCCCTGGGCGCTGCCGACCTCGTCGTCGGAGAAGATGCTTCGCCAGATCGGCGGGACCGAACGGAAGATGCGGTCGAACGGGTCGTCGAAGAAGTTGGAGTGCTCGGTGACGCCCGCACCGAGCCCCGGGAGCATGAGCTGCATGATCCCCGCCGCGGTGCCGGTGAGCAGGCTGCGGGGATCGCCGGCCGTGGCCCACAGCAGCGATCCCGGTCCGAGCGGCGCGCCATCGTCCTCTGCCATCTCGCTCACGGTACCCGGAGGGGTCACCCGGCCGAGGCGCTCCGCCCGCCGCCGACCTACGCTGTGGCGGCGCGCCCGCTGGGCGCTGGGGAGAGGGGCACCGTGCAGGGAACGGGTCGGATCGTGCGACGGGCGATGGCCGTCGTGACCATCAGCGTGATCGCGGCCCTGGTGCCGTCGTCGGTGCAGGCGGCCTCCGCCCAAGCGGCGCCCGCCGACCGCTCGGGCAACGTGTCCCACCGGCTCGAGCAGCTCGCCGACACCGCTGGGGTCGCGACCTCGGCGGCCGCCGAGGATCGGGCCATCGGCCTGCCGTCGGACGGTGCCGGTTCGCTCCTGCGCCGCGCCGACGGCACGTTCCTCGCCAACGCGCGCCTCACCGCGGTCGATGCCGCGACCGAAGCGCGCCTGGCCCGCGCCGGAGCGACGATCACCGCTCGGAGCGTGGCCGACCACCTCGTCACGCTGGCCATGGACTCCGGCGACATCGACAACGTGGCCGCGGTCGAGGGAGTGGAGTGGCTCGAGGAGGTCCTGACCCCGGAGATCCACCGGGCGGACCGCTCCGAGCTCGCCGACGCGCTGAACGAGGGCGGCGTCGACACCAGCGCGGCGTGCAGCTCGCGGGTCATCTCCGAGGGCGACACCCACCTCGGTGCGGCGGCGGCCCGCTCGACCTACGGCGTCGACGGCACGGGCGTGAAGATCGGCATCCTGTCGGATTCGTACAACAACCTGGGCGGCGCGGCCACCGACGTCGCGAACGGCGAGCTCCCCGGCACCGGCAACCCGTGCGGCTGGACCACGCCCGTCGTGGTCCAGTCCGAGCTCGCGAGCGGCGGCAGCGACGAGGCCCGCGGGATGGCCCAAGCCGTCCACGACCTCGCGCCCGGCGCGCAGATCCTGGTGGCGAGCGCGTTCAACGGCGACGTGGACTTCGCGAACCAGATCCGCAACCTGGCCGCGGCCGGGGCCAAGGTCATCGTCGACGACATCAGCTACTTCAACGAGCCGGTGTACCAGGACGGCATCATCGCCAAGGCGGTCATGGATGTGACCGCGGCGGGCGTCACCTACTTCTCGTCGGCGGCCAACTCGAACATCATCCTCGGCGGCAAGGATGTCGCGTCCTACGAGGCGACCCAGTACCGCCCGACGACCTGCCCCGCGTCGATCAGCTCCAACTACGGCGAAGCGGACTGCCACGACTTCGACCCCGGCACGGGCGCCGACGGGGGCGACCTGCTCACGGTGAACAACGGCGGCAAGCTCGTCATCAAGCTCGGCTACAACGAACCGCAGTACGAGATCGACACCGACCTCGACCTGTTCCTGGTGGACACCTCGACCAACTCGGTGGTGGCCAACGCGTACGTGAACAACAAGACCTCCAGCAAGCAGGCCTACGAGCTGCTGAGCTACACGAACAGCTCTGGGGCCGCCAAGACCTATCGCCTGGTCGTCGGCCGCTACCGGAGCAACTCCATCCCGCAGCTCAAGCTCATCTTCCTCAGCGCGAGCGGCCTCACCTCGGTGCAGTGGAACACCACGTCGGGCGGCGACACCGTCGGCCCGACCGGCTACGGCCACAACATGATGCGTGGGGCCGGATCCGTCGCTGCCATCCGCTACGACAGCACCACCGCGCCCGAGACGTTCTCGTCCCGCGGTCCGGCGACCTACTGCTGGAACCCCGTGGTCGGAACCACCCCGGCCTCCGCGCTCCCCAACTGCGTGAACGACACGATCGACGTCGCCGCCACCGATGGCGCCGCCAACTCGTTCTTCGGGTCGCTCTCTGGCAGCGTGTACCGCTTCTACGGCACGTCGCAGGCCGCGCCCCACGCGGCAGCGGTTGCGGTGCTGCAGGTGCAGGCGCGCCCGTGCCGAACCCCTGCGGAGATCCTCGCGGCCCAGCGAGCATCCGGGATCGCCATCGGCAGCTACGGCGTGGATGCCGTCGGCGGTGGCCGGCTGAACGCCAGCACCGCGATCGCGAACCTCACGAGCTGCATCGCGCTGCCGACGGCTCCCACCAACGTGACCGGCACCCCCGGCAACGGCCAGGTGTCGCTGACGTGGACCGCCCCGTCGTCCCCCGGCGGGAGCCCGATCACCGGCTACCAGGTGACCCCCTACCTCTATGACGTGGCGCAGACCGCGGTGACGTTCAACTCGACCGCGACCGCCCAGACGGTCACCGGCCTCACCAACGGCACCCCGTACACCTTCCGGGTCGCCGCGTTCAGCGCCGCAGGCACCGGCACGAGCTCGACGGCCTCGGCGGAGATCACCCCTCGCACCGTGCCGACGGCGCCCCGCAACGTCAGCGGCGCCTCCGGCGATGGGCAGGTCACGCTGGTCTGGGCCATTCCGGTCTCCGACGGCGGTTCCCCCGTGACCGGCTACACCGTCACGCCCTACATCGGGGCCACCGCCCAAACCCCGAGGGTCTTCAACACCCCTGATACCGAACGGGTCATCACCGGCCTGACCAACAACACCGCCTACACCTTCAAGGTCAAGGCCACGAACGCCGCCGGCACCGGACCCGATTCCGAGGCGTCGCCGGCGATCGCCCCGCTCGGCATCGCGACCGCGCCGACCGGCGTCACCGGAACCGCCGGCATCGGCGCAGTCACCTTGAGCTGGATCGCTCCGGTCTCGGACGGGGGCTCCCCCATCATCGGCTACGTCGTCACGCCCTACATCGGCGCCTCCCCGCAGACCCCGGTCACCTTCAACTCCACCGCCACCACCCAGACCATCACCGGGCTCGGCAACGGAACCACCTACACCTTCACGGTCCAGGCCGAGACCGCGAACGGGGTCGGCCCCGAGTCCGCGCCTTCCACGCCCATCACCCCCCGCAACGTCCCCGGTTCGCCCTACAGCGTCACCGGCACCCCCGGCAACGGCCAGGTGACCCTGACGTGGTCTGCGCCGGTGTCCAACGGGGGGTCGCCGCTCACCGGGTACACCGTCACGCCTTCCATCGGGAGCTCCGCACAGACGCCGATCGCCTTCGACTCGACCGCCACGAGCCAGACCATCACCGGCCTCACCAACGGAACCACCTACACCTTCAAGGTCAAGGCCACGAACGCGGCAGGGAGCGGCACCGATTCCGCGTCGTCGCCCCCGCTCACGCCGAGCGGTCCCCCAGCCGCCCCCACCGACGTCACCGGAACCGCCGGAGACGGGCAGGTCACGCTGAGCTGGGTCGCTCCGACCTCCGACGGCGGATCGCCGCTCGTGGGGTACACCGTCACGCCCTACACCGGAGGCGTGGCCCAGACGTCGATCGACTTCGCCTCCACGGCCACCACCCAGGTCGTGACCGGGTTGACGAACGGAACCCCGTACACCTTCAAGGTGAGGGCATCGAACGCCGCCGGCAGCGGCGACGACTCGGACGCCTCGCCGGCCATCACGCCCCGAACGGTCCCCGATGCTCCGACCCGTGTCACGGCCATCGCCGGTGATGCACAGGCCACGGTGTCGTGGACCGAGCCTCCCTTCGACGGCGGGGCGGCCATAACCGGCTACACCGTCATCCCCTACATCGGGACCCTCGGCCAGGCGCCGCGGGTGTTCAACTCGAGCGCGACGCTGCAGACGATCACCGGGCTGGCGAACGGCACCACGTACACCTTCAAGGTGAAGGCCACCAACGTCGCCGGCACCGGCGCCGAGTCCACCGCGTCGGACCCGGTGACCCCGCACACCCTGCCGAGCGCGCCCACCAACGTGGCCGGCACCGCGGGCAACGCTCAGGTCGCGCTCACCTGGACCGCCCCGTCCTCCGACGGCGGGTCTCCCATCACCGGCTACCGCGTCACCCCCTACATCGGCGCCACCGCCCAGACGCCGGTCGAGTTCGCGTCGACGGCCACGAGCCAGACCATCACGGGGCTCACCAACGGCACCGCCTACACCTTCAAGGTCGCCGCCACCACCGCTGTGGGCACCGGCGCCGACTCCGCCGCC
Organism: Acidimicrobiia bacterium; assembly: GCA_039812605.1. GTDB lineage: Bacteria > Actinomycetota > Acidimicrobiia > Acidimicrobiales > Iamiaceae > Aquihabitans. The sequence continues at coordinate 3,096 of JBDIAX010000042.1, read as the reverse complement.
AGCGCGGCCATCACCCCCCGAGCGGTGCCCGGCGCGCCGACCGGCGTCACCGGCATCGCCGGCAACGCGCAGGTCGTCCTGTCCTGGACCGCACCGGCCTCGAACGGCGGCTCGGCCGTCACCGGCTACACGGTGACCCCCTACGTCGGCGCCACCGCGCAGACCCCCATCGCGTTCGCGTCGACCGCCACCACGCAGAACATCAGCAGCCTCACCAACGGCACCGCCTACACCTTCAAGGTCGCCGCCACGAACGCCGCCGGCACCGGCGCGGACTCGGCCGCGTCGGACCCGATCACGCCGCGCACGGTCCCCGGCGCCCCCACCGGCGTCGCCGGCACCCCGGGCGACGGCTCCGTCCAGCTGTCCTGGACCGCACCCGCCTCCAACGGCGGCTCCGCCATCACCGGCTACACCGTCACCCCCTACATCGGCGCCACCGCCCAGAGCGCGGTCACCTTCAACTCCGCAGCGACGAGCCAGGCCATCACGGGCCTGGCCAACGGCACCGCCTACACCTTCAAGGTCCGGGCCAACAACGCGGCCGGCACCAGCGCGGACTCCAGCGCTTCCGCGGCGGTCACCCCACGAACGGTCCCGGGCGCCCCCACCGGCGTCGCTGGCACCGCGGGTGACGGGACCGTGGCCCTGTCGTGGACCGCACCCGCCTCCAACGGCGGCTCCGCCATCACCGGCTACACGGTCACCCCCTACATCGGCGCCACCGCCCAGACCCCCATCGCGTTCGCGTCGACCTCCACTGCTCAGACGATCACGAGCCTGACCAACGGCACCGCCTACACCTTCAAGGTCGCCGCCACGAACGCGGCAGGCACCGGGATCGACTCCGCGGCGAGCGCCGCGGTCACGCCCCGCACCGTGCCCGGCGCACCGACCGGCGTCACCGGCACCGCCGGCAACACCCAGGTCGCCCTCACCTGGACCGCACCCGCCTCCAACGGCGGCTCGGCCATCACCGGATACACCGTCACCCCCTACATCGGCGCCACCGCACAAACCCCCATCGCGTTCGCGTCGACCGCCACCAGCCAGACCATCACCGGCCTCACCAACGGCACCGCCTACACCTTCAAGGTCAAGGCCACGAACGCCGCTGGCACCGGCGCCGATTCGGCGGCCAGCGCGGCGGTCACGCCGCGGGCAGTACCGGGGTCGCCGACCGGCGTCACGGGGGTCCCCGGCAACACCCAGGTCGCCCTGTCGTGGACCGCGCCCGCCTCCAACGGCGGCTCCGCCATCACCGGCTACACGGTGACCCCCTACATCGGCGCCACCGCACAAACCCCCATCGCGTTCGCGTCGACCTCCACTGCTCAGACGATCACGGGCCTGACGAACGGCACCGCCTACACGTTCAAGGTCGCCGCCACGAACGCAGCGGGGACCGGGATCGACTCGCTCGCCAGCGCCGCGGTCACGCCGCGCACCGTGCCCGGCGCGCCAACCAGCGTCTCGGGCACCCCTGGTGACGGGGCCGTGGCCCTGTCGTGGACCGCGCCCGCTTCCGACGGCGGCTCCGCCATCACGGGCTACACGGTGACCCCCTACATCGGCGCCACCGCCCAGACCCCGCAGGTGTTCTCATCGAGCGCGACGAGCCAGACCATCACCGGCCTCACCAACGGCACCGCCTACACCTTCAAGGTCAAGGCCACGAACGCCGCAGGCACCGGCACCGACTCCGCCGCCTCGAGCGCGGTCACCCCACGAACCCTGCCCAACGCACCCACCAACGTCGCCGGCACCCCCGGCAACACCCAGGTCGTCCTCACCTGGACCGCCCCCACCTCCGACGGCGGCCAACCCATCACCGGCTACCGCGTCACCCCCTACATCGGCGCCACCGCACAAACCCCCATCGCCTTCGCATCGACCTCCACCACCCAGACCATCACCGGCCTCACCAACGGCACCGCCTACACCTTCAAGGTCGCCGCCACCACCGCCGCCGGCACCGGCACCGACTCCGCGGCCAGCGCCGCCATCACCCCCCGCACCGTCCCCGGCGCCCCAACCGGCGTCACGGGCACCCCTGGTGACGGGGCGGTGGCCCTGTCGTGGACCGCGCCCGCTTCCGATGGCGGCTCGGCCATCACCGGCTACACCGTCACCCCCTACATCGGCGCCACCGCCCAGACCCCGCAGGCGTTCTCGTCGAGCGCGACGAGCCAGACCATCACCGGCCTCACCAACGGCACCGCCTACACCTTCAAGGTCAAGGCCACGAACGCCGCAGGCACCGGCACCGACTCCGCCGCCTCGAGCGCGGTCACCCCACGAACCCTGCCCAACGCACCCACCAACGTCGCCGGCACCCCCGGCAACACCCAGGTCGTCCTCACCTGGACCGCCCCCACCTCCGACGGCGGCCAACCCATCACCGGCTACCGCGTCACCCCCTACATCGGCGCCACCGCACAAACCCCCATCGCCTTCGCATCGACCTCCACCACCCAGACCATCACCGGCCTCACCAACGGCACCGCCTACACCTTCAAGGTCGCCGCCACCACCGCCGCCGGCACCGGCACCGACTCAGCGGCCAGCGCCGCCATCACCCCCCGCACCGTCCCCGGCGCCCCAACCGGCGTCACGGGCATCGCCGGCAACGGCCAGGTGGTCCTGTCGTGGACCGCGCCGGCCTCCAACGGCGGGTCCGCGATCACCGGCTACACGGTGACCCCCTACATCGGCGCCACCGCCCAGACGGCAACCGCCTTCGCGTCGACCGCCACCACGCAGAACCTCAGCGGCCTCACCAACGGCACCGCCTACACCTTCAAGGTCAAGGCCACGAACGCCGCAGGGACGGGTGCCGACTCGTCGGCGAGCGGCGCCGTCACCCCGAGCGCGGTTCCTGATGCTCCGACGAGCGTGTCTGGCACCCCGGGCAACAGCTCCGTGCAGCTGTCTTGGACGGCGCCCGCATCCGACGGCGGGTCGCCGATCACCGGCTACACCGTCACCCCCTACATCGGCGCCACCGCCCAAACCCCCGTCACGTTCAACTCCACCGCCACCACCCAGGCCATCACCGGCCTCACCAACGGCACCGCCTACACCTTCAAGGTTCGG
>JBDIAX010000041.1:0-33708 GCA_039812605.1 Acidimicrobiia bacterium | reverse complement strand
GTGCGCGGCCGCCGTCGTGGTGTTCTCCCGCCGCGACCTGCACTCGGCGTGAGTCGACCCCCATCGTTAGCCTGCGATCCATGGCTCGCGGTCGGACGGTGTCGCACCTGGTCCGAGCGTTCGGGGCCCGTGGCGGTGGGGGTGGCGGCGAGCTCAGCGGCCGCAAGCCCGACAAGGTGATCGTCGAGGAGCCCCTCGAGATCCGCCTCGACGGCCGGCGCGTCACCACCACGATGCGAACGCCCGGCCACGACTACGAGCTCGCCGTCGGGTTCTGCCACGGCGAGGGCCTCCTGGCCGGTGCTCCGGTGCAGACGGTTCGCTACTGCGCGCTCGGCTCCGCTGTCGACACCGCGTTCAACATCGTCACGGTCGAGACCGGTGGGCTGGCGCCGGTGCCCGCAGAGCGGCTGACCACGACCACGTCGTCGTGCGGGTGGTGCGGGTCGGACCAGATCGACGACGTGGCCGGTCGGCTCTCACCGCTCGGCGCACCCACGCCCTTCGATCTCGCCATGGTCGCCACGATCCCCGACGCGGTCGCGCCGCACCAGGAGCTGTTCGGAGCGACTGGTGGCGTTCATGCCGCGGCGGCCTTCGACCCGACCGGCGAGGTGGTGGTCGTGCGCGAGGACATCGGCCGCCACAACGCGGTCGACAAGGTGGTCGGTCGACTGCAGTTGGATGGAGCGCTGCCGGCGTCCGGCCTCGGTCTGTTCGTGAGCGGGCGGGTCAGCTTCGAGATCGTCCAGAAGGCGTGGGCCGCCGGCATCGGCACGGTGGTCGCGGTGAGCGCCCCCTCGTCGCTGGCCATCGCCGCCGCCGAGCGGGCCGGCATCGTGCTCGCTGGCTTCGCTCGTGGTGGCTCCCTCAACCTCTACGTCGACCGCGGGATGGCCTCGCCCGGCGATCGCGGGTAGGACGAGCGCGATGGCGACCAAGCCCGCACCCGAGCAGGACCCGGGAGATGTCGACCTGAGGGTGACCGAGACCCCGCTCGCAGCGGCCGGTCTCGGCGGCGTCCTCCACGGGATGGCCCACGCTCGCGACCAGCTGGGTCCGACTCGCTCGGCGAAGGTCTTCTTGAAGCTCAACCAGCCCGACGGCGTCGACTGCCCGGGGTGCGCGTGGCCCGACCCCGCGCACACGTCGCCGTTCGAGTTCTGCGAGAACGGGATGAAGGCCATCGCCGAGGAGGCCACGGTCCGGCGGATCGACGCCGCCTTCTTCGCCCGCCACGACCTCGACGATCTCCGGGCCCGATCCGACTTCTGGCTCGGCCAGCAGGGCCGCCTCACCGAACCGATGCACCGGGCTGCGGGCGACGACCGCTACCGGCCGATCTCCTGGGACGAAGCCCTCTCCCTCGTGGCGGCGGCGATCGAGCGCAGCGGGGATCCGCAGCGGTCGGTGTTCTACACGTCGGGTCGCACGAGCAACGAGGCTGCGTTCCTGTACCAGCTGCTCGTGCGGAAGCTCGGCACGAACAACCTGCCGGACTGCTCGAACATGTGCCACGAGTCGAGCGGCGTCGCGCTCACCCAGGCGATCGGGATCGGCAAGGGGAGCGTCACCCTCGACGACGTGCACGAGGCGGACCTGCTGCTGGTGGTAGGTCAGAACCCGGGCACCAACCACCCGCGCATGCTGAGCGCGCTCGAGATCGCCAAGCAGCGAGGGGCGGCGATCGTGTCCGTCAACCCGTTGAGCGAGCCGGGGCTCGCCCGCTTCAAGAACCCGCAGAAGGCGCGCGGGATCGTCGGTCGGGGCACCGCGCTCGCAGATGTCCACGTGCCGGTGCGGGTGGGCGCCGACCTCGCGCTGTTCCAGTGGTGGAACCGTCGGTTGGTCGACCTCGACGACGAGCGCGGCGACGTGATCGATCGGCCCTTCCTCGCCGACCACGCCGACGGCGCCGACGAGCTGATCTCCCACCTGCGCGCCCTCGATGCCACCGAGCTGCGAGCCGCCACGGGGGTCGACGCGGCGACGTTGGAGCAGGTCGCGGAGCTGCTCGCCACCCGCAGCCGGATCATCGTCTGCTGGGCGATGGGCATCACCCAGCACCGCCAGGCCGTGGCCACCATCCGGGAGATGGCCAACACCGTGCTGCTGCGAGGGAGCATCGGCCGACCAGGGGCGGGGCTGTGCCCCGTGCGCGGCCACTCCAACGTGCAGGGCGACCGCACCATGGGCATCTACGAGAAGCCGAGCGACGCGTTCCTCGACGCGCTCGGTGCGGCGTTCGACTTCGAGCCGCCCCGGGCACCCGGGTACGACACGGTCGACGCGATCTCGGCGATGGGGCGCGGCGACGTCGATGTCTTCCTCTCGCTGGGCGGCAACTTCCTCTCCGCCGCGCCCGACACCGACGCGACGGCGGCCGCGCTCGCCCGCACCGCGCTCACCGTGTCGATCAGCACGAAGCTCAACCGCACGCACCTCGCCGACAGCGGCGAGGCGCTGATCCTGCCGTGCCTCGGTCGCACCGAGCGCGACCGCACCGGGGGCCGAGAGCAGCGGGTCACGGTCGAGGACTCGATGTCGATGGTGCACGCGTCGAGCGGCAACCTCGAGCCGGCCTCCCCGCAGCTCCGCAGCGAGGTGGCGATCGTCGCCGGACTCGCCGAGCGGCTCTTCGGCCCCGACGACGCCGTGGGCTGGGTCGGGCTGTCGGCGGACTACGACCGCATCCGGGACCGGATCGAGGAGGTGGTGCCCGGGTTCGCCGACTTCAACGGCCGGATCGACCACCCCGGCGGGTTCGTGCTCCCGCACCCGCCCCGCGACGCTCGGGAGTTCCGCACTCCCTCGGGTCGCGCGCAGCTCACCTGCAACCGCTTCGAGCCCGAGGTCGTGCCGGCGGGGCGGCTGCTGCTGCAGACGCTGCGCTCCCATGACCAGTTCAACACCACGATCTACGGCCTCGACGACCGCTACCGCGGCATCGCCGGGGGCCGGCGAGTCGTGTTCGTGCACCCCGACGATCTGCGCTCGCTGGGCCTCGTCGACGGCGAGGTGGTCGACCTCGTGAGCGAGTGGCGCGACGACCCGGACCGACGAGCCGAGCGGTTTCGCGTCGTGGCCTACGACGTCGCTCGAGGGACCTGCGCGGCCTACTTCCCCGAGGCCAACGTGCTGGTGCCGCTCGGGTCCGTGGCGGAGGAGAGCAACACGCCCACATCCAAGGCCGTGGTGGTTCGCCTGGAGCGTCCGAGGCCCGACGCCGGTCGCTAGCAGCGCCGGGCCGGGCCGGGGCGGGGTGCCGAGGCTCAGCCGCTCAGCGCGCTCCAGCCCTGCGCGTGGCTGAAGCGCAGGAGCATCGCTCGGATGCGATCGGCCAGGGTCGGCACGTCGGTCGCCGCGCCATCGGTGGCGCTCGGCTGGCGGGCGTCGGTGCAGTCGGGGCCTTGGCTCGCCACGCTGAACGCGCCCCAGGCCGTGCCCTCCCACGTGTCGTGCCCGGCGACCTGGGGGTAGGTGGCCAGCATCCCCATCCGGCACGCGTAGAGCGGCCCGGGATCGGCGGCCACGTCGCCGAAGGGGTCGGTGACGCCGTAGGGGAGCGCCCGGCGCTCGAAGTGCAGGTGGGGCGTGGACGACGACCCGGTGGAGCCGACCGTGCCCAGCAGGGTGGTCTCGTCGACCCACGCGCCCTCGGCCGGGATGGCGACCGACGAGAGGTGGGCGTAGAGGGTGGCGATGCCGAAGCCGTGGTCGACCTTGACCACGTTGCCGAAGCCCGACCCGCCGGGCTTGCCGGTGAGGTTCGTGGCGAACCCGGCGCCCGCCGCGTACACGGAGGTCCCGGTGGTGGCCACGAAGTCGATGGCCCAGCGGTCGTGGTGGCCGCTGCACTCGTAGCCGAACTCGGATCCGTGGGAGTGGTAGGTGCACCCGACGGTGACCTCGCCGCCGTCGAGGTCGGTGCGAAGCGGGATCCACACCGGCGGCCCGTAGACCTCGGGGCCGGCGGTGCGACGCACGGGGTCGACGCCGACCGGGCCGTTGAGCGGGGTGGGGCTCGCAGGCTCGCTGGTGCCGACGCCGGTCTCCGGGGTGGAGCGGGGCGCGCCGGTGGCCGAGGTCGCGGGCGCGAGGGCGAGGATCGCCACGGCGAGCGTGCAGGTGAGGGCGATCGCGGCGAGGGGGTGCCGCGGTGTCCAGGTGGGGCGGATCTCGGGACTCCAGGTCTCGGGAGGCGTCTCAGGCGTTCGGGCGACGCTACTGGAGCGACCCAGGCGGAGGAAGGATCAGCAGGACGGCGTCCTGGTCACGGGCTTCTTCGCTGATGCCGAGGGTGGCGGCGACGCGCTCGTCGAAGGGGTCCCAGGTGGCGGCATCGACCACCACCCACCTCGCGCCCCGTTCGCCGAGCGCCAACAGGCTGCGCCGATCCGGGAAGCCCCGAAGCTGCGCCCGCAGCGCGGCGTGATCGGACGGGAAGAACCCGGAGTAGCCGTTCACCATCGGGACGCCGGTGTCGAGGTTCTGGAGCATGCGCTCGGTGGTGGCGGCGAAGTCCTCCGTGGCCGGCGATGGCGCGAACGGCAGGAACACGACAGCTGCGGGCGGGTCCGTGGCTGGCTCGGCCGCCGCGAGCTCCGGCAGCCGGTCGTGCCACGCCCCCGGCGTCCGCGCGGCGACGGCCATCGCTCCCGGCCCGGGGTGGGCGAGGGCGACGGCCAGCGCCGTGGCGACCACCGCGATCGCGGGTCCGGTCCACGCCGTGGCGTCCTTCGAGGTCGGTCGCCATCGCCAGAGGGCGTCGAGCGCCAGGGCGCCGAGCGCCGCGAGCGCGAGCTGGGCGAGGAACGCCGAGCGGTACGGCGAGCGGAGCTGGGCGAAGGCCGAGACCTCGTCGACGAGCCACGCCCACGGCCGCACCGGGCCGAAGGCGAGGTTCGTGCCGAACGACGCCATGGCGCCGAGGAGGCCCACAGCCGCGACGAAGCGCGCCGCCGGCTGCCGCCGACCGAGCCACGCGCCGGCGAGGCCGAGGGCGACGAGCACGAGGGTCGGTGCCGCCCGCCCGCTGCCCACCCAGTCCGATGCGGTTGCTGAGCCAGCATCGATGGTGGAGCGCAGCCAGCGGTGCCCCTCGAGGCGGCGTCGCTGCCCGACCACGACCGGCCCGGCGAGCACCAGGGGCAACCCGACCGCCCAGGCGAGGTTGGCCCAGCGCCGTGCGCTCGCGACGTGGTCCGAGCGCGCCCGCGCCAGCCCGGCGCCGAGCGCGACGGGGAGGACCGCGAGCAGGGTGAGCGCGAACAGGTACCCGCACGTCAGGGCGCTCGCGGCGAGCGACAGCCCGATGGCGATGGCGTGCCGGCGCCGGCCTTCCTGGGCCCAGGCGACGATGCTGGCGAGCAGCGCGAGCGTCGGCCAGAGGGCGAGCAGCTGCAGGACGCCCAGCTGGTCGAACGCGAAGGGGATGGTCTGGGCGAGCACGCCGCCCAGGACCGCGGGCGCCGGCGCGCTGCCGAGGCGGCGGGCGAGCGCGGTCCCGGCGATCCCGTTGAGCGCGAGCGTGGTGACCAGCACCAGTCCGTAGGCGCGCTCGGGCCCGGTCAGCGTCCGGACGAGGGCGAACGCCACCCCGGTCAACGGCTGCGGTTCGCTCCAGGCGAAGGTGCCGGCGTGGGGCGAGAAGATCGGGGCGTCCCACCAGCCGGAGAGCGCGTGGGGCAGCCGGTCCGCGGTCCACCGGAGCGTCCAGAGGTTGAAGCGCGCCACGGTCGGCGTCGGTTCACCTCCGAGCGGGAGTCGCCCGCCCTGGACGGCGAGCGGCCAGGTGGTCGCGATCGCGACGGTGATGGGCACCAAGAGGGCGAGGCATCGGGCTCGACGTCCCGGGACGGGGGTCGCCACGCGTGGCACGCTAACGGGGGTCGGCGGTCGCCTCGTGCTGGCGGGTGCGGGCTGCGTCGACCGGCCCGGGAACCTCACCGGCCGGGCCGACGACCCATCCACCCGATCTCTCGACGACGTCGCCTCCAGGAGCTCCCATGACCGTTCGCCCTGCTTCCCACCGTTGCGCCGCTCGGGCCTTGCGCCTGCCGATCGCGGCGACGGCCGCTGCGGTGCTCGCACTCGGTCCTGCGTCCGCCGCCTGGGCGCACATCCACCCCGATCCCGCGGCGGTGGAGGCTGGCACGGAGGCCACGGTGGGCTTCGCGGTGGAGCACGGGTGCGACGGCTCGCCCACCACGAAGGTGGAGATCCAGATGCCCGAGGGCTCCACCGGGATCTCCGGCGTCGACGGCGACGGGTTCACCTCCTCGGTCGATGACCTGGTCGTTACCTTCGAAGGCGGCCCGCTCGATGCCGAGACCGAGAAGTCCTTCGAGGTGAACTTCACCGCGCCCGATGAGCCGGGCGAGGTGCCGGTGAAGATCGTGCAGACCTGCGAGGAGGGCCAGCTCGATTGGATCGAGGTCGCCGCCGATGGCGAGGAGGAGCCCGATCACCCCGCCCCGATGCTCACGATCACCGAGGGCACGCCCACCGAGGAGGAGGGCGACCACCACACCGAGAGCACCGAGACCACGGCAGCCGACGACCACCACGCCGAGGAGAGCACGGCCACCACGGTTGCTGGCGACGATCACCATGCGGAGGAGGGTGCCACCGAGGAGGACGACGACAGCTCGTCGGCCCCGTTGATCATCGGTGGCATCGTGCTCCTCGCGGCCGTGGGCGGCGGTGGCTACGCGCTCGCCAAGCGCAACGCGTCGAAGGGCTCCGGTCCCAGCGACGGCAGCGGCGACTCCCCCGACGCCGCCTGAGGCTTCCGTGCGCCCACCGCGGGCTCGTGGACGAGTGGAGCCCGCGGTGGGAGTCGAACCCACGACCTACCGCTTACAAGGCGGTTGCTCTGCCATCTGAGCTACACGGGCGTGCGGAGCGAGCGTAGGGCGACTGGCCGTCGTCGACGACAGGGCTCGGGGACCGCACCGCGACGATCCGCCGATACCGTGCCGAGCGCGGCTGAGGGGTAGGGCCGCAGCCTTCGACGCGAACCAAGGGGGAGCCATGACTCGGCTCGGCTACCAGATCCCGAACTTCACCTACGAGGGCGTGGCGCCCGGCGACCTGTTCGCCACCGTCGCCGCCCAGGCGCGCGAGGCAGACGGCGCCGGCTTCGACACGGTCATGGTGATGGACCACTTCTTCCAGCTGCCCATGCTCGGCCCGCCCGAGCGCGAGATGCTCGAGTGCTATTCGCTGCTGTCGGCCCTCGCCCAGCACACCTCCAACGTCCGCCTCGGCGCGCTGGTCACCGGCAACACCTATCGGAACCCGGCGGTCCTGGCGAAGACGGTCACGACGCTCGACATCGTGTCGGGCGGTCGCGCCCAGCTCGGCATCGGCGCGGGGTGGTTCGAGCAGGAGCACCAGGCGTTCGGCATCGAGTTCGGAACCTTCACCGATCGCTTCGAGAAGCTGGAGGAGGCGCTGCAGATCATCCTGCCGATGCTGCGCGACGAGCGGCCCACGTTCACCGGGACGCACTACGCCGTGGCCGACGCGATCAACCAGCCGGCACCGCTCTCGCAGATCCCGGTGATGATCGGCGGCTCGGGCGAGAAGAAGACCCTGCGACTGGTGGCCCAGTACGCGAACGAGTCGAACCTCACCGCGCCGCTCGACGAGGTGCCCCGCAAGCTCGACGCCCTCGCGGCGCACTGCGAGCGCCTCGGGCGCGACCGCTCGGAGATCACCGTGTCGCTGCAGCGCCACTGCTGCATCGCTCCCACCCACGACCAAGCGGTGGCCGAGATCGCCGCGTTCGGGCGCGGCCTGGGCTTCGACCTCGACACCATGGACGACGACTCGCGCGATGCCATGCTCTCGCTGTTCACCTTCGGCGACCCCGACGAGGTGGGCGAGCAGCTGACCGCCGCCCTCGCCAGCGGCGTCGACGGCTTCACCTGCTCGATGCCCGCCAACGGCTTCGTCCCCGGACGCGTGGCGCTGCTCGGCGAGGTCGCCGCCAAGGTCGTCGCTGGCTGACCGGGTTCGGCGTCGACTCGACGACGCAAGCGCGATCTCGGGGCGATCGCGTACCGCCACGGTCCACGATCGACCCCAGACCGGGGGCCGGTCACATCGCCCACCGGGGTCCGTGGTGTCGGCTCGACGACGCAAGCGCGATCTCGGGGCGATCGCGTACCGCCACGGTCCACGATCGACCCCAGACCGGGGGCCGGTCACATCGCCCACCGGGTCCTCGGTGTCGTCTGTCGCACCGATCGTCCCCGCGGTCAGCGGGGCGGGCGCGGGTCAGGCGTCCATCTGGCTCTGGACGGCGTTGATGGCGTCGATGAACTCGTCGACCATCTCGTAGACCACGGTGGCGGCCGGCTTGATGGCGTTCATGTTCCCGACGATCTGGCCCACGAAGTAGTTCGCCAGCTTCTCGGCGCCCGAGCCCGAGAGGTGGGCCGAGCGGTCGATGCGGGCGATGGCCTGGGCGGTGAGGATCGGCTGCAGCGGCATGCCGAGCGGGGGGAGCTCGGTGTCGTCCCACTCCTCGGTCCACGCGGACTTGAGCTGGCGGGCCGGCTTGCCGGTGCGGCTGCGCGAGCGCACGGTGTCGGCCGAGGTGGCGTCGAGGAACTTCTGCTTCACCGTCGGGTGCGTCTCGGCCTCCTCGGTGGTGAGCCACACCGAGCCGCACCACACCCCCTGCGCGCCGAGCGCCATGGCGGCGGCCATCTGACGGCCTCGCCCGATGCCACCCGCGCCCAGCACGGGCACGGGAGCCACCGCGTCGACCACCTCGGGGATCAGCACCATCGAGCCGATCTCGCCGGTGTGGCCGCCGGCCTCGCCGCCCTGGGCGACGATGATGTCGACCCCGGCCTGCACGTGGCGCTCGGCGTGGACGGCCTTGCCGGCGAGGGCACCGACGAGGCGGCCCTCCTCCTTGCAGCGCTCGATCATGTGGGCCGGTGGCGGGCCGAGCGCGTTGGCCACGAACGCGGTGCGGTGGGCGAGCGCGATCTCGAGCTGCGGGCCCGATGCCTTCTCGGAGAACGGCAGCGGCGTGTCGCCCGAGATGCCGAACACCACGCCGGCGTCGTCGGCCAGCGGCGGCACCTCGTAGCGGGCGAGGATCTCGTCGACCTTGTCCCAGTACTGCTGGGGGATGAGGTTGGCGATGTCGGCCATCGTGTAGCCGCCACCCTCGTCGCCGGCGTACTTGGCGGGGATGATGAGGTCGACGCCGTAGGGCCGGTCGGGGCCGAGCTCGTCCTCGATCCACTTCAGGTCGATCTCGAGCTGCTCGGGCGAGTGGGCCACCGCGCCCAGCACGCCGAGGCCTCCCGCCTTCGACACCGCTGCCACGACGTCGCGGCAGTGGCTGAAGGCGAAGATCGGGACGTCGATCCCGAGCATGTCGGTCACCGTGTTGCGCATCTGCGGATCCTCGCGTGGTCGTGCCCTGCGTGCCCCCGACTCCTCGAACTTCGTGTGGGATCCGACCGGAGTCGGCGGGACCTGACACGAAGCTGCGGGAGAGGAGCGGGCGAGGGCGGTAATCGTGGCGAACCGATCGTACCGCATGGCCCCCATCGCGCTCCGGCCCGCGAGCCTCTTGACGAAAGGATGTGTCGTCTCTAGATTCATCGTCATAGTCAGCAGATTGCGGGTCTGGCTTGGTGGAACCGTCCCGTGCTCGCAAGGAGATCTGCATGACTCGTTCGCCCTGGTACTCACGAACCGTGAAGGCGGTCGGGTTCGGCCTGCTCGTCGCATTGCTCTCGTCCTGCTTCGTGCTCAAGCAGACGGAGACGTTCGCGATCGGGACGGAGTCGACGCGCTTGAACCTCGTCGTGTTCGTCTCGCCGAGCAACATCCTCGATCAGGTGCGCGTCAAGGATGGGACTGCCGCCGCCAGGAAGCTCGTGCTCGCGGCAGCTCCCGATTCGCTGTCGTTGACGTCCACGCAGCTGGCACTTGCATGCGCCGTCGGCGGCGCTGCCCTGTGCGCGGCCGCCCACCTCGTCCCTGGGGTGCTCCTCAGTTGGTTCAAGAGCGACGTCCGGAACCGCAGCGATTTCGGCTCGGACCTGAAGTCGGCCGCAGCACAGAAGGACTGCTTCGCGTGGACTGCGGTCCCAGGCAGGAACTTCACCACGAAGCCGCCCGGGAACTCTGGCTGCAAGTGATGAACACGCCGTTGAAAGGAAGAATCGTGATGAAGTCGAAGTTGGTTGTTCTGGTGGTTGCGATCGTGGGTGTCATCGGAGGTGCTGTGGCATTCGCGCAAGCCGATGGCGCTGGGGACCTGGCCGAGCCGACCGTCGCTGACGCGGAGGTACCGACGATTCTCGAGGACTGGTGCGGATTCCTCGCGACCGCGTTCGGCGAGGATGCGGAGGCTCCGACGGTCCGTGCTGCGTTCGACGGCGCGTTGTCCAGCGGTGTTGCATCGCCGGAGGTTGCGTTCATCGCTCTGCTCGAGGGCGTCCCCAGCGCTATCGAGTCCCAGTACGCCACGCTGCGGGCTGCCGGTCAGACGCTGGTGGATGGTGGAACCGTCTCGAACCCATCGAGCGTGCGTGCGGACGCTGGCGCCGTCGACGCCTTCGTTGCGTCGAACTGCGGAGCGTGAACGTGCGTCTCGCAGGCATCGTGCTTGCGGGCTCGGTGGTGCTCTCGGTTGCGGCCTGCACGGCGAGCTCCGACGTGGGGTCCACGCCAGAAGCGCAACTGTGCGACGTCCTGTCCGCCGTGTTCGACGAGGGGGGCGACACGACGTCCTTCGCACTCGAGCCGCTCATCGAGGGAGGCGCGACCGATCCGACCGACGTCCCGCCCGATGTGCTCGCCATCGGCCTCACCTTTCGGACGAAGGCGGACGCGTACGACCGCCTCGGCCCCTACGAGCCAGCCCTCCGCTTCGCCGCAGCGCTCACGGAGCTGTCCCAAGACGGCCTCGTTGGCCCATCGACGCTGACGCCGCAGGTGCTGCGGAGCGCCCAAGCGATCGACCGGTCGCTCGTTGACGGGGCATGCGAGTCGTCCTGACCTGACGGACCCCGCGAGGGCGGTAATCGTGGCGGGACGAACGTACCGCGTCTATGGTCACCGCGCATGCGGCGCACCCTGCTGGCCCCACCGCTCGGCTCGGCGCTCGACACGGGGAGCGAGGCGTTCCGGCGCAACCGCGACGACGTGCTCGAGCAGCTGACCGTGCTCGACGACCTGCTCGACCAGGCCGACGCGGGAGGCGGGCCCGAGCGCACCGCCCGCCTGCGCAGCCGGGGCAAGCTCCCCATCCGCGAGCGCATCGCCAACGCCATCGACCCCGACACGGCGTTCCTCGAGATCAGCCCCATCGCCGCGTACGACAGCGACTACACGATCGGCGGCGGCATGGTCGTCGGCATCGGGATCATCGCCGGCGTCGAGTGCGTGATCATGGGCAACGACCCCACCGTCCTCGCCGGAGCGCTCACGCCCTACGCCGGCAAGAAGTGGATGCGGGCGCTCGAGATCGCCCGTGACAACCGCATGCCCTACGTGAGCTTCGTCGAGTCGGCCGGCGCCGACCTGCGCATGGGGGGCGGGGGAGGTGGCGGACCCAAGACCCAGACCACCCACTTCGCCGAGACCGGCCGGTTCTTCTACGAGATGATCGAGCTGTCGAAGCTGCGCATCCCCACGGTGTGCGTCGTCTTCGGCTCCTCCACCGCCGGCGGCGCCTACCAGCCGGGCTTGTCCGACTACACGATCGTGGTGCAGGACCAGTCGAAGATCTTCCTGGCCGGCCCGCCGCTCGTGAAGATGGCCACCGGCGAGGACAGCGACGACGAGACGCTCGGCGGCGCCGAGATGCACGCCACCGTGTCGGGCACCGGCGACTACTTCGCGGTCGACGAGATGGACGCCATCCGCCAGTGCCGCGAGGTCGTCAGCCACCTCAACTGGCGCAAGGAGGGGCCGCCGCCCGCCCTCGAGGTCGACGAGCCGGTGCACGATCCCGAGGAGCTCCTCGGCCTGGTGAGCCGAGACCTGCGCTCGCCGGTCGACGTGCGCGACGTCATCGCCCGCATCGTCGACGGCAGCCGGTTCGAGGAGTTCAAGGCCCGCTACGGCCCGACGATGGTGTGCGGCTGGGCCTCCATCCACGGACACGAGGTGGGGGTGCTCGGCAACAACGGGGTCATCTACCCCGACGCCGCCCAGAAGGCCGCGCACTTCATCCAGCTCTGCAACCAGATCGACGTGCCGCTCGTCTTCCTGCAGAACATCACCGGCTACATGGTGGGCAAGGACTTCGAGGCCGACGGGATCATCAAGAAGGGCAGCCAGATGATCAACGCGGTGTCGAACAGCACCGTCCCGCACCTCACGGTCATCATCGGCGCGAGCTACGGCGCCGGCACCTACGGCATGAGCGGGCGGGCGTTCGGCAACCGCTTCACCTTCCTGTGGCCCACCGCCAAGATCGCCGTCATGGGCCCCAAGCAGATCGCCGGGGTGATGTCGATCGTCCGTCGAGGCCAGGCAGCCCGCAATGGCGAGGAGTTCGACGAGGCCCAAGACGCCGAGATCGTGGCGATGGTGGAGGCCATGCAGGAGGAAGGCTCGCTGGCGGTGCGGGCCTCGGGCGCCATCACCGACGACGGCATCATCGACCCTCGCGACACCCGCACCGTCCTCGGCCTCACCCTGTCGGTCGTGAAGAACCGTGCCGTCGCGGGTGCCGAGGGCTACGGGGTGTTCCGACTGTGAGCCGCACCATCACCACCGTGCTCGTCGCCAACCGCGGCGAGATCGCCCGGCGGGTGTTCCGCACCGCCCACGCCATGGGCCTGCGCACCGTCGCCGTGTTCGCGGAGGCCGACGCCGACGCCCCGTTCGTGACCGACGCCCACCACGCGGTGCGCCTCCCCGGGGGCTACCTGGACGGCGCGGCCATCATCGCCGCAGCGCAGCGCAGCGGGGCCGATGCGATCCACCCGGGCTACGGCTTCCTGTCGGAGAACGCCGTCTTCGCTCGCTCGGTGGTCGACGCCGGCCTCGTGTGGGTCGGCCCCACGCCCGAGGTCATCGTGGCCATGGGCGACAAGATCAACGCCAAGGCCGCGGCCGTGGCCGCGGGCGTGCCGACGCTGCCCTCCACCGAGGACCCGTCCGCGGCGGGCGATGTCGGCTACCCGTTGCTCGTGAAGGCGTCTGCGGGTGGCGGCGGCAAGGGCATGCGCATCGTCGAGCGGGCCGAGGACCTCGACGAGGCCGTGGCGGCAGCCCGTCGTGAGGCGAAGAGCGCGTTCGGCGACGACCGGGTGTTCCTCGAGCGCTACGTGGCCCGCTCTCGCCACGTCGAGATCCAGGTCCTGGGCGACGAGCACGGCACCGTCGTGCACCTCGGCGAGCGCGAGTGCTCGATCCAGCGACGCCACCAGAAGGTCATCGAGGAGTCGCCCTCGCCTGCGGTCGACGCGGACCTCCGAGCTGCGATGGGCCACGCCGCGCTCGGCCTCGCGCACCAGATCGGCTACACGTCCACCGGCACCGTCGAGTTCCTGGTCGACGACGACACCCGCGAGTTCTTCTTCCTCGAGGTCAACACCCGCCTGCAGGTCGAGCACCCCGTGACCGAGGAGGTCACCGGCATCGACCTCGTGCGCGAGCAGCTGCGCGTCGCCGTCGGCGAACCGATCTCGCCGGAGGCCGCCGGCGCCACCTTCACCGGCCACGCCATCGAGGCGCGGCTCTACGCCGAGGACCCCGCCGCGGGGTTCCTCCCGGCCACCGGCACCGTCGCCGCCTTCGCCCCTGCCAGCGAGCCGGCGGTGCGGTGGGACTCCGGGGTGGCCGCCGGGTCGGTGGTCGGCGTCGACTTCGACCCGATGCTCGCCAAGGTCACCGCGCACGGTCGCACCCGCGCCGAGGCCGCCAGCCGACTCGCGCTCGCGCTCGAACGCCTCCACCTGGGCGGCGTCACCACCAACCGCGACTTCCTCGCCGCGGTCCTGCGCTCGCCGGCGTTCCTCGCTGGCGACACCACCACGGACTTCATCGAGCGGGTCCAGCCTCGGCTCGAGGTCGAGCGGGACCAGGCAGGGCTCGAACGCCTCGGTCCGGTGGCCGCGCTGTGGCTCCAGGGCCGCAACCGGGTCGACGCGACGGTGCAGCCCACGTTGCCGGGCGGGTGGCGCAACGCCCGCCTGCCAGCGCAGACCGTGGGCCTGCGCTGGGGCGATGCCGAGACCGTGGTGCGGTACCGGGCGCAGCGCGACGGCACCTTCGTCGTTGGCGACTCGTCGGTCGCGATCGTCCACCGTTGGGCGCCCGATGCCATCGACATCGAGGTCGACGGCGAGCGGGCCACGGCCCGAGTGACCCTCGACGGCAACCGCCTCCACGTGTCGATCGGCACTTCCACCGCCACCCTCGAGCTGGTGCCTCGGTTCGTGGTGCCGGGCCCGGCCGAGGTCGCCGGCGGGTTCGTCGCGCCGATGCCGGGGACGGTGCTCGACGTCCGGGTCGCTGCCGGTGACGCCGTGTCGGCCGGGCAGACGCTGGTGGTGCTCGAGGCCATGAAGATGGAGCACCACATGTCGGCCCCCGCCGACGGCGTGGTGGCCGAGGTCCGCGTCGCCGCCGGCGACCAGGTCGCCAACGGTGCGGTCCTGCTCCTGTTCGAGCCCGACGCCGAGCCCGACGCTGGGCCAGCCGCTGACCCAGCCGCCGAGCCGCCGCACCCCACCGAGCCCCCGTCGTGACGGACCGTCGCCTCGGTTCTCGGTACAGCCGTGGTCGTTCTGGGACCACGCCGGTACCAAGAACGAGCGGGCTGTGGTGGGGGACCGGTTCTTGGTACATCCGTGGTCGTGAAGCGACCACCAGCGTTCCAAGAAGTGAGCAGCCCGATGGCGAGCGGCTGGGGAGCGGGCGGCGGCGGGTCGGGTGGCGGCGGGCGGGGGCGTGGCGATGAGCGAACCGATCCGGATCGCGAACTGCTCGGGGTTCTACGGGGACCGGTCGAGCGCGGCGCGGGAGATGGTGGAGGGCGGGCCGATCGATGTCCTCACCGGCGACTGGCTCGCCGAGCTCACCATGCTCATCCTCGCCCGCACCCGCATGAAGCGTCCCGGCGGTGGCTACGCCCGCACCTTCGTGACCCAGATGGAGCAGGTCATGGGCACCTGCCTCGACCGCGGCATCAAGGTGGTCGCCAACGCCGGCGGCCTCGACCCCGACGGCTGCGCGGACGCGGTGGCCGAGGTGGCCGACAAGCTCGGCCTGCGCCCGACCATCGCCTACATCGCCGGCGACGATCTCCTCCCTCGCCTCCCCGAGCTCGCCGAGGCCGGTCGACCGGTGCGCCGCATGGAGGACGGCGAGCCGTTCGCCGACACGGCGAGCTTCCTCACCGCGAACGCCTACCTCGGGTGCTGGGGGATCGTCGAAGCCCTCGCCGCGGGCGCCGACATCGTCATCACGGGTCGCACCACCGACGCCGCGATCGTCTGCGCGCCGGCCGCCTGGCACCACGGCTGGGCCCGCGACGACTGGGACGCGCTCGCCGGTGCGGTGGTCGCCGGGCACGTCATCGAGTGCGGCACCCAGGCCACCGGGGGCAACTACTCGTTCTTCACCGAGCTCGACGGCCTCGAGCGCACCGGGTTCCCCTGGGCGGAGATCGCCGCCGACGGCGGCAGCGTGATCGGCAAGCACGAAGGCACCGGCGGTGCGGTCACGGTCGGCACGGTCACATCCCAGCTCCTCTACGAGATCGGATCGCCGCTGTACCTGGGGCCCGACGTCACCGCCCGCTTCGACACGATCTCGCTCGAGCAGACTGCTCGGGACCGGGTGCGCATCAGCGGGACGCTCGGCGAACCGCCGCCGTCGACCCTGAAGGTGTCGATGAACGAGCTCGGCGGGTTTCGCACCGACCTCAACGTGGCCCTCACCGGCCTCGACATCGAGGCGAAGGCCGAGCTGGTGGAGCGAGCGTTCTGGGAGGCGTGCACGGTCGACCGAGACGAGATCGAGTCCGTCACCACCCGCCTCGTGCGCACCGACAAGCCGGACCCGCCAACCAACGAGGAAGCCGTCGCCGTCTGGCAGATCACCCTCAAGGACCACGACGAGCGGAAGGTGAAGGGCGCCTCGACCGCGGTGAACGAGCTCGCGCTGGCCACCATCCCCGGGCTGTTCGGCGCGCCGGGGATGGGCGTGGCCAAGCCCTTCGGCGTGCACCGGGCGGGGATGGTCGACGCCGATCTCGTGCCCCAGCACGTCGTGATCCTCGGCGGTGCTCGGACCGTGGTGGAGTCGACGGCCCCGGCGGCCCCCGGCCGGGCCGCCGCCGGTCCCCGTCGGTCCGAGGGGGCGGGGCCGTCCCTCCCGTCCATCCCCGACGGCCCCACAGCGCGGGCTCCGCTCGGCGCGATCTTCGGGGCCCGTTCGGGCGACAAGGGCGGCGACGCCAACCTCGGCGTGTTCGCCCGGTCGGCCGACGCGTACGCCTGGCTCGCCGAGCACCTGAGCGTCGAGCGCCTTCGCGGGCTGCTTCCCGAGGCCGCACCGCTCCCGATCGAGCGGCACGAGCTGCCCAACCTGTGGTCGCTCAACTTCGTCATCCACGGCCTGCTGCAGGAGGGCGTCGCCGCCTCGACCCGTCAGGACGCGCAGGCGAAGGGGCTCGGCGAGTGGCTCCGGGCGCGTGAGGTCGACCTGCCGGCGTCGCTCCTCGACGGGTCCCGCCCGTGACCGCCAGGACCTCCGCCCGTCCGACCATCGACGGGGCGGACGAGCTCCCCGCCACCCCGGTCGAGCCGACCGAGCTGCAACGCCGGTTGCGGGCCCTTCCCGCGCCACGGCCGGTGCTCAGCCGCGACGACCTGGCCCAGCTCACCGAGCGCCAGCGAGAGCTGCTCGCGGGGCTCGGCCCGCTCTTCGCCGAGGGGTTCGCCGACCTCACGATGGCCGAGATCGCCAACCGGCTCGGTTGCTCGCTGCGCACCCTCTACGGCTTGGCACCCAGCCGTGACGAGCTGGTGCTCACCGTGCTCGACACCCACCTGTGGCGCGTCGGGCGCGAGGCGATGGCCACCGTCGATCCCGACGCCTCACCGCTCGACGCGCTGCGCGCCTACCTGGCCGCCGCCACCGTCGCGGTGGCCGGCACGACCGCGGCGTACGCCCGGGACCTCGGCTCGATGGCGGCGGCCCAGCGTCGCAACAACGAGCACGCGGACTACGTGGTGGCCGTGTGCCGAGCGCTCCTCGACTGGGCGGTCGAGCGCGGCGACATCGCCGAGGTCGACACCGCCGCGGTCGCGCGCACCCTCGCGGACCTCGGCCCGGACTTCATCCGCCCCGAGGTGCTGCCCACCTTGCGATCGACCCCGAAGGCCGCCGCCGACGAGCTGGTCGAGATCATCCTCCGCGGCCTGCCGCGCCCCGCCGGACCCACCCGCACCACCCGCACCCACCGAACCCCAAGGAGCTGAACGATGGACGTCGCCGACGTGCTCGCCGACCTGCTGGCAGAACAGGCCGCGCTCGACGCGGTGGTCGCCGACCTGACCGACGAGCAGGCGCAGCTCCCGACGCCGGCCGACCGCTGGACGATCGCGGACCAGCTGTCGCACCTCACCTACTTCGACCACAACGCGGCGCTCGCCATCCGCGACCCCGAGGCGTTCCCCGCCACCGTCCATGCCTTGATCGAGGCCGCCGCGGGTGGCGACGAGGCGGTCGACGAGTTCGAGATGGGGGCGTGGCGTCGGCTGCCCGCCGCAGAGCTGCTCGAGGTCTGGCGCGAGGGACGCTCGGACCTGGAGGGCGCGGCGCGCACGTTGGGCGACGCCGATCGGGTGGCCTGGTACGGACCCTCGATGGGGTCGAAGTCGTTCCTCACCGCGCGCCTGATGGAGTGCTGGGCCCACGGCCAGGACGTCGTCGACGCCCTGCGGGCGGACGGTGCCGCGGTGGACCGCCCGGCCACCGATCGCCTCGCCCACATCGCCCGGCTCGGCTACCTCACCCGAGGCTGGTCCTACATCAACCGGGGGATGAGCCCACCCGACGGCGATGTCGCGGTGGTGCTCGATGCCCCCTCGGGGGCGGTCTGGTCGTTCGGCGACTCCGAGACCGATCGCGTCTCCGGCCCTGCGGAGGACTTCTGCCTCGTGGTCACCCAGCGCCGCCATGTCGACGACACCGCGCTGGAGGTGGAGGGCGACGTGGCGCGCGACTGGATGGTGCGCGCTCAGGCGTTCGCGGGGCCGGCCACCGACGGGCCCGACGCCAAGGCCGAGGAGGCCCGCTGATGGCGCTCGTGGAGGTCGCACGAGACGACCGCGGCGTCGTCACCGTCACGCTCAACGACGTCGAGCGACGCAACGCCCTCAGCCGTGACCTGCTGATCGAGCTCGTCGACATCCTCGATGCAGCCGATGCGGATCCCGCGGTGCGCGTCGTCGTGCTCACCAACGCGGGGTCGGTGTTCTGCGCGGGTGCGAACCTGGCGGAGCAATCGGCCCCCGAGGGCGGGCGCACCGTGGAGATGGCCGAGGTGTTCGGTCGGTTCCGCCGGTCGCCCAAGCCCTACGTCGGTCGCCTCGCGGGGCACTGCGTCGCCGGTGGCATGGGGCTCGCGGCCGCCATGGATGTCTCGGTCGGGTTGGTCGCCGCGAAGTTCGGCTTCACCGAGGTCCGCGTCGGGGTGGCCCCGGCCATGATCTCGGTGCTCTGCCTGCCCAAGCTGCGCGAGGCCGACGCCCGTTCCGCGTTCCTCCGCGGCAACCGCTTCACCGGTGCCGACGCGGCGCGCATGGGCCTCATCAACGAGGCGGTCGCGCCCGAGGAGCTCGACGCGGCGGTCGAGGCCATCGTCGACGACTTGCTCCAAGGCGGCCCCAACGCCATCGCGGCCTCGAAGCGACTGCTCGCTGAGGTGCCCCCCATGGGCGTCGACGAGGCGTTCGCCTGGACCCAGCAGCTCTCCGCCGACCTGTTCCGCAGCGAGGAGGCCGCCGAGGGCATGGGTGCGTACCTCGCCAAGCGGTCGCCGTCGTGGGCGCCGGACGTGTGCGAGGGCTGACGCGCTCGATCCCTGACGCGGCGTCAGGTCAGTCGCAGGTAGGGTTCGACGCCATGGGGAGCTCGCCGTTCGAACCTGGTCGCCTGGGCTCGATCCAGCTGCGCAACCGCATCGTGAAGGCGGCGACCTTCGAGGGGGTGATGCCCTACGGGGCGGTGACCCGGGAGCTGATCGACTACCACGTCGCCGTCGCCCGGGGCGGTGCTGCGCTCTCGACGGTGGCCTACGGCGCGGTGAGCAAGGGCGGCCGGGTCAGCCCCCACACGCTGGTGCTCCGGGAGGAGATCGTGGGCGACCTGGCGCAGCTCACCGACGCGGTCCACGCCGAGGGGGCGGCCGTGGCCATCCAGATCGGCCACGCCGGGCTCGTCGCCCAGGGCCACTCGCGGCGCAACCCGAGCCTGGCCCCGTCCACCCGGTTCGCGCCGCCGGCCAAGGGGATCGTGCGGGGCGCCTCGATGCGCCAGCTCGACGAGGTGGTGGCCGACTTCGAGCGCGCCGCGCGCGCCGCGGCGTCTGCCGGCTTCGACGCCATCGAGATCCACCTCGGGCACAACTACCTGCTCAGCTCGTTCCTCAGCCCGAACCTGAACAAGCGCAACGACGCGTACGGCGGGTCGCTCGAGGCCCGCAGCCGCTTCCCCCGGCGGGTCATCGACGCGGTGCGCCGGGCGGTGAGCGACCAGGTCGCCGTGTACGCCAAGTTCAACATGGACGACGGCGTGCCCCAGGGCATCCACCCCGACGAGAGCCTCCAGGTGGCCGCGTGGCTCGAGCTCGACGGGAACCTCGACGCCCTCGAGCTGACGGGCGGCTCGTCGTTGCTGAACGGCATGTACTTCTTCCGTGGCGACGTGCCGATGCAGGAGTTCGCCGACGCCCAGCCCAAGCTCATCGGCCTCGTCTTCCCGCTGATCGGCAAGCGGATCTTCCCCACCATCCCGTTCGAGGAGGCGTTCTTCCTCCCGATGGCCCGTCAGTTCCGCGCCGAGCTGAAGATGCCGCTCATCCTCTTGGGCGGCATCAACCGGCTCGACACCATGGAGCGGGCGCTCGGCGACGAGGGCGGCGACCTGGTGGCGATGGGTCGGTCGCTCCTGCGCAACCCGAACCTGGTGAACGACCTGGCCGAGGGCACGGTCGCCACCGGCGATTGCATCCACTGCAACCGTTGCATGCCCACGATCTACTCGGGCACCCGCTGCGTCCTGAACGACCCCGACCCGATCACGCCGCACCCCATCCACCCCGTCGGCTGACCGCCGAAGACCCACGAGGAGCACGCACGATGGCCCGAACGATCGTCGTCACCGGTTCGGCATCTGGCATGGGAGCCGCCACCGTCGCCCGGCTCGAGGCGGCCGGGGACCGGGTCATCGGCATCGATCTGCACGACGCCGAGATCGCGGCGGACCTGGGGACGTCCGCCGGTCGGGAGGCGGCGATCGCCGGCGTGCGAGCGGCGTCCGGCGGCGCGATCGACGGGCTGGTCACGTGGGCGGGGCTGTCGGGGCTCGACAAGTACCTGGGAAGCCTGCTCGTCTCGGTGAACCACTTCGGCACGGTGGCGCTGCTCGATGGCCTGCGTCCGCTGCTCGCCGAGGGCGGCGGGGCGGCTGCGGTGGCGATCAGCTCCAACTCCACCACCTGCTTCCCGGGCGTGTCGGCGGAGCTGGTCGACGCCTGCTTGGCGGGCGACGAGCAGGTGGCGAGGACGCTGGGCGACGCGGTCGGTCCGCTCGGCTGCTACCCGGCCACCAAGACCGCGGTGGCCCGGTGGGTGCGTCGCCACGCGCCGACGCCGGCGTGGGCGGGCTCGGGGATCACCCTGAACGCCGTGGCCCCGGGCGCGGTGGAGACGCCGCTGCTCCAGGCGAGTCGCGAGGACCCGGTGATCGGCGGCGCCGTCGACGACTTCCCGATCCCGGTCGGACGCACGGGGCGGCCCGACGAGCTGGCGGCGCTCGTGCAGTTCCTCCTCGGCCCCGATGCCAGGTTCATCTGCGGCTCGCTGATCTTCGCCGACGGCGGCACCGATGCCCTGCTGCGCGCCGACGCTCAGCCCACCTCGATGGGCGCCTTCTGAGGACCCTGCACCGGTCCTGACCGGGCATCCGGTGGGGGTGGACCGAACGGGCGTAGCCTTCGGGCATGGTTCGACTCGCTGCGTCCGCCGTCGTCTGGTTGATCGCCAACGCCATCGCTCTGATCGTCGCGGCCCAGGTGCTCTCGGACTTCTCCCTGGGTGCCTCCGGCTTCGTCACCGCCGTGGTGATCTTCACGGCCGTCGGCGTCCTCATGGAGCCGCTGTTCCGCCAGATGGCGGTCCGCCAGGTGCCCGCGCTCACCGGGGGCACGGCGCTGGTGAGCACCCTCGCGGCGCTGATCG
Organism: Acidimicrobiia bacterium; assembly: GCA_039812605.1. Taxonomy (GTDB): domain Bacteria; phylum Actinomycetota; class Acidimicrobiia; order Acidimicrobiales; family Iamiaceae; genus Aquihabitans. The sequence goes on along the minus strand of JBDIAX010000041.1, from coordinate 12,238 downwards.
TCACCGCCGTCGTGGGCGACAGCCTGGTGATCAACGGCCTCAGCACCTGGATCGCGGCGGTGGTCATCGTGTGGATCGTGGCCCTGGTGGCCCGCCTCCTCCTGCCCCTGGTGATCTTCAAGAAGACCCTGGCCAACCGCCGCGACCGCCAGGACTGACCCGCCGGGCCTCCGCGCTCAGCCGGGGGAGACGAGGTCGAGCGCCCGGCCGATCAGGCCCGAGCGGCCTGGGACGAGCCGAGCCAGCACGTCGAGCATCCGGGCATCGGGGCCGACGAGGGCTCGGGCCCGGTCGCGCTCGATGGCCGCGACGATCCGTCGGGCCGCGGCCTCGGGGGACGTCATCAGGTGCGGCGCCAACCGGCTCGCGCCGAGCGAGGAGAGCTGGGATCGCTGCGCGCCCCGAGCGGAGTGGACGATGTTCGTGTGGATGGCGCCCGGGAACACCGCGGTGACCCCGACCGACGTTCCCGCCAGCTCCGCCCGCAGGCCCTCGGTGAACGACCGAACGGCCCCCTTGGTGAGCGAGTAGAGCGCGTTGCGGGGAAGGCCCACGAACGCGACCATGCTCGACAGGTTGACGATGTGCGCCTCCTCCGCCTCGAGCAGGTGGGGGAGGAAGTGGTGGCACCCGAGCACCACGCCCATCACGTTGATGTCGACGATCCAGTCGATGTCGGCCACCGGCTCGTCGGCGAAGGGCCCCGCCGACGTGACGCCTGCGTTGTTCACGAGCACGTGGCACGCCCCGTGGCGATCGAGCACCTCGCCGGGAAGCTCGGCCAACCGTGCCCGGTCGGTCACGTCGACGAGGTGGGTCGACGCGTCGGCCCCGCCGGGGAGCAGTGCTGCCGTCGCGGCCAGCCCCTCCTCGGAGCGGTCGACGAGCGCGAGGCGGCAACCTCGTGCGGCGAGCGCGACCGAGGTCGCCCGCCCGATCCCGCTCGCTGCACCGGTGACGACGGCCACCCGCCCCTGCAACTGCTCCATCGGGCCTGGAGTCTGACACGGCTCGCGTCGGTGGCGAGCCGCCGCCGGCGGCGGCAAGGATCGGGCCATGGGTCGCTGGTCTCGGTCTTCGGTCGTCGGTGCCGACGGGGTCGAGCTCGCCGTGCACGCCCAGGGACCGCCCGAAGCGCCGGTGGTGCTGCTCGTGCACGGCTTCCCCGACGACCACCACGTGTGGGACCTCGTCGCCGCCGACCTGGCGACCGATCACCGGGTGATCGCCCACGATGTCCGCGGAGCGGGCGCGAGCGGCGTGCCGACCCTTCTCGACGGCTACCGGATGATGGCGCTCATCGAAGACATCGACGCGGTGGCTACCTCGGTGATGGCCTCGGTGGCGGGCGATGGCCGGGTGCACCTCGTGGGTCACGACTGGGGTTCCATCCAGTCGTGGGCGGCGGCGCTGCACCCGCAGTTCGGCGAACGGTTCGCCAGCTACACGTCGATCAGCGCGCCGCCGTTGCAGCACGTGGGCCCGTGGCGGACCGCGAAGCTCGCCGCCGGTCCGCCGGGGTGGTGGGCGATGGCGAACCAGGCGCTCCGGTCGAGCTACATCCCGGCGTTCCACACGAGGCTCGCGGCGCGGGTGTGGCGCCGATGGGTGGCCCCACGGTGGCGCGGGCAGCTGGAGGGCCTCGGGGCGATCACCGACGACGACTGGCCGTCGGCGAACATCGCGGACGACGGGGCCCGAGGGCTCGAGCTGTACCGGGCCAACATCGGGGTCCTGCACCCTCGTGCGCTGCCACCGATCGCGCCGCCCACCGACGTGCCTGTGCAGCTGCTGGTCGCGCTCGAAGATCCCCACGTCACCCCGCCGCTGCTCGATGGCCTCGACGCGCTCGCCACGTCGTTCACCCGCACCGAGGTTGCCGCCGGCCATTGGGTCCCGCGCACGCACCCCGTGGAGGTGGCTGCCGCCGTCCGCACCCACGTCGCTGCCCACCCTGCGGGTTGACTGGAGCCTGTCGCCACCCCGGGCCCACCGCCCGACCGCCCCACGTCCACCGCGAACTTCGTGCGAGATCGAGCGGCGAAGGGCGCGTTCCCGCACGAACTTCCCGGGGTGTCGGGGTGTCGGGTGTCAGGCGGTGATCAAGGCAGCGCACATGGCGACGAGGTTGGCGACGAACGCGCCGTGGTCGAGCTCCGGGGTGTTGCCTTCGTCGACGAGGCGGGCCCGTTCCGCCACGGCGGCGGTGAGCAGCATGATCAGGCCGACGACCCGCTCACGCCGAACCGCCAGCGGCGCGTCGGGCCGGGCCTCGATCTCGTCGAGGATCTCCGCGAGGTGCTGGGTGGTCTCGACGTCGGACTCCACCCGCCACGCAGCGAACCGGCCGCGCAGCTGGGCCACGATCCGGACGTACGACCTGCCCTCCGGTCGCTCCACCAGATCCGCGTAGGGCACGACGAGGCAACCCACGAGGTCCGGCGTCGACGGTGACGCCCCGAGCGACGCGCGTCGGCTCCCCCGCTCCGCGTCGACCGGTGCGCCGCGCCGCGCCAGGACCTCCAAGAGGAGGCCCTGGCGGGAGCCGAAGTGGTAGCTGACCGCCGAGGCGTTTCGCTGCTCGGCGGCCTCGACGATCTCGCGGGTGGTGACGCCTTCGATGCCGCGCCGGGCGAGGAGGCGTTCGGCCTCGTCGAGGAGGCGGGCCCGGGTGGCGTGGGCGACCGGGGCCATGGGGTGGCGTCAGGCGCCGGGCTGGTAGTCCGAGATCGGCAGCAGCGCGTTGGCGGGGATCACCTCGGGCAGGTCGAACTCGGGGAGCGGGTTCGCGAACACGGGGTGCTTGCGCTTCGCGCTGCGGCGCATGACCGTGGTGCGGTGCTCGGGCTCGGTGTCGAACTCGGGGATCACCTTCGAGCCGAAGAGCTCGATCATCTCGAGGACCTCCTCGTGCTCGAAGCCCTCGTTCGGGATGCCGAAGACGAGCTGGTCGCAGCCGACGCTCTGGTAGTTGGCGATCTGCTCGAGCACCTGCTCGGGGGTGCCGCAGAGCAGGTAGCCGGCCTCGATCGCGTAGTCGAGCTCCTGCTCGTTCTGGATCGCTCGGGGGCGTCCGGGCCACTTCACCGCGCCCGGCTGCGGCGGGATGGTGGTGTGGTACATGTTCACCATCGTGTTGAGGTAGCCGCGGCCCTGCGACATGGCGATCTCCCGGGCCCGCTGGCCGTCGGCCAGGCAGATGACGGCGTTGGTCATCATCACGTTGTCGTTCATGAACTCGCCGAGCGGGTCGGTGCAGTTGGCGATGCCCTCCTTGTAGGCATCGATGCGGCCCTTGAGGTTGTAGACGGGCTCGAAGTTGAAGGCGATGGCGCCGATGCCGAGCTCGCCGGCCTTGGTGAACGTGGCCGGGTTGCCGCAGCCGACCCACAGCGGGGGATGGCCGAGGCCGTAGGGCTTCGGGAGGATGTTGTGCGGTTCGGCGACGCGGAAGTACTCGCCCTCGAACGTGTAGTCGCGCTGCTCCCACATGCGGATGATCTCGGGAGCGGCCTCGTCCCACATCGCCTTGGTCTCCGACGTGGACAGGTCGAAGGTCTGCATCTCGTGCTCGCCGGCGCCGCGGCCCGTGCCCCACTCGTAGCGGTTGCCGGTGACGTGGTCGAGGAGCGCGACTCGCTCCGCGTTGCGGATCGGGTGGTTCACCGGGCGCGAGAGGTTCATGATCGCCGAGCCGACGTGGATCTGCTCGGTCTTGGCGGCGACGTAGCCGAAGATCGTCTCGGGAGCCGACATGTGCGAGTACTCGGTGAGGGCGTGGTGCTCGCCGAACCAGGCGTACTTCCAGTTGAAGCCGTCGGCGTGGATCGCGTACTCGAGCTCGCGCATGAGCATCGTGTGCTCAGCGTTCGCGTCGTGGGCCGCCGGCCCGGGCAGGTAGCCGTTCAGGAACAGGCCGAACTCCATGGTGCGCATCCTCCGCATCCGAACAAATGAGAACAGGTTCTAATGTAGGCCATTAGGAGCGGGTGCGCAATCGCCACGGCGATCAGCGAGCCCCGCCTTCGTCACCCGTGCTCGCGCCGGGTCAGCTCCCCTGGTCGGGTGCGTCGACCATCTCGACGACGATCGGCAGGGCCACCACGGTGGTGTCCTTGCCCTTGTGCACCATCTCGCCGGTGAGGGTGCCATCGGGGGCTTGGATGGCGATCTCGATGCGGTCGGCGTAGAAGCCCGGCTCGAAGTCGATCCCGGCGATGTTGGTCTCGGTGTCGAGGTCGAAGCTGAGGACCTTCCCCTTCGCGCTGGCGGTGCCGGTGGCTTGCGGGGTCAGGTCCGCCTTGCCGATGTCGTCGTTGCTGGTGATCGTGCCCGTCACGGCGTGGAAGCGGGTGTCGAAGACGAACCAGAGGTGCCATCCGTCGAAGTCGTTCCAGAGGTAGGCGCCCGGCTCGACCCCAGGGGTCACCGCCTCGGCGAGCTCGCCGGTCTGGCCGAGGCCGTCGGGGCGTCCGCCGACATCGAGGGGCCACGCCTGTGGCTTCGAGTCGCGGTCGAACGGCTTCGCGATGACCACCACGAGCAGGCCGGCGAGCATGAGCCCGACGACGCTGGCGAGGAGGATGGTCAGCTGGCGACCTCGCCCGGCCCGGTCCACGGCCGCAGCCTCGTCCGCGCCCCACGACGACGGCATCGAGGTGGGCGCCGGGCCGTCTGCTGCTGTCGCCGGCTCGGTCTGCTCGGGCGCGGTGTCCGCCGGTTCGGCCGCCCCCGACTGCTCCGGCTGCTCCGGCTGCTCGTCGGTCATCGCTTCGTGCGGGCTCGCCGCACCGGCTGCTCGTCGGTCTCGCTGCGCACGTCGAAGGTCGCCTTGACCATGAGGTCCCCCTGCCTGGTGGCTTCGTGGTGTCCGGAGCGTACCGACCCCGATCGATGGCCGTGGCCGTGGGCGTGGTCGAGGCGCGACGAGGTGTCCGCTTCTCGCGAGCCCGCCCCGTAGGGTCGTGCCATGAGCCGACCGCGCTCCCCTGTGGACCGGGTGTTCGACGCGATCGTGCCGCGGGCGGTCGACGCGATCGATCCCGATGAGCTCGTCGAGCGGATCGACCTCGACGCCCTGCTGGCGCGCACCGACCTGAACGCCCTCCTCGGTCGCCTCGACCTCGACGTGGTGCTCGGTCGGCTGGACCTCGACGCCCTCATCGGCCGCCTCGACGTCGATGCCCTGATCCAACGCGTCGATGTCGATGCCCTCGTGCAGCGCGTCGATGTGGACCGGCTGGTGCAGCGGGTCGACGTCGACGCGCTGGTCAAGCGGGTGGACGTCGGCGGCATCGTCGAACAGGTCGACGTCGACGGGCTGGTGCAGCGGGTGGACATCGATGGGCTCGTGGGTCGCGTCGACCTCGATGCTGTCCTCGAAGGTGTCGACATCCGAGGGATCGTGTCGCGCGCCGGCATCGACCAGGCGATCGCCGAGACGGCCACGGGGTTGGTCGGGCGCACCCTCGACCTGGTCCGCCGCAAGGTGCACCGCGCCGACGCGCTCCTCCTCGCCGTGGTGGACCGGGTGCTCGGGCGTCGTGGAGCGGCGCGCCACCCGGAGGCGTTGCACGGTCAGGTCCCGGCTGGCCCGCTCGCGCGCGTCCTCGGCTTCGTCGCCGATGCGACGGTCGTGTCCGCGAGCTTCAGCCTCTTCGTCGCGATCGTGGGGAACCTTGCGTCGCTGTTCACCGGCCACGACTTCGACACCGCGGACGACGGCGGGCTGGGGTGGGCGGTCGCCTTCTTCGGCTGGTGGTTCGTGTACCTGTGGGCGTCGATCGGGCTGGGTGGCCGAACGGTCGGGAAGGGCCTGGTGGGGATCCGGGTCGTCGGCTCCGACCTCTTGCCCGCGTCACCTCGCGCCGCGTTCGGCCGCGCCGTCACGTTCCCCTTCAGCTTCGTGCTGGGCCTCGGGTTCGTCCCCGCCGTCGTGGGGCCACGGCGGCGGGCCCTCCACGACCTGATCGCGGGGACCCAGGAGCTGGTCGACGACGGCGCCGACCGTCGCCAGGCCGGCGACGATCAGACGAGCGGGGTCGACGCGAACAGGTTGAGCCCGAGCGCGTCGGAGAGGTAGCGCGTCGCGAGCTGGCCGCGGACGCTGTTCCCCGCGCGGTCGAGCGGCGGCGACCACGCGCCCATGCCGCCCTTGCCGGGGCTGACGGTGACGATGCCGCCGCTCACGCCGCTCTTGCCGGGGAGGCCGATGTCGTACAGCCAATCGCCGCTGCGCTCGTAGAGGCCGGCGGTGGCGAGCACCGCGCAGGCGCGCTTCGCCGTGAGCGGGTCGACGGCACGCACCCCGGTGAGCGGGTTGACGCCGCCATCGGCGAGCGTCGCGCCCATCACCGCGAGGTCCACCGCGGTGACCCGCAGCGAGCACTGCCGGGTGTAGAGGTCGGTGGTCTCGTCGGGGTCGCCGTGGAGGAAGCCGTAGCCCTGGAGGAGGTGGGCGATCCCCTGGTTGCGAAGGTTCGTCTCGGCCTCGGAGCGGTACACGTCGAGGTCGAGCTCGAGCGGTCGGCCCGCGAAGCGGGAGAGCCCGTCGACGATGTGGTCCCACCTTTCGTCGGGCGTCGATCCGGGGACGAGCGACGTGGCCGCGATGGCACCGGCGTTCACCATCGGGTTCATCGTCCGCTGCTCGTTCAGCTCGATCGCCATGACCGAGTCGAACGGGAGCCCGGTGCTGTTCACCCCGAGCTCGCGGCGCGCCTCCTCCACCCCGATCGCGTCGCACACGAGCGCGAACACGAACGGCTTGGAGATCGACTGGATCGAGAACTCGACCTCGGCGTCGCCCGCCGCCCACACGCCGCCCCGGCTGCTCGCGACCGCGATCCCGAACGCATCGGGATCGGCGGTGGCGAGCGCCGGGATGTAGTCCGCGACCGAACCGTCGCGGATCGGCGAGCAGTGGGCGTGCGCCTCGGCCAACGCCTCTCGGATGTCGGCCTCGGTGGGCAGCTCGCCGGTGGAGACGAGCAGTCGAGGCGGCACCCAGTCGTCATCGACCGACGGTGCCATGGGAGGGCTCAGGCGAGCAGCTTGGCCTTGAGGGCGGCGAACTCGGCCTCGTCGATCACGCCCTGCTCCTTGAGCTGGGCGAGCCGGGCGAGCTCGTCGGCGGCCGACGCGGTGGTGCCCGCGGCGCCCTGGATGTACTGGCGCACGGCCGCCTCCTGGCTCTCCATCCGCTTCATCTCGCGCTGGGCCATGCCCGGGCCGCGCACGATCAGGTAGATGAACACGCCCAAGTATGGGGCGATGACCAGGAAGACGATCCAGAGCACCTTGGCGATGCCGCTCAGCTCGTGGTCGCGGAACAGGTCCCCGAACACGTTGAACAGCAACATGATCCAGAGGAAGAACAGGAAGAACCAGATCATCGACCAGAGGACCTGGCCGACGCCGAAGGCTGCGAACATCGCGTGCTCCAGAGGGGTGGTAGGGCCCGCCCAGGTGGCGAGCATCGAAGCCACCCTAGGCGGCGACCGGCAGCCGATCGCCACCGGAACCGGGCCGATCATCGGTCGAACCGGGGCCGATCGCGAGGACCGGCTACGCCTCGTGGAGGCCCACGAGGTCTTCCACGGCGTCGGCCGCGGCATCGAGGTCGAGCGCCGGCTCGTCGAAGCGACGGACGTCTCGGTAGGTGCGGTCCCGGCCGAGGTCGTCGAGGAACCAGCGGCGAAGGCGGTCGACCACCGGGTGGCGCAGGACGGGCGCCATCGCGAGCAGGTCGTCGGCTCGGAGGCCGCCCGCCACGAGCAGGCGACCGAGGTCGTAGAGGTCCGACGCTCGCTTCTCGGGTCGAGACGACGCTCGGAGCGGGACCGTGGTTGCCTTCATGGCGACGATGCCCGCCGAGCTCGCCACCAGTCGGGCGGATGCCGCCGCGAGGCGCTCGCCGGTGGCGTCGTCGACGGCGACGATGTCGAGCGGGGTTGCGGTGTCGTGGGCCCACGTGTGCGCCACGACGTTGAGCTCGAGGTCGGTGGGCGCTTCGTCGAGCTCCAAGGTGGCGATCAGCTCGTCGACGGGGACGGGGGCCACGTCGATGACGTCGAGGTCGAGGTCGCCCTCGAAGCGGTACTGGCCGCCGCCGGGGGCGGTGAGCGCGAGTCGGGCGAGGCGGGGGTGCACCGAGGACAGGTCGCGCGCCACCGCGTCGAGGTCGACGGTGGTGCGGTGCGGGGTTCCGACCCGGCACATGACGGCCAGGCCGCCGATGAGGCGCAGCTCGGCGGGCAGCGATGCCAGCAGCTCGACCTCCCGATGGGTGGTGCCGCCTCGCCGTCCGGTGAGCAGGACCGGGTGGCTCGTCGGGCCGGCGCTGCTCACGGTTCGGGCTGGGGCACGATCCCCCAGGCTTCGACGATCTCTCGCCCGCGCGACGGGTCGGCCGCCAGGCGGAGCGCGCACACGATGGGGTGGGCCACCCGCCAGGGGTGCGCGGCGTCCGCCGGCACGTCCTCGTTCTCGGGGAGCCAGCGCACCGGCGATGCCCGGACCCAGGAGCGGGCCGGCGCCCCACGGTCCGCGAGGCTCCGTGCCCGTCGCAGCGATGAGGCGCTGGCCACGTAGGCGCGTGCCGCGAGGTCGCCGACCGCTGCGATCCGAGCGCCCCCCAAGGTGGCGGCCCGCTCGTCGACGCGGACGAGCTGGTCGGGACCGACCCGCTCGGCCAGCTCGGCGAGCTCGACGGGCAGGCCGATCCACCCGTCGTCGGGCCAGCGAGCTGCGGCCTCCCAGAACAGCTCGGGGAGGAGCGGGCGGTGGGTCTTGGGGCCGACCAGGCCCAGGTCGGCGAAGCGGGCGATCAGCTCGTGGGTCGCGCCGACGCTGCGCCCGATGCGCGCGGCCACGCGCCTCGCGGTGACCGGCTCGGTGGGCTCGATCAGCGCCGCCAGCGCGATCTCGAGGCCGACGGTGGTCCACGGGTCGGCGGGCCCGCGGCGACGGTGGGCGCCGCCGTCGGCGATCGGCATGCTCGCTTCGATCCGCACCCCGGGGGCCCAGACCCGGAGGTGACCTCGCCGATCGAGCCACCCCCAACCAGCGCCGCGCAGCACGGCCCGACCAGGCGCGCTGATGCGGTCGGCCACCACCATCGCCGGGAGCCGGCCGGGGGCGGCGTCCACGATCGCGGCGAGGTCCGCCGGGGTGGGGTGCGCCCGGTCGACGATGCCCGGGACGGTGCGGCTCCCGTCGACGACGAGGGCGTCGCCTTCGGCGTGCGCGTCGAGGTCGAGCGCCCCGAGCGCGTCGGCCACCTCCTGGAGGAGGCGAGCGCGTTCATCCGTACGTGCCGTCACGAACACCGAACAGATGGTGGCACATCGAGGTGGTAGCGTCAATGTTCGGCGTTCGTGACGGCACGAACGCTGCTCACCACGGCCCTGGGCAGCGAAGGGGCCGAGCAGGACCTCGCCCGTTCTCGGTGTGGCTGGGGTCGATGGGCGACCACCTCCACACCGAGAACCGACGGACCTCGGCATCGGTTGGGTTCTGGGTGTGGCTGGGGTCGTTGGGCGACCACCTGCACACCGAGAACCGAGGACGGCGGAGCCGGCGAGGTGGTCGAGGGCGAACGCGGGGGTGGGGCAGCGGCATACGATCCAGGCCGGATCGGTCGACGGGCACCGACGGCAGCGTGGCGAGGGGGTGGCGTGGACCAAGGCGACGACGAGGTGCCGGTGGACGCGACGAGCCAGCGCGTCGTCTGGGTGCGCCACCCGGCCGACGTCGCTCGCATGGTCCTCGCGGTGGCCGCCTGGCTCGCCGTCTACGGGTACGGGTTCACCTACCCCGAAGACGCGCGGGGCCTGTCGGCCCGGCTCGTGCTGGCGTTCGACGGTCTGCCCCACGCGGTCACGGGCGTGGTCATCGGGCTCGTCCAGGTCGCCGCGATCGCGGCGCCGCTCGGCGCGCTCGTCGTCGCTCGCCGGGGTCGGTGGCGCGAGATCGCGCTCGCCTTCGCGGCCGCCGCCGTCACCGGGGTCATCGCCGCCGTCTTGGGCGGGCGGCTCTCGAGCGGGGTCCCGAAGGTCGTGCTCGACGAGGCGCAGCGCCCGTCGTGGGTGTCGAGCGCGGGCTTCCCCTCGAGCGCCTACCTCGCCGCGGTCGTCGCCGCGGCCACCGTGCTGGCACCCACCTTCCCGCGGGCGTGGCGGCGGGTGCTGTGGGTCTCGGTCGGCGTGGTCGCCACGGCGCGCGTGATGACCGCGGTGGAGACCCCGGTGGGGATCTCGACCGCGATCGCGGCCGGGGTGTTCGTCGGCTCCGCGGTGATGGTCGCGTTCAAGGCGCCGCTGCGCTGGCCCTCGGCGGAGGCGGTGGCCGACGCGCTCCGAGCGGCCGGGCTCGACCCGGAGTCGGTGGTGCCGACGTCGCAGCGGCACCGGCACGGCCCCACCTACGAGGTCGTCGAGGGGAGCGGCGCCCGGCGGTTCGTGAAGCTCGTCGGACGCGACGAGCGCGATGCCGAGCTCCTGTCGCGCATCGTGCGGGCGCTGCGGGTCGACAGCCCCGAGGATCGTCCGTCGCTGGGCGCCACGCAGACGATCGAGCACGAGGCGCTCGCGCTCACGCTCGCGGCGCGGGCGGGTGCCGAGGTCCCCTCGCTCGCCACGGTCGCGTTCACCGACGATCGTGCGGCGGTGCTGGTGATGGACGACCTCGAGGGCCGCACGCTCGACTCCGTGGAGCCGGGCGAGCTCACCGATGCCGTGGTCGCGGAGGCGTTCGCCCAGCTGGCGAAGCTGCACGCGGCCCGCATCGCCCACGGCTGGGCCTCGCTGCACCACTTCGTCCTGCGACCCGACGGGTCGGTCGCCATGCTCGACCTCCGTTGGGCGCAGCTGTCGGCCACCGATCTCCAGCTGGAGAACGACCTCGCCGAAGCGCTCGTCGCGCTGGCCGCGGTGGTGGGCGTCGAGCGGACGCTCGCTGCGGCGAGCGCCTCCTTCGACGATGTCGCGATCGCCGCCGCGCTCCCGTTGATCCAGCCGCTCGCCGTCTCGCCCGAGACGCGGGCGGCGGCGAAGGCCGACAAGGAGCTGCTCGGTTCGCTGCGCACCGCGATCCAAGAGGCCGCCGACGTCGACGCCTACGAGCTGGCCAAGCTCGAGCGCCTCTCGGTCCGCAAGGTGATCGTGTTCGTCGCCACCCTGGTGATGGCGAACCTGCTGCTGTCGTTCATCGGCAACGCGGGCGACATCTGGGAGGCCGTCAAGGGCGCCAACCCGGCCTACATCCCGCTCCTGCTGGTCATCCCCCTGCTCACCTACCCGTCGGGGGCGGCCAGCCTCATCGGGGCGGTCACGGTGCGGCTGCCCTTCCTGCGCACCACCCAGGTCATGTTCGCTCAGTCGTTCCTCAACCGGTTCACCCCGGCGAACGCGGGCGGCATGGCCTTGCGGGCCCGCTACCTCCAGCGCAACGGCGTGCCGCTGGTCAACGCGGCGTCGAGCGTGGCCATCACCAGCGCCGCGTCGGGCGTGATGCAGGTGGCGCTCGCCGGCACGTTCTTCCTCTGGGCGGGTCGGTCCGCCGCCCAGGAGGAGCAGACGGGCAGCGGGTTCTCGCTGCCCTCCGGCCAGACCGTCGCGATCGTGGTCGTGGTGGTGCTGGTCGCCCTCGGCGCCCTGCTGGCGACCCGGTTCGGTCGCAAGCTGTGGAACGACCTCAAGGTCAACGTCGGCTCGGTGTGGCACGACATCCGTGCGCTGGGCTCCCAGCCCTCGAAGCTGGTGGCGCTGTTCGGCGGGGCGCTCGCCGGCAAGCTGTTCACGATCGTGTGCTTCGCCCTCACGATGCGGGCCTTCGGGGAGTCGTTCGACTTCGCGGTCGTGGGTGCCATGTACATCACGGCGAACACGATCGCCTCCGCGGCACCCACACCGGGCGGCGTCGGTGCCATCGAGGCCGCGCTCACCGCCGGTCTCGTCGGGCTCGGCGTCGAGCCCGGTCAGTCGGCGGCGATCGTGCTGGTGTTCCGCCTGTTCAGCTACTGGATCCCGATCCTGCCCTGCTGGCTCGCGCTCGCCTCCCTCCAGCGCTCCGGCGAGGTCTGACGGCGACGGACCTGGGTCAGGGCGCCCGATCCGCGTGGCGGGCGGCGTCGATGCGCTCGACGGTGTCGGCGCGGTGGTCGAGGAGGATCCGGAGCTGGCCGCGTCGCTGGGTGTTGCCCCAGACGGTCATCGCGAGGCGGTAGCAGCCGATCACC
>JBDIAX010000040.1:0-34391 GCA_039812605.1 Acidimicrobiia bacterium | reverse complement strand
AAGACGACAGCCTCGAGCTCGCTCACGGCCTGGGGCTCGAGGGCGAGGTCCGTGGCGCGGGGCGGGCGCCGGCCGACGCGACCGCGGTGGCGCCGGCGCGCACCGCCGCGGCCAGCGCGGCCGTCTCGTCGTCGCCGCAGCGCACCGCCGCGATCCACCCCGCAGCGAACGCGTCGCCGGCGCCGGTGGAGTCGACCACGTCGACCGTCAGGCCCTCGGCACGGATGTGCTGGTGCCCATCGGTCCACGTCGCCCCGGCAGCCCCGTGCTTCACCGCGACCGCGTCGACGTGGCGCAGCACCGCCGCCACCCCGCCGAGCGCCTCGACCTCGTCGTCGTTGGCGAGCACCAGCGACGCACCGTCGATCCACTGGAGGAACGCCTCCGCGCCGACGGCCCGGATCGGCGCCGTGCTCGCCGCGTCCACCGACACCACGGCACCGCTGGCGATGCCCGCCGAGAGCACCGCACGGCCGGCGTTGCGGGACCCCTCGTGCAAGATCGCGTAGCCCGAGAGGTGGACCCACGACGGCATCGGATCGAGCGCCTCGACCACCACGCTCATCGGCAACCGATCGTTGGCCCCACGGTCGGGGAGCATGGTGCGCTCACCGGTCCCGTCGACCAGCACGAGGCAGACCCCGGTGGACGCGCCTTCGAGGACCGGGCCGATGGAGCGGACGCCTGCAGCCTCCAGGTCGCGGAGCGCCATCGTCCCGAACGCGTCGTCTCCGCACGCCGACAGGAGGCGAGGAGGTTCACCCAACGATGCCAACCAGCAGGCGGTGTTGGCGGCCGACCCCCCACCAGCGAGGACGATGCGGGCCGGCGTGTCGCTCCCCTCGACGAGCGGATCGCGGTGGCTGGCCACCACATCGACCATGAGGTCGCCCACGACCAAGACATCGCCAAGGGGCGCATCGGCCGGGGCCGGGCCCGGGACCGAGGCAGTCATCGTCGGGGTGCGGCCGCGACGGCGACGGCGATGTCGGCCGCGACCATGGCGTTGGCGAGGATGATCTCGACGTTGGCCCGCAGGCTCTCACCACCGCTCGAGTCGTGGAAGAAGGCGAGCAGGAAGGGCGTGACGTCCTTGCCACGAACGCCGTTCGCCTCGGCGGCCGCGAGGCCCTCCACGAGGAGGCGGTCGTGGAGCTCGGGGCTCACCTGGCGGTCCTCGGGCAACGGGTTCGCCACGAGCAGCGCGGCCTGGTCGGCGAGGTCGGCCCGAGCGGCGACGATCGCCGCCACCTCCTCGGGGCCGTCGACGCGGTGCGGGACCGTGAAGCCCGAGTCGGCCAGGTAGAAGCCGGGGAACCGATCGGTGCGGTAGCCGACCACCGTGACGTTGAGCGTCTCGAGCCGCTCGAGCGTGGCGCCGACATCGAGGATCGACTTCACACCAGCCGACACCACCGTGATCGGCGTGGTGGCAAGGGCCAGGAGGTCGGCCGACTCGTCGAACGTCTGGTCCGCGCCTCGGTGGACGCCACCGAGGCCTCCGGTGGCGAACGTCGCGATGCCCACCTTCGCGGCGAGCACGCTCGTGGATGCCACCGTCGTGGCGCCGTGGCCGCCGGCGGCGCAGACCACCGCGAGGTCGCGCACGCTCGCCTTCGCGACGTCGGACGCGGAGGCGATCGTGGCGAGGGCCTCGTCATCGAGGCCGATGCGGACCTCGCCGTCGACCACCGCGATCGTGGCCGGGACGGCGCCTCGCGCCCGCACCGCCGCCTCGATCCGGTGCGCCACCTCGACGTTCGTCGGCCGAGGCAGGCCGTGGGAGATGATCGTGGACTCGAGCGCGACCACCGGGCTGCCGGAGCGGACGGCCTCGGCCACCTCGGGCGCCACCCGAAAGCGGTCGGACAGGCGATCGAGCGCGGCGCCGGGCATCGGGCGAGTCTGTCAGACGCCCGCTCGACCGCCGCCCGGTGGAGCGCTCCGCCCGCCTCCGTCCACGCGCCCGAGCGCTCGGACCACGGCATCGACCACGCCGTCGATCGTGTGGGGATCGGCCTCGGCCGCCACCGCCAACCCCCGGTCGCGCGCCGTGGCCGAGGTGATCGGCCCGATCGACACCACCACGGGAGGCACCGCCTCCTGCCCGACCGCGTCGCAGAGGTTCGTGACCGTGGACGACGAGGTGAACGTGATCGCGTCGGCCGACGCGATCCGTTCGAGCGCGGCGGCATCGGGCAGCACCACCTCCGTGCGATACGCCTCCACCACGTCGACCTCCCAGCCTTGGGCCCGCAGCCCCTCCGGCAAGACATCGCGCGCCACCGCGGCGCGGGCGATCAGCACCCGCCCCGAGCCCCGGCCCCCAGGGGCGGGGAAGGCGGCGAGGAGGTGCTCGGCCACGTACTCGTCGGGCACGAGGTCGGCGACGATGCGGTAGCCCGCGAGCACGTGGGCCGTGCCGGGGCCGATCGCGGCGACCCGCGCGCCGGCGAGCGCCCGGGCATCGGGCACCTCGGCGAACGTGCGGTGCACGCCGTTGGGCGAGGTGAAGACCACCCACTCGTAGGTGCCGAGGGCGCCGACCGCCTCGCGCAGCGCCCGCCCCCCGTCGGCTGGCTCGCCGACCGCGATCGCCGGCGCCTCGATCACCTCGGCGCCGAGCTCGCGCAACCGGGCCACCAGCGCCGACGCTTGGGCACGCGCTCGGGTGACCACGACGCGTCGCCCGAACAGGGGGCGCCTCGTGAACCACTCGAGGCCCTCGGCGGCCACCCGACCGACCACGATCACCGACGGAGACGCCAACTCCTCGTCGCCGAGGGTCGCGAGCGTGGCCCGGACCGTGGATTGCTCCGGACGGCTCCCCCACCGGACCGCGGCCGCCGGGGTGTCGGGCGCGAGGCCGGCATCGAGCAGGCGGCGGGCGATCTTCGGCCACCGCCCGACGCCCATGAGGACCACGAGGGTGCCGCCCGTCCGAGCGATGGCGTCCCAGTCGACGGTCCCGTCGCCGCTCTCGGGGTCCTCGTGGCCGGTGACGACCGTGAACGACGTCGATGAGAACCGCTGGGTGACCGGGATCCCGGCGTAGGCGGGCACGGCGAGCGCGGAGGTGATGCCGGGCACGACCTCGAAGGGCACCCCCGCCTCGGCGAGCGCCGCCGCCTCCTCGCTGCCTCGGGCGAAGACGAAGGGGTCGCCGCCCTTGAGGCGGACCACGGTCTGGCCCGAGCGGCCGCGCACCACGAGCAGCGCGGTGATCTGCTCCTGGGTCATGCGATGGGCTCCGGGCGCCTTGCCGACGTCGATGCGCTCCGCGTCGGGGGGCGCGAGGTCGAGCAGCTCCACCGCCGACAACCGATCGTGGACGACGACGTCGGCCCTCGCGAGCAGCTCGGCACCTCGCACGGTGATGAGCCCAGGGTCGCCCGGTCCGGCGCCCACGAGGTACACGGTCACCCCACCAACCTACGACCCGCCCGCCGCCGACCTGGCCCTCGTTGCACGCTTCCACCCGCATGCTCCTCCTCGTTCTTGGCGCGTTCCGTCACGTCCTGGGTGACAGGACGCGCCAAGGACCGGGCTGGCTCGGAACCTGGCGCGATTCGTCACCTCAGAGGTGACGGAGCGCGCCAAGAACCCGCTCGACCCCGGAGAGGGTCAGGGGCCGACCGCGGCGCGCAGGTCGCGGGCGACGGCGGTGCCGAGGGCGACGGGGTCGTCGCCGACCTGGCGGGCTCGCGCCACCCGGGCCGACGCGGTGCCGTCGCCGGCGAGGATCGCCGACAGGCGGATGCCCGAGCCCGAGCCATCGCCTTCGCCCACGGCGTCGAGCAGCACGGCGTGCGCGCCGGCGGGCAGGTCGCAGTCGCCGCCGAGCTCGGCGAGGAACGCCCGCTCGGCATCGACGCACCGCCGCGTGGGCTCGTGCTCGACGAGCTTGAGGACCCGGACCAGCGGCTCGTCCTCCTCGCGGCACTCGATGGCGAGCGCGCCCTGGCCCACCTGCGGCACGATCTCGTCGACGGAGAGCACCTCGCTCAGGTGGTCGGCGAGGTGGAGGCGCTGGAGCGCCGCCGCGGCGACCACGATGGCGCCGCCTTCGGGCACCTTGTTCAGCCGGGTGGCCATGTTGCCCCGGAGCTCGGCGAACACCAGGTCGGGACGCAGCGCGCCGAGCTGCACCCGGCGGCGGTGGGAGCCGGTGGCGACGGTGGCCCCGAGGGGGAGGTCGGCCACGGTGCCGCCGACGAGCGCGTCGCGCGGATCGCCCCGCTCGGGCACCGAGGCCAGCACGAGGCCCGGCACCGACACCGACGGCAGGTCCTTGGCGGAGTGCACGGCGATGTCGGCACGCCCGTCGAGCACCGCGGCCTGCACCTCCTTGGCGAACACGCCCTTGCCGCCGAACTCCGAGATCGGCACGTCGAGGCGGCGATCGCCCTCGGTGTCGACCACCACGACCTCGACATCGAGCCCGGGAACCGCCGCGGCGATGAGCCCAGACACGTGCGCGGCCTGCCACACGGCGAGGTCGCTGCCGCGCGTGGCAACCCGCAGGACCGGTGCGGCCACCTTCGGGCTACGCCGGGTCGTCGAGGTCGAACAGCTGGCGGGTGGCGTCGGCGAGGCGCTCGCCGGTGGCGGACCCGGCCGACTCCTTCAGCGTCACCGTGGGCTGGTGCAGCAGCTTGGCGACGAGGCCCTTGGTGAGGGCCTCGACGGCCTCGCGCTGACGCTCGTCGAGCTCGCCGAGGCGCGCCGTGTACTTCGCGATCTCCGCGGCTCGCACCTCTTCGGCTCGACGGTGCAGGGACGACACCAGCGGCGCCGCCCCACGGGCCGACGCGGCCGAGCGGAAGCGGGAGAGCTCCTCGTCGATGATCGACTCGACCGCGGCGAGCTCGTGGGAGCGTCGCTCGACGCCCGCCTGCGCGAACCGGCGGAGGTCGTCGATGTTGAGCAGCGTGACGCCGGGCAGGTGGGCGACCGCGGGATCGACGTCGCGAGGGACCGCGATGTCGACGATGAGCAACGGGCGCCCGGCGCGCTCGGCCATGACCGGAGCGAAGTCGTCGTGCTCGACCACCGGAACGAGCGAGCCCGTGCTGGTGAGGAGGAGGTCGACCTCGAGCAGCGCGGCGGGCAGGTCGGAGAGGCGCACGGCCTGGCCGCCGACCCGATCGGCAAGGGTCCGCGCCTTGCGCCAGGTGCGGTTGGCCACCAGCACGTCGGCGACGCCGGCGCCCCGCAGCGCGGTGGCCATGCCCTCGGCCATCTCGCCGGCGCCCATGATCAGGACCCGCTTGCCGGTGAGGTCGCCCAGCCGCTCCGCCGCCATCTCGACCGCAGCGTGCGACACGGACGCGGTGCCCCGAGCGATCTCGGTCTCGGTGCGCGCCCGCTTGCCGGTCTCCAGCGCGTGGCGGAACAGCAGGTTGAGCACCGGTCCCGACGAGGCCTCCTCGCCGGCCTTCTCCCACGCGCTGCGGACCTGCCCGAGGATCTCGGCCTCGCCGAGCACCGCGGAGTCGAGCCCCGACGCGACCGAGAACAGGTGGCGGACGGCCTCGGTGTCGTAGTGGACGTAGAGGTGGTCGGCGAACTCGTCGGGCGTGACGAACGCCAGCTCGGACAAGAAGTTGCGCACGTCGGCGTAGGCGCCGTGGAAGCGCTCGGCGAGCGCGTACACCTCGGTGCGGTTGCAGGTGGAGAGGACCACGACCTCGCCGACGTGCTCGCGCGAGCTCAGATCGTGCAGGGCCTTGGGCAGGCGCGCGCCATCCACGGTCATGCGCTCGAACAGGTCGAGCGGCATGGTGCGGTGGTTCAGTCCGATGACGACGACAGACACGCCTGCAGGCGCTCCTTGGCTTCGGCCACACGGCCTTCGCGGATCAGTTCAAGTGTTCCCGAATCCACGGCCTGCCGCCAATCGGGACGGGCACCGGTGCCTCCGGCCGCACGATCCTCCGCCGCCACCGCCACCACCAGGTCGAGCAAGACCTCGACCTCGGTGCCGAGGGCGTCGACCGCCCGGTCGCAGAGCCACGAGGCTGCCGCGGGGTGCGCGCCGGCGGTGGACACGGCGACGGTCAGCCGGCCCGCCGCCCGCGAGGCGGGAACCGCCGCGGGGCCTCCATCGGAGGAGCCGGCGTGGTTGACCCAGGTGCCGGCCCGCTCGGCGTCGGCGACGACCTGGTCGTTGACCTCGGGCTCGTCGGTGGCGGCCACCACGAACGCCCACGGTCGCCCGTCGTCGGCGCGGGCGAGCGATGCGTACCGACCCTCGGCCCAGCGCACGGAACCGACCGCCGCGAGCTGCGCGAGCGGTGCGCTCAGCGCGGGCGAGACGATGGTGACCTGGGCACCCGAGCCGAGCAGGCCGAGCACCTTGCGCGTCGCGACCGCCCCGCCTCCGACCACCAGGCACGGACGGCCTTCGAGGTCGAGCATGAGCGGGTAGCGCGCCGCCACGGATCAGCCGCCGTTCCCCAGCGCCGCCTCGAGCTCGGCACGAACCGGGTCGGGGAAGGTGCAGTAGAGGACGCGCCCCTCGTAGCGGCCGAGCTCCTTGACGACCGCGGGCCGCACCTCCTGGTTCACGAGCAGCAGGAGCGCGGAGGTGCCGGGATCGAGCCACTCGCCCACCTGCTTCACCCAGCGATCGTCGAGGCCCAGGTCGACCAGCTTCGCCATCAGCGCGCCGCTGCCAGCACCGACCAGCGCGCCGGCCAGGAACACCGGACCGCCGATGATGGCGCCCACCAGCGCGCCCCAGAACGACCCTCGGAGCGCGGAGACGCCCGGCGTCGGATCGATGGTCTGGTGGATGTGGACGCGGCCGTCGTCGCCCTTGGTCGCGATGACGGCGTCCGCCATCGCGATCTCGCCCTCCTGCTGGAGGTGCACCAGCGCGAGCAGGACCTCTTCGGCCCGGGTGACCTTGTCGAACGACATGCCGATGATCTGGTCGCCCCCGACCGGGAACTCCGCTGCCTCATCGACCTCGACCGCCGGCGCGGCAGCCGCAGGGACGGGGATCTCGGCGGCGGGGTCAGATGGCACGTCGGTCATGCGCCCACGCTACCGATGCGCTCGAGGGTCACGACGGTGGTTCGCGGTGCTCCTGGTAGAAGCTGAGGATCTGGAGCTCGAGGGCCAGGTCGACCTTGCGCAGCGAGACCCCGTCGGGCACCGCGATGACCGCCGGGGCGAAGTTCAGGATCGAGCCCACCCCCGCCGCCACGAGCTTGTCGGCCACGTCCTGGGCGGCCGCCGCCGGCGTGGCGATCACGCCGATGCCGATCTCGAGCTCGGACGCCACCTCGACGATGTCGTCGGTGTGGTGGACCAGCACGCCGTGCACGCGCTTGGCGACCTTCGCCCGATCCGAGTCGAACATGGCGACGACGGGGAACCCTCGCTGGGTGAAGCCCCCGTAGTTGGCGAGGGCGGAGCCGAGGTTGCCGGCACCGACGATGGCCACGGGCCAGTCGTGGGTGAGGCCGAGCTCGCGGCTCATCTGGAACAGCAGGTACTCGACGTCGTAGCCGACGCCTCGGGTGCCGTAGGAGCCGAGGTAGCTGAGGTCCTTGCGGACCTTCGCCGCGTTGACCCCGGCCATCTCCGCGAGGCGCTCGGAGGACACCGTGGCGATCTTCTCGTCGACCAGCTCCGCCAGGCTCCTCACGTACACCGGCAGTCGGGCGACGGTCGCTTCGGGGATGTGGCGGGCACGGTCCGACATGGCCCGGTCGACGCTAGTGCGCCGATTCACATGGTCACGAAGTGGGTGTCAGCGCAGGGCGCGGCGCAGGACCTTGCCCGACAGGTTCTGCGGGAGCTCGTCGACGAAGTTGACCTTCTGAGGGCACTTGTAGCGAGCGAGGTGGCGGGCGCAGAACTCGATGATGGCGTCCTCCTCGAGCGCGTGCCCGGGCTCGACCACCACGAACGCCTTCACGGACTCGCCCGTGTGGGGGTGCGGCACGCCGACCACCGCGCACTCGCGGATGCCGTCGAGCTCGAGGAGCACCTCCTCGACCTCGGCCGGGAACACGTTGAAACCCGACACGATGATGAGGTCCTTCGCCCGATCGACGAGGTACAGGAACCCCTCGTCGTCGACCAGTGCGATGTCGCCGGTGTGGAGCCAGCCGTCGTCGTCGATGGCAGCGCGGGTGGCCTCGGCGTCGTTCCAGTACCCCTGGAACACGTTCGGGCCCTTCACCAAGATCTCGCCGGGGTCGCCCACGAGCACGTCGGTGCCGTCGCCGTCCACCAGGCGCATCTGCACGCCGTCGACGGGGGCGCCCACCGATCCCGGCCGGAACGGCAGGCCCACCGACGCGGTGACCACCGGCGACGCCTCCGTGAGGCCGTAGCCCTGGCCCAGCTCGAGGCCGAAGCGGTCGTGGATCGCCCGCGCCACCGCGGGGTCGAGCGAGGCGGCCCCCGAGGTGGCGATCTTTACGGACGAGAAGGCGTCGGCGGGCAGATCGGGCATCTGGGACCAGACGGCCCACATCTGCGGCGCGCCGCCGAGCACCGTGACCCCGTGCTTCTGGATGGCCTCGAGGGCGGAGGTCGGATCGAATCGCTCCACGAGCAGGACCGAGGCCCCGGCCCGCAGCGCGGAGCCGAGCACGACGTTGAGCCCGTAGATGTGGAACATCGGCAGCACCCCGAAGCCCACGTCGCCGGGGTCGCCCTCGCCGCGCAGGCCGATCACCTGGTCGATGTTGGCCAGGAGGTTGCCGTGGCTGAGCATGGCCGCCTTCGGCGAGCCGGCGGTGCCGCTGGTGAAGATCAGGACCGCGAGGTCGTCGTCGTCCCGGGCGACGATCGGGGTGGGTTCGGCGGCGAGCAGCGAATCGAGCGCGAGCGCGTGGTCGCCGTTGCCCTCGGCCTCGATGACGAACTCGAGCACGGGGAGCTTGGTGCGATCGATGCCCGCGACGGTGGCCCGACCCGAGGGGCCGACCATGAGCGCACGGGCCCCGACCGCCGCCAGCTCACGCTCGAGCTCGCGCGCCGGGCTGAGCGGGTTGAGCGGGACGGCCACGCCGCCCGCGCCGAGGACCGCGAGGTAGGAGACGACGAAGTACCAGTTGTTCGCGCAGAGGATGCCGACGCGATCGCCGGGGTCGATGCCCAGCCCCACCAGCCCGCCACGCAGCCCTCCGACCTGCGAGCGGAGCTCGCCGTAGGTGGTGGTGCGACCCCGCGAGATGAGCGCCGTGGCCTCGGCGGGGTGGGGATCGATGATGGCGGCAAGGTTCACGGAGGGCACCTCGAGGTCGGGGTGGCCGGCTGGCCGCCTACCAGTCCAGCACGTTCGCCCCCCGACCGCCCGATCCACTCCCAGCCCGTCCGCCCGACCACGCCCGCCCCCTCCGCCCGCCCCTCCCCGCGACCCCTCCTCCCGACCCTCCCGCGAACTTCGTGTGGGATCGGTCCCGATCGGGCTCCCCCGCACACGAAGTTCGAGGCGAGCGGAGGTCGGGCTGGCACACTGCGGAACCATGGGGGCACGCGAACGGGTCATCGACTGCGAGGAGCTGACCCGCTCGTTCCCGTCAGGTGTGGCGCTCGACCGGCTGACGCTCGACGTCGACCGTGGCGAGGTGCTCGCCCTGCTCGGACCGAACGGGGCCGGCAAGACCACCACCATGCGGCTGCTGAACGGGGTGCTGGTCCCCGACAGCGGCCGGGCGACCGTGCTCGGGCTCGACCCGTGGACCGACGGCGACGATCTCCGCAGCCGCACCGGGGTGCTCACGGAGAACGCCGGCCTCGACGAGCGCTTCACCGCGCTGGAGAACCTGGAGTTCGTCGGTCGCCTGCGCGGGATGTCGGGCGACGAGGCTCGTCGGCGCGGAGGGGAGCTGCTCGAGCGCTTCGGGATGTCGCACCGAGCCGACGTCAAGGTGCAGGGGTTCTCCACGGGCCAGCGCAAGCGCGTCGCCCTCGCCCGAGCGCTGCTCCACGACCCCGAGCTGCTGTTCCTCGACGAGCCGACCTCGGGCCTCGACCCCGCCGCAACCCGTGACGTCGTCGACCTCATCGGCTCGCTCGCCTCCGACCACGGCCGCACCGTGGTGCTCTGCACCCACTTCCTCGGCGAGGCCGGGAAGCTGGCCTCGCGCATGGCCGTGCTGTTCCAGGGCGTGCTGCACGCGTTCGGCACGCCCGACGCGCTCGCCGCGGAGCTTTGGACGGCGTTCGAGGTGCAGCTCGACCTCGGTGGGGAGGCGCCCCGGGAGGTCCTCGCCGCGGTGTCGGCCCTCGATGCGGTCCAGCAGGCCGTCCCGACCAGCCGCGGGGCCCTCGTGCGGACCACGGGCCGAGATGACGTCCCTGCGGTGGTCGCCGCGTGCGTCGGTGCCGGCGCCTCGGTCTACGGCGTCGCCCCGCGCGACCCGAACCTCGAGGACCTCTACTTCGCCATCGAGGCCAAGGTCGGCGCGCAGGCTGCGGTCGGAACCGGCGCCGAGGTGACGCCGTGACCTCGGCACCGACCGGCGGCCGCAAGGCCGGAACGAACTGGAGCGCGGTGCGAGCCGTGCTGCGCAAGGACCTGCAGGCGGTGAGCAGGTCCAAAGCGGTCATCTTGCCGATGCTCGTGGTCCCGGTGGTGCTGCTCGTGATCCTCCCGGCGTCGATCGGCTACGCCGCCAACGACCGCGAGCTGCGGCTGAACCGGTTCCTCGACCTCCTCCCCACCGAGCTCACCCGCCCGATCCTCGGGCTGCCGGCCCAGGAGCAGCTGGTGGTCCTCGTGCTCGGCTACCTCGTCGCGCCGCTGTTCCTCATCGTGCCGCTGATGGTGTCCGCGGTGCTCGCCGGCGACGCGTTCGCCGGCGAGAAGGAGCGCAAGACCCTGGAGTCGCTCCTGCACCTCCCGGTGCGCGACCGCGACGTGTACATCGCCAAGCTCCTCGTGGCGTTCCTGCCCTCCGTGGCGGTCTCGTGGATCGGGTTCGCGATCTACAGCGTGGTCGCCAACGCCGTGGCCTGGCCGGTGATGCACCGGGTGTTCGTCCCCACGCGGCTCTGGGCGATCCTCATCCTCTGGATCGCGCCGGGCGTGGCCGCGGTGGGGCTGGGGATCATGGTGCGCGTGTCCATCCGGGTCAGCAACACGCAAGAGGCCCAGCAGCTCGGCGGTGCGGTGGTGCTCCCGCTCGTGATCTTGGCGGTGAGCCAGACCACCGGGCTGATGCTCGCGGGGGCGATGCCCACCTTCGTGGCCGGCTGCATCATCTGGGCGATCGCGGCCTGGCTGAACATCCGCGGCGCTCGGGCCTTCACCCGCGACCGCATGGCGGCGCGCCTCTAGCGTCCGCCGCCACGGACCGAACTCGGTGTGCGGCTGGTCGAGGATCGACCACAGCCACACCGAGAACCGAACCCGGCCCAGCGGCACCACGGCCCGAGCCGCACGGGTCAGGTCAAGAAGACGAGCTGAATGGTGGCCGCGAGGAGGATCGCGGCGAGCAGCACGGCGAGCACGATGGTGGTCGCAGGCCTCATGGCTTCTCCTTCAAGCTGACGGGGGTGACGACGCCGGTGGTGGGGGCCGCCTGCGCGCCATCGGGGATGGCCGCGAGCACGACCTCGTCGCCGGTGCCGATGCCGAGCTCGTCGGCTGCGGACGTCCGGTCGAGCGCGATCGACACGAGCCCGTAGGAGTCGACCACCAGCCCGACGACCCCGGTGGGGATGTCGGCATAGGTGTCGTGGCGGATGCCGGTGCGGACGCGTCCGTCGAAGCGCAGCTCGACGCGCTCGCCATAGGCCTCGATCTGGTCTGGGTCGACGTTGAGCTGGAGGTTGCCGAAGGCGTCGGTCCACAGCACCTCGGCGATGACCGTCCCGTCCTCCTCCTGGGTGATCGGCATGAGCCCGGGCATGAGGCCGTGGACGTCGAGCTCCGGCCCCAGGTCGAGGAGGTCCACGCCGTTGCAGAGGTGGGCAGCCGCCGGGGCGAAGATGTCGCGCCCCGCGAAGGTGGGGCCGGGCGCGGGGAGCTGGTACTCGAGGTTGTCGAGCAGCACCGCCCGGGTGGCACCGCCGACCATGGCGACCGCCGGGGCGAGCAGCCCGTTGTCGGGGCCGACGAGGTACGACGAGCCGTCGCCCACCTCGACGGCGATGGCCCGCCGAGCGGTGCCGACCCCCGGGTCGACCACCGCCAGCACGACCCCAGGCGCGAGGTACTGGGCCGAACGGGCGAGGGTGAGGCCTCCGGCGCGGACGTCGTGGGCGGGAACGTCGTGGGTGACGTCGATGACGCGCACCTCGGGGGCGAGCTGGCGGATCACCGAGTGCACGACGCCCACGAACTCGTCGGTGCGCCCGTAGTCGCTCAGGAAGGAGATGGTGTCGAAGCGCGCCACAGGCCATCGACCCTACGGCGCCACCTCCTCGCTTCCCCAGCCCGGGCGGCGCCCGATGCCTCCGCCGTCGGTTCTCGGTACCACCGTGGTCGCCCCACGACCACGCCCGTCCCAAGAACCGGGCCGCACGCGTTCTCGGTACCACCGTGGTCGCCCCACGACCACGCCCGTCCCAAGAACCGGGCCGCACGCGTTCTCGGGACCACCGTGGTCGCCCCACGACCACGCCCGTCCCAAGAACCGGGCCGGCACTGGTTCTCGGTGTGGACGGGGTCGCCCTGCGACCCCAAGTGCACCGAGAACCGAGGCTGCGGTCAGCCCAGCTCGGCGGCTCGGGCCGCGGAGGCGACCACGGCGTCGATGATGGCGGAGCGGACCGCGCCGGCCTCGAGGGCGCGCAGGCCCGCCGCGGTGGTGCCGCCGGGCGACGTGACGTTGCCGCGGGCTTCGGACGGCGCGATGCCCGTGGCGAGCAGCTCCGCCGACCCGCGCAGCGTCTGCACGGCGAGCTCGGTGGCGACGTCTCGGGTCAGGCCCACGAGCACGCCGGCGTCGATGAGCGCCTCGGCGATGAGGAACACGTAGGCCGGCCCGGAGCCCGACAGGCCGGTGACGGCGTCGATCTTGTCCTCCCCCACCCGCACCACGACGCCGACGGATCCGAGGATGCCCTCCGCCCAGGCGAGGTCGTCGTCGCTGGCCGCCGCACCGCCAGCGATGGCTGCGGCCCCCATGCCGACGAGCGAGGGGGTGTTCGGCATCGCCCGCACGACGGGGGTGCCCGTGGGGAGCGCGCCCTCGATGGTGGCGAGGCGGACCCCGGCCGCGATCGACAGCACCCGACCCACCCCGACCTCGCCGAGCTGGCGGCAGACGCCGGTCACGAGCTGGGGCTTGACGGCGACGATGGCGCCATCGGCGGCGACGGGCGCGTCGGTGACGACGAGGCCCTCGAACCGGGCGGCGAGCTCGTCGCGCCGGGCGGCCGCCGGCTCCACCACCGTGATCTCCGACGCAGGGGCCCAGCCCCCGGCGAGCAGGCCGCCGAGCAGGGCCTCGCCCATCTTCCCGCCGCCCACGATCACCAGCTTCGTCATGGACCGCAGGCTAGATGGAAGCTGCGTCCGGCCCCGCCGCCGAAGGGGGGAGGGAGGATCGACGACGGGACCGACGCAGGGCCGGCGGGTGGCGTGCACCTTCCCGATGCTCCGCCGTCGCCAGCGAGCGACACCCTAGCCAGGCGGCGTGAAAGAGATCAAGAGGATATGAAGGTGAACGATGTCACCCTGAGAACCGGGAGGCGAAGCCGATGCGCAACGCCGGCCGGAAGCACTGCTCCACGTAGGCGTAGAACGAGCCGAGGATGCGGTCGAGCTCGTGGTCGGTGACCGCCTCGGCGGGCAGCTGGCCCTGGAGGAAGACCGCGTCCTCCACGCCGATCGTGAAGGCCATCCCGTTGAGCTTCAGGTTCCGACGCAGCAGGTGCTCGTACAGCGGCGCGTGGTTCTCCTCGGGAGCGGGCATCACGTAGGTCTCGTAGTGGAGCGTGCGCTGGCGGAGCGTGAGCCAGATGGTGGAGACGTCCTTCTCCTCCCCCCGGATGCGCACGTACCAGCGCCTCGCCTCCGATCGCGGCGCGCGCTCCACGGCCTCGACCACCGGGTTGCCGACGAGCTCGCGCTGGGCCCACGCGTCGATGAGCGCCTCGATGCGGTCGAGCTCGGCCTCGGGGAGCGGGTCGTTCACCGGGCGCAGTCCACCAACGAGCGGTTGGCGAGGTCGGACGTGATGCGCTGGAGCTTGGCCGCGGCGGCGCGCCACGTGTACGTGCGAGCGCGCTCCACCGCCGCGGTGCCGATCCGCAGGGCGAGCGCTGGGTCCTCGATGAGCGCGCGGGCCAGGTCCGCGAAGGCTTCGGGCGAGCGGTCGTCGACGAGGAAGC
The DNA here is from genome assembly GCA_039812605.1 of Acidimicrobiia bacterium. GTDB lineage: Bacteria > Actinomycetota > Acidimicrobiia > Acidimicrobiales > Iamiaceae > Aquihabitans. Next base: position 20,081 of record JBDIAX010000040.1, on the reverse strand, counting down.
CGGTGCGGCCGTCGTCGACGAGGGTCCGCAACCCGCCCACCGCTGCGGCCACCACGGGCACGCCGCAGGCCGCCGCCTCGAGCGCGACGAGCCCGAAGCTCTCGCTGCGGCTGGGGACGAGCACGACGTCGGCCGCCCGGTAGTAGGTGGAGAGCAGGTGGTGCGGCTGCGGCGGCACGAAGCGGACCTGCTGGCGAACGCCGAGCCGCTCGGCGAGGTCGAGCACGGCGGCGAGCTCGGCATGCCCGTCGGCCCCGCTGGGCCCGCCGACCACCACGAGCTCGGCGTCGGGTCGGTGCAGCGCGGCCAGGGCACCGACCGCGACCTGGAGCCCCTTCAGCGGTTGGATGCGCCCGACGAACAACAGGATCGGGTGGTTGCCGAAGCCGAGCGCTCGTCGGGCCCCACGCTGGTCGCCCGGCGAGAAGAACGCGTGCTCCACCCCGGGCGCCACGATCTCGATGCGAGCCGGATCGGCGCCGTAGTGCGCCTCGAGCTGGGCCACCTCCTCCACCGAGTTGGCGAGGATCACGTCGGAGCAGCCGATGACCTGCGCCTCCGCCTCAATGCGCCGCTGGGGCTCGGGGTCTCCGGTGTCGGCCTTCACCCGAGCGAGGGTGTGGAACGTGGAGATGAGGGGCAGGTCGAGCTCGTGCTTCAGGCGGTGGCCGGCCACGCCCGAGAGCCAGTAGTTGGCATGGATGACGTCGGCGGGGCGACGGGCCAGCTCGGCGGCCACGCCGTCGGCGAAGGCGTCGACCACCTCGGGCAGCGCCTCCTTGGGGAGGTCTGCAGGGCCTGCGTCGACGTGCACGACCCGGAACCCCGGCTCGACCGCCACCTCGCGGGGGAGGCCGTCGTCCCAGCCGCGCACGTACACCGTGGTGGACACGCCCGACTGGGCGAGCGCGGCCGCCAGCTCGCGCACGTACACGTTCATCCCACCGCTGTCGCCCGTCCCCGGCTGGGTCAGCGGGGACGAGTGCAGCGAGAGGACGGCGAGCTCGGTCACCGGGGCCACGGGGTGGTCAACGCCCGGCGAGCGCCTCGGATTCCGAATCGGCATCCGCGCCGTCGGCGTCGAGGTCGTCGGCCGTGGCGAGGTCACCGATCTCGTCGTCGAGGCGCCCCTGGCCGACCAGCTCCGGCTCGAAGCCGGCGGCACGTCGCTCGGCGCGGAACGACTCGTAGATCTGCACGAGGGTCTTCTTCTGCTCTTCGCTGAGCCAGAGGTCGCGGCGGATCTCGGTGATGAGGTCCGTGTCCCCCTCGCGCTCCTCGAGGATGCCGGCGCGGATGTAGAGCGTCTCCGAGCTGATCTCGAGGGCACGGGCGATCTGCTGGAGGATCTCGGCCGACGGCTTGCGCAGCCCGCGCTCGATCTGGCTGAGGTACGGGTTCGAGATGCCGGCCATCTCGGAGAGCTTCCGCAGCGAGAGGTGGCCGATCCGCCGTTGGTCGCGGATGAACTCCCCCAGGTCGCGCCAGCGCGTCTCCAGCTCGTTCATGGCGGTCCAGGGTATTGCCCGGTGGTGGCGCGACCACAACCGGCGCGAGCGAGGTTTCGCCTTCCGCGAGCACGCCGGGCGAGACCTGCGCCACCGGCGCGACCGAGGACGACGGCGCTCAGCCGGCTCCGGCCGACCACCACCAGCTGTCGGGCAGGTCGCCGCTCCGATCGAACAGGAGGTCGTCGCGACCGTCCCCATCGAAGTCGCCGGCGACGGCGAGCGTCGTCGCCGACGCCCACAGCGACGAGGTGAACCTTCGTCCCGCGGAGGTCCAGAGGTAGGACCGGCGGCGGATGTCGCCGGACTGCCAGACGACGTCGTCGCGGCCGTCGCCGTCCACGTCGAGCACGAGCGGGACGTAGGAGCCCGAGACGCTCACCCGCACGCTGGTGAACCAGCCGGACGCGCCACCGAACCAGACGTAGTCCGCTGCGCCACCGCTGGCGTACCACGCGACGTCGTCTCGCCCATCGCCGTCGAAGTCGCCCACGACCGGTCGATAGCGGCCCCCGACGGAGACGCGCCGTTGCAGCCCGGAGGCCAGGTCGAGCCGATCGGCCGATGGCCCGGGCGCGTACCAGAGGACGTCGTCGCGACCGTCGCCATCGAAGTCGCCCACGAGCGGGCCCGCGCCTGCTGGCCCGACGAGCGTGGAGACCTCGACATCGCCTGCCCCGTAGGACACCACCTGGTGGGTGCCACCCCCATCCGGGTCGACGAGCAGCACGCTGTCGCGGCCGTCGCCGTCGGGGTCGAAGGCGACCGGCGCGTAGCGCTTGGTGAGCGGGACGTCGATGAAGGTCCGTGCCTGGCCCCGTCCCGCCGGCAGGAGGAACCCGCTGCCATCGAGGTTGGAGGCGACCACGAACACCCCAGCGCTCGCGGTGCCCGTCCAGCGCCCCACGCCGACCTTCACGGTGCGAGCGATCCGGGTCCGTGGCGCGGCGTCCGTCGGCTCGGTCGCGGCGCGCTGGTCGGCGACGCCGACGACATCGAGGTCGTAGTCGCTGTAGGTCGTGTAGGTCCCGCGCAGCCAAACCAGCGCCGATCGGCCGTGGCCCGAGACGTGGACCGGACGGAGGTTGTCGACGGTGGAGTCAGCGGTGATCGACGTGATCTCCCAGGGGCCTCCCGCACCGTCGGACCGCGCCTCGTAGACCTCCCAGTGCGACCTGCCGTCCGCCTGGGATCGGAGCTCATCGCCCGAGCGGGGATCGACGTTCGACGAGAGGAAGACGCGACGGGGGTCGCGCTGGTCGAACGTGAGGTTGCCCGAGTAGGAGGGCTGGCCCGAGTAGAGCTCCGAACCGCCCCAACCGATCCTCGACGTCGTCCAGGCGGCGCCGTCCCAGCGCGCGAACAGGTACTCCTGGTGGTACTGGCGCCCCTCGACCGAAGGGGATCCGCTGCGCTTCACCGTGAGCAGGGCGACCGGGTTGCCCTCGAGCACCGCCATGTCGGAGACCCACACGTCGACATCGGGGCCCTCGATGTCGGCCGGGACCCCGGAGGCGACCGGGAGGAGCTGGGACCACTCGACCCCGGTGCCGAGCGTGCCCAGCGGCGTGCCATCCGTCGCGTGGATCACGCCCCCGCTCAGGTAGCCCGCGCGAACGCTGCTGCCCCAGACCGACTGCGGGTTCCCCGTGGTGGCCACGAAGTCGATCCGGTCGACCCCGTTCGACGCGAACCGGATGTACGGGTACAGCGGAGGGTTCTTCACCAGGATGCCGCCGTAGCGCCAGGTCCGGCCGCCATCGTCGGAGACCAGCGCGTTCACCGCCTGGCTCTCGGATCGGTAGAAGTCGTAGAGGCGGCCCCGGCCCCCGTTCTCCGCGGGGAGGTCGACCAGGTTCGAGTAGGTCGTGCCGAGCCCCCGCGTCGAGGGGGCGTTCACGGTCCACCCGACGTCGACGGTGTCGAGCGTGGCGCTGTGCTTCAGCCGATCGTCGTTGTGACCGGCCCAGGAGGCGACCACCCGACCGCTCGGGAGCTCGAGGAGGCCAGGAGCGACGTGGTCGTCGGACCGGTACCTCCCGGCGTGGGCGAGGCGGTCGATCCGCTCGACCGCGAGCGTCGACGCGTCGGCGGTGGTCACCTCGACCGCCCCGCCCCGGGTCGCTCCCGACGTCCCGGTGCCCGAGGGGGTCGAGCCGACCAGCAGGTCACCCGAGGCCGTGATGATCGCGCGCTCGCCTTGGAACCAGGACCAGGCGCCGTTGTCGTTGAGGGTGCTCACCGGCTCCTGCGCCAGGGGCGACGCGCCGACCGGCCCCAGGGCAGCCTCGGATGTCGACGGCTCCGCCGGGACCACCTCCGTCCCGGCAGTGGTGCCATCGCCGGGCGACCAGCTCTGGGCGTCGGCCCGCGCCGGCAACAGCGCCGAGGCGCACGCGACCACCGCGATCGCGACCGCCGCCGCGCATCGGCAGCCTCGCCCCGCCCCGACCGATGCCTCGGACCCGACCGCCGGCCTCCGGAGCGCCTCGGTCAATCGCCCTTGGCCAAGAGGTCGTCCACCCGGGCGGCACCGGTGCGGTACCGCCGGGTGATCTCCTCTTGGACCGCGTCGATGCGGTCGAACAAGCGACGACGCAGCGCCGAGACCTCGACCTCCAGATCGCCGAGCTCGCCGGCCGCTCGATCGAGCGCCTCGTCGTCGGCATCGCCGGGCGACTCGATGGGCACGCCCTTGGTGATCGCGGCGAGGCGGTCGGCCAGCGCGCCATGGATCTCGCCGGGCTCCATGCTCGCGGGCAACCGGCCCGGGCCGGGGGCGTGGATGCGATCGGCGAGGATCTCGGGCAGGCGGTCGACGAGGTCGGCCACGTCGTAGCGATCGCCACCGTGCTCGCGGCGGGCCCGCTCCCCGGCGACGATGTCGTGGCGGCCCTGCACCATCCGGCGCAGGTACGACAGCTGGGTCTCCACCGCCTGGCACGCCGAGCGCAAGGCGCGCAGCTCGTCGGTGGAGCGGTCCTCCAAGCCGACGAGGTAGTCCTCGGCGAGGATCCGATCGAGCTCGGTGTCCATGGCGTCTCCCGTTGCGCACGCACGCGCGGCTATGGCCGACTGTAGTGCCCGCACCGCGAGCAACGGCCCGCACGGTCGGGGCGGACCGGCTCCGTCAGGTGGCGTTGACGAGGTACAGCCCGACCAGCCCGGCCCACGTGGGCGCGGCGATCAGCAGGGTGTCGAGGCGTCGCAGCGCGGGGGCGTGGTAGCTGGCCTTGGGCAGCAGCGCCGACGCCAGGATCTGACCAGCCGGGAACGCCACCATCGCCAGCACCGCGAACGTCGCGATGTCGGCACCCCGGAACGGCGGCACCTTCAGCAGGGCGAACCCGACCGCGATCGGCGCCATCATCAGCATCCCGGCCACCGGGCCCTCGATGGCGCTGCTGGCCCCAGACCCGACGATGAAGTCGCTGGCGTCGTAGGCCATCACGAACACCAGCAGGATGATGAGCGCGCCGATCTCGTAGTCGGCCAACAGCACGAGCGATGCCGCCGCGCCGCCGGCGAAGCCGGCCGCGAGCACGATCGAGCCGGCTCGTGGGATGGGGAGACGGCCGGGCTCGGGAGTGGCCACCGTCGTCGAGAGCGCGGCGGCGACGAGCACGAGGTAGCCGAGTCCGAGCGCCTGGGCGCCGAGCGTGGCAGCCACCGCGAGCGCGGACGCACCGAGCCCGGCGATCACCCGATCGGGCCCGGCGTGGTCGCCACGGGTCCCGTCCACGACCTGGGCCGCGGCGGCCCCGGCCACCGCCCCGTACAGCACGGCGAGGCCCCACGGACGCAGCGCCTGGGGCCAGAGCGCGCCAGCGACGGCGACCGCCCACAGGAAGCCCATCGTGCACTTCCAGCCCTGCGTGTCGTAGAAGATGCCGTACCGACGCCGGAACGCCGAGGAGTGGTCGGGCTCGGGCGGGACCAGGTCCTCCACCGATGGCCGCTGCGCCCGGATCCGACGGAGGCGCCCGGTGTGGGTCTCGGCGGCCGGCGCCGTCGCATCGGCACCGGTGGACGATGGCGCCGGACGCCGCGCTGGGCCTCGGGTGCGGCGGTGGGCGGTGGGCGCGGCGACGGCGGCGGACGCGGTGGGCACGGCGTCGTCGAAGGTCACCTGCGTCGATGCCGGCGACGAGGGTGCCGGCGCGCGCGTCGGCGGCGCAGGGGCGGCCCGGGGCGGAGCCTGGGCCGGGGCCGCCGGGACGGACGACACCGGAGCGCGTTCCCTGGGTGGGCGCGGCGGACGCGCCGGCGCACCGGCGGTCGGATCGCTCGCCGCGGCCGCGCCGTCGCCACGGGCTGGGCGCGGCGGACGCCGAGGGGCGCGACCGCCGTCGCCACCGTCGGTCGGGGTCACCGGGCACCGCCCGACACGGGTGGCAGCAGGGCGACCTCGTCCGCGTCGCCCACGGCACGATCGAGCGGCGCGGGCTCGCCGTTGAGCCAGACCGCGCACGTGGGCACGACCGCGGCGAACTCGTCGCCGTACCGCTCGGTGGCGGTGGCGACGATGGCGCCGACGGTGGCACCCGGCACGAGGTCTCGGGCGGTGCCGGCAGCGGTGCGAGCGGCGGCGAAGAGCCGGAGGACGGCCATGGCGAGAAGCGAGCCTACCGATGCCCACCCCGGCGAGCCCCACCGGGGGAGCCGGTACGGTGGGGCGGCCATGACCCGCCTGCTCCTCGTCCGCCACGGTGAATCGATCTGGAACGCCGACGGACGGTGGCAGGGGCAGGCCGATCCACCGCTGTCGGAGCGGGGGCGCTTGCAAGCCGCGGCCGCGGCCGCGGCCATCGGCACGGTCGACGCCATCGTCACCTCCGACCTCGAGCGGGCGGCCGACACCGGGGCCATCATCGCCCGCGTCCTCGGCATCGAACCGGTGGTCACCGAAGCCCGGCTGCGCGAGCGCGACGCCGGCCCGCTGTCCGGCCTGACCCGCCCCGAGATCCACGAAGCGTTCCCGGGGCTGCTGCCCGACGACCCCGGCGGGTACCAGCCCGGCGACGACGGTCGCCCCGACTGGCCCGCCGGGTGGGAGTCCGACGCCGCGCTGTGGGATCGCGTCGAGGTCGCGCTCCTCGCCATGGGCCGTCTGGTGCCCGACGGGGACGTGCTGGCGGTCACCCACGGCGGCGTCATGTACGCCATCGAGCGGCACCTGGGCGCCCCCGATCGAGGGCGGCTGTCCAACCTCGGGGCGGTGTGGATCGAGGTCGTCGCCGATCGGCTCACGGTCGGTCCGCGCCTCGACCTCGTCGATCCCTCGCAGACCCTCGCCATCGAAGCCGACCGGATCTGAGCCCGGCGGTGGAGGTCACCGTCATCCGCAGCGCCAAGCGGCGCAAGACCGCCCAGGCCCGCATGGTCGACGGCGTGCTGGAGGTGCGCATCCCGGCGCGTGCGTCCAAGGCCGAGGAGCGACGGCTGGTGGAGGTGTTCCGTCGGCGCTACGAGCGGGCGGGGGCCGCCGAGGCGATCGACCTCGCAGCCCGGGCCCGCACGCTCGCCCGCCGCTTCGACCTCCCCCGACCGAGGGAGATCCGCTGGGTGTCGAACCAGGAGCACCGCTGGGGGTCGTGCACGCCGTCGACGGGCACGGTCCGCATCTCGGACCGGATGGCCTCGTTCCCCACCTGGGTCATCGACCACGTCATCGTCCACGAGCTCGCCCACCTCGTGGAGTCCGGCCACGGGCCCGCGTTCGACGCGCTGGTGGCCCGCAACCCCCTGGCCGAGCGAGCCGAGGGCTACCTCATCGCCAAGTCCGACGGCATCGCGCCGAGCGCCGCCGCGAGCGACGCGCCCGAGGCGGGCGACGAGCCCGCGGCGGCGAACCGGTTGGAGCCAGGGGACGCGGACGAGGTCGCGCCCGAGCCGTTCCCAGACGGCCGGCTGTTCAGCTGACCCGGGTCGGGTCCGCGGCGAGGAGCGCGTCGTCGATGCGCTCCCCCGTCTCCGGGTCGATGCCGTAGGTGCCGGCGTCGAGCGCGGCGATGGCGGCGTCCACGGCATCGAGGTCGAGCTCGATCTGGCGCAGCGCATCGAGGTCGACGCCGCTCGAGCCGCGTGGCGCGGAGGCCAGCTCGCCGGCTCCCTCGCCCTCGGCGACCTCGTCGACCTCGTCGACCTCGGCGGCTCCATAGGCTGCGACGCTCACGCCCTCGGGAAGGAACGCCGCCAGGTCGACCTCGACCTCGCCATCGACCTGGACCTCCAGATCCGCACCTGACGCCGGGGCGGAGGCTGCGGCGGGGTCGCTGGGGACGGGCGGGGAGACATCGTCGAAGCCGGACACGGTGCTGCACCCTACGACCCGCCCGGAGGCCGCCTGGACCACGATCGGTCGGTCGACGCGCTCGACGAGGACTAGAAACCACCGGGCGCCACCGGGGCGCGCCAGGGGGTCCTCGTCGCCATGTCGGTCGTGCTCGTCGAGTCGCCGGAGCCGCACGTCACGGTGATCACGCTCAACCGGCCGGACCGGCTCAACGCCATGTCGATCGAGCTCGTCGTGGAGCTGGCCGAGGTCTTCGATGCGGTGCGGTCCGACAACTCCTGCCGGGTGGTCGTGCTCACCGGCGCGGGCCGCGCCTTCTGCTCGGGGCTCGACCTCAAGGACCACGGGGTGGTCCCCGGCATCGACGGCCTCCAGATCGGCCAGATCGCGCAGCGGGCGATGCACGTCTACTCCCGGCTGACGCCGCTGATGCGCTCGCTGCACCAGCCGGTGATCGCGGCGGTCAACGGCGACGCCTACGGCGGGGGGATGTGCCTGTCGCTCGCCGCCGAGCTCCGGTTCGCCGCGGAGGACGCTCGGTTCAACGCCACGGGCATCGTCAACGGCCTCACCTCCACCGAGATGGGTGCGTCGTGGCTGCTGCCCCGGCTGGTCGGCGCCGCCCACTCGAACGACCTGCTGCTCACCGGCCGGGTGGTGGACGCGGCCGAGGCGCTGCGGATGGGGCTGGTGTCGAGGGTGCTGCCCACCGACCGGGTGCTCGAGGAGGCGGTGGAGGTGGCGGCACGCATGGCCCGCTACTCCGCCTACGGGCTGGCGATGACGAAGAGCACCGTCTGGGCCAACCTCGAGGTGCCGAGCCTCGCCGCCGCCCAGGAGCTCGAGGACCGCAACCAGCTCATGCTCGGCTTCACCTCGAACCTGCCCGAGGCGATGGCTGCGTTCGCCGAGGGCCGCGACCCCGTCTACACCGACGAGCCCCGCCGCGACCTCTTCAGCTGACGGCGACGAGCAGCGCGGCCAACGCTGCCGAGCCGAGCCCGGCGATCTGAGGTCGCGCGAGTCGCTCGTCGAGTCGGACCTGGGCGAACAGCACCGTGGCGGCCGGGTACAGGCCGACGATGGCGGCCACGACCGTGAGCATCCCGTGCTGGATGGCCAGCAGGTAGAGGATGTTGGCCCCCATGTCGAGGGCACCGGACACGAGCACGGATCGCAGCGCGTTCGCCGACGTCCACTCGAGCGCGACCGCCTGGCGATGGGCGAGGACGAACAGGAGCGGCACGGAGACGAGTCGCGCGCCCAGCAGCGGCCAGAGCCCGGCATCGGAGCCAGCCTGGTGCAGGAGCACGAAGAACAAGCCGAAGATCGACCCGGCGGCGAGCGCGAGGGCGATCACGCCGCGCCCGGTACCCCGCGGGACGCTGCCCGTGACGGGCTCCCGGGTGATGAGGGCCACGGCGATGAGCGACACCACGATCCCGGCGAAGGTCACCGGACCAGGGCGCTCGCCGGAGGCAAGGCCGGCCACGATCGGGACCAACGATGCGCTGATCGCGGTGGTGGGGGCCACGATGCTCATCGGCCCGCGGGCGAGCGCTCGGTAGAGCACGACCAGCCCGACCCCACCGAAGAGCCCCGCGACCGCACCGAAGAGCAGCTCCCGAGGTGCGGGCGAACGCCCGGCGAGGATCGGAAGGGCCGCGAGGAGCAGCACCAGGCCGCCGACCTGGGTACCGAACGCGACCGCGAGCGGCGAGGTCCGTCGAGAAGCGAGGCCACCCACGAAGTCCGCCGATCCGTACGCGAGCGCTGCGCTGAGCGCGAAGACGATGGCCACGTTGCCCTCCTCGAACATCCTGGGTCGCCTGCCGAAGGGCAAGGTCATTCCTATGAACCCGACGGTTCACTCTACAAGTCCGAACACTTTGATGCACCAATTGGTTCATCTTGTTGATCCACGGGCACGGACGGCCGGGTCGGCTCGACCGGTACGATGCCTCCGTGCCCGATGCCGACGAGGTGGCCGCCGCCATCGCCCGCAACGCGCGTGACCTGCGCACCGACCGCCAGTGGAGCCTCGACCAGCTCGCCACGCGATCGGGCATCAGCAAGGGGATGCTGGTCCAGATCGAGCAAGCCCGGACGAATCCGAGCATCGGAACGCTGTGCCGGCTCGCCGATGCGTTCGGCGTCACCCTGGCGCAGCTCGTGGAGCTCAGCATCGCCTCCACCGTGCGCGTGGTCGCGGCCGACGATGTCGTGCGCCTGTGGGAGGGAGGAGCGGGGTCGAGCGGCGACCTGCTCATGGGCACCGACCGCAACGAGCACGTCGAGCTGTGGCGATGGCACCTCGCACCGGGAGACGAGCACGACTCCGAAGGCCACCTCCCCGGCACGCGCGAGCTCATCGCCGTGCTGTCGGGAACGCTCTCGCTGGCGGTCGGCGGCGAGGACCACGACGTGCCGGCAGGTGGCGCCGTGCTGTTCGACGCCGACCGACCGCACCGCTACGCCAACAGCCGCAAGCGCCCGGTCGACCTCGTCCTCGTCGTGGTGCAGCCCCCGATCGCCGACCCGAGCTCGGTCAGCCACCCGAGCTGAGCGGGCTGCCCGACCCCGCTGCCGCCCGGTACCATCGGTCCACTCGACAAGAGCGGAGAACGTGATGCAGCGGCGGAACCGAGTTGGCAGGGCGATCGCCTGCGGCGCGCTGGCAAGCGCCGCGCTCTTGAGCGCGTGCACGACGACGGGCGACCAGCGCGCGATCCAACGGTCGGCTCCCGCAGCGCCCACCGACCCAGGGGCAGCGGCCGCGCTACCCGAGACCGGCACCAACGTCACCGGAGACGGCTGCACCGCGCAGGCCGAGGGCCCGTGGACCAACCGCACCACCGATGCCGACCTCTTCGCATCGCTCCGGGCCGGAGCGATGCCGCCCTTCCTCGACGCCACGGACGGGATCACGTTCGAGGTGCGGGAGTACCCCACCGTCGACGACTACGACGACCCCTCCACCATCCAAGATCCAGCGGGGCTCCGAGCCGCGTGGGCCGCGGCCGGCTACCAAGAGGGGGTCGACTGGCGCCACGGCGACGGCGGCGACGTCGTGTCGTTCTCCCTCATCCGCTTCCGAGATGACGGCGGCGCGCGAGCCGCGCTGAGCGCCCTGCTCGCCGACTACTGCTCGAAGGCCTACGAGTCGAAGATCCTCGACGACCGCTCAGGCATGACCGTGGTTCGCCAGACCGGAGCGGTTCGAACGATGTTCGTGGTCGATGACACCCTGGTCTCGGTGATGTCGTGCGGCTGCTACGGCGACTCGGAGCTCGCCCGCCGACGGATGGTCGAGGATTGGGCGAGCCGAGGGTTGGGTGCCCTCGAAGCCGCCGACGCAAGCTCGTCATCGAGCTGAACGGCCGAACCGCCGCAGCGGTCCGCTCGCGTCACGCTCAGCTCGGGGCCGGGTCCTCCTCGGGCGCTCCCGCGCCCGGCCCTGCGGCGTCCTCGTCGGTGACGGGGTCGCCCTCCGCCCCGTCTCCGCCAGCGCCGTCCGCACCGTCGATCGCGCCCTCCGTGGCACCCGCCTCGGCACCATCGTGGCCGCCCGCCCCGCCAAGGACCTCCGACACGTCGCCGGTGGCCGCAGGGTAGGGGGCGGGCTCGGGAGCGCCCGGGCGACGGTTCCAGAGGAAGATCGCCACCGCGGCGAGGCCGACGATGACGCTCATCCAGATGTTGACGCGCACGCCCCAGATGAGCGACGCGTGGTCGATGCGGAGGTCCTCGACCCAGAGCCGACCGAGCGAGTAGCCGAACACGTAGAGGATGAACAGCTCCCCCGGATGCAGCCGGCGCTTCTTGTCGATCTTGATCAGCAAGCCGGCGAGGGCGAGGTTCCACAACGCCTCGTAGAGGAACGTCGGGTGGAACAAGGTGCCGGCCGGGAACGGGTTGCCTGCCGCGTCGACCGGAGCGTCGATGCGCAGGCCCCACGGCAGGGTGGTCGGCCGGCCGTACAGCTCCTGGTTGAACCAGTTGCCGAGCCGACCGATGGCCTGGGCCACGGGGATGGCCGGGGCCACCACGTCGAGCAGCGGTCGCACGGGCAGGCCCTTGCGCTTCACCACGATGACCCCGACGAGCACGCCCAACGCCACGCCGCCAGGGATGCCCAGACCGCCCTTGGTGATGTTGAGCGCCGCCCCCCAATCGTCCTGGTAGGTCTTCCAGTCGGTGGCGACGTGGTACAGCCGTGCACCGATCACGCCCGCGGGGACCGCCCACAGGGCGATCGTGCCGATGTCGTCGGGGTTGCCGCCGCGGGCCTCCCAGCGCCGTGAGGAGATCATCACCGCAGCGATGACGCCGAGCGCGATGCACAGCCCGTACATCCGCAACGTGATCGGGCCGAGCTCGATCACGTTGCGCGACGGACTGGGGATGGCGGCGAGGAGGCCGGTCAGCGAGGCGATCACCTCACCGGGCTAGCACGCGACGGCTCCCGTGGGTCACCAGGCCTTGCGCCCCAAGGTCGCGAGCAGGCGCGTCTGGGCGTCCGCTCCCTCGGGCGGGGTGAGCTCGGGACCGAACGCGCCAGCCGTGCGCATCATCTCCCGGAGGTCCGGCGGGAGGGCATCGACGTCCGCCAGGCAGGCCGCCACGTCGCGCTCGTCGAGCGCCACCGGCACCCCGGCACCGGTGCCGAGGTCCCACCGATGGATGACCAGGTCGACCGACGCGAAGCGGTCGGTGGTCGCCTCGAAGGTCGACGCACCGAACACGCCCGTGTGGGGCTGCTGCGCGACCTCGGGATCCTCGAGCAGCGCGAGCACCTGCGACACCGACGATCGGACCGCCTGGGCTGGATCGTCGTCGACCGACGCGAACGGCTGGAGCTCGCGGTCCACGAAGCCGGCGAAGGTTCCCTGGACGTCGACGACGTGGCGGGCGACGTCGCGCACCGTCCACCCCTCGCAGGGCGAAGGATCGTCCCACCGGTCCGGCGCCACCGCATCCACCGTGGCGAAGAGGTCCTGCGCCCGCCGAGCGAAGCGCTCGGCAGGGGTCTCGTCCGTGCTGGTTCCGATCACGTCCCCATCGTGGCCGACCCAGGCTGTTCAGTCGAAGGGCTCGCCCGTGACCTCGGGGCGGTCCGCGTTGGCGAGGAGCACGAACCGGTGGCGCCGGCCGAAGCGATGGTCGGGCTCGTGCCAGCGGACCCGGTAGCGATGCGCGCCGGACGGCCCCCCGGGATCGGTCGCCGGACCGACGTGGATCACCTCGAGCGCCCACCCCTGGTCGTCGGCCGCGCGCCAGCCCTTCGCCGCCGGTTCCCACGTGGCCCCGTCATCGTCGCTGCGCTCGACCCGCACGAGCGGCTCGTGCCATCGCAGCCCACCCGGCGCGACGTCGAACCAGTCCTGCTCCCAGACCGCGTCGTCCTTCGCGGTCGGGTCCACGAAGCGAGCTCGCCGATCGAAGCGACGCTCGGGGGCGACACCCGCGGGCGGACGGGCGAGGAAGCGCTTGGCCCGCAGGTTCCAGGTGCGGTCCTCCACGTCGGTGAACACGTCGTGGTCGACGGTGGCCCGCCCCACGATTGCCGCTTGCGCCGAGAGGAAGCGCTCGGTGTTGGGGCCGTAGAGCGTGTGGCCACCCTCGTAGAACTGGCGGCCGTACTCCTCCTCGGTGGCGACGTAGCCCCAGTACTCGTTGACGAGCGAGCAGATGACGACATCGTCGATGGGCGACGCGTCGCCCAGCTCGGCATGCACGGCCCGAGCCATGCGTCGGCCCGACTCCACGGTGATCTCGAACGGCAGGCCGACCAGGAGCGCGTCGGCGATGCGCAGCGCCTGCACCGAGAGCCGGCGGGGGAACTGCCTCTTGCGCAGCACCAGCGGCTGGCCACGTCGACCGCCCAGGATCCACTTGGCCCCGTGCGGCCCCGGTCGACCCCAGCGCTTGGGATGCCCGGCGGCGAACGGTGGGATGCGATGGATGACCGGCGTCAGGTTCTCCTGCGCGCCGGCGACGAGGGCCGCGCCCACCGCCGGTCGGTCGGGGATCTCGACGCCGCCAGCGGTGCGGTTCGCCTTGCGGTCGAGGTCCACCTCGCGCAGGCCGCAATCGAGCGCGATGTCGCCGCTGAGCTCGCCGGCGAGGCGGGCGTGCAGCGCGGCGGCTTCGGCACCGATGCCACGGCCGACCCGGCGCGCCTCCTGGTGACCGGCGAGGCCGGGACGCAGGGCGGGGGCGACGTCGGCATGGGTGCCCTGCGACGCGCCCACCACCGGCCGGGTGCCCGTCTCCACCTCGATCTGGTGACCGAGCTCGGCGACGAGGTACGCCCAGACGTCCGCGTTGTACTCGTGGGCGTGCTGGGGCACGCCGGTGCCGTGCACGGAGAAGATGGCGGCGGCGGCGAGCGGTTCGGTGGCGTCGTCCTCCACGATGCGATCGACCCGGATCAGGTGCAGGACCGGGTTCACCGCCACCCACTTGCGCTGCGGGTCGAGCCGCTTGTCGGTGACCGTGCGGTTCTGGGTGTGCGGGTCGAGCGATCGGTTGCGGGTGAGCCCCCACACCTCGATGCTCCCGACCGCCACCTTCGCGGGCACGCGGGCGTCGTGCGCCTCGATCACCGCCGTGGCGATCTGGCGGACCAGGAAGTCCGTGTACGCCGGGTCGAAGCCGGCGCGGTTGGACGCGTGGTGGTTGTAGAAGTCGGTGCCGAGGAACTGGCCGGGACCGGCGTGGGTGTGGGTGGCCGCCATCCACACCCCGGCGAGCGGGATGTCGGTGCGGTCCCGGATGGCCTCGGCCACCAGGTACTGGAGGACCGAGGACCCGGCGAGGAGGTCGAGCTGCACCAGCGCGATCGACGAACGGCCGCCGCGCAGGTGCGTCACCCGAGCGCGCAGGCGGGTGCGGAACCCGTGGCCGTCGTGAGCGTTGGCCGAGTACCCGGCCTTCGGCATCCCCGGCGGCGGGGTGAGGTCGGCCTCGGCCGCGCCCGCGAGGACGCCGTCGACGTGCGGCAGCCGCACCCGCTCGGGCGCGGGGACGCCGAACCTCGCCCGACGGGTCCGGCCGTCGACGAACGGCGCCAACGGCGTCGGCGGGAGCGCAGCGGGATCGGCCATCTGGCGACCCTACCGACCCCGCCGGCAACCGCTCCGACGCCGCTTCGGTTCTCGGTACATCGGTGGTCGCCCCACGACCACGTCCGTACCAAGAACCGAAGCGCGGTGCTTCTTGGTACATCGATGGTCGCCCCACAACCACGTCCGTACCAAGAACCGAAGCGCGGTGCTTCTCGGTACATCGGTGGTCGCCCCACAACCACGTCCGTACCAAGAACCGAAGCGAACCGAGATGGGCCGGAGGCTCAGGTGCGGAGGAGGCGTTCGATGGCGCGGGTGGCTTCGGCGACCTTGGCCTGGGCCTCGTCGTCGTCGCCGCTGGCGGCCGCGGCCATCACGCAGTGGTCGATGTGCTGCTCGAGCAGGCCGAGGGCGACGCTCTGGAGCGCCTTGGTGGCCGCCGACACCTGGGTGAGGACGTCGATGCAGTACATGTCCTCGTCGATCATCCGCTGGAGCCCGCGCACCTGGCCCTCGATTCGGCGCAGCCGCTTCAGGTAGTCGTCCTTGTCCATCGTGTAGCCGCGCATCAGCGGGCCTCCTCTGCGATGCGGTGCGCCGGGGCCTCGAGGCCCGAGCTGGTGCCGGGGCCGGGGCCGGTGCCGGTGCCGGGGCCGGGGCGGTCGGCCACGGTCGAGCGGAAGCGGCGCAGCCGCAGGCTGTTGCTCACCACGAACACGCTGGAGCCGGCCATCGCCACCCCGGCGATCATCGGGTTGAGCAGCCCCGCCGCGGCCAGCGGGATGGCGGCGACGTTGTAGGCGAACGCCCAGAACAGGTTGCCCTTGATGGTCGCGAGCGTGCGGCGGGAGAGTCGAACCGCGTCGACGGCGACCCGGAGGTCGCCCCGCACCAGCGTGAGGTCGGACGCCTCGATCGCGGCGTCGGTGCCGGTGCCCATGGCGATGCCGAGGTCGGCCTGGGCGAGCGCGGCGGCGTCGTTCACACCGTCGCCCACCATCGCGACGGTCAGCCCCTCGGACTGGAGGCGACGGATCTGGTCGACCTTCTCCTCGGGCAGCACCTCGGCGATCACGTCGTCGGAAGCGATGCCCACCTCGGCGGCCACCGCCTGCGCTGCTGCGGCGTTGTCGCCCGTGAGCAGCATCGGCCGCAAGCCGAGGTCGCGCAGCGAGGCGACGGCGTCGGCGGAGGTCGGCTTGATGGCGTCGGCCACCACGAAGGCCCCGCGCACCTGCCCGTCCCAACCGGCGAAGACCGCCGTGCGCCCGGCATCCGCCGCGGCCGACCGAGCGCCCTCGACGGACGCCGGCACCTCAGAGGAGCCGGTGCGCTCGAGGACGAACGCGAGCCGCCCAGCCGCGACCTCGGCCCCGTCCACCCGCCCGATGACGCCTCGACCCTGGTGGTTCTCGAACCCGTCGACGGGCGGCAGGGGGCCGAGGGCATCGGCCGCGCCCGACGCGATGGCACGGGCGATGGGGTGCTCGCTGGCGGCTTCGAGGGCGCCGGCGAGCCGCAGCAGCTCGCGCCTCGCCTCGTCGCCCCCACCGGCGGGCACGGCCTCGACCAGGGTCATCTGACCGGAGGTCACCGTGCCGGTCTTGTCGAGCACGATCCGGTCGATCTCCTTGGTGGACTCGAGCACCTCGGGCCCCTTGATGAGGATGCCGAGCTGGGCACCTCGGCCGGTGCCGACCAGCAGCGCGGTGGGGGTCGCGAGGCCGAGGGCGCAGGGGCAGGCGATGATCAGCACGGCCACCGCCGCCGTGAACGCTTCGTCGGCCGGGGCGCCAGCGCCGAGCCAGAACCCGAGGGTGGCGACCGCGACGGCGATCACCGTCGGCACGAAGACGGCCGACACCCGATCGGCGAGGCGCTGCACCTCGGCCTTGCCGGACTGGGCGTCGGTGACGAGCCTCGCGATGCGGGCGAGCGCGGTGTCGGCCCCGACGGCTCGCGCTTCGACCACGAGCCGCCCGGAGGTGTTGACCGTGGCGCCCGCGACCTCGTCGCCCACCGCGACGTCGACGGGCACGGGCTCCCCGGTGAGCAGCGACGTGTCGAGGGCCGACGTTCCCTCGACCACCACCCCGTCGGTGGCGACCTTCTCGCCAGGGCGCACGACGAACCGGTCGCCCACGTGCAGGTCGTCGACAGCGATGCGCACCTCGCTGCCGCCGCGGAGGACCGCGACGTCCTTGGCGCCGAGCGCGAGCAGGGCGTGCAGCGCGGCGCCCGAGCGCCGCTTCGCCCTCGCCTCGAACCACCGACCGGCGAGGATCGCCACGATCACGACCGATGCGGTCTCCAGGTAGATCTCGTGGGCGCCACCGCCGCGGCGCGGGACCAGGTCGAAGCCCATCCGCATGCCGTCGTCGCCGGCCATCGTGAAGAGCAGGGCGTAGATCGACCACAGCCACGCGGCGACGGAGCCCACCGAGATGAGGGTGTCCATGGTGGCGGCGCCGTGGCGGAGGTTCGCCCAGGCGGCCTTGTGGAACGGCCACCCGCCCCAGACCACGACGGGCGAGGCCAAGGCGAGGGAGATCCACTGCCAGTGGTCGAACTGCGCGGCCGGCACCATCGCCATCACCAGCACCGGCAGGGCGAGCGCAGCGGACACGAGCGTGCGGTGCCGCAGGTCCTCATCGTCGGGCTCGACGTGGTGACCTCCTCTCCCGTCGACGCTGCCCGGCCCGTGGGCCTCCGCGCCGCTGGCCGCGTCGCTGGCCGAGGCCACGGCCGGGGGCTCGACCACCGAGTAGCCGGCCGCCTCCACCTGGGCGACGAGGTCGTCGTGGCTGACGTGGAGGGGCGCCCGCACCCGGGCGGACTCCAGCGCGTAGTTCACCGCGGCTTCGACGCCGTCCACCTTGTTCAGCCGCCGCTCGATGCGCGCCGCGCACGACGCGCACGTCATGCCCGCGATCTGGAGGTCTTCGACGCGGCACGCGTCGCCATCGCTGGCCTCGGCGCCGGAGATCGAGGCAGCGTCGTTCGCGGTCGCGCTCATGCGCCGTGCCCCGCGTGGCCGTCCGTGTGGTCGACGGTGGTGGTGGGAGGGCTCGACGGTGCCTCGTCGACCGGGCCGACGAGGCGGCCGACACCGAACGCGGCGGCGAAGGCCACGGCCAGGCCCGCCGCGAACGCCCCGAGGCGCGCCGGAACCGACGACATCGCTCAGCTCTCGGGTTCGGCCAGGTCGAACCCGGCCTCGTCGATCGCGGCGCGCACCGCTTCGAGCGTGAGCGGCGCGGCCGAGGCCACCGCGACCGAGCCTGCGTCGAGGTCGACGGTCACCTGCTCCACCCCGGGCAGCCTGCCGACCTCGGCGGTGACCGCGTCGACGCAGTGCTGGCAAGACATCCCGACGACGGCGAAGGTCTGGGTGGCGGTCATGGTGCGCTCCTCTCGTGCGACACCTCGACGATATACCCCCTATGGGTATGTGGCAACCGGTGCGCCAGGCCGAAGCGGCGCGGTTGCGAACTCGGCGACACCGGCTTCGAAGCCGACCTGGGCTCGGAAGCCGAGCGACTCGGCGGCCCGGGCCGACGACGCGGTCACGTGGCGGACGTCGCCGAGGCGGAAGTCGCCCGTGACCTCGGGCGGGGGCCCTCCCATCGCAGACGCGAGCGCCGCCGCGAGGTCCAGCACCGTGCGCGGGTGCCCCGATGCGACGTTGAGGGAACCGACGTGGGGCTGCTCCACGGTGAGTGCCGCGACGTTGGCCGCGCTGACGTCGCGGACGTGCACGAAGTCGCGCCGCTGGCCCCCGTCCTCGAACACGCGGGGTGCGTCGCCCCGCTCGAGGGCGGAGCGGAAGATCGCAGCCACCCCCGAGTACGGCGTGTCGCGAGGCATCCTCGGTCCGTAGACGTTGTGGTAGCGCAACGCCGTCACGGGCACACCCACCTCGCGCCCGAAGACGAAGGCCAGGTGCTCCTGGTGCAGCTTCGTGGCGGCGTACGTGTTGCGAGGGTCGAGCGCGGCGCCCTCGTCGACCAGGTCCGGCTCCAGGTCGGCGCCGCAGACCGGGCAGGGAGGCTCGAACCGGCCCGACGCGAGGCGCTCGCGCGAGCGGGGGGCGGGGCGGACCTGGCCGTGCTCGACGCACCGGTACGCCCCCTCGCCGTAGACCACCATGCTCGACGCCAGGACGAGGCGACCGGCGAAGCCCACCTCGTGGAGCACCCCGAGGCCGACCGCGGTCCCCAGGTCGTTGTCCTCGACGTAGCCGACCACGTCGGCGGGGCTCACGCCGAGCCCGACGCGGGCGGCCTGGTGCGAGACCGCGTCGACGCCAGCGAGCGCTCGGCGCCACGCGTCCTCGTCGCGCACGTCGCCGTCGACGTAGGTCACCTCGGGATGGCGGTGGCCAGGGTCGACCGCGTGGGCGTGCGGGGCCAGGGAGTCGAGCACCACCACCTCGTGGCCGGCCGCGACGAGGTCGTCGACCAGGTGCGAGCCGATGAAGCCGAGACCGCCGGTGACCAGGGTGCGCATGGGGAGGACCTCCTACCAGGGGGTGAGCACGGTGGCCTCGATCGCCACCGCGGTGAAGACGCCGAGGGCCAGCGCGAGGTGGCCGACCCACGACCAGCGAGTGGCGGCGCGGCCGTTCGCCCCGGCGCCGCGCGCGTCGATCTGGGGGAGTCCGGCCGCCAGCACGAGCGTCCAGGGCACGAAGGGGAGCCAGATCCGCTCCACCTCGGCCTTCGAGAGGCCCGACAGGTCGGCGAGCACCACCGCGGCGAGGCCGGCACCGCCGAGGAGCCAGAGGCGACGGTCGCGCACGAGGGCGATGGCGATCGCGACCGCGGGCCCGCACGCCAGCGCGAACGCGGCGGGGTTCCCGAGCAGCGCGAAGTACGTGCCCGACCGCACCGACGACACCCCGTGCAGGTACCGGGCGTGGGTGGCCTGGAGCCCGCTGAACCACCAGAAGCCGGCGAGCGCTGCCGCTCCCAGCACGCTCGCGCCACCGGCCACGGCCCACGGCACCAGCCGCCACGCCCGGCGCCGCACCACGACCGCCACGGCCACCGGGCCCACGAGGACCAACCCGTACGACAGCATCGCCCCGACCCCGGCGAGCACACCACCGAGCAGCGCCAGCGCTCCCGCGGCGCGCGGGCTCGCATCGGCGCGCGTCGCCAGGACCAGCGCGGCGACCGACCACGCGGCCACGGCGGTGAACAGCGC
>JBDIAX010000039.1:0-34673 GCA_039812605.1 Acidimicrobiia bacterium | reverse complement strand
AGCACCGAGCCGTTCGGCCACGGCGTCGAGATCGTCAGCCAGAAGCTCCCATTGGTCCTCCTGAGTCCACTCGTAGTCCCGCTGGAACGTCGGAATGATGTAGCGACGCTCCCACGACATCACCTGTCGCAACGGATACGGATCTGCTCGCAACGGTCTCCACCCTCCCAGGTGAGCGCCGGAACCGCTTCCAGCCGCTCATCGCTCACCGTGCTCGGCAACCTAGCGGTCCACCGACGTGGAGGTGGCTGAGCACCAGGCCCTGTGCGGAGTTCGCCCCGATCAGGGGCAAGTTCCGAGGCTGATCGTCCAGCCGGTTTGCTCGGCGACGAGGAAGAAGGTGCCTGGCGGGAGTGGTGTTCCGCCGCAGTCCTGGGTCAATGCTCCAAGGTCTCCCTGTCTGAGGATGACCCCGGCCAACTCGTTGCTCATGTAGGAGCGCGCAGGCTCGCCGAGGTCGGTGGTGAAGTTGAGATCGGATGGCCCGATGCCGCTGCACGAGCCGTAGGAGATGAAGTAGGCGGCGGGATCGAACGACACCGAGTACTGGAAGGTCTCTGGGTTGCCGTCACACGGTTCGTACGTGGGGGAGTTCTC
This sequence comes from Acidimicrobiia bacterium, assembly GCA_039812605.1. GTDB lineage: Bacteria > Actinomycetota > Acidimicrobiia > Acidimicrobiales > Iamiaceae > Aquihabitans. The sequence goes on along the minus strand of JBDIAX010000039.1, from coordinate 34,076 downwards.
CACACCTGGGAGTGCGAGGGCGTAGGTGTCGTCCCACGCAGAGCGGAGCCCGCCGAGGGTGGCCGAATCCAGTCCAGGTTCCGGGGCCTGGTGGCCGCTCGTTGTGGCGGCGAGTTCGGTGGTCTGGGTCTCCGGGGCTGGAGCTTCCGGCCGAGCGGCGCGATCGGCCTCGGGGTCACTCGTAATGGCGATCCAGATGGCTACGCACCACAGCGGTAACCAGAGCGCGGCGGCAACGGTCGCGAGCTTCCTGCGGGAGGGACGGAGGTGGGTGCGCGCCCAGATGAACCAGATCCCGACCGGGGCGAGGAGATAGGTGAGCGCGACGATCAGCAGTCCACGCACAGCGATGCGCAACGGGCTGCGTGCGGGCGCGTCTGGAGCGTCGATCGGCTCCGGCTCGTTCTCGTAGGTCGCCACGACCGAGACCATAGGTGCGAGACCCAGCGCCCACGCTTGACCCTCGGGCAGGGTTCTATGGTGGGCCGGAGGGAGCTTGGGAGGAGTCAGAATGGCGGCTCAACGCGATGTACGTCTGTCGGCTGCGGCGCTCTCGGAAGCCGGGGTCGCTCCTGGCGATGCCCCGCTTACGCTGCGGTCCGGTGCCGAGGTGCGACTGGGCGCTGCGGTTCAGCGGTACCTGGCGGACTCCTTCGGGTTCGGTGAAGGGTCCTTGCCAGATGTGCTGCCTCACGAGGTCCAGGTGGCGGTCGCCAGGGCGTTGCCGTTTGCCGAGGAATCGAACCGTCGCGATGGCAAGGTCGGCAAGCAGGCGATGATCTACACCGCTGACTTGGCCCGAGCGCTCGGGGATGACCCTCGGGCGATGGAGCGTCGGTACAGAGCGTCCGCTCCCCGGCCGAAGTAGCGACGAGCTTTCCCAGAACGCACCGTGAAGTCTGACCAGGACCTGGCTCATGCCTGAGGGGCGCTCGGGGCGAGGGGGAAGGCGCGGGCCGATCCGGGTCCCAGCGAGCCTGCCCGCCTCCGTGCTCGTCACGCGGAGCGGCGTCGTGTTTCACCTCGATTCCCAGTGTCCGTCGATCACCGGAGGCCGAGCCGACTACACGTCGGTCGCCGTCGTCGATGCCGCCCGTCAAGGTAGGTCCCTCTGCCAGGTCTGCTTCCCCGACCCACACATCGTCCGAGACTTCGACGCCCTCAAGCTGCAACTGAACCAGGGGGTCGCTGCGCCCATCCGTCTTGGTCGCGGCGATCAGGGCCGACTGGACGCCGCGGGCCTAGACCTCGACGACATCGCGCCTTGGCACGACTTGGGGTTCAGCCTCCTGCAAGCGATCGACCTCATCGTGGCGGGCCTCCCGCTGAAACGGGCGGTCGCCCAACTGGCCGAGGGGGCCACTCCATCAGTGGTCTGGCACGAGCATCGCCAGAGAGGATCGCAATAGGCCCGGTCGATCTCCGATGCGGTCCTCGCCATCCGAGCACCCTGATCCGGCAGCCAATCTGGCACCCAATCTGGCACCTTATGGATTCACGAGGGGGCAGAGCGTCCCAGATCGAGCTAGAGCGTCCAAGCCTCTGACCTGCCGAAATGCATCCGTGCCAGACTCACCCAGAGTGTGAAAGAGCATGAAATTCCGCATGACGCGCAGGAGGTCGGGGGTTCGATTCCCTCATGGCCCACCACCCTGACCAGCGGATTCGTCCGCTGGTCGATCTAGTTTTCAGCCACGTTGCCGCCTGAGAGCACCGCAGAGAGTCTGTTGCGCACGCGTTGGATCCGACGAAGCAAGCGTTGAAGTGGGAGGCGCGGGACGGATCTAGCGCCAGCGCTGGAAAGCCGCACGCACCATCAACACCTCGGTGGGCGTCAACCGTGTAGGCGACGGGGTTGAGACCGCTGTGGAGTTGCGAACGAACAGTTGCGCCTCGGGTCTCGTGCGATCGGACGGATCATCCTCGAAGTGCGCTACCTCGCCATCGGTGGTCAGCAGGAAGCCACGCGACCGAATCCGATTGGTCCCCGGCTGGTCTGGGTCTGGGGTGCGGACGGCTGATGCGAAGCACCATCCCTTGACCTTCCTTCGGTGCCCACCGCCACGGCGGCCGTTGGCCCGAGGGTAGAAGGAGTGGGCGAACGGCCCAGGCAACCCGAGTGTCGAAACGAGCGCGCTCATCCTCACGGATCGGACCTGCGGGACCCTCCAGTCCTCTTCGTCAAGAGACACGACTTCACCTGTCACGCGGCCTTCGCCGGTGATGAAGGAGAGCCAGCGCGCCTCGGGCAGCTCGTCCAGTCGAGCTTGGCGTCGCTCCTCGGATCTTGCCGCCTTCTGCGCTTCGACGAGTGAAAGACGTGCAGCAGCTTCGTGCTGGAGAATCCGTTCCTTGCACGCCGGGCACCGGCGGGCGACGACGGGCGCCGGGCCGACCGCGACCCCGAGGATCGACGGCGCCGCACCGAACTCCTCCACCGAGTGGCTTGTGCAAATCGGTCTCTTGCAGTCGCCGCACTTGGCGCCTGCAGGGCTGGAGCAGAGATAGCAGCCGAGATCGGCTCGTATCGCACACGGGCGACACCTGCGGTCATCCCACCTATGGCTGGCACAGAACGCTGCGTTGCAGTCCGCACATCGGCCGACCGCGAGCACGCCGCAGCCTTCGACCTCGCACGCGACTGCCATCCGGTCAACGGTACCCGTCTCGGGGGCCCAGGTTGGTGGCTGAAGGACGAGTGCTGCGGGCCCCTGTGCGTCGGTGCTGTTGCAGCCTCTCGCTCCTCGAACGCAGGCGGGCCCTGCATCTGGTGGCTCCCCCGTGCCGCCTGATGGCGGCTGAACCTATCGGTCGTCGGACGCTGGTTCGGGCGCCGGCGAAGGCGTGCTGGCCCAGCTTGCGAGCAGATCGAGGCGCTCGCGGGACGCGGAGCCGGGCTCGGCGTTGTAGGCGGGCAGGGTCTGGCCGGGGTCCCCGGGGAGCTCAAGGGTCTCGAAGTCGAGCGTCAGGTCGCCGACGACAGCTTCATGCCTGTGCTCGGCGGCAAGCTCGGCTAGCGATCGCGGCCCACGAGCGCAGCGATGGCGGCGTCGAGGCGGGCTCTGGTCGTCTCGTCGGGACGGCCATCGGCTGCCTCGGCTCTCGCGGCGCCGAGGACCAGACCCGAGAGCAGCTCCACGGTGGCGCCGACCTCCTCCGCGGGGACGTCGGCATCGCCGACGACGTCAGCGACCACCGCCATCATCGATCGGTGGAGCTCGGCCACGTCGCGGCGCGTGGCGTCGTCGAGCGAGCTGAGCGCATCGGTCAGCGGGCCGACGAGCCGGTGCTCGGGGGTGCTGGCCCACTCGAGGTAGGCGCGCGCCCAGCGCTGGAGCCGTTCGGCGGGGGAGCCGTCGGCGCTCGTCGCGGTGCGCCAGTCCTCGACGATGCGGGGGACCGCTCGGCGGTACCACTCGACCAGGAGGTGGGACTTGTCGGGCACGTAGCGGTAGAGCGAGTTGCGGGCGAGGCCGACCTCGGCGGCGATGTCGCCCAGGCTCACCTCGTGGTAGCCGTCGGCGACGAACAAGCGGACCGCCGCATCGAGGACCGCGGCCTGCTGCTGGGCGACGTGGGCGGCGACGCTCTCGGCCTTGATCCGGGGCATGGCGTCAGCCTGCCGCGCCGGAGCGTCTGAGGTCGCACGTCACGTCGTGGAGGCGCCCGCCCTCGAGACGGAGGTGGCGGTCCGCGTGGGTCAGCGCTGCGGTGTCGTGGGCGACGATGACGGTCGCGATCCCGCGCGTGGTGGCGGCATCGGCGAGGAGGCCGGCGACGATGGCCGCCCGCTCCGGGTCGAGCGAGGCGGTCGGCTCGTCGGCGAACAGCACCGAGGGGCTGGCCATCAGGGCCCGGGCGATGCCCACCCGCTGACGTTCGCCACCGGAGAGCTGCGCCGGCAGCTGCGTCGCCCGATCGGCGAGGTCGACCGCGGCGAGCACCTCGCCCGCCCGGCGACGGACGGCCGGCGCCTTCTCGCGTCGGATGTTCCCGACGAGCTCGAGCTGCTCGATGGCGGTGAGCGTCGGGAGCAGGTTGGCGGATTGGTAGACGAACGCCACGTGATCGCGACGCACCGCGGCTCGTCGGCGCTCGGCGAGGCCGGTGGTGGCGATCCCCGCGACCGTGACCTCCCCGTGGTCGGGTCGCCGGAGCAGGCCGGCGATCGTGAGCAGCGTCGACTTCCCCGCCCCCGACGCTCCCGAGATCACCACGATCTCCCCGGGAGCGACCTCCAGGTCCAGGTCGTCGAGGACGACGCGCACATCGGGGCCATCGGGGAAGGCCACGCGGGCCTTCGACACGAGGAGCGCAGCAGGGGTGGCGGTGGTCACGTTTCGACTCCGAGTGCGATGGCGGGTTCGATCTGGGTGATCCGCCGGAACGCGACGAGGCTGCCCAAGACCCCGGCGACCACCAGCGACGCGGCCGACATCGCGATCGCGGTCGGGTCCAGCTCCACGGGAGCGTCGCCCCGTCCGACGACGGCGATGAGCGCGGTGCCGATCGACACCCCGACGATCGTGGACGCCGCGACGAGGATCGTCATCTGACCGATCCCGTCGCGCAGCACGTAGCCGTTGCTCGCCCCCATCGCCTTGAGCAGCCCGATCTGGCGGGTCCGTTGCACCGTGAGCACCGTGAAGAACGCGCCGATGACCAGCGCGGAGATGACGAGGAGGAAGCCGCGGATCAACGTCATCGTGGTGGTCTCCGCAGAGAATCCGGGGGAGCCGGCGTAGGCCTCGGACTTGGTCAGCACCTCGGCGCCGACGGAGGCGGCAGCTCGGTCGAGCTGGTCCGTGCTGCCGCCCCGGAGGGCGATCGCGGAGAACCGGCCGTCGGCGCTCTCGCCGTACTGGATGCGCTGCCAGGTCTCCAGCGACGTGAAGGCGATCGGCGCGTGCCCGTAGGTCCCGGCGAAGGTGAACCCGAGGACGGGGAGCTCCACCTCCGAGCCGCCGAGCGTGTAGCGGTCGCCGACCTCCACCCCTTCGTCGTGGAGCTCGCTGCCCAAGACGATGCCCGGCTCGCCGGCGAGCGCGGCGCGGGCGTCAGCCCTCGTGACGAGGAAGCTGTCGGGCGCCACGCCGAAGAGCGCGAGGTCGAGGCTCGGCCCGCCGTCCACCGCCGCCGCGTTCACGAAGCTCGCGCCCAGCGGCGTCGCTTCGACGCCGTCGAGGTCGGCGAACGCCGCGAGGGCGTCGGGCCGCAGCGTGGAGCGGCTGAAGGTCGCCTGCGCCCCTTCCTGCAGAGCGAGGCGGTCCAGCGGCAGGGCCCGCAGACCGGAGATGCCGTCGGTCACCAGCCCCGTGGCGAGTCCCGACAGCACGGTCGAGAGCACCGCCACCAGCGCGATGACCACCCCGAGGAGCACGAACCGGCGGGCGCCCCGGCGCAGGTCACGAACCGCGAGGAACATCGGTCCTCCAAGATGTCGACAGCACGTCTGCATCATAGCGACGTGACGTCGCCATCAGCGAAGTGGGCAGGAGGGCACGTGGGGTGCGGAGGGCACGGTGGTCGCCTGGCTCGGCGGTCCGGCGGTCCGGCGGTCCCGGTGCTGGTCGGTAGCGTTGCGGCATGGAGGGAGGAGCCCCGCCGAGCGAGCTGCACCGGGCGAGGCGCCGGTCTGGCCCCGACTCCAGCGACGCCGGGTGCCCGGAGGCCGTCGATGGCTGACCGGGCGTTCGAGGAGGTCGTCGCGGACCTCACCCGCATCGTGGAGACCAGCCGGGCGGAGCGATCGGCCTTGGGGTTGTTCCCCGCCATGTACCGGACCGTCACCGTCACGGTGGGCGAGGGCGCCGATGCCGGGGTGTTCGAGGACCCGGAGCGGGTCCGTCGGCTCGTGGCGGTCTTCGCCGATCGCTACGTCGATGCCTACGACACGCACCGATCGGGTGGCGACGCGCCGTTGGCCTGGGCCCTCGCGTTCCAGTTCGCGGACCGTGGCCGCGGCTCCATCTGCGAGCACCTGCTCCTCGGCATGAACGCCCACATCAACCTGGACCTCGGGGTCGCCGCCGCTGAGGTGAGCACCCCCGAGGACCACGCCGCCCTGCGCGCCGACTTCGATCGGGTCAACGCGGTGCTGTTCGGTCTGGTCGACGTCCTCCAGGGGGCGATGGGGTCGGTGTCACCGTGGATGGCGCGCCTCGACCGCATGGGCCTCGGGTTCGACGAGGCGCTGATGCGCATGGGCATCGGTGCGGCGCGCGGTCAGGCGTGGGGCTTCAGCGAGCGGCTGGTCGCCGCCGAGGTCGGCGCTCGACCGGGACTGATCGCCGATCAGGACGTGGACGCCCGCCGGGCGGGGCGGCTGCTCTGCACCGGCTGGTCGCCGCTGCACCTGGCCAACCGGGTGGTCGCGATGCGCGAGTCCCGAGACCGCCACCAGGTGATCGACGCGCTCGGATCCGCTCGCATCGACGTCCGCACGCTGCTCGCCTGACGGGACCAGGCCCGCCCCGCCAGTGGCGGTTCACCGCCGATCTGGCCCCGGGCTCGCGGTCGCCAGCCGGTCGCGGGCCTTCTGGAGGTGGCGGTAGAACGTCGAGCGGCTCATGTGCAGCTCGCGCTGAGCGATGCCGTGACCGCCATCGGGGTCGAGGTAGGCGCGCACGATGGCCTCACGCAGCCGCTGGTCGCCGGGGGAGGAGCCGAAGGTTCCTTCGACCACGGCGCGCACCGTGGCGCGCACGCCGTCGGCGCGGTCCGCGACCGAGCCGTCTGCCGCAGCGAGGGGGTTGGTGCTGAGGGCGTCGTCATCGTGGAAGCGCCGGAGCGCCGCGAGCACCGCTTGCGCGTTGGCCGCCGCGCCGACGTCGTCGGGCAGGTCCTCGCCCTGCTCGGCGAGCACGAGGCCGTACATCTGTCCCACCAGCCCACCGGGCCCGAAGTCTGCCGAGAGCGTGATCAGCTCCCGCTCCCCGTCGCTTCGTCGCAGCTCGTCGACCGGCTCGTAGTGGAGGGGCGCGATGCCTCGATAGTCGGTCGAGGCATCTGCCGTGGCGAACACGTAGCGAGGGTTGTGGACCGCGCCCATCGCCATCGTCCCCGCGTTGCCCACGCGGATCACCTCGGCCCGGGTCGCGTCGTCCAGGGGATCCTCGAGGATGATCGTGTCGTGGGTGAGCGCCGCGTGGTCGACGAGGTCGCGCTCGCGTAGCCACCGCAGCACCGGGCCGGTCTCGGGGTGATCCTCGGCCCACGACGGCACCGCGCTCGCCATGGCGACCACGGACATCCCGCTCAGGGTGCCATCGGCGCGCCGCACCGCGATGGCCTGCCCGGGCTGCTCGTCGCACCACCGGACCAGCCGACCGAACCACGCCGTGGAGCCGGCCCCGGTCGCTTCGGCCAGCGACTCGATGTCGTCGGGGCGGGGGACATCGGCGTAGAAGGTGGCGCTGCGGTCTGCCCCGAGCCGGAGCTCGGGGTCCTCCACCAGGGACGCCAGCTCGAGTGCCGCGATCGGGTCGTCGTCCAACGCGCGGCGGTACAGGTGGGCGGCGATGCGCAGGACCAGGGTGCGGTGGCGGTCGGGGTCGCTGTCGCGCAGGCGCGTCCGCAGGGCCGACCGGGCCAGCGGGTGCAGCGTGGTGCGGGTGCCGATCGGCTCGGCGATGCTCAGCGCCCGCAGCGAGGTGGACGACTCGCGGGTCGGCCGGCCCGGGAGCACGGCGGCGAGGAGCGGGCCGTCCACCGCGGGCGCGATCGAGGCCACGTCGAGCACATCGGGGTCGATGCCGGTCAGCTCGCCCCCTCCGAGCCGCTCGAGGATGAGCGAGTCGAGCGCGCCCTCGCCGTTGCCGCCCCTCGCTGGCGGACCCCCGGTCGAGGTCGCCGTCGAGGGCAGCGACGTGGCCAGGGTTAGGGCCAGCGGGTAGCCCGACGACCACGAGATCAGCCGGTCGACCTCCGCCGGCTCGATGACGTCGCGGCGGGCGAGCAGCTCGCGGGCGTCCTCGCGATCGAGCGGCCGCAGCGCGATCGCGGCGGTGAGCAGTTGCAGCTCCCCGTCGAACCAGGAGCGATCGGGTGCCGCCCTGCCCGCCACCAGGGCGCACCCCGAGGCCGGGAGCAGCTCGAGCACCGCATCGCGCAGCTCGAGCCGCAACGCCGTCACCTCGTCGACCTCGTCGAACAGCAGGACGGCGCGGTCCTCCGAACCCGGGGAGACGGCAGCGCGCAGCGCCTCCCTGGTGGGCGCCACGAGGCGACCGTCGACCCGGACCACCGGATGCCCGTCGATGCTGGCCCGGCGAGCGACCTCCCGCAGGAGGGCGCTCTTGCCGACGCCGCCCGGGCCGTGGACGTAGATGATCCGGCGCTCCGACCGTCCGTCGAGCACCTCATCGACCACCGCCAACACCTCGCGGCGGCCAACGAACCGTTCCGCCTCGAGCCGACCGGCGTAGTCACCCATGCGTTCGTCGGGCTCCACCGATCGGCAACGTACCAGCCCAAGGCTGCAGGTCAGCGGTGGTCTGGCCTCCAACGAGCCGACAAGGACCGAAGGTCGCCCTCCTCGTCTCGGTCGGTCTCCACCCCCACATATCCGAGGTCGTGCAGGTGGGGGACCAGCGCTTCGTCTTGGTTGCCGCCGAGCTCCACCAGGAGGCTTCCGCCAGGCCTGAGCACCCGGGTCGCCTCCGACGCGAGCCGGCGCAGGAGCACCGTGCCCTCGGCGCCGCCGTCGTAGTGGCCGAGGTCCTCGTGCTCCCCGACGTCGCGGGGGAGCAGGACCAGCGCCTCGGTCGGCACGTAGGGGACGACCCCGACGACCAGGTCTGCCTCGCCGACGTGATCGACGCATGCCTGACCGAGGAGGTCGCTCTGGTGAGCGTCGATCCCGTTCGAGCGGGCGCACGCCACGGCCCTCGGGTCGAGGTCGAGCCCGATGACGGTGGCATCAGGACGAGCCGAGGCGATCGCGGCAGCGATCGCACCGGACCCGGTGCACACGTCGTACGCGATCCCCTCCGCCGGCAGCGCATCGATGGCCTGCCGAACCAGCGCCTCGGAGTGGGGCCGCGGGACGTAGACGCCGGCGTGCACGACGACGCGCCGGCCGCAGAAGGTGGTGGCCCCGACGATCCACTCGAGGGGCTCGCCGGCGGTGCGTCGAGCCAGCATCGCTGCCAGCTCGAGTGGGTCGGCGGCGACGGCGAGGAGCTGCGCGGCCTCGCCCTCGGGGTCGACACACCCGGCGGCGGACAACCGCGCCACGACGTCCTCGAACGTGGAGCCCGGTGGTGCCATCGACGTGACCGTACCGAGGCGCGCGATCATCGGACGGTGATCGCCCTCGATCCCGACGATGTCCGTCTGCTGCGGCTGGCCAGCCTCCTCCTGGCGGGAGAGGCCGATGCCCCCACCACGCCGCTCGAGGTCGTCCGCTGGTTCGGTGCCATGCAGGGCCAGGACCTCGCAAGCCTGCAGTGGTCCTTCGGGGCGCGCTGGCCGGGTTCCACCGTGGCCGACGTCGACGCGGCGTTCGAACGGGGCGAGATCCTGCGCACCTGGCCGATGCGCGGCACCATCCACGCCGTCGCGGCCGAGGACGCCCGGTGGATGCTCGACCTGTGCGGCGAGCGAGCGCTGGCGGGCGTCGAGCGTCGGCGTGAGCGCCTCGGGCTCACCGAGGCGATGGTCCACGACGGGGCCGAGGTGCTTCGATCTGGGCTCGAGGGCGGGCGGCGCCTCACCCGCTCGGCGTGCGTCGAGCTGCTCGCCGACGCCGGCCTGGCCACCGAGGCGGGGCACGGCTACCACCACCTGTGGTTCTCCTCGCAGATCGGGGTCACCTGCATCGGGCCGCAGCAGGGCAAGGAGCAGACCTTCGCGCTCCTCGACGAGTGGGCGCCCGACCAGCGCGATCTCACCCGGGAGCAGTCTCTCGCCGAGATCGCCCGTCGGTTCGTCCGTTCCCACGGCCCGGTCACGCGCCAGGAGCTCGGCGGCTGGACCGGCCTGACCCAGGGCGACGCCAAGCAGGCGATCGCGCTCCTCGGCGCCGAGGTGGCGACCGTCGAGGTCGACGGGACGCCCATGGTGGTGAGCGCCGAGCTGCTCGATCGTCGGGCTGAGCTGGTCGGCGCGCACGATCCGGCCCGTGTCCTCCTGCTCCCAGGCTTCGACGAGATCGCGCTCGGCTACAAGGATCGGAGCCTGTTCGTCGACGACGCGCACCGGGACCGCATCATCCCCGGCAACAACGGGATGTTCCGGTCCACGATCGTGGTCGACGGCCGAGCAGCGGGCACCTGGACACGCACGATCAAGCGGGCGGCGGTGGTGGTCGAGGCGGAGCCGTTCGGTCGCACGAACGCCGCGGTCCGCCGAGCGGCGGAGGAGGCCGCCGTGGCCTACGGCTCCTTCCTCGGACGGGAAGCCGAGGTTCGCTGGCCATGACCGACGAGGCACCGACGGACCGATCCCCAGGGATCTCCAAGGGTTCCGTGATCGGACCAGAAGGTTCGGGCTTCAGCATCGCCGCCATGAGCGACGACCTCACCCACACCCACAGCGACGACGAGCACGACCTCGGCCTGCTCCACGACCTCGACGTGCTGGCCGCACGCGAGCGCGAGGGCCGGTTCCGCCAGCCGATCACCCGCCGCCGAGCGCCGGCGCGCGTGGGTGGCGTGGCCGGAGCGGCCGCGCTCCTGGCGGCCTGCAAGATCGAGGTGACCGGCGGCGGCTACGAGGCCATCCCCGACGAGACCGAGGGGCCCTACCCCGGTGATGGCTCCAACGGGCCGAACGTGCTCACCACCAGCGGCGTGGTCCGCAGCGACATCACCAAGAGCTTCGGTTCGTACTCGGGCACCGCCACCGGTGTCCCGATGCAGCTGCGCATGAAGGTCACCGACGTGAGCGATGGCAACATCGTGAAGCAGGGCTTGGCGGTGTACGTGTGGCACTGCGACAGCCAGGGCCGCTACTCGCTCTATTCGAGCGGCGTGACCAGCCAGAACTACCTGCGCGGCGTCCAGGTGACCGACGCCAACGGGATGGTGGTCTTCGACAGCATCTTCCCGGCCTGCTACCCGGGCCGGTGGCCTCACATCCACTTCGAGGTGTACCCGAGCCTCGCCAAGGCCACGAGCGCCGCGAACAAGGTCAAGACGTCCCAGATCGCGCTGCCGACGGCGGTGTGCAACGAGGTGTACGCCACCTCCGCCTACAGCTCCAGCAAGACCAGCTTCTCGAAGGTCTCGCTCGCCACCGACGGGATCTTCCGGGATGGCTACTCCCACCAGATGGCCAACGTGACCGGCGATGTCGACTCGGGCTACGTCGCCCGCCTCACCCTCGCCGTGGAGTGACCGCAGGGTCCCAAACCCTCGGGACCCTGCCCGCCCACGTCGCTACCGTTCGGGCCGTGATCGTTCCCGACGACAAGGACTGGACCTGGGTGCTCGAGCGAGCCTGCGACGAGTGCGGGTTCGACGCATCGACCGTGGACCCACGAGCGATCGCCGCGCTCATCCGGGCGAACGCCCGCGAGTGGCGAACCCTGCTCGAGCGCGGTGCCATCGCACCGGGCCGACCGGACCCGGCCACCTGGTCGACCCTCGAGTACGCGTGCCACGTGCGCGACGTGTTCGCGCGGTTCGACCAGCGGATGGCGCTCATGCTGACGGAGGACGACCCACTCTTCGCGAACTGGGACCAGGACGCCACCGCCGTGGAGGACCGCTACGACGAGCAGGTGCCTGGCACCGTCGTCGCCGATCTCGAGCGCAACGCCGACGCGATCGCTGCCACCCTCGACGAGATCCGCGGCGACCAGTGGGATCGACCCGGCCGCCGTTCCAACGGCAGCACGTTCACCCTCGACTCCATCAGTCGGTACCTGGTGCACGATCCCATCCACCACCTCTGGGACGTGACCCGGTCGGGCTGATCAGCGAGGCGGGTGCACCACCACGACCGGCACCGGGGAGCGCTCCACCACCGTGCGGCTGGTGGAGCCGAGCAGCAGTCCCTTGAGGCCGCCACGGCCTCGGCTGCCCACCACGAGGAGCGCCGCCGTCTTGGCCTGGTCGAGCAACCCGTCGACGGGCAGGTCGTTCACGGTCACCTGATCGACGATGGCGATGTCGTCGCCCGCGGTGGCCTCGACGATCGCGGCGAGCGCGGCCTGGGCGTCGGGCTCGGTGGTGCCCACCCCCAGCACGCTCTCGGCCTGTCCCATGTAGGACCACGTCAGCACGGCGCGCACGCGGACCCCGCGGAGCTTCGCCTCGGCGATCGCCCACTCGAGCGCATCGCCCGAGTTCTCCGACCCGTCGATGCCGACCACGATGTCGCTGCTCACCTGATGACCTCCGTCGTTCGTCGAAGCTCCATCATGGCTGACGGGGGGACCGGCTCGCCCGGGGTCGAACGTGAGCAGGTGCGGGGGACCGGTGGCGTCAGCCGGAGCGCACGGTCAGCGGCGAGCGAGCAGGACCACCGGGATCTCCCGGGTCGTGGCCGCCTCATACTCGGCGAAGCCCGGCATGAGCTCCTTCTGCTTCGTCCAGATCGCGTCTCGCTCGTCGCCGGTGAGCACCCGGGCCCGCACGGGCACGGTGTCGGCCCCCACCTCGATCGCCGCATCTGGGTGGGCGACGAGGTTGTGGTACCAGTCCGGATGGGTCGGGGCGCCGGCCTTCGAGGCGAAGATGGCCCACTCGTCGCCCACCGGCTGGCACACGAGCGGCACGAGGCGCTCCTTGCCCGACCGCGCGCCGGTGGAGTGCAGCACCACCATCGGTGCGCCGGCGAAGCCGCCACCCACCTGGCCGTCGTTCGCCCGGAACTCCTCGATGATCGCTCGGTTGAACTCGTTCACGTCGCTCAGGTCGGACATCGCACCCTCCTCGTCTCGCTCGGGAGATCAGCCTAGGGAGCGGCTTCGGGGACCGGACTCGTCCTCGGTGCAGCTCTTGCTCCCGGGCAAAGCGGTCTCAACCCGGCGACGGGTCGGAGGGACCGGTTCGTCTCGCTCAAGCGTGGGCGGCTCGGAGGAACGCGACCATCCAGTCGGCGAGCTGCGAGCGATCGGCCGGGCGATCGAGGCTGGCGAGCGCAGCATCCGCCGTGTCTTCGCCGATGACCGAGCGGCGGCGCTCGAGCAGGCCGCGAGCGACCCCGACGGTGAACTCCGGGTGCGGCTGGATCGCCAGGACCGTGTCTCCCAGCGTGTAGGCGGCGATCGGGCAGTGGTCGGTCGAAGCGACGACCACGGCGCGATCGGGGAGCTCCACCACCTGGTCCTGGTGGCTCGCCAGCAGGTGGACCTGGTGGTGGGCCGCGGGCGGAGCCATCCAGGGGGCCTCGTCGCCGACGAGCCGGTAGGCGTGGAGCCCGACCCCCCAGCCGTCGGGCGACTTCGCGACCCGGCCGCCCAGCGCCTGGGCCAGCACCTGGTGGCCGAAGCAGATGGCGACCATCGGCGCTTCGGCGTCCACGACCTCGCGCAGGAACGCCTCGAGCGGGGGGATCCACGGCTCGTCGTCGTAGGCCGAGCTGGCCGATCCGCTGATGAGCCACCCATCCTGCTCGCCGACCGATGCCGGGAGCTGGCCCTCGACCGCGAGGTAGGTGGTGAGCTCGACGTCGTGGTCGCGCAGCAGGTCGGCGAAGAGCTCGGGGTAGTCGCCGGTGGTGGCGGCGACCTCGGGATGGACGTACCCGCACTGGATCAGGCCGAGGCGAAGCGTGTGGTCGGTCACGCTCGGCACGCTACCGGTGGACGTGGTTGGCTTTGGCCATGACGCTCATGGACATCCCCGCCGCCCTGCACCGTGGAGAGGACGAGCTGCCGTTCGTCGAGATCGAGCCGGGCGTCGAGCTCCAGCTCCTCCAGGTCGACATCCCGAACGGTCTCTGGGTCATCCGGAACCGCTTCGCGCCCGGCACCAAGGTGCAGAAGCACAAGCACACGGGCCAGGTGTTCGCCTTCACCCAGTCGGGCTCGTGGAAGTACGAGGAGTACCCCGAGGTGAACCGGGCTGGCTCGTACCTGTTCGAGCCGGCGGGCTCGGTGCACACCCTGATCGTCCCCGACACGAACACCGAGGTCACCGACGTCTGGTTCGCCATCTACGGGGCCAACCTCAACCTCGACGCCGACGGCAACGTCGACCTCGTGATCGACGCCCAGCTGGTGCTCGACTTCTACCTCGGCCTCTGCGCCGCCGCCGGCGTCGAGGACCCCCCGGTCATCGGCATCTGACGCCTCCCGCTCGGGCGCGGCCGCTCCCGGGGCGATGGGCTGCTCGGTGCGGTTCTGGGTGTGGAAGGGGTTGTCTGGCGACCACTCCCACACCGAGAACCCGGAAGGCGCAGGGTCCCGCACCTACTCGTACTTGAGGCCGATCTCGCGCAGGAGGTCGATGAAGTTGGTGCCGGCATCGGGCGCTGGTTCGCCGGGGGTGTAGGTGACCGCCCGGATGGCGCCGTCGAACGCGAACGTGCCGTGGCGCCGCCACAGCTCCCAGCTGACCGGGGAGCGGCGGTCGATGCCGACGTCGATGCCCTCGAACGGCGCCATCGCCCCGAGCATCAGCAGGCCGTCGTGCGACCCGACCACCTCGTCGCCGATGCGCAGCGTGGCGTTCCAGCGCCACTGACCTGGGGCCACGATGGACAGGCCGACGCGCTCGGTGCCGGCGGGCACCGCACCGCCCGAAACCCGGGCCATGGGCCCGTACCCGTTGTGCTCGAACACCAGCTCGCCGTCCTCGATGTAGAGCACGTAGCCGCCGCCCTGGTCGCCGTGGGCGACGAGCACGCCCTGCTGGCCCGGCTCGTAGGGGGCGAGCTCCACGTCGACATCGAACGAGCGCCACTGGATCAGCATCTGGGAGCGGTAGCGCTCCAGCGTGTGGGTGCCGCCGACGATGCGCACCGGTGCCTGCAGCGGCTGGTCGTAGGTCGGGCGCACCACGAACCGCAGCCGTGAGCCCTCGTCGAGGGGGTACACCTGGTTGCGCTGCGCCTCGGCCTCCCACGCGGCCGCCATCTCGGCCACCCGCTCGGGGTGCTCGGCCGCAAGGTCCGTGGTCTCGGTGCGATCGTTCGCGAGGTCGTAGAGCTCCCACTCGTGCTCGCCGAACTCGGTGAGGGGGACGTGGCGGGTCACGATCTCCCACTGGCCGTCGTAGTACCCGCGATTGCCCTGCATCTCGAGGTACTGGCCGCCGCGGTCGTGGGGAGCGCCGGCATCGGCGAGCACCGGGGCGAGCGTGGTGCCGTCGAGGGGCTGCAGGGCGATCCCGTTGCGGACCTCGGGGCGCTGGACGCCGGCGAGCTCCATGAGCGTCGGGAGCACGTCGGTGACGTGGGTCCACTGGTCGCGCCTGCCGTCGGCGCGCTGTCCGCGCGGCCAGTGCCAGATCAGCGGCACCGAGTGCCCGCCCGCGTGGGTGTTGATCTTGTAGAGGCGGAACGGCGTGTTCGATGCCATCGCCCAGCCGCGCGGGTAGTGCACGAGGGTGCGGGGGCCGCCAGCGAGGTCGAGGTGGTCGCGGTCCCAGTCGAGGTCTTCCAGGTCGGTGACGTTCTTCGACACCAGCGACCGGAAGTAGGACGTGGTCCCGTCGGCCTCACCCTCGCGCGAGGCGCCGTTGTCGGAGAGGAACAGGAAGATCGTGTTGTCGGCCTCGCCGAGCTCCTCGAGCGCGGCCATCAGGCGTCCGACGGATTGGTCGACGCTGTCGACCATCGCCGCGTACACCTCCATGTACCGGGCGAACAGGGCCTGGTCGCGAGGGTCGAGGTCGTCCCACGGGCGCACGTCGTCGCCCTCCTCCGCGTTGCGGGGCGGCAGGGGCGTGCCCTCGGGGAGCACGCCGAGCTCGATCTGGCGGGCGTGGCGCTCGGCCCGCAGCGCGTCCCAGCCCGCGTCGTAGCGACCCGCGTACTTCTGGCGATCCGACTCCTTGCACTGGAGCGGCGCGTGGATCGCGATGTGCGCGAAGTAGCACAGGAACGGTTGCGAGGGGTTCGACGCCTTGGCGTGGCGGATCATGTCGATCGCCCGCTCGGTGAGGTCGTCGGTGACGTAGTAGCCCTCCGGGTACTCGTCCACCTCGACGGTGTGGTTGTCCTCCACCAGCCGGTGCGGATGGTGGAGGTTGGTGAAGGCGTCGAGCACGCCGTAGTAGCGATCGAACCCCCGCTGGCACGGCCACGACTGCCGTGGGCCGGCATCGGAGAGGTCGCTGTCCTTGGTGAGGTGCCACTTGCCGACCGCGAGGGTGGTGTAGCCGGCGTCACGGAAGACCTCGGCCGCGGTGGCGACGTCGTCGGCCATCTCTGCGGCGTAGCCGGGGAAGCCGGGATCGCTGTTGGCGACGTGGCCGGCACCCGCCCGGTGGGGGTTCACCCCCGTGAGCAGCGCGGCTCGGGTGGGTGAGCACATCGGGGTGACGTGGAAGTTCGTGAACTGGAGCCCGCTCGCGGCGAGGCGATCCAGGTTCGGGGTGTCGATCTCGGACCCGTAGCAGCCCAGGTCGGCGAACCCGAGGTCGTCGGCCAGCACGATCACGATGTTCGGTGCATCCTCGTGGGGCTCGGGCCGCTCCGGCCACCAGCTCTCGCTGCCGGCGAACGTCCGTCCGACGTTGCCCCCGAAGCCTTGGTAGGCCCCCGCCGGGCCTGTGGTCGCGTCCCCCGTGGTCGTCATGGTCGGCGACCGTACCGCCTGGCGACCACCGCACGGGGCGGTGGCCGACCGACCTCAGCTCCAGGCGCGGCAGGCGTCGACGATCAGGTCGAGCGCCGCCGCGGCGTCGACGTCGTGCACCCAGCGGGTCGTGATCTGGTCGTGGACCAGGCGAGCGCCCGTCGCGGTAGCCGTCCGCCGGTCCACGAGGGTCGCCCCTCGGGTGAGGGCGCCCTCGAGCTCGATGTGGATCGGTGCTCGGCGCCGGTGGAAGAGCTGGGGGTGGGTGACCGCGAGGAGGGCGACGGGGTCGTGGAGCGGCGGAAGGGCAGCGGCGCTGGCCACGCCGTCGTAGCGGGCCATCGCTGCTTCCGCGACCTCGGCGCACAGGCGCGAAGCCGGTCCGTCGATCGTGCGCAGCCGCTCGACGAACGCGGGGCTCACGGTGACCTGGTGGGTGAGGTCGAGCCCGCACATGTGCACCGGGCACGGCGCGCCGAACACGATCGCGGCGGCCTCCGGGTCGGCGTGGACGTTGAACTCGGCGGCGACCGTGACGTTGCCACCCAGCGCGCCGCCGCCCATGAGGCAGATGCCGGCCAGTCGCGACGCGAACCCGGGGTCGGCGCGCATGGCGAGGGCGACGTTCGTGAGGGGGCCGGTGGGAACGAGCCACAGCCCCTCCTCGGCCCGGGTGGCGTCGAGCAGGAACCCGACCGCATCGGTCCCGGCCGACCTCGTGGGGCTGGGGAGCGTGGCGCCGTCCATCCCGCTCTCGCCGTGGACGTGGCGGGCGTCGCTGGGCTCGGCGAGCAACGGGCGGGCGGCGCCGGCGTGCACCGGGACGTCCCAGCCGAGCAGCTCGCACACGGCGAGCGCGTTGCGGGTGGTGCGGTCGATCCCGACGTTGCCGCCGACCGTGGTGATGCCGACCACGTCGGCGTAGGCGGCGGCGCACACGAGCATCACGGCGTCGTCGTGGCCGGGGTCGCAGTCGACGAGGACGCGAGGCTTGGGCGGGGCAGTCACCAGGCCAGGTTCGCACCCGGGCGCCGCCGGCGCGACAGGATGCCCCGATGGGCCGGGTCGTGGTCGTCGGGAGCCTCAACGTGGACCGCCCGTGGCGGGTGGCGCGCCACCCTCGCCTCGGGGAGACGATCGAGGGCGAGCAGCTCGCTCCGCTTCCGGGCGGCAAGGGGCTCAACCAGGCGGTGGCGGCCCGTCGCATGGGTGTCGACGTCGCCATCGTGGGCCGCATCGGCGACGACGCGGACGGACGGTGGTTGCGGGCGGTCGCCGAGGGCGCGGGCATCGCCACCGACGACCTCGAGGTCGATGTCGACGCACCCACGGGCACGGCCCTGATCGTGATCGACGACGCCGGTGCCAACACCGTCACCGTGTCGCCCGGAGCGAACCGTCGCCTCGAGGTCGGCACCTTGCTGGTCGAGCGCGGCGACGTCGTGGTCGCCCAGCTCGAGGTCCCCGTCGCTGCGATCGCCGACGCGTTCGGCCAGGCCCGCCGGGTGGGAGCGCGCACCGTGCTCAACCCGTCGCCCGTGCCTGGTGACCGCCGGCTCCTCGCCGCCGCGGACGTGCTCGTGGTGAACGAGCCCGAGATGGCCGAGTTGACCGGGGGCTCGGTGGCCGCGGTCGCGGGCGATCCGGTCGGTGCTGCCCAGGAACTGGCCCGGGAGGGCCAGGCCGTGGTGCTGACGCTCGGTGCCGCGGGCGTGGTCGCGGTCGCTCCCGATGGGGTTCACCGGGTCGAGGGCCGCTCCGTGGACGTGGTGGACACGACGGGGGCGGGCGACTGCTTCTTGGGCGTGCTCGCCGCGGGCCTCGCCGACGGGATGCTGCTGCCACACGCGCTCGACCGGGCGAACCGTGCCGCTTCGATCGCGGTCGGCCGTCTCGGCACGGTGCCCGCGATGCCCACCCGAGCCGAGGTCGATCGTCCCGAAGGGCGCTCCCGGTCCTGACCGGCGTCGATCGTGGACCGTTGCCGTTCGTGATCGACGTGAGGCGAGGCGCGAGGCGCTCGGCGCCCGGGCGCTACTTGCGCTTCTTGAGCAGGTCGAACACGCCCCGAACGACGTTGTTGACCGTGGCCCGGCCCTCGCGGCTCTTCAGGAAGTCGGTCACCGCGTTGCCGTCGTCGCTGGCCTTGGACGTGCCCTTCGGCTTCGGGGCGGCCTTGGGCTTGGGCGTGGCCTTCGGCTTGGGAGCGGGCGGCACCGAGACGTCGAAGTCGCCGTCGTCGATGCCCGAGTCGCGCACCAGGTCGCCGGGCGACGGCTGGCCCTGGCCCTGCGGGGCGGCGCCCGTGGGCGGCGGCGGGAGGTCGGGCCGCACGACGGGGGGCGACGTCGGCACGCCCATGCGCGCCGCGAGCAGCTCGCGGGCGGACTCGCGATCGATCTCGGTGGCGTACGTGGCCCAGAGGTCGCTGCCCTTCGCGGTGGCATCGACCCCGGCGGGGTCGATGGCCCCGATCTGGGACTGCGGGGGACGGACCTTGGTCCACGCCACCGGGGTCGGTGCCCCGCTCTCGGACAGCGTGGTGACCACCGCTTCGCCGATGCCCAGCTGGGTGAGGAGCTCCTCGAGGTCGTAGTCGTCGGTGATCGGGTAGGTCGAGACCGCCGCCTTCAGCGCCTTGGCGTCACGCGGGGTGTAGGCGCGCAACCCGTGCTGCACCCGGTTGCCGAGTTGGGCGAGCACGGCGTCGGGCACATCGTCGGGGAGCTGGGTCACGAAGAACACGCCGACCCCCTTCGAGCGGATGAGCCGCACGGTCTGGGCCACCTGCTCGACGAACTCCTTCGGTGCGTCGGCGAACAGGAGGTGGGCTTCGTCGAAGAAGAACACGAGCTTGGGCTTGTCCAGGTCACCGACCTCGGGGAGCGTCTCGAAGAGCTCGGCCAGCAGCCACATCAGGAACGTCGAGAACAGCTTCGGTCGGTCCTGGACCGCAGCCAGCTCGAGGCAGTTGACGACGCCGCGGCCGTCGGGCGCGAGGCGGATGAGGTGGTCGATCGAGACCTGTGGCTCGCCGAAGAGCAGCTCGGCGTCTTGCTGCTCGAGCTCGACCATCTTGCGCAGCAGCACCCCGGCGGTCTGCGACGAGATGCCGCCGATCTCCTTCAGCTCCGGCTTGCCCTCCTCCGATGTGAGGTACTTCAAGAGCGCGGTGAGGTCGGCTAGGTCGAGCAGGGGCAGCGACTGGGTGTCGGCGTAGTGGAAGAGCATCGCCAGCGACGACCGCTGGGCCTCCGTGGCGCCGAGCACCTTCGACAGGAGCTGGGGGCCGAAGGACCCGATCGCGGCGCGGATCGGGACGCCGGGGCCCTGTCCGCCGAGCGACCAGTACTGCACCGGGGTGCCGGTGGGCGTGTAGTCGATCCCGAGCTCGGCGATCCGGGCCTTGATCTTGTCGCCGGGGTCGGCGGGCAGCGACAGCCCGGTCAGGTCACCCTTGATGTCGGCGGTGAACACCGGAACGCCTTGGGCCGACAGCTGCTCGGCGAGCACCTGCAGCGTCACGGTCTTGCCGGTGCCGGTGGCCCCGGCGATCAGGCCGTGGCGGTTGCACATGGCCGTCGGCACCTGCACCACCGCTTCGGGGTAGGTGGTGCCGGCCAGGACGCCGCGGCCGATGTCGACGGTGCCGCCCTCGGCCGCGTAGGCCGCGCCGATGCGGGGGCCGAAGTCGGAAGGGGACTCGTTCGCCGGGTCGGTCATGGCTGGGCACGGTACTCGGGGGCGCGCCGAGCTCCGGTGGGGGGACCGGGCCGGCGTCAGCGGAACTGCTGCAGGATCGCCTCGGCTTCGGGCTGGTCGAGGTCGAGCACGTCGGCACCGCCGCTCGTGCGGCGTGGGGTGACCGGGAGCACGACGGTCTGCGGTTGCAGCCGTCCCATGTCCCACGCGAAGCGTGCGGCCTGGAGCAGCGTCATGTCGTCGTCGATGCGCAGCCCGTCGGACATCTTCTCGGCGGCCTTGGCGAGCGTGATGGGGTTCCGGTTGTCGCCGGCCTTCGCCATCATCGCCCGGAGGAAGGCCTGCTGGCGCTGCGTGCGGTTGACGTCGGGGAGCCCGCCCTCGAGCACCACCTCGCCGTCGATGACCTCGGCGTAGTGGCGCGACCGGACGAACGCGAGGGCCTGCGTCCCGTCGAGGTGCACCAGCCCGGCCTCCTTGACGTCGAGGCCCGACGCCAGATCGAAGGCGGGGTGCTCGAAGGCGATGTCGATCCCGCCGAACGAGTCCACGAGCCCGGCGAACGATACGAAGTCCACCTCGATGTAGCGATGGATCGGGATGCCGAAGTTCTCGGTGATGGCCTGGATGAGGTTGGCGGGGTCGGGCTTGCCCTGTGCGTCCTGGTAGGTGGCGTTGAGCCTGCCGTTCTCGCCCGTCCGGGGGTTGAGCACCCACAGGTCTCGGTTCAGCGAGAGCATGGTGGCGCTGCCGTCCTCGACGTGGAGGATCATCATCGTGTCCGAGCGGGAACCGTCGACGTTCTCGCGCTGCTCGCCGTCTGCCGCGCCGTTGTCGGACCCGACCAGGAGGTAGTTCGTGCCGCTGCTCGCCCCCTCGGCGAGCTGGGCGGAGACGTCGACCCGATCGATCTTCTGGAAGATCGAGTTGGCCCAGAGGTAGCCGCCGACCACCCCGGCGACGAGCAGCACGACGATCGCGACGGCGGACCAGCCGAGGATGCGCCCCCAGCGACGGCGGCGCCGAGGTGTCGACGTGGGGGCGCCTTCGTCGTCGGCAGGGTTGCGTCGCGACGCCCCTCCGCCGGTGAGCCGCTCGGCGACGACGCCCAAGACGAGGCCCCCGAGGAGCCACAGCAGCAACATCATCGCTCGGGCCGCCGTGGGGGAGGGAGGACCTCTCCCGAGATGCGCGTCCGCTCGTGATCGTCGAGGGCTCGGGCACCGGGTGCGGGGGGCTCGTCGGCCTCCACGACGAGCTCGAACGGCCCGAGCCCGATGGTGTCTCCCACCGCCAGCAGGCGCGGCTCGTGGGCGGCGAGCCGCTGGCCGTTGACGACCGTGCCGTTCGCCGAGCCCCGGTCGGTGATCGTCCAACCGGTGCGGGACGGGCTCAGCACGGCGTGGTCGCGGCTGACGCGCTTGTCGTCGATGACGATGCCGCGCTGGTTGGCGCGGCCGATGGAGATCGCATCCCCGGCGAGCGACGTGCGGTCTCCCGTGTCGCTCCTCCGGACCGAGAGCCGTGCCGTTCCCCGGCGGGGCGTCGGGGAGGGCGGTGCGGTCGCGGGTGCGGCGCGGGCGGGGCCGACCGGGTCCACGGCGAGCGCGTTCGGCGCGCCGGCCGGACGACCGGGGTCGGCCTCGTAGCTGAGCTCGATCCGCCCGTCGATGCGCCACCCGTGCTGGTCGGCCGCCTGGCGCAGGGCCTCAGCGAGCCCCTCGCTGAACCACCTCCGAGCATCGTCGACGGTGGCGAGGTCATCGGGGTGCAGCTCGAGCAGGTAGCGGGCCGGGGCCGTGCTGCGACCCTCCCGATCGACTCGGACGTGGCGGACCATCTCCGAGAAGCACGCACGCTGGAGCTCGGGAGCGGACAGGCCCCTGCGGCGCCCGAGGTTGCCGCCCACGGACCGAGCCACCGACGCGGCTTGGGCCGCGTGCTCGGGACGTCGCAGGCGACGCGAGCCGACGAAGCCGATCAGAGCGCCGAAGAGGAGCGCAGCGGGGGCGAGCACGGGGGAGCGGTTCGGGTCAGAAGAGCTTCGTGCTCGACTCGATGTCGTGGCGCACGATCTCGACCGATCCCGAGATCGCGGGGCCCACCGCGGCCATGAAGTCCGCGAGGTGCTGGGTGCCCATGTGCGCGGTCATGGCCTCGTCGGACTCCCAGATCTCGGTGATGTTGATGCGGTCGGGCTCGCCGAGGTCGGCGCCGTAGCGGTAGTCCACGTTGCCCTCCTCCACCCGCGTGGCGGAGATCAGGGTGGCGATGGCGGCCTCGACCGCGGCGCGCTGGGCGGGGTCGATCGTGAGGTGGCCGGTGACGACGATCATGGGGGTGCTCCTCGGAGGGTGAGAGGTCGAGGTTAGGGCGCAGGGGGGTGCAACCTCAGGACACCCGCTCGAACCGCACCCGTCGCTCGGCGACGTCGGCTTCGGTGCAGCGCACGTGGACCTCGCCTCCGAGCGGGAGGTCGCCCGCATCGCAGCGACCGCGGATCGGTGGTGACTGGAGCACGACGTCGCCGAACTTCGGACCGGCTTCGATGACGGTGGCGGCGAACACGGACCCGACCCGATCGGCGAGCACCAGCGCTTCGGTGGCGTCGACGATCGCTCGGTCGAGGCGGCGCGCTCGCTGGTCTCCCTGGGCCATGGCTCCCGGGAGCGCGTCGAGCCCCTCGTCCACCCACGTCGGCAGCGGCGTGCCGGCGGCCAGCGAGAGGCACACCTCGCTCGCGAAGCGATCGACGAGGCGGCGCAGCGGAGCGGTGACGTGCGCGTACGGGGCGCCCACGCCGGCGTGGCCGGGATCGACGGGCGGTCGGCCTCGCACCACCGTGTAGCCGGCGCCGCGCAGCAGCTCCGCGGCCAGCTCGCAGAACGCGGCGTGGCGGGGGTCGGAGGTGTCGAGCCGGGCCAAGACCTCGCCGGGGTGCTCGTCGGCATCCCAGCGGATGCCGAGGTTGCTCGCCGCTCGGCGCAGGCGCGGGAACGTCGCTGGGTCGGGGGCTGGCAGCGTGCGCAGGATCCCGATGCCACCCTCGAGCATCAGCCACGCCGCCGCTCGGCCGGTGAGCAGCGACACCTGGGCGTTCCACCGCTCGATGGCGCGGTCCGCGCGGAGCTCGACGGTCCATCCCCCGCCGGGGGCGGCGACCACCTCCTGCTCGGGCAGGCCGAGCTCGATGGCTCCTCGCTCACGAGAGGCATCGAGGAGCGCCTCGCCGAGCGCTGGAAGGGCGCGGATCGCCTCCGCGCCCCCACCGGCGTCGAGGTCGGCCTGGACCGCGGCGTAGTCGAGCTGGGCCCGGCTGCGCACCAGCGCCCGGCGGACGTCGACGGCGGTGGTGGCCCCGCTCGAATCGACGTCGATGGTCCAGAGCACCGCCGGGCGAGGCCCGTCGGGGAGCAGCGATGCCGCCACCTCGCTGAGGCTCGGCGGGTGCAGCGGCGCCCGCAGGTCGGGCGCGTAGTAGGTCTGGGTGCGGGCGCGCGCGGAGCGGTCGACCGCCCCGTCGGGCTCGACCCACGCCGCCACGTCGGCGATGGCGTACCGGACCCGCCAGCCGTCGGCGAGCGGCTCGATCGCCAAGGCCTGGTCCAGGTCGGTCGACCCGAGCGGGTCGACCGTGACGAGCGGAAGGTCGGTGCGGTCCTCGCGCTCGGCGAGGTCGCGGCGAGCAGGCGCAGATGCGGCGCGGCCCGCCTCAGCGAGCACCTCGGGGGCGAATCCGACCTCCACCCCCATCTCCGACCGGAGCGCGTCGAGGTCGAGGTGGTGCGCGCGGTCGCGCATGCGGTGGAGCACGTCGAAGGTCCTAGCAGGTGCGATCGGTAGCCTTCGGCCCATGCCCGACTACCCGGCGAGGTGGGAGGCCGAGGTCCTCCTGTCGGACGGCGGCACCATGGCCGTCCGACCCATCCGGCCCGACGACGCCGAGCGCATCGTCGCGTTCCACGAGCGCCAGTCCCCCGAGAGCATCTACTTCCGGTTCTTCTCCCCTCGGCCCCGGCTCTCCGAACGCGACGTCGAGCGGTTCACGCACGTCGACTACGTCGATCGCATGGCCTTCGTGGGCTTGATCGGCGACGACCTGGTGGGCGTCGCCCGCTACGACCGCCACCGCGCTCGCAGCGACGCCGAGGTGGCGTTCTTCATCGACGACGACCACCACGGCCGGGGCATGGCCACGGTCTTGCTCGAGTACCTGGCGGCGGCCGCTCGGGAGGCGGGCATCTCGGGCTTCACGGCGTCGGTCCTGCCGCAGAACCGCAAGATGCTGGGGGTGTTCACCCAGGCTGGCTTCACCGCGTCGAGCCACTTCGAGGAGGGCGTGATCGAGGTGACCCTCGGCATCGAGCCGACCCCCGAGGCGCTCGCTGCCATCGAGGCCCGGGCCGCGACCGCAGAGGCGCGCTCCGTGGAGCGGCTGCTGCGTCCGAGGTCGATCGCCGTGGTCGGGGCGTCTCGAACGGCGGGCACCATCGGCCACCAGGTCTTCCACGAGCTCGTGGCTCGGGGGTTCCACGGCCCGGTCTACCCGGTCAACCGCGAGGCCGACGTAGTGGCGAGCGTCCGGGCCTGGCGCTCGGTGCTCGATGTCCCGGGCGAGCTCGACCTGGCCATCGTGTGCGTGCCGGCCGACGAGGTGCTCCGGGTGGCCGAGGAGTGCGCGTTCAAGCGCGTGCAGGGCCTCGTGGTGCTCTCGTCTGGCTTCGCGGACCGTGACGCGGCGGGCGAGGCGGCCGAGCGCGACCTCGTCACCTACGCGCGCCGCCACGGCATGCGCCTCATCGGCCCCAACGCGCTCGGGGTCATCAACACCGATCCGACGGTCCGGATGCACGGCACCTTCGTCCCCGTCGATCCGCTGCCCGGTCGCGCCGGCCTCGTCGCCCAGTCTGGGGTGATCGGCGCCGCGATCATCGACGCGGCCCGGCTCCTCGGGCTCGGCATCTCGACGTTCGCCGCGGTCGGCAACAAGGCCGACGTCTCGAGCAACGATCTGCTCCGCTTCTGGCAGGACGACCCGAACACCGATGTGGTCATGTGCTACCTGGAGTCGTTCGGCAACCCCGCCACCTTCTCGCGCACCGCTCGCTCGCTGTCGCTGCGCAAGCCGGTGGTGGCGGTCAAGGTCGGCGGAGCGCCGGCGGCGGGGTGGGTCGAGCCCGAGGGATGGCCCCCCGACGCGACGGCCGCGGCGCTGCTCGAGCAGACCGGGGTGATCCGCACCGACAACCTCACCCAGATGCTCCACACCGCCTCGTTGCTCGCGAGCCAGCCGCTGCCCCGTGGGCCTCGGGTCGCGGTGGTCACGAACTCCTGGGGGCCGGCCTGGCTCGCTGCCGACGCCTTGCGAGCCTGCGGGCTCGAGCCCGCCGATCCGATCGATCTGTCGAACGAGGCCGGGCCGGAGCGCTTCTCGGATGCGCTCGACGACGTGTACCGATCGGGCCAGGTCGACGCGGTGCTCGTCGTCTACGCCCCCGCGCTGGTCGGCCACTACCGGCGGGTGGGCGAAGCGATCCGTCGGGCCGCGGCGCGCGCCGACGGGATCACCACCGTCGCGTGCATGTTGGGGGAGCACCGCCGTGGGCTGCTCGCCGACGACGAGGTCACCGTCCCCGAGTTCCCGTTCCCGGAGGAGGCTGCCCTCGCGCTGTCGCGGGTGGTGCGCTACGGGGCCTGGCGGTCTCAGCCGGTCGGCCACCTCTTCGACATCCCCGAGGACGACCTCGGCCGGGCCCGCTCCCTGGTCCGCGACGCGCTGGCGTCGACCCAGCTCGATGCCCATCTGACCGGCCCGGCGACGAGCGCAGCACCACCCGTCGCCCGGCCCCGCTGCCGGCTCGACCCGATCGCCGTCGGCGACCTCCTCGCGACCGTGGGCCTGGCACCGGCGCGGCTGCGGTTGGTGGCCGACGCCGAAGAGGCGGTGGAGGCCGCGCGCGCCATCGGCTACCCCATCGCCTTGAAGGCGTCGGGGCTCGATCGCCTGTCGAAGACCGAGGCCGGAGGGGTGTCGCTCGATGTGCACGGCGACGAGGAGGTCCGCCACGCCTACGAGCGCATGTGCGCGCTGCTCGGCGACGCGATGCAGCCCGCCGTGGTGCAGGCGATGGTCCCCGAGGGCGTCGAGTGCCGCGTCGGCATCTTCCGCCACGAGGTGCTCGGCGACGTGCTCACCCTCGGGCCGGGGGGAGCCATGGGCGAGCGCATGGCCCAGGACTCGCTGCAGCTCCTGCCGGTGACCGACGAGGACGCGGGTCGACTGATCGACGCCAGCCCCATCGCACCGCTCGTCTCCGACCACGGCTCCGCCGCGCGTCGAGCGCTGATCGACCTGCTCGCCCGCCTCGCCGCGCTCGCCGATGCCGTTCCCGAGATCGCCTCGGTCCGCCTCAACCCGGTGCTGGTGGTGGACGGCTCGGCGGCCATCACCGACGCCCGGATCACCCTCGCGCCGCACATCCCCGACCTCCGCCCGCCGGTCCGCCGCCTCTAGCCCGTCAGCGGGGGAGGCCGAGGACGCGCTCGGCCAGGATGCTGCGCAGCACCTCGGAGGTGCCGCCCATGATCGTGTACGCCGGGGCGTAGGCGAGGTTGCGGGCCAGCCGGGCGCCGAGGTGCTGGTGCGTCGGCCCCTCGTGGGCGATGGCGGCCGGACCCAAGGCTCGAGCGCAGAAGCTGGCGACGCGCTGCTCGTGCTCGGTGCAGAACGCCTTCGTCGCCGCCGAGAACGACGCGGGGGCCTGCCCGAGCACCTCGCGCAGGACGAGCAGGCGACCGAGGCGGTATCCCGTCTCCAGCGTGGCCACCTCCTGGCGGACCCGAGGGTCGGTGGTGTCCGCGAGGGGCAGGACGTCTCGATAGAGGCGGTGGTTGCTCACGAGGCGATCGATGCCGCCCCGCTCGTGCTCGAGTTGGCGCATCACCTGGCGGAAGCTCCCGTTCTCGGCGCCCACCAGGTGGTCGGCGGGCACCTCGACGCCGTCGAAGCGCACCTCGCAGAAGTGGCGGTCGCCGGTCATGTCGGCGATCGGTCGGACCGAGACGCCGGGTGAGCGGAGGTCGACGACGAGCTCCGAGAGCCCGGCGTGGGGTGCGGCCTCGGGGTCGGTGCGGGCGATCAGGTAGCACCAGCGGGCGTGGGCGGCACCGCTCGTCCACACCTTGGCGCCATCGACGAGCCACCGGCCCGAGCCGTCCGGGTGGCGGCGCGCCCTCGTCCGCAGCGAGGCCACGTCGGACCCCGCGTCGGGCTCGCTCAGACCGATCGACCAGATGTCGGTGCCGGCGAGGATCCCCGGCAGCCAGCGGGCGCGCTGCTCGGGGGTGGCGAACTGGAGCAGCGTCGGGCCGATCTGGCGGTCGGCGAAGTAGCAGGCGGCGAGCGGCGCTCCCTCGCCGATGAGCGCCTCGTAGACCACGAAGCGCTCGAGGGCGCTGCGGCCTCCGCCCCCGACCTCGGTGGGCCACGTCATGCCGATCCACCCGCGCGCCGCCAGTTCCTTGGCTGCGTCGAGGTCGAGCCCCATCAGCCAGCCGTCCTCGCGGATGGGGCGTCGATCGGCGAGCGAGCGGCCCACGGCTCGTGCCTCCTCGCCCAGCGCGGCGAGCTCGGGTGAGCGGGCGAGGTCCATGGGGCGCGGACCCTAGCGACCGGGCCGCGCTGGCGGGCCGGCTGGCTAGCGTGCCCCGCCATGCGAGCCGTGGTGCTGACCGAGTACGGAGATGCCGACGTCCTGCGCGTGGCAGAGGTTCCCGAGCCGGAGATCGGGCCCGAGGAGGTGATCGTCGAGGTGGTGGCCACGGCGCTGAACCGGGCCGATCTCCTCCAGCGTCGCGGCTGGTACCCCGAGCCTGGTCCGAAGCGACCGCACGAGATCCCCGGCATGGAGCTCGCCGGTCGCGTGTTGCGGACCGGTTCGCTGGTCGCTCGCTGGAAGGTGGGCGACGAGGTCATGGCGATCGTGGGCGGAGGGGCCTATGCCGAGCAGGTCGCGGTGCACGAGCGACAGCTGATGCGCGTGCCGTCGGGCGTCGCGGTGGCCGACGCGGCGGCGATCCCCGAGGTCGGGATCACCGCGCACGACGCGCTCGTGGTGCAGGGCGGGCTGGCCGCCGGTGGGTGGGCGCTCGTCCACGCCGGCGCGTCCGGCGTCGGTTCGATGGCGGTGCAGATCGTGGCGGCGATGGGTGCCCGGTCGGTGGCCACCACCTCCGCAGGCAAGGTCGCTGCGGTCGAGGGCCTGGGTGCGGACGTGGTCGTCGACTACGGCGCGAGCGACTTCGTCGATGCGGTCGCGGAGGCCACCGGGGGCGAGGGCGTCGATGTCGTGCTCGACGTCGTCGGGGGCGACTACCTGATGCGCAACGTGCGGAGCCTGCGGACGGGCGGGACGATCGTGCAGGTGGGTGTGATGGGGGGCGGGGCCACCACGATCGAGCTCGGCGCCCTGCTGCCGAAGCGGGCGCACCTCGTGGGCACCGTCCTGCGGGCCCGTCCCCTGGAGGAGAAGGCGCAGGCGTCGCTGCGGTTCGAGCGCGAGGTGGTGCCGGCGATCGAGGCGGGCGCGGTTCGCCCGGTGATCGACCGGCGGTTCCCGCTCGACGCCATCGCCGACGCCCACCGCTACCTGGAGACCAACGCCAACATCGGCAAGGTCGTCATCGACCTCGTGGGGGGTTGAGCCTGCTCAGGAGGCGCTGAGCGCGGCGCCGAGGGCCACCGGCCCGAGCCACCTGGTCGACACCTCTTCGGCCGCCTCGGCGGTGAGGTGGACGCCGTCGGGCCGCGCCGCGTGGTCGCTGGCCATCCCCGACTCGGTCAGCCACCACCCCAGGTCGGCCACGGCGACGCGGGCGGGGTCCGCGGCGGCGAGCTCGCGCATCGCCTGGTGGAGGACCTCGTGACGGGCCGGGTCCTCTTGGGGCGACACGACCGGGTTCCAGTACGGGTCGCTCGTGGGCTCGGCGAGCCAGACGACCTTGGGCGCGCCGGCGTCGAGGACGTTGGCGGTGGCGTCGGCGAAGCCGTCTCGGATCCGCTGGCGGTACTCGTCGTCGGTGGGAGCGAGCGCTTCGGTGCCGGGGAACCGCTGGTCGACGATGTCCCAGCCGCCGGTGAGGAACAGCACCACGTCGGGGCGGAGCTCGGCCGTGGCTCGGGCGAGGTCTTCGTCGACGTAGGTGCCGCAGGACACCGGCACCTCCTGCTCGCGCTCGGGGAAGACCCGCACACCGCCGCGGACGAAGCCGCACCCCGCGGCGCCGTCCACGGTGACCTGCGCCAGGTCGGGGTGCGCGGCGGCCCACCTCGCCAGGCCGCCGCCGGTGGCCTTCGCCGTGCTGTCGCCGAACACCACGATGCGGACCGGTCGGTCGGGCGTGGGGGGCTCGAGGTCGAGGGCTCGCCAGATCTCCTCGGGGTCCTGGCCAGCCGTGGGGATCGCCGGCTCCACCTGCTCGACCTCGAGCGGCGTCGTCGGGCCGCCCCGATCGATGGCGGCCGCCGTGCCGGCCTCGCCGGCGGTGTCGACCACCACGCCGGTGGTCGGGGCCAGCAGCGCAACCACGACCACAGCGGCCACCGATGCGCCACCGAGGGCGAGCGTGGGCCGGGTGCGGAGGCCGGAGCGGCGCACCGGTTGCTCGAGCAGCAGGTAGGACCCGACGGCGACCGCGGCGGTGGCGCCCAGGCGGACCGCGAGCAGGCGCCAGCCGTCCGCCCTCACGCGCCCGGCGTCGAGGAGGGTGAACAGCGGCCAGTGGAAGAGGTACACGCCGTAGCTCACGGCGCCCAGGGCCACCAGCGGCCGGAAGCTCAGGGCGCGGCGCAACGGCCCCTCGTGCTGCAGCCCCAGCAGGAGCATCGCGGTCACGAGCGAGAGCGCCGGCAGCCAACCGTCGTAGGCGGGGCCGCGCCCGACGGGGAAGGCGACCGTGGCGACGGCGATGCCGAGGGCGGCGATGGGGGCGAGGCGCTTGGCGACGCGGGGCGAACCTCGTTCGACGAGCACCACGGCGGCGAGGGCGCCGGTGAGGATCTCGCCGACGCGGGCGGGCGTCGCCCAGTAGGCGGCGTCGGGGCCCCACCACCGGGCAGTCGCCGGCCCGGCCGCGATCGCGAGGGCGGTGACCGCTGCGGTCGGGGCCAGCAGGGACCGGGGTGCCGATCCGTCGCGCGTGGTTCGGCCGTGGCCCGCCCGGGGGCGCGAGCGCCAGCGCAGGGCGGTCGCGGCCACGAGCGGCCACACCCAGTAGAACTGCTCCTCGATCGCCAGGGACCAGTAGTGCTCGAGCGGGCTGGGCTGGCCCCCGTCGACGGCGAAGAGGTCGGCGTAGCTGCCGGAGCCGGCCAGGCGGACCCAGTTGAAGACCCAGAGCGCCGCGCCGACCAGCTGCTGGCGGAGGTCGTCGACCAACGACCACGCGCCGAGCATCGCCCCGATCGAGATGGCCAGGAGGCACGCGGCGCTGGCGGGCAGCAGGCGTCGAGCCCGGCGGGCGTAGAACGCGCCCACGTCGATCCGTCCGTGGTCGTGGTGCTCCGCGAGGAGGAGACGGGTGATCAAGAAGCCCGAGAGGGTGAAGAACACCGAGACGCCGACGTAGCCCCCGCCGAAGCCGCGCACGCCGGCGTGGAAGCAGACCACCAGCGCCACGGCCACGCCTCGCAGCCCATCCAGCGCGGGCTCGTGGCGCAGGCGCGTTCCGCCACCCGCTGGCCGGGCCCCGGGGGGCGCCTCCACGTCCACTCAGAACTCCCGCCCGGAGCGGAGGAGCGCGTCCTCCCGCTCGAGCTCGCCTCGGTGGCGGATCGCCGGGATGCGAGCGAGCACGAGCCCCGCGAGCGCACCCACCACCATCCCCGCCGCGTGGGCCTCCCACGCGACCTGCTCGTCGGAGGTGAAGAACTGGGTCACGAAGAAGAGGGCGAGGACGACGGACGCGGGGACGTAGACCACCTGGAACGCGGCGGTGGCGATGACGGTCAGCACCCTTCCGCGAGGGAACAGCACGAGGTAGGCCCCCATCACGACCGCGATGGCACCGGAGGCGCCGACGAGCGGTGCGGTCGAGGTCGGGTTGAGCGCGACGTAGCCGAGGGTGGCCAGCACGCCGCCGAACACGTAGAGCCCCAGGAAGTTCCCGCGCCCCAGCCGTTGCTCCACGCGGGCGCCGAACACCCAGAGGAACAGCATGTTGCCGGCGAGGTGGCCGATGCTTCCGTGGAGGAACATGGCGGTGAGCAGGCTCAGGGCGATCGACTTGGTGTCGGGCAGGTGGTCCCCGACCTCGCCGTGGCATCCCTCGGGACGCTCGGCGAGCGTCTCGCCGGTGACCACCTCACAGGCCACCGCCCCGTAGCGGTAGGTGAAGACGTCCCGGTCGCGCACCTGCCAGAGCGCCTCTTGGCTGGGGGCGCGGCGATCGGCCGTCGGCTCGTCGGATGCCCCGCTCTGGAACCCCACCGGCTGGACGAACAAGAAGACCAGGACGTTGATCGCGATCAGCCCGAGGGTGATCCAGGGGACTGCTCGGCGCCCGTGGTCGTCGCGGAGGGGGAGCGCCACCTCAGCCCGCCCGTCCGAGCCGCATCCGCATCGTCCGCTGGCGCTGCTCCTCGGGAGCCAGCGAGGG
Organism: Acidimicrobiia bacterium; assembly: GCA_039812605.1. Classification (GTDB taxonomy): domain Bacteria; phylum Actinomycetota; class Acidimicrobiia; order Acidimicrobiales; family Iamiaceae; genus Aquihabitans. The sequence goes on along the minus strand of JBDIAX010000039.1, from coordinate 2,026 downwards.
GTCGGACACGACGAGGGTGCCGCCCACCAGGTCGTGCAGGCCCCGGCCCTGGTCGCTGTAGCGCATGGTGAGGAGCGACACGGCGAGGAGGGGCCAGAGCAACGGCACGTACATCGTCAGGCCGAGCGCCAGCGCTCGGCCGAACGAGCGTCCGCCCCTGGGGGGCGTGCCGGTGCGCCGGTCGACCACGCAGAGGCCAGCGAGCCGGTGGCCCGGGGTCGCCCCCTGCCGGGCGATGAGGCGTGCCTCGTGCGCGACGAACACGACGATCCAGGCCAGCGAGGTCGCCACGATCACGAGGAGCTGCGTGCGGGGCGAGGTGTCGTCGCCGGCGACCGGGACGCTGGCGGCGAGCGCGAGCAGGCCGATCGCCCCCGCGAGGACCGGAGCGTCGTCGAGGCGCCGCAAGCGGGCTCGCACGCGCACATCGGCATCGGCGATGCGGCCGCGCGGCGTCATCCGCGGTGGTCGGACGGCGTCCGCGAACCCGGGGAGGTCGTTCGTGGAGACGATGCCGCCGAAGCGCTCGGCGATGACCATGGTGGGACCGCTGCGGTCCGCCACGCCCCGGCCGAGCGGGTCGCCCAGGACGCCCGCCGGCCAGCCGCCGAAGGCCACGAGGGAGACGATCAGCGCGGCGATGCTCACGCCGCCGGCTCGCGCCCCGATAGCGGCGAGCGAGACCAGCAGCCCCACGGGGAGCACGAGCACGAGCACCCCGCTGATGGCGGCCCGGCGGATGGCGGCGCGCATCGTGGGCCGCCCCGGTCGGTCGAGCTCGACCACCCGGACACCGACGATGCGCTTGCCGGGGCTGGCGCCGAACCAGGCCGTCGAGAGGCCCTCGTACGCCGCGATGGCGAGCCACACGAGGAACACGTCGCCCCAGATCCGGTACCGCTCGCCAGCGACGATCAGCACGCCGATGCACAGGCAGAGCTCGATGATCCCGTCGAGCGCCCGGGCTGCGGCACGCAGGCCCTTGCCCGCGACGGGCCCGACCGGCCGCGGGGGCGTCGGCGGGGGCATCCACGAGAAGCCCTGCGGTGGTCCCCACCCCCAGGGCGGGGGGACCGGAGCGGTCAGCGCGCGTCCATCGCGACGTAGTCGCGGGCTCCGCTGCCCGTGTAGAGCTGGCGCGGGCGAGCGATCTTCTGGTCCTGCTCGAGCAGCTCCTTCCAGTGCGCCAGCCAGCCCGCGGTGCGCGGGATCGCGAACAGCACCGTGAACATCTCGATCGGGAAGCCCATCGCCTGGTAGATCAGCCCGGAGTAGAAGTCCACGTTCGGGTACAGCTTGCGGCTGACGAAGTAGTCGTCGGCGAGCGCGACCTCTTCGAGCTTGAGGGCGATGTCGAGCAGCGGGTTCTTGCCGGTGACCTCGAAGACGTCGTAGGCGGTCTGCTTGATGATCGTGGCTCGGGGGTCGTAGTTCTTGTAGACCCGGTGCCCGAAGCCTTGGAGCCGGCCCTTGCCCTCCTTCACGCCGCGCACGTAGTCGGGCACGTTGTCGACGTGGCCGATCTCGTTGAGCATCTTGATGACCGCCTCGTTGGCGCCGCCGTGGCGGGGACCGTAGAGCGCGGCGGTGGCTGCGGCGGTGGCCGAGTACGGATCGGTGTGGGAGGAGGCGGCCACGCGCATCGCGGTGGTGCCGCAGTTCTGCTCGTGGTCCGCGTGGAGGATGAACAAGACGTCGAGGGCCCGAGACAGGACCGGGTCGGCCTGGTACTCGGGCTCGGCGATCTTCCACATCATGGAGAGGAAGTTCGACGCGAAGTCGAGGCGGTTGTCGGGGTACACGAAGGGCATCCCGACGCTGAAGCGGTGGGCGCCGGCAGCGAGCGTCGGCATCTTGGCGATGAGCCGGACGATCTGCTTGTTGCGGACCTCGGGGTCCTGGATCTGCTTGGACTCGGGGTAGAAGGTCGACAGGGCGGCGACCGCCGAGACGAGCATGCCCATGGGGTGGGCGTCGTGGTGGAAGCCCTCCATGAACCGCTTGCGGACGTTCTCGTGGATGAACG
>JBDIAX010000038.1:0-34756 GCA_039812605.1 Acidimicrobiia bacterium | reverse complement strand
CGATGCGGCCTCCCGTTGGCCGACCGATGGTCTGGCGATGTGCGGTGCCGGGCCTGTGGCCACCGTCGTGGTCGAGGGCGCGGCCGGACGCACGGCCCACCTGGTGCGGATCGACCAGGTCGAGCGCTGCGACGAGCGCTATCCCCGGCGAGTCGGGATCCCGGCGAAGCGTCCGCTGTTCACCTGAGGTCGGTCTTCGAACGGGCTCCCGCTCCGTTGTGGCGCGATGTCTTCGGTCCCGGCTGGCCGACTGCAGGGCAGGCGTCCGGTGGTGCGTCGGGCGTGGGGCTCGGGGTCGAACGAGCATGGCTGTGGCGGCAGGGTCGAGGCGCAGGCGAAGGAGCTTGATCGAGCGTTCCACGTGGAACAGCGAGCCCACTCTGGGTTCCGGTGAGCGCTTGTCGGCGTGGGTCTGAGGGATCGCCATCGGCACGGTGCCCGGGAGCGTGGTCACCGTGGCCGACCTCTCGCTGTCCCTGCGTCGGGGTCGTTCGCGACCAGGTGGTCGCCAGCGAGGGGCGCGATGGTGGCGGTCGTCCGGTCGAGTGGCCGTCCCGTGCGGTGGACGGCGGGCGAGGGTCGCCCGACAGCCGAGGGGAGCCAGCCCGCCCCTGTGGGTGCGGATCGAGGGCTCTACCGTCCCTTGATCGGACGGGTCCCAGGTGGCCTGCGACATGGTCAGGCGAACGGGCGTGACCGCGGGGTCGCCCGGTCATTCCGCTGCGTGGAGACCACGTGCGCGGCCGGCCCGTCCCCGGCGCAAGGGTGGACGGTGCCAGGGCGACCGTTCGCTGCGGCGGGCCCCCGGAAGAGGCGCCGCGGCTCGTGGGTCGCCTCGTGCGTGAGGCGGAGCGATCCGTCCGTGGTCGACGAGCATCCGAGACCTCGCCGTGGTGCGACACCTGCACGTTGCGTGGGTTGGCTGTAGAGCACGGGGCGGTGGGGGCCTGCCGGGTCACCGGACGTGGATGAGCCTGATCGCCGCCGGGCGTGGATCAGCCAGCGTGCCCCGAGCTCGACCATCTCCACGTGGTCGCGCCCGGTCCTTGCCCGCCCGCCTCGGTGAAGGCCCCAGTCCTCGGCCCCAGTGGCACGAATCCACGCCAGCGGGCGCACGGTGTCGTGGTCGCATCCATCAGGCCGAGCTGGGCGGTCGGTCGGTCCGTATCCAGAACCGACTTGAGCGGGCTCGGGCCCGCCCGGATGGGCAGGGAGGGGCGCTGGTGGGGATTCCGAGGGTGTCGCCGTGAGAGCGGCGAGCGGCTGTCTCGCTGTGATCACACGTGCTCGGCGGTGGGATCGAGCGGGTCCGTCGATCGGTGCGGCCCCCTTGGCAGCGTGGAGGGCGGCGACATCCTGCCTCTTGGGCGTCACTCGCACCCGGTCCCGATTGCCCGGTTTCACGTGGAACGGCCCGGCCGGTGGGTGATCTCCGGGGCGGAGCCCCGTGCGGCGTTGGCGGTAGGTGGTGGTTGCCGGCGGGTCGTGGGAGGGCGCTCCAGAGGGGTCAGCTGCGCGTTCCAGGACGAGATGGAGGCGCAGTGCCCGAGCACACGCCCCGATCGTCGAAGGAGATCCTCGGGATGCCAGCGTGGCCACACGCCTTGCTCGGAGTGTCTACGGGCCACCGTCTGGGCGGCAGCGGCTCCTCGGGGTGCTCGCTCCGGCACGTGCTCGAGTCAGGGGTTGAACTCCGAGCACTGGAGGCGGTCCGTTTCACGTGGAACCTCGGTCCCGGAGGCGCTCAGGCGACCCACCAGGCCCGGCTCGGCTGGGATGGTGCACCGCCTCCGCGGCCTCGCTTGCACGGGTGGCGCTGCCCGGGGCGTTGGGGGAGTCTCTCGGTGCCGCCATCCCCGAAGATGGGGGCCGCGCGTGGAAGGATGGGACCGCAGCCTCGGGACGCGAGGCCTCGCTCGTCGGTCGCAGCTGTTCCACGTGAAACGGTGCGCAAGACCCCACCCAGGTCCTTGACCCCTTGGGTGCAGGGACGGAAGGATAGGCAGGTGACTGAACCCTCCTCAGACACCGAGGTGGTCGGTGTCGATGCGACGGAGCCGGCATCGCCAGCGACGTCGAACCAAGGTCGGACGATCCCCCCACTCCCTCGGATCTTCGCCGTCGCGAACCAGAAGGGCGGGGTGGGCAAGACCACGACCACGGTGAACCTGGGAGCTGCGCTGGCCGATCTCGGCTATCGGGTCCTGGTGGTCGACTTGGATCCCCAGGGCAACGCCAGCACCGGTCTCGGGATCAACATCCGGGGCCTCCAGGCCAGCATGTACGACGTCATCCTGAGCGACGTGCCCATCGAGGACTGCATCGAGGCCTCCTCGGTGCGGAACCTGTTCGTGGCCCCCGCGAGCCTCGACCTCGCCGGCGCAGAGATCGAGCTGGTTCCCGCCTTCAGCCGAGAGCTTCGGCTCAAGCAGGCCCTGGCCGAGGTGCGCGACGACTACGACTACGTGCTGATCGATTGCCCGCCGTCGCTGGGCTTGCTGACGATCAACGGCATGGCCGCCGCGAGCGAGGTGCTGGTCCCCATCCAGTGCGAGTACTACGCACTCGAGGGCCTCGGTCAGCTGATGCGCAACGTCGGGTTGGTGACCAAGAACCTGAACCCGGTGCTCGACATCTCGACCATCGTGCTCGTGATGTACGACGCCCGCACCAAGCTCTCCGACCAGGTGGCCCAAGAGGTTCGAGACCACTTCGGCGAGAAGGTGTGTCGAGTGATGATCCCTCGCACGGTGCGGCTGTCGGAGGCACCCTCGTTCGGTCAGCCGATCACGGCGTTCGATCCGACCTCCCGAGGCGCGGTCGCCTACCGGGAGCTTGCCAAGGAGGTCAGCGGTGGCCCGGCGTAGCGGACTCGGGAAGGGCCTGGGCGCCCTCATTCCGAGCGACCTGACGGGACCGAGCGACGACGCGACGTTGCGCGACGTCTCGGTCAGCCAGATCGAGCCCAACCAGCACCAGCCGCGTGCGCACTTCGACGAGGAGGCGCTGGTTGCCCTCACGGACTCGATCCGTGCCCTCGGCGTGCTCCAGCCCATCCTCGTGCGACCGGCGGGGGTCGATCGCTACGAGCTGATCGCAGGGGAGCGGCGGTGGCGTGCTGCGAAGCGTGCCGGCCTGCAGAGCATCCCGGCCGTGGTGCGCAAGATCGACGAGACGGCGTCGCTCGAGCAAGCGCTCGTCGAGAACCTGCACCGTGAGGACCTCCATCCGATGGAGGAGGCCGCGGCGTACCAGCAGCTCATCGAGGACTTCGAGCTCAGCCACGAAGAGGTCGCGCGCCGGGTGGGCAAGAGCCGCTCCGCGGTGTCGAACATGCTTCGGCTCTTCCAGCTGCCGCCAACGATCCAGAAGCTGGTTGCGGAGCGCCAGCTCTCCGCCGGTCACGCGCGCGCCCTCCTCGGGACGCCGGACCGCGCGTTCCAAGAGGCGCTTGCCCGCCGGGCGATCGCCGAGGAGCTGAGTGTCCGTTCGGTGGAGGAAGCGGTGCGGGCGCGCTCCGGGGGAGGCGAGGAGGCGGACGACGTCGACGTCGACGCGGGTTCCGACCCTTCGAGCAGCGCGAAGAGCGCAGGTCGACGGCTGCGGCCACCGGGCTTGCTGGAGCTCGAAGGGCTCCTGTCGGATCGACTCGACACGCGCGTGAAGGTGTCGATGGGGGCCAAGCGGGGGCGGGTCACGATCGACTTCGCCAGCCTCGAGGACCTCGAGCGCATCTACCGCGCGATGACCACGTCATCGCCGGCTGGCGATTGAATCGCACCCGCAACCCTCGATTCACCCTCACCTTCATCCTGGACTCGGGTGTTTTCCACAGGTGTGGGAAACTGTGTGGGAAACCATGCGCCTGTGGTCGCGCGTGAGGTTGAGGCTTCAGAGCGGCGGTTGGGGACGATTCGCCAGCTGGAGGCGCTCGCTGAGCGTCGATGGTCGTCAAATGGATTGACGGTTCGTCAATAGGGCGTTGACCAGGGGACGGGCACCCCGGACCGTGATGAAGTTGGCCGAAGGCCAGGCGCGACGGTGGGCCGGCCCAGAGCGGACCGGCCCACCGTGGAACCGAAGGTGGCGCCCCGTGGCGGGGCGACGATCAGAGGAAGTCGCTCAACTGCTGGAGCAGGCCCGCCTTGCCCGACGCGCCCTGGAACCGGTGGACGGGCTGGCCGCCCTGGAACACGATGAGCGTGGGGATCGACATGATGTCGAACTGGCGGGCGATGTCGGGGTTGTCGTCGACGTTCACCTTGGCGATCGCGAGCCGATCGGCGTTCTCCACCGCGACCTCGTCGAGGATCGGCGCGATCCGCTTGCACGGGCCGCACCACTCGGCCCAGAAGTCGACCAGGATCGGCTTGTCGGCGGTGGCGATGGCCTCCGGGAAGCTGGCGGTGTCGAGGGTGGCGATGTCGCCCATGGATTGGTGCTCCTTGTTGCGTCGGGTCGTTGCAACCCGTTGGGACCCCGTGGGATTCCCGATGGTGCCGATCAGGCGTGGTGGTCTTGCGCTTCGAGCCAGCGCTCGGTGTCGATGGCGGCCATGCAGCCCGACCCGGCGGCGGTGATGGCCTGGCGGTAGGTGTGGTCCTGCACGTCGCCGCAGGCGAAGACGCCATCGATGTTGGTGGCGGTACCGGGGCCGGTGACCAGGTAGCCGGTGTCGTCGAGGTCGAGGATGCCGGCGAACAGGTCGGTGTTGGGGCGGTGCCCGATGGCCACGAACAGGCCGGTGACGTCGAGCTCGCTCAGGTCCCCGGTCTGGGTGTCGCGCAGCGTGACGCCGCTGAGCTTGGTGTCGCCGTGGATCTCCGCGACCTCCGCGTTCCATCGCAGCTCGATCTTCGGGTTCGACAACGCTCGGTCTTGCATGATCTTCGAGGCGCGAAGCTCGTCACGGCGATGGATCAGCGTCACCTTCTCCGCGAACTTGGTGAGGAACGTCGCCTCTTCGACCGCGGAGTCGCCACCACCCACCACCGCGATGTGGTGGTCACGGAAGAAGAAGCCGTCGCAGGTGGCGCAGGTCGACACGCCGTGGCCGATGAGCTCGCGCTCGCGGGGCAGGTCGAGCATGAGCGAGCGGGCCCCGGTGGAGACGATCACCGAACGAGCCAGGTAGGTGGGCTCGGCCGCGGTCGGGTCACCGACCCAGACCTTGAACGGCCGCGCGGAGAGATCGACCTTCGTCACCTTCTCCTGGCGGGCGTCGGCGCCGAAGCGGATCGCCTGGGCCCGGAAGTTCTCCATGAGCTCGGGGCCCATGATCCCCTCGGGGAAGCCGGGGAAGTTCTCGACCTCGGTGGTCAGCATGAGCTGGCCACCCGGCTGATCGGAGGTCGACGACGGCTCGCCCTCCAGCAGCAGCGGTTCGAGGTTGGCCCGAGCGGTGTAGATGGCGGCGGTGAGGCCCGCGGGGCCGGAACCGATGATGACGACGTTGTGGGTGGTGGGCACGGGGTTCTCCGTTGCGGTCTCGATCACCCCGGTGCAACGCCGAGGTGGTGCAGATCGTTCCCTGCGCTCAGGCGTCGGGAGCGGTGGCTGCGGGGGCCTTGGCCTTGCGGATCAGCACGAATCCGAGGACGGTGAACACCACCGCGAACAGCGTGTACACGGCCCAGATCGGGAGCACGAGGTCGAGGAGGCGGATCACCAGGACGAGCAGCAGCACCGCCGCGATGATCGCCACGATGCCGGCGAGCAGGCCGTAGACGGCCGCCCGGACCGCGACGATCAGGGGCTTGGTGGTGCGATCTCGGACCTTGGCGATCGTGTCGACGATCGTGTCGGCAGCTTGGGCGGGCCACTCGGCGGGGATCATCCCGTTGCTGGGGCCGCCACGTGGCGCGGGCGAGGGTGCAGCCATGGTCCGAGACCCTATCCGTCCTCCGCGCACCGCTCGCCCGTGCGGCGGGTCCTACCGCTCGAAGAACACGATCTGGTTGCAGGCCTCGGCGCCGACCGCCGTGACGAGGGTGGTCGGCGTGCCGTCCTCGTAGGACGAGGTGGAGAACTCGTACACGAGGGCTTCTTGGCCGCCGATGGTGGCCCATCCGATCTGCGTCGGACCGTCGTCGAGCCCGAGCGTGATCTCGAGCTGGGTGGCGCACCGCTCGACCGACGCCGTCGAGGGGCCATCCGAGGTGGAGGTGACGGCGACGTCGGGAAACGAGGTCGCCAGCGCGGTGCGCAGCGCGTCGCCGTCGGCGAAGGTGCCCAGGTCGACAGCGCTGGGCAGCGTCGGCGTGATGGTGGTGGCCGGGCTGGTCCCATCGGTGGTGGCGCTGCCGGCGTGGCCCGAGTCGGGAGCGACCTCACCGGCGGCGGCTGCGTCGTCGCTGGACTCGGCCGAGGCATCGGCCCCGGCGCGCTCCTCGTTGGCGGCGCTCGCATCGAGGTCGGTCGAGACCGTGCTCGCCTGGTCGTTCGATTCGCCGTTGCGTCCCGTCCACACGAGCGTGAGCCCGACCGCCAGCAGCACGGCGATCGCCGCGGCCACCAGCCACGGCGCTGGCCCCCGGACGGCGCGGCGGGGAGCGGCGGGTGCCGCCGGCGCGGCGATGGCGTCGGCGATCAGGCGGTCGACGGCCGTGTTGTCCAGCGGATCGACCGGGGCGGCAACCGCTCGAACGGCGCGGTTCAGCTACTCGAGCCGGGCCGCGTTGGCGGGATCGGCCAGCAGGTCGCGCGCGCGCTCGTCGTCGAGCTCGCCGTCGATGGCGGCGGACAGGTCCTCGTCGGAGGCGGGGCTGGGGGTGGTGTCGGTCATGGCGCAGGGGTCCGACGTTGCGTGGGGTCGCTCTGGTTCCCGTCGAGGAGCTCGGCCAGCTGGGCTCGTCCCCGGGCGATGCGCGAGCGCACGGTGCCGGGCGGGACGTCGAGCACCTCGGCGATCTCGGCGTAGTCGAGCTGGCACAGGTCGCGGAGCACGACGGCGGCGCGGAACTCGGGGCTGAGCGCGCCCAGCGCGGCGTCGAGGCGATCGCGCTCGTCGACCTGGGCGGCAGCCTCGCCCGCCTGGGGATCGGCCGGCTCGGCCACGGCCCCTCGGTCGTCGACCAGCGAGAGGCTCGGACGGCGCTTGCGGCGCCGGAGCTCGTCGAGGGCGGCGTTGGTGGCGATGCGGTAGCACCAGGTGGAGAAGCGGGCTCGTCCGTCGAAGCGATCGAGGCCCCGCACGATCGAGATGAGCGCGTCCTGGGTGGCATCGAGGGCGTCGGCGTCGTTGCCGGTGAGGCGCCGGCACACCGCGTACACCTGCGGTTGGTGCTGGCGCAGGAGGCGATCGAGCGCGCCGCGGTCGCCGGTGCGCGCCGCGTCGATGAGGCTGGCATCGTCTCCTCGCCCGGGTGCCGTCATCGTCCGAGCACCGTAACCTCCGACACCGCCACGGCCCCCGACGACGGGAGCTTCGTGAACCACAGCAGGACGTGGTCGGCGTCCACCGCGTCGAACTGCAGGGCGCTGCTCGCCGCGTCGGCATCCGCGATCGACGCGAGGGGAGCGCCCCAGCCGTCGAGGGTCGTCGGCAGGTCGCCGGTGGTGGCGTACACCTGCACCGACCAGCCGGCCTCGCGGGTGTCGAGCTCCACTCGGTCCACGGAGGACGTGCGCTCCAGGGACACGGCAAGGCCCACCCCTCGCTTGCCGCCGACCGATGCCGGGTCGCGGTAGGTCTCGCTCTGCCACGCGGTGCTGGGGTCGCCGTCGATCGCGAGCGGGGCCTCATCGTCGTGCTCGGTGGCATCGCCCGGCGGGGGATCGAGGATCGATGCCGACGACAGGGCGCGTGCGGTGCGCCCTTGCGAGGGGCCGGAGTCGAGCCGGGTCGCGGCGAACCCGCCGATGGCGATCGCGAGCACCACCGCGAGCCCCACGACGAGGCCGCGTCGTCGGCGCGTCGGCTCCTCGGGGATGGCGTCGAGCGTTGCGTGGATCGGGGCCGGCGAGGGAGCTGCGGGGGCGGGCGACGGCTGGCGCACCGGTAGGGGTGCAGGTGCCTGGTGCGGTGCGGGCTTCGGTGCCGGTGCGGGAGGCGGGGGCGGAGGCGGCGGGCTCGCGGGAGGTGCGACCTGCGGGGGAGCGAGCGCGCCCGCCGCCGCGGCCGCTGCGGCCTGGGGAGCGCGGGCGGGCTCCGCTCCTGCCGCGAGCAGCGCGGTGCGCAGCGCGGCGGCGCTCGCGAACCGCTCGTCGGGGTCGCGCCGCATGGCCTGGGCCACCACCAGCGCGACGGCCTCGGGCACCTCGGGCCGCAGCTCCTGCAGCGGTCGGGGGTCGCGGTGGAGGCGCGCGAGCGCCGTGGCCGCGTCGGTGTCGGCCACGAACGGGGCGACGCCCGCGAGCGCCTCGTAGAGGACGACGCCGAGGGCGTAGAGGTCGGCGCGCCCGTCGATGGGTCCGTCACGCACCTGCTCGGGGGCGAGGTACTTCGCGGTGCCGATCATGGCGCCGGCCGCGGTGAGGTCGCTGCCCTCGGCGGCCTTGGCGATGCCGAAGTCGGCCACCAGCACCCGCCCGTCGGCCGAGAGCAAGATGTTCGCCGGCTTCACGTCACGGTGCACCAGGCCCGCGGCGTGCGCGGCGCCGAGCGCGTCGGCCACCTGGGTGCCGATGGCCAGCACCGCGGGCAGCTTCAAGGGCCCGTGGGCGTCGAGGTCGGCTCGCACCGTGGTGCCGGTGACCAGCTCCATGACGATGGCTTCCAGGCCGTCGATCGAGCACGTGTCGTACACGGACACGATGGAGGGATGGGAGAGCCGGGCCGCCGCCACCGCCTCGGCGCGGAACCTCCGCACGAACGTCTCGTCGGAGGCGAGGTGCGGGTGGAGGATCTTCACCGCCACCCGCCGGGCGAGCGTCTGGTCGAGGCCCTCCCAGACCTGGGCCATCCCGCCGGACGCGATGGGTCGCTCCAGGCGGTAGCGGCCCACGAGCAGGCGGCCGACCAGCGGCGTTCCGTCGGGCTCGGCGGAGGGCGGAGGGGTGCTGCTCACGGCGTGAGCCACGCTACCGGGGGTGGAGCGGTGCGGGCGGGCCGGGGTCGAGCGCTCGGCGTGCTCGCTTCGAGCGCCCGATCAGGCGGGATCGTGCCAGACGAGGCCGAGGACGCGGGGGCCGCCGTGCGAGCCGATGACCGGGCCGATGGTCCACGTGGTGATCCGGTCGGCGCCGTAGCGAGGGGAGATGAGCTCGGCGAGCTCGGCGACGTCGTCGGAGCACCCGTGGCACACCGCGACCGATCCCACGTCGGGCTGCTCGAACAGCTTGTCGCGCAGCCACGTCATCGCCTTCTTGCGCGTCCGCTGCTTGCCCGCCTCCTCCACCGAACCGGTGGAGATGTCGATGATCGGCTTGATCGACAGGATCGACCCGATCATCGCCTGGGCGCCGCCGATGCGGCCGCCCTTCTTCAGGTTGTCGAGCGTGTCGAGCGCGCCGAACACCTTGGTGCGCCCGGTGAGGCCTTCGACGATGCGCACGACGTCGTCGGCCGAGGCACCATCGGCGGCAGCCTCCGCAGCGGCCAGCACCTGGAGCCCGAGACCGGCGGTGATCGAACGGGAGTCGATCACCCGCACGTCGAGCTCGTCGCCGATCGCCCTCGCCGCGGTCTGGGCGGACTGCATCGTGGCCGAGAGCGCGCTCGAGAGGTTCACGCACACGACCGGGTCACCGTCCGCGCCGGCCGTGCGGAACGCCGCCTCGAAGGCTCCGGGGGAGGGCGCGGCGGTGGCCGGCAGCACGTCCAGCTCGGCCATCTTGTCGTAGAAGGCCTGGGGCGTGAGGTCGACGCCGTCGACGTACTCGTCGTCGCCGAAGCGGATCGTGAGCGGGACGACCGTGACGTCGTTGGCCACCACCTGCTCGGGGGTGAGGTCGGCGGCGCTGTCGGTGACGATCTTGACGGGCATGGGTGCTCCGGAGGGGGTGGAAGGGGAGATTCGGTGCTCAGACCGGATCGCGGGTGGCTGGGTTACATCGGCTCGGGCGAGTCGGCGGGGCTCGGTTCGTTGCGAGCGCGTCGAGCCCGAAGCCAGTGGCGTGCCCACCACACCGCGAGGAACGCGGCAGCGCCGAGGGTGAGGACGAGGCCGACCCCGGAGATCGCGGTGGAGCGCACCACGTAGCGGCTCTCGGCGAGGAGGGTCTGGTCGTCGGGCGAGCGAACGGTGATGAGCACCGGGGTGTCGCCCGATGCGCGCGTGCGGACGTGGATCGACACCGTCGTGCGCTCACCCTCGAGCGTCACGGGGATGCGGTTGGAGGGGAACTCGAGGCGATCGCTCGCCTGGAGCTCGATCACCACGTCGGCGGGTTGGCCGAGCTCGGAGCGGATGGTCACGGGGAAGGTGGCGTCGCGCGCGCCGAGGGTCACGGTGTCCTCGGCGGGGAGGTGGATCGAATCGAACGGGCCCGCGAGGGCTTCGCGCACCTGGCGGACGTCGCCCCAGCGTTGGTCGAGGTCTAGCCCGGCGGCGGCGCTGACCGTGAGCGTGCGCTCGGAGTCGGCGATCAGCTGGCCCTCCTTGCCCACCATCGACGCGTAGCTGGCGAGCTCGCGGCGACCTCCGGTGAGCTCGTCGGGATACGTGCCGAGGTCGACCGGGTCGGCCGGTTGGAGCTCGGCCTCGGTCGGGCTGCTGGCGTCGAGCAGGGCGTCGAGGGTGGTGCTGGCGAACCACGGGGAGCCCTCGGCGAGGGCGTCGAGCACGATCCCCAGCGTCGTGGGGTCCGCGATCGCGGCAACGACGTCGACCACGACTCGTGCCGAGACGGTGCGGTCGGTGGCGACCGTGGCCAGTCGGGCGAGCAGGCGGTGCGCCGCGAGCACCGGATCGCCGGGCGCGGTGGCGCCCAGGGTGAAGGTCGGCGACGCGGCCGCGAGGCGAACGGTGCTCTCGCCCGCCGGACCTTGCGCGGGGTCCAGGACGCCACCGTGCACCGCGCTCGATGGCACGATCACCCGGAAGATCCCCCGTTGGCGGAGCTGGTCGAGGGCGTTCTCGTCCACGTGGTGGTCGAGTCGCCAGGTGCCCACGAGCGGCGCCTCCAGCAGGTCGGTGAGCGTGCCACGACCGAGGTCGCGCTGGTTGGTCAGCTCGCCGTCGAGGCCGGCGGCGACGAGCGTGGCCGGATCGATGTCGACGTAGGAGGCGTCGAGGAGGTCGTGGCCATCGAGCGCGAGGGATCCGCGCAAGGCGTCCAGCTCGTCGGTCGTGGAGCCGTCGGCGGCGATGCGGGCGATGGCATCCGGGGTGACCGAGTAGGTGGCCGGCACCGTGGGGTGCGCGTCGAGCGCCTCCACCACCGGGTCGAGCTGGCTCAGGATGGTCTCGTCGGCCACATCGCCGGCGCGCCGATCCTCGTCGTCGCTCGGAGGTGACCGGCGGGCCTCCACGAGCAGCGCCGCTTCGGTGGCCTCGGGCGCGGGTTCGTCGTCGCCGGGGTCGCGGATGAGCGCCGTGTAGGTGGTGGCGACGGTGGCGCCGTCCTCGCGAAGGCGGAGGCGGACGGGGTACACGCCGGGCTCGTCGATCCGGTAGCCCCAGGCGGGGTCGGGGTTCGCCTCGCCGCTGCGGTACAGGGAGATCGTGAACGCGGTGCTGCGCGGCGCGTCGGGGTCCCCGCTCGTCGGTTCGGGCAGCTCCACCTGCGGGAAGGTGGCGATCGGTCCCTCGGGCGGATCGGCGCCGATGGCGTCGGCGACCTGCGCGCGGTCGTAGATGTCGACGACGAGGTCGGTGGCGTCGGGCGCGCCGTCGATGGCGACGAAGGCGGTGAACTGCCCGTCCGGACCGGCGCTGGTCGACTGGCCGAGCAGCCGCAGGCCGGGTTCGACGCTCGTCGTGGTCGGCGCGATCGTCGTGGTCGTGGTGGCGCTGGGGTCCTGCCGCGGATGCGCGGCGGTGGGCGCCGGCGCCACCACCAGCACGACCACCGATGCCGCGAGGGCGCAGGCCCACCGACGAGGCGCCGCCGTCGTTCGGGAGCTCACGGTGCGGTGGTCGGATCGAGGTCGAGGGTCAGCACCGTGAGGCCGTGGGGCTCGAGCACGAAGCCGAGCGCGAGGTACAGCTCGAGCGCGCCTCGGTTGCGCTCCTGGGTGTTCACCGCCACCACGCGCGCCCCGCTGCGCGCGAGCCATCGCAGGGAGTCGGTGACCAGCGCCCGCCCGATCCCCGAACGGTGCCGGTCCGGGTCGACGGCCAACCGCTGGAGGTACCCGCGGTCGGCTGCTCGCCCGGAGACCGCGTAGCCGACCACTCGGCCCCCGTCCACGGCCACCCGGACTCGGCTCGACGGGGTGGCCCGGATCGCATCTTCCAACCCACGTCGGTCGAGCGCCCAGAACCGGTCGAAGGCGCGGGCGTCGATGTCGAGGATCGGCGCGTGGTCGCGACGCCAGGCCCGACGGTGTCGCACCGCGCCGTCGGGCGCGGGGATCGCTGCGAGGTCGTGGCGCAGCAGGTGGAGGCGCTCGTGCTCCACGAATCCCGCGTCCAAGAACGGGCCCTGCTCTCCTTGGTGGAGCGCGCCGGTGAGCGCCCGTCGGGCCCCCCGAGCCCGCTGGTGGTCGACCTCGTCGAGCACCTGCGCGCCGGTCGGCGCCGGCCGTTGCGGCACCGGGCTGAGCACGACGGTGTCGTGGTCGCCGCGCCACGCGGACACCTGCAGGCGGGCGCGGGCGCCCCACCAGCGATCATCGATGGCCACGGCGGCCTCGGCTGCTCGGGTCGCTCAGCCCCACGCGCCCGAAGACTACGACCTCCGGTGGTCCACCGAGGGTGGCCCCCTGCGGCGAGGGGCTCGACGAGCTCGCGCCGTAGCCTGCGAGCCATGGCCGTGCTGTACGCCACGCACCCGCGCTACCTCGAGCACCGACCGGGCGCGGGTCATCCCGAGTCGCCGGCGCGCCTGCGAGCCGTGCAGCTCGGGCTCCAGCGCGCCGACCTCGTCGACGCCGTGGTCGCCGTGGAGCCTCGTGCGGCCAGCGACGCGGAGCTCGACCGGATCCACCCCGAGGCCTACCGTCGTGCGCTGCGCTCGTTCTGCGAGGCCGGTGGCGGATCGCTCGACGGGGACACCGCCGTGGTGCCCGAGTCGTGGGGTGCGGCGCTGCTCGCGGCCGGTGCCGGCCTCGAGGTCATCGATCGCCTCGACGCGGGCGAGGGCGATGTCGGCTTCTGCGCCGTCCGTCCCCCGGGCCACCACGCGCTGGCGAGCCAGGCGATGGGCTTCTGCCTGTTCAACAACGTGGCCGTCGCAGCGGCCGCCTTGCGCGACCGAGGCGAGCGGGTCGCGATCGTGGACTACGACGCCCACCACGGCAACGGCACCCAGGACCTGTTCTGGTCGGATCCCGACGTCTTCTACGTCTCGACGCACGAGTGGCCCCAGTACCCCGGCACCGGCGGGGTCCACGAGGTCGGCGGGGGCGCCGGCCGGGGCACGACGCTCAACCTGCCGTTCCCGAGCTACGCCACCGGCGACGTCTTCCGCCGCGGGTTCGACGAGGTCGTGCTCCCCGCGCTCGCGGCGTTCGCGCCCACCTGGCTGCTCATCTCCGCTGGCTTCGACGGCCATCGCGCCGATCCGATCACCTCGTTGGGCCTCACCTCGGGCGACTACGCCGACCTCACCCTCCAGCTGCTCCCGCTGGTGGCACCGGGTCGTCGGCTCCTCTTCCTCGAGGGCGGCTACGACCTCGACGCGCTGGCGGACTGCACCGGCGCCGTCCTGTCGGCCCTCCTCGACGACGGCGCCTTCCGACCCGAGGGCGCGAGCGCGGGTGGGCCCGGCGCGCAGGTGTGCGCCGCTTCCCTCAAGATCCGCGCTGCACTGGCCGACGGGTAGGCCTGCGGGACCGCTCGGTCCCGCATCCCCGACCGGAGGCATCTCGTGACGCGGGTCGTCGATCTCCTGCAGTACCTGCTCGCCGAGCGAGGCTCCGACCTGCTCGTGAAGGTGGGGTCCCCTCCGGCCATCCGACGGAACGGGAAGCTGGAGCGCTCGAACCTCGAGGCGCTCTCGCCCACCGAGATCGAGGCGCTCGCGAAGGAGATGCTCACGCCGGTCAAGGCGGAGGAGTTCCAGCGCACGGGCGAGACCGACCTCGCCCACAGCGTGCCCGGCCTCGGGCGCTTCCGGGTCAACGTCTACCGCCAGCGCGGCTCGGTGAGCCTGGCGATCCGGCGCGTCGTGCCTGGGGCTCCGGCGATCGCCGATCTCGGCGTGCCGCGCGTGGTGGCCGACCTCGCCGAGCAGCGCGATGGCCTGGTGATCATCTCGGGCCCGGCGGCCTCGGGGAAGACGACCACCGCGGCGGCGATGATCGACCACATCAACGGCATGCAGCCGCGCCACATCGTGACCATCGAGGATCCGATCGAGGTGCTCCACGCCGACCGGATGGCGATGGTGAGCCAGCGCGAGGTGGGAACCGACACGGTCGACATCGTCGACGCGCTGCGCCGGGTGGCCCGCCAGGACGCGGACGTGATCTTCCTCAGCTACCTGATGGACGCGGATGCCATCGCCGAGGCGCTCACCGTGGCCGCGGCGGGGTGCCTGGTCATCGGCGTCATGGACACGCTGTCGGTGCTCGACACGATCCGGTGGATCATCGACCGCCAGCCCACCCACGCGCAGGAGCACACCCGTCACCTGCTCGCTCGGGTGCTGCGGGGGGTGGTCTGCCAGCGCCTGGTGGACCGCGCCGATGGTCGGGGTCGCGTCGCCCTCGTCGAGAGCGTCACCGGCACCCCCAAGGTGCGCGACGCGATCGCGGCCGGCGCCGATGCCGCGCTGCTCGAGCGGTTGATGAGCGAGGGCGACTACCACGGCATGGCCACCGCCGACCAGGCGCTCTTCCAGCTGTTCAGCGACGACCTCATCGGCCTCGACGAGGCGCTTCAGCGTGCCGCGCACCCCGAGGACTTCCGCATCGCCGTCCAGCAGGCCGGCCTCGCCACCCTCCGCTGACCCCACCCCTCCCAAGCCCCGAGATCTCCTCCGTCGTGGTCGTGGGACGACCACGAACGGCGAGATTTCGGATGGGGGAGGGGTCGACGTGAGGTGGTCCCCTAGCGTCGTGGTGTGATCCCCCCGCGCTTGCAGCCCGTGCTCGACGAGGTCGCGCCCCTCGCCGACGCGCTCGTCGCCGCGGGCCACCGCGCGTACCTGGTCGGTGGGATCGTGCGCGACCAGCTCCTCGGCAAGGAGCTCGGCCCGGGGGCCGACATCGACCTCACCACCGACGCGACCCCGCCCCAGATCAAGGCGGCTGTCGCGGCGGCGGCCGATGCGATCTGGACCCAGGGCGAGCGGTTCGGGACCATCGGCGTGCGGCGCGGCGAGCGGTCCTTCGAGATCACCACCCATCGCGCCGAGGTCTACGTCCCCGACTCCCGCAAGCCCGAGGTCGCCTTCGGCACCGACATCGAGGCCGACCTCGCCCGCCGCGACTTCACGGTCAACGCGATGGCGCTCGAGCTGGGCCGCGGCACGCCGGAGCTCGTCGATCCGTTCGGCGGCGCGGTCGACCTCCACGCCAAGGTGCTGCGCACGCCGCTCGAGCCAGAGGTGTCCTTCACCGACGACCCGCTGCGGATGCTGCGCGCCGCGCGGTTCCTCGCCGGCTACCACCTCGAACCGGTGCCGGAGTTGGTGGCCGCGGTGCGCGAGCACGCCCACCGGCTCGAGATCGTGTCGGCCGAGCGCATCCGCGACGAGCTCGACAAGCTGCTCGAGGTGCCGGATCCGTCGGCGGGCCTGTGGTTCGTGGTCGACACCGGCCTGGCCGACCAGTTCCTGCCGGAGCTCCCGGCGATGCGGCTCGAGCAGGACCCGATCCACCACCACAAGGACGTCCTCGCCCACACGATCGCGGTGGTGGCCAAGACGAGGCCCGAGCGCTTGGTGCGGC
This sequence comes from Acidimicrobiia bacterium, assembly GCA_039812605.1. GTDB lineage: Bacteria > Actinomycetota > Acidimicrobiia > Acidimicrobiales > Iamiaceae > Aquihabitans. The sequence goes on along the minus strand of JBDIAX010000038.1, from coordinate 18,816 downwards.
TCGCCGCGCTCCTCCACGACGTCGGCAAGCCCAAGACCCGCTCGTTCGGCGACAACGGGGTCACGTTCCACCACCACGAGGTCGTCGGGGCCCGCATGGCCCGCGACCGCATGCAGGCCCTCAAGTACTCGAACGACGACGTCGAGGCCGTGCGCAAGCTGGTGTACCTGCACCTGCGGTTCCACGGCTACGGCGACGGCTGGACCGACGCCGCGGTGCGGCGGTTCGTGCGCGACGCCGGCGACCAGTACGAGCGGCTCGTGGACCTCACCGCCAGCGACTGCACCACCCGCAACAAGCGCAAGGCCGCGATGCTCGCCCGGCGGATGGACGAGTTCAAGGCTCGCGTCGGCGAGCTCGCGGAGCAGGAGGCGCTCGACGCCATCCGCCCCGACCTCGACGGTCGGCAGGTGATGGAGCACCTCGGCATCGGGCCGGGTCGCCACGTCGGCCAGGCGCTCGACATGCTGCTCGAAGCTCGTCTGGACGAAGGCCCGCTCGGCGAAGACGAGGCGTTCCGCCGCGTCGACGCGTGGTGGGCCGCGCAGGGGGGCTCGACCGCGGAGGGCATCGCGCCCACGACCGGGGGTTGACGGTGGCTCGACCGCGGCTGCGGGCGAAGATCGCCTCGCACCCCGCGCGATCGGTCGTGCTGGTGTTCCTCATCGCCATCGCGGTCGGCACCGCGCTGCTGCTGCTGCCCGCCTCCACCGTCGGCGGCCAGCGCACCGACGTGCAGACCGCGCTGTTCACCTCCACCAGCGCGGTCTGCGTCACCGGGCTGGCCGTGGTGGACACCGGCACCCACTTCACCGGGTTCGGGCAGGGCGTCATCCTGGCGCTCATGCAGCTCGGCGGGCTCGGGTTCATGACGATGGCCTCGCTCATCGCCATCTTGGTGTCGCGCCGGCTCGGCCTGCGGATGGCGCTGCTCGCCAACCGGGAGCGCAGCGCCCTGTCGCTCGGCGACGTGCGCCGAGTGCTCACCGGCGTGGCCCTCGTGACGGTGGCGTTCGAGGTCTCGGTGGCCGCGGTGCTGGCGGCACGGTTCCGGTGGGGCTACGGCTACGGCTGGGGGCGGGCCGCCTGGCACGGCGCGTTCCACGCGGTGGCGGCGTTCACCAACGCCGGGTTCACGCTGTACCCCGATTCGCTCACCCGGTTCAGCACCGACGTGGTGGTGGGCGGGGCGATGGGGGTCGCCGTGCTCGTGGGCGGGCTCGGGTTCCCCGTGCTCGTCGACCTGTACGAGCACCGGCGCGACCGCCGGTGGCACCGGCTCGCGCTGCACTCGCGGCTGACGCTCGCCATGACCGCGCTGCTCTTCGTCTTGGGGTGGGCGGCCATCGCCGCGTCCGAGTGGACGAACCCCGCCACGTTCGGCGACCGCGGCGGCTTCGCCAAGGCGTGGCTGGCCGCGCTCGGGTCCATCACGCCGCGCACCGCCGGCTTCAACGTGGTGCCGATCGGCTCGATGACCGACGAGGGGCTCCTGGCCACCATGGTGCTGATGTTCGTCGGCGCGGGGAGCGCCGGAACCAGCGGCGGCATCAAGGTCGGCACCGCCGCGGTGCTCGGCCTGGTGGTGTGGTCCCAGCTGCGGGGGCGCTCCGACGTCGAGGCCTTCGGCCGGCGCATCTCGGATCGGGTCGCCCGCGAGGCCACCACGGTCGTGGTCCTGGCCGTCGCGGTCGTCGTGAGCGCCACGGTCCTGCTGCTCGCGCTCACGACGTCCACGCTCGAGGACGCCGCGTTCGAGTCGCTCTCGGCGTTCGGCACCGTCGGCCTCTCGACGGGCATCACGCCCACGCTCTCGCACGCCGCTCGGGCGGTGCTGGTGGCGACGATGCTCGTCGGTCGCGTCGGGCCCGTGACGCTCGGGATGGCACTGGTCCTGCGCCGGCGCGAAGCTCGCCTGCGCTACCCCGAGGAGGCTCCGCTCATTGGCTGATCGACGAACCGACCATCGCATGGTGCTCGTCGTCGGCCTCGGACGGTTCGGCTCTGCCTTCGCGCTCGAGCTCGAGGAGCTCGGCCACGAGGTGCTCGCCGTCGACGCCTCCGACTCGATCACCCAGTCGCTCGCCAACAAGGTGACCCACGTCGTGAGCGCGGATGCCACCGACCCCGACGTGCTGCAGAGCCTCGGCGTCGGGCAGTTCTCCCACGCGGTGGTCGCCATCGGCGACAACATCGAGGCGAGCATCTTGTGCACCGCGGCGCTGGCCGACCTCGGCGTCGAGCAGATCTGGGCGAAGGCCATCACCCAGTCGCACGCCCGCATCCTGACCCGCGTCGGCGCCACCAAGGTGGTGTTCCCCGAGCGCGACATGGGCGTGCGCATGGCCCACCAGGTCACCGGCCAGCTGATCGACTACATCGAGATCGACGAGCACTTCGCGCTGGTCGAGACCCGCCCGCCCCGCGACGTCGCCGGCCAGACGCTCCAGGAGGCGCAGCTGCGGGCTCGGTACGGCGTGACGGTCGTGTCGATCAAGCCCGATGGGGGGACGTTCACCTACGCCACCCCCGAGACGGTGCTGGCGGCGGGCTCGCTGCTGCTGGTTGCCGGCACCAACGAGGCCATCGAGCGGTTCGCCGCCACCACCTGAGGTCTGCCCGGATATCGGTTGGAACCGACCGCTCGTCCTGCGAGGATGGCGACCCGAGGGCAGCGGAGGGGATTCCTCGCGCCCGAGCGATGAGTTCGAACGGCCTGCGTCGTCGGACCCACAACCCCGACCATCCGTGACGGAGCTCCCCATGTCCTCCCATCCGATCGAAGCCACCGGCCTCGTGAAGCGCTACGGCGAGAAGGTCGCGCTCGGCGGCGTCGACCTCACCGTCCCCGCGGGCACGGTCACCGCGGTGCTCGGCCCCAACGGCGCCGGCAAGACCACCGCCGTGCGCCTGCTCACCACCCTGTCGACGCTCGACGAGGGTCGAGCGGTGGTCGCCGGCTACGACGTGTCCACCCATCCCACCGAGGTGCGGCGTCGCATCGGCCTCGCGGCCCAGGACGCCACCGTCGATCCGCTCCTCACCGGCTACGAGAACCTCGTGATGATCGGCGAGCTGCACCAGCTGCCCCGCAAGGCCGCCAAGGTCCGGGCGTCGGAGCTGCTCGAGGAGTTCTCCCTGGCCGACGCGGCCAACCGCCCGAGCGGCGGCTACTCGGGTGGCATGCGTCGCCGCCTGGACCTGGCCGCCACGCTGGTGGCCGACCCCGAGGTGCTGTTCCTCGACGAGCCCACCACCGGCCTCGACCCCCGCGCCCGCAACGAGCTGTGGAGCGTGCTCGACACGCTGCTCGACCACGGCACCACGATCCTGCTCACCACCCAGTACCTCGAGGAGGCCGACCGCCTGGCGAACGACATCGTGGTGGTCGACCACGGCCGGATCATCGCCCAGGGCGACGCCCGCAGCCTCAAGCGCCAGGTGGGCGGCGACAACATCGGGGTCACGCTCCCCGACATCGCTCGGCTGGACGAGGCCGCGGCGATCCTCGGTCGCGTCACCGGCGGCCACGTCGTGGTCGACGCGCCGACCCGCACGGCCGTCGCTCCCACCACAGCAGGGGTGGGCGGCCTCGCCGACGTCGCCCGCGCCCTCGCCGATGCCGAGGTCGAGGTCGAGGACCTCAGCCTCCGCCAACCCACCCTCGACGAGGTGTTCCTGACCCTCACCGGATCCCCTGCCACCGACGAAGCAACCGAGGAGGTCGCCCGATGAGCGTCGCCGCACCCCCCGCCACCCCCATCGCCGACGAGGCCCGCCCCACCGGCGAGCGCCCCGAGCCCCACCGGTCTCGCGGGGTGCTGCACGACGTGTGGGTCATCGCCCGGCGAGGCCTGATCCACATGAAGCGCCAGCCCGAGGCGCTGTCGGACGCCACCATCCAGCCGCTCATGTTCGTGCTGCTGTTCGCCTACGTGTTCGGCGGGGCCATCACCATCCCCGGCGGCGGCAGCTACCGCGAGTTCCTGATGGGCGGGATCATCGCCCAGACGCTGGTCTTCTCCGCGTTCGGCGTCGCCATGGGCATCGCCAACGACCGCAAGAACTCCGCGGTCGACCGCTTCCGCTCGCTGCCGATCGCCAAGGGCGCCGTGCTCGGCGGCCACGCCGTGGCCAACGTGCTGAAGCAGCTCCTGCCGATCGTGATCATGTCGATCGCCGGGCTGATCGTCGGGTGGCGCATCCACAGCTCGGTGCTCGAGGCGGCCCACGCCTACCTCCTGATGATCGCGTTCGCGTTCGCCATGATCTGGATCGGCGTGCTGCTCGGCAGCCTGGTGGCCACCCCCGAGGGGGTCACCGGCATCGCGTTCGCGGCCCTGTTCCCCATCACGTTCATCGCGTCGACCTTCGTGCCGGTCGATTCCATGCCCGGCCCGCTCAAGCTGGTGGCCCAGTGGAACCCGACCACGACGCTGGCCGACGCGCTTCGCCAGCTCTTCGGCAACCCGAACACGCCGGTGCAACCGGGCGACCCGTGGTCCATCGCGCACCCCATCGCGTACACGTGGCTGTGGGTGGTCGGGCTCGTGGTCGTGGTGGCGCCGCTGGCGATCCGCGTGTACCAGCGCTCCATCACCAAGTAGCGACCCGGGGTCGGCGTCAGTTGCCCTGCTTGCGCGCCCGCAGGACGAGGGTCGCGGGCACGGTGCGCATGGCGTCCACGAACGTCGCGCTGCGGCCGGCCGATGCCGGTGCCGTTGGCTCGATCACCTGGTCGACGCGGAAGTTGGCCCGCTGCAGGTGGGTGAACAGGTCGGCGAAGGTGCGGGGGAAGTCGACCACGTCGCGCTCGCCGAGCTCCCAGGTGCGTGGCGCGCCATCGTCGTAGGCGCGCACCACGCGCAGCGGGTCGGTGCCGGCAGGATCGAGCATGGCGAACGCCGGGTGCGGCACCGACAGCACGAGCGGCGCCTCGGGCTTGAGCACGCGGTGGACCTGGCGGAACACCCGTGCGAGGTCGTCGACGGTGGCGAGCGCCATGACGCTGATCGCGGCGTCGATGGAGTCCGAGCGCAAGAACGCGAGCTCCGCGAGCGCGGCCTGGTGCAGCTCGACGCGCACCTCGGCCGCCTCCGCACGCTCGCGCGCGCCGGCGAGCACCTCGGTGCTCGGGTCGACCGCGATCACCTTCGCCCCCTGTTGGGCGAGCGTCACCGCGTTGCGGCCGACGCCGCAGCCCAGGTCGAGGATCCGCTTGGCCTCCACCGGCCCGAGGAGCTTGAGTTCGGTCTCGGTGGGCAGCTCGGCGCCGTAGGTGACCGAGCTCGCGTCGCCGCCGCGAGCGTCGCTGGTGGAGTAGCGGTGCCAGGTGGGCTCGTCGGCGGAGGGAGGGGAGGGCGGGGCATCGGCCATGGGCCCAGTCTGGCCGTCGTCGCCCCGCGGATCGGGCCATGGCGCGCACGTGGCCTCGGACCCGAGCGAGCTCGGCCGGCGTCCGCTCGCCGGTAGCGTCCTGCGCCGTGCGCGTCGTCTCGTTCAACATCCACCACGGCACGGTCGGGACCGACGGGCCCGTCGATCCCGAGCAGCTCGGCGAGGTGTGCCTCGCGTTCGAGGCCGACGTGATCTGCCTGCAGGAGGTGGATCGAGGGACCAAGCGCTCGGGCCGGCGAGACCTGGCCGCGATCGCGGCGCGCGGCTGCGGCATGGATCACGTGTTCGGCCCCTCCACCCGCCTCGGCGGCGGCCACTACGGCAACGCGACGCTCGTTCGTGGCGAGATCCGCTGGTCGCGCGTGGTGCGGCTGCCACGGGTCCCCCGGGTGCAGCTCTGGCAGGAGCGGCGCACCCTGCTGCAGGCCGATGTCCACACCGATCACGGCTCGGTGCAGGTGTGGAACGTGCACCTCGCCGCGCCCAGCGCGATCCAAGCGGCGCAGTTCGCCACGCTCCTGCGGCGCGCGGGCCACGTCGAGGTTCCGCTCGTCGTGGCCGGCGACTTCAACCGACTCGGTGGGGCGGTGCTTCCGCAGGCGGCGCAGGTCGGCCTGGCCGCGGCGGACCACGGTCCGACCTTCCCGGCCCACCCGCCGCGCTCCGACATCGATCACGTGCTGGTCTCGGAGCACTTCGGGGTCCAGCGGAGCGAGGTGGTGCCCACCGCGATGAGCGACCATGCCGCGCTCGTGGTCGACCTCGGCCTTCGCCCGTAGCGTCGCGCCGTCGCTGCGACCGCCGTGGGGTGTCCCGGGCGCGTTCGTCGGACCCGGTCGGTAGCCTCGGCCCGTGGCCTTCCGAGCCGACACCGTCCGGGGCGCCGACGGACCTGGCGAGATCGACTACCGCCTCGCGCGCCAGGCCGTGCTCTCGGAGTTCCGCAAGGGCCGCCTCGCACGCCACGAGATCTGCGACGCCCACCCCGAGCTGGCCCGGGCGGCGCGGGAGCTGGGCGAGCCCACCAAGCTCGATTGCCCGGTGTGCGAGCAGACCAAGGTCGTGCTCGTGTCGTACGTGTTCGGTCCGCGCTTGCCGGCGTTCGGGCGCTGCATCACGTCGAAGAAGGAGCTGCAGGCGATCGCCAAGCGGTCGGGCAGCTTCTCGTGCTACGTGGTCGAGGTGTGCCCCGAGTGCTCGTGGAACCACCTCGCGCGCACCTTCGTGCTGAACCCGGCGAAGGCCCGCGCCGCGTCGCGCTGAGCGACCGCGACTGCTCGGCCGGGCGGCCCCGTTGGTAGCGTTTCCCGTCGCCGAACCGCCGTCCGCACCCTGCGTCGATGGCCTCGACCCTCCTCCCTCGCCGTGAAGCGCCGCACCCGCAAGCCCGTCCCCGTCCACAACCTCAAGGTGACGAGGAAGGGCAAGATCAAGAAGCGCTCCATCCTGTGGCGGATGCGGCGAGCCTTCTACCTCGCCGCGCTGGCGGTGATCGTGCTCGCGGCGGGCACCGTGTACGTGTTGGGGCGCGTCGAGCTGCCCGTCGACCCGAAGCTCGCGCCGAAGGAGGCGCAGACCTCGTTCATCTGCTCGAGCGAGGTGCAGGTGAACTGCAACTCGTCGAACGCCATGGCGCAGCTCCACGGCACCGAGGACCGGGTGCTCGTCACCTACGACCAGATCCCCGAGGTGCTGCGCCACGCGGTGCTGTCCGCGGAGGACAAGGACTTCTTCGAGCACGGCGGGGTCGATCCGCTCGGCATCGCCCGCGCCGCCTACCGCGACATTCGTGGCGACGGCGTCCGCCAGGGCGGCTCCACGATCACCCAGCAGTACGTGAAGCAGGCGTACCTCAACAGCGAGCAGACCTTCACCCGCAAGATCAAGGAAGCGGTGATGGCGGTGAAGCTCGAGCAGGAGATCTCCAAGGAGGAGATCCTCACGAGGTACCTCAACACCGTCTACTTCGGGCGGGGCGCCTACGGCGTGCAGGCCGCGTCGCGAGCCTGGTTCGACCACGACCTCGGCAAGCTCGACGCGGGCGAGGCCGCGTTCCTGGCCGGGCTGCTGCGCAACCCCAACGGCGCCGACCCCTACCGCGGGGAGGACTCGCTGAAGGAGGCGGTCCGCCGTCGCCACGTGGTGCTGGTGCGCATGGAGGAGGACGGCTACATCACCGCCGAGGAGCGCGCCGCCTACGAAGCGATCTCGATGGACCCCGACCAGCCCGGTCCCGATGGCCCCTTCATCCAGCCGCCGCCCAAGCCGTCGGTGCTCGGCGAGGAGGTCAAGGGCAAGGAGTGGGGCTCGGAGTACTTCGCCGAGCACGTGCGCAACTGGCTCATCGACGAGTTCGGCTCCGACACCGTCTACACCGGCGGCTTGAAGGTGTACACGACGCTCGACCTCGACATGCAGAAGGCGGCCTACGAGGCCGTCACCTCGACCCTCGACCGCGAGGGCGATCCCTCGGCAGCCATCGTGGCCATCGACGACCAGGGTCAGGTCAAGGCGATGATGGGCGGCACCGACTTCGCCAACCAGCAGTTCAACCTGGCCACCGGGGAGGGCGGCACCGGCCGCCAGCCCGGGTCGACGTTCAAGATGTTCGCCCTCGCCGACGCGGTGAAGAAGGGCTACTCGATCCGTTCGGTGCTGCCGGCGCCGTCGAAGATCGAGATCCCCCTCGACCAGTGCCCCAACGGGAGCAAGGAGTGGACCGTGCGGGGCGGGCCGGGCGGGCCGATCTCGATGGTGTCGGCCACCAAGAACTCCACCAACACCTTCTACGCGCAACTCATGGCCCAGATGACGCCGACCGACGTGGTCGACCTCGCCCACGAGATGGGGGTGAGCGCCGACATCAACCCGGTGTGCGCCGTGGTGCTCGGTGGCGGCGAGGTCTCGCCGCTCGACATGGCCGCGGGCTACTCCACCGTCGCCAACGGTGGCGTCGCCAAGTCGCCGATCGTCGTGACCCGGGTGGAGTTCCCGGACGGTCGGGTCGTGGACTACACGCCCGAGACCAAGCAGGTCCTCACCCCCGAGCAGGCCGGGCGCGTCACCTACGCGCTCGAGCAGGTCGTCCAGGGTGGCACCGGCAAGGCCGCCAACTTCGGCCGGCCCGCCGCCGGCAAGACCGGCACCACCCAGAACAACGCCGACGCGTGGTTCGTGGGGTTCACCCCCAAGCTCACCGCTTCGGTGTGGATGGGCTACCCGGAGGGGCAGGTCCCGATGACCAACGTCCATGGCATCCAGGTGCAGGGCGGCACGTTCCCCGCGGAGATGTGGCGCAAGTTCATGACCACCGCCACCGCGGACTTCGACACCGGAGACTTCCCCGAGTTCGACGACGAAGTGCTGGGCGCCGGCGAGCCGCTCGATCCGAACTACGGCAAGAGCGGGGTGATCGCCTCGGGATCGTCGTCGGGAGGTGGCGCCACCGTGGCCACCACGGCCCCGGTGCAGACCACCACACCGCAGACCTCGGTCCCCGCCACGACCGCGCCCGCCACCACCGTGCCCCCCACGACGGCGCCACCCACCACGGCTCCCGCCACGACGGCACCGGTGGCCACCACCGCCCCGGCCGCCGGCCAGGGCGACCGCGAGGAGCAGGGCAGCGACGACGGCTGACGGGGAGCAACGGATGCCGTCGGCCGTCTGGCTACTGTTCCTCGCGGTTCGCGCAGCGGGTGCTCGACCGGGATCGGAAGCGGGTCAGCGATGTGGAACAGGGCCGTCGCAGCGTGCTCCTTGGCAGCACTGGCGTTCATCGGGACCGTCGTCGTGGTGGCCGCTGACCCGGCTGGCGCGATCACCAACCCCTACCGACGGTGGTCCGGGTCGAAGACCTACACCTGCGGTCAGGACGCCACCGGCCCCTACGTGGGCCTGAGCAACCAGAACGTGGAGTTCTTCGGCCTCGCCGCTGGCGACCGGTACGTCAACAACTACATCACCGACGGCAACGTCGCTCCCTCCGGCCCCTTCGCCGTGGAGCAGTACTCGGGATCCAAGGCGTACGGCGCCTTCTCGTCGCGCGCCGATGCGTTCCCGTTCACGTTCCAGTTCCGCATCGACACCGTCGTGAACGGCTCGGTCGTCTACACGAGCGAGCTGAAGGTGACCTGCACCGGGCTCTCGTCGGGCTCCGTCACCCCGGTGAACACGGTGGTCGCCGCCGACGCCTATCGCCGATGGTCCGGCCCGAAGGCCTACTCGTGCTCGCACAGCGCCAGCGAGGCCGCCGTCGGCTTGGGCGAGCAGAACGTGGAGTTCAACGGCCTGCCCGCCGATGCGAAGTTCAAGATCCACTACATCGACAACGGGGTCGACACCGTCAGCGGCCCGTACACGGTGGAGAAGCAGAACGGCACCCAGGCCTACGGGGCGTTCACGGAGGTGTTCCCCAGCTACCCGTTCACGTTCGAGTTCCGGTTGGACACGATCATCGCCGGCAACGTCGTCTACACCTCGAAGATCGTGGTCACGTGCACCGCTGACGGCAGCGGGACGGTGGCGCCGATCCACGCCGCGGTCACGCCGCTGCCCTTCGCGTCGTGGGCGGACCTCGTGACCCGTCAGTACGTCGACCTCACGGGTCAGCCGCCGTCGTCTTCGTCGCTCTCGACGTGGGTGACCCGCCTCAGCACCGGCGCCAAGACCAAGGGCGAGCTGATCGAGGCGCTGCGCCGGGGCACCGACAACACGGCGCACGTCGACCCGGTCGTCCGCCTCTACCGGGCGTTCTTGCAGCGCACCCCGGACTCGAGCGGCCTGCGCTTCTGGATCGCCCGCCATCGGACCGGGGCGTGGACCCTCAATCGGATCTCGCAGCAGTTCGCGAACAGCAGCGAGTTCAAGAACAAGTACGGCACGCTCACCAACCGCCAGTTCGTGACTCGCATCTACACCGATGTCCTGGGGCGCACGCCCGATGCCGGCGGCGTCGACTTCTGGACGGGCCAGCTCGACTCGGGGCGTCGCAACCGGGGCACCGTGATGGTGGGCTTCTCGGAGTCCACCGAGTACAAGCGCAAGCAGTTCGAGAACACCGACGCCGCGGTCGCTCACATCTTCCTGCTCGGCCGCACGCCGACCCTGCTCGAGTTCAACGGCTGGGTCAGCCGCCAGCAGGCGGGCACCAGCCAAGCCGAGCTGGCCAAGGAGCTCCTCACCAGCCAGGCCTACGCCGACCACGTCGTCTGACGGTGCGGCGGCGGTCGCCGTGCGCACGGGGTGCGAGCAGCCTCTAGGTTCCTGGGCGTGAGCGATCGGTGCGACTCCTGCGGCGACGGCGGCCCGGACCTGGTGACCGTGCAGCGGATCTACGTCGAGTTCGACGAGGCCAACGTGCCCGTGGGCGAACGGCTCGCGGACGAGTTCGAGACCTGGTGCGTGGTCTGTCGGGTCACCTATCCGCACCAGGCGGTCGCGCCCGAAGCTTGAGGTTCCCGCCCCCCTGAAGTTCGTGCGAGATCGTGCGGTCGCCCGCTGGATTCGCCACGAAGTTCGCTGTGGTCCGGAATGGAACCGGACGCAGACGCGGTTCTAGCCTGGTGAAGACCGCTGGGAGCCGCACGGCCCTGGACGGAATCCAGCAAGGAGGCTCGCCATGAGCTCGACGTCGTCATCGCCCTCCACCTCCCGCGCGCCCATCACGGTGCCCGCCGTCCGCGCCCGCAAGGTGCGCGACGGTGCCGAGCCGCTCGTCATGGTCACCGCCTACGACGCCCCTGGTGCCCGCATCGCCGACGAGGCCGGGGTCGACCTCATCCTCGTGGGCGACTCGGTGGCCATGGTGGTGCTCGGCTACGACGACACCCTCCAGGTCACCGTCGAAGACCTCGCCCACCACACCGCCGCCGTCGCCCGGGCCAAGCCCACCGCGCTCGTCGTCGCCGACCTGCCGTGGATGAGCTACCACGTCTCCACCGAGGACACCGTTCGCAACGCGGCGCAGCTGATCCGCGCCGGTGCCGGGTGCGTGAAGCTCGAGGGCGGGCGCAAGCGCGTGCCCATGATCGAGGCGATCGTCGATGCCGAGATCCCGGTGATGGGCCACCTCGGGCTCACGCCCCAGTCCATCCACGCCATGGGCGGCTTCAAGGTCCAGGGCAAGGAGACCGACGCGGCGATGCAGCTCGTCTCCGACGCGAAGGCGTTGGCTCACGCCGGCTGCTTCGCCATCGTCCTCGAGGGCGTGCCCACCGAGGTGGCCGCCCTCGTGACCGCGGCGGTCGACGTGCCCATCATCGGCATCGGCGCCGGTCCCGACGTCGACGGCCAGGTGCTCGTGTACCACGACGTCCTCGGCATCGAGGATCGCATCGCCCCGAAGTTCGTGCGGCGCTACGCCGACCTGAAGGCGGCGTCGGTCGACGCGATCGCTGCGTACGCGGCCGACGTGCGCGGAGGCTCGTTCCCCGGGCCCGCGGAGTCGTACCACCTCAGCGCCGAGGTGGCCGAGACGCTCGGCCTCTACGGCCGCCCAAGCTGACCTCACCGCTGCTCCCCGAGCGCCCGTGGCTGCGGGCGATTCGCGTCGCGGGGCGATGACGATCGACCCGGTCGGGCCCACGGGTAGCGTCGTCGGGATCGACGCGCCTCGCACCACGGACGTCCGGCGGCGGACGGGGAGGGCGATCGGCGTGGTGCTGCTCCTGGTCGGCATCGCTGCGGTGGGGTGGGCGGTGGTGCGAGGGTCCGACGGCGGGGCGACCGCCTCGGGGCCCACGACGACCTCGCACCCGACCACGACCCTCGCGGCGGGCACCACGAGCCCGACCACGGTGGAGGGGCTGGGTGTCGGGTTCGGGCCCGAGGTCGACGGTCGCACGCCGCTGCGTGGCTTCGGCCAGGTGGCGGCCACCATCACCGCGGGAGACGGCTCCACCTGCGAGGTGTGCCTGCTCGCCGCCGAGTCCGAGGCCCAGCGCGAGCGCGGCCTGATGGAGGTCACCGACCCCGACCTCGGCGGCTACGACGGCATGGTGTTCGTGTACGCCCAGCCCACCGGGGGCGCGTTCTGGATGCGCAACACGCCGATGCCGCTCTCGATCGCGTACTTCGACGGCTCGGGGAGGCTGGTGTCGACGGCCGACATGACCCCGTGCGACGACGTCCCCAGCTGTCCGAGCTACCCGGCGGCCGGGGCGTTCGCGTACGCGCTGGAGGTGCCGAAGGGTCGACTGGCAGATGTGGGCGTCGTGGGGGAGCCGGGCGAGGTCGCCATCGAGCTCACCGGCCGCGACTGCCCCCTCGCTGCGGCCTCCTGAACTACCGGGCCGACCGGTGGGGCGGCTTCGTTGTCAGGGGGGTTGGGCAGCATGGGACCCACGATGAGGTTCGGTCGGACGGGGTCCGCTAGCGTTGCACGGTCCAAAGGAAGACCCTGCCCCATCGCCAATCCGGCACCGGGGCCCCGCTGCGGCGGGTCCACAGGGAGGTGATGCTCGCGATGCGAGCCTACGAAATGATGGTCATCTGCGACGGCGATCTCGAGGAGAGCGCGGTTGCGGGGGTGATCAACCAGACCACGGCCCAGATCGAGTCCGCTGGCGGCACCGTCGCCAAGACCGACAAGTGGGGCCGCCGTCGCTTCGCCTACGAGATCAACCACAAGACCGAAGGGTCCTACGTGGTGTTCGAGATCGAGGCCGAGCCGGGAGCGCTCGACGAGGTCGACCGCAACCTGCGCCTCGCGGACGAGGTCGTCCGCCACAAGATCATCCGGCTCCCCGATGCTGAGGCCCACCGTCGTGGCCTCCTGGGAGCCCCGGCCCCGGCCGCCGAGGCCGGGTGATCCTGGAGGACCAATGGACAACACCGTCACCCTCGTGGGCAACGTGACCCGCGATCCCGAGCTGCGCTACACGCCCACGGGCCAGACCGTGGCCACCTTCGGCCTGGCGGTCAACCGCCGCTGGCAGAACCGGCAGAACAACGAGTGGGAGGAGCAGACCTCCTTCTTCGACGTGAAGTGCTGGAGCCAGATGGCCGAGAACGTCTCTGAGTCCGTGGCCCGCGGCACCCGCGTCATCGTCACCGGCCGCCTCGAGCAGCGCTCCTGGGAGACCGACAACGGCGACAAGCGTTCCAAGGTCGAGGTGGTGGCCGACGAGGTCGCCCCGAGCCTTCGGTGGGCCACCGCCACCGTCCAGAAGATCGAGCGCAGCCAGGGTGGCGGCGGCAGCGCTCCCAGCGGCGGTGGTCGCCCCATCGCCAACGAGCCGAGCAACTACGCCGAGGAGGAGCCGTTCTGATGGCACCCAAGCCCAAGCGCGCCAAGAACAAGGACAACGCGCGCCGCTCCAAGAAGAAGGTCAGCATCCTCACGCAGGAGTCGGTGGACTACGTCGACTACAAGGACGTCAACCTGCTCCGTCGCTTCATGTCGGATCGCGCCAAGATCCGCGCTCGTCGCGTCACCGGCAACGATTCGCAGCAGCAGGCCACCATCGCCATGGCGATCAAGAACGCCCGCGAGATGGCGCTGCTGCCCTACGCCAGCCGCGTCACCCAGCAGCGTGGCGGCCGCGGCGGCGATCGTGGCGACCGCGGCATCCGCGCCGATGGTCCGCCGCCGCGCCCGACGGCTCCGCCGCCGAGCGGCGCCGATGAGGCTGGTGAGGAGTTCGTCGAGACCGAGGCGTTCGAGGCCGAGGAGTTCGAGACCGCGGAGGCCGAGGCCTGATGCGCGTCATCCTCCGCTCCGACCTCCGTGGCGTCGGCAACAAGGGCGACGTCGTCGAGGTGTCCAACGGCTACGGCCGCAACTACCTCCTGCCGCGTGGGCTGGCGCTGCTCTCCACCCCCGGTGCCGAAGCGCAGGCCGAGTCCATGCGTCGATCCCGCGACGTCAAGGACGCCGCGGAGCGCGCCGCGGCCGAAGAGGTGGCCAAGAGCCTGGTGGGCTCGCCGGTCACCATCACCGCTCGCGTCGGTGCCGACGAGAAGCTGTTCGGCTCGGTCACCGCGGCCGACATCGCGGAGGCCGTCACGGCTCAGACCGGGGTGGCCATCGACCGCAAGCAGCTCCACCTCGACGAGCCGATCCGCACCGTGGGCAGCCACCTGGTGCCGGTGAAGCTGCACGCCAACGTCGAGTTCCCGGTGACGATCGAGGTCGTCGCCAGCTGATTCGATCCTGGTCGCCGGTCCAGCGCTCATCCACAGGGCGGTGGACCGGCCGCCGATCGGACATTCGCGGGGTCGCCATGCCCGTCGCTGGCGGCCAGACCCCATGATGTGCTTGCTCCAGCAAGCGCGGTGGGATCGACCTCCCAGCAGCTGCTCACGCGCGCGGTCCGCGCGCGTGTCGGTTCTCGGCGGAGTATCCCCAACCCATCCACAGGCTGTTCGGACTAGCGATCCACAGGCTCGGTCCGGTTCAGTGAGAGGCCGATGGACGACCCCCCTCCCTACGACGACGGTCCGCCCGACGAGTACCTCGACGAGCCGCCGGCGCGCGCGAGCGGTGGTGGGGCCAGCGGCGCGCGTGGGTCGGGCGGGCGGGTGCCGCCGCACAACCTCGATGCCGAGGCGTCGCTGCTCGGCGCCATGCTGCTGTCGCGCTCGGCCATCGACATCGCATCGGAGTCGGTGAGCGCGGCCGACTTCTACAAGCCGGCCCACGGCCACATCTACGAGGCGGTCACCTCACTCTCGATGCGCGGCGAGCCGGTCGACACGGTCACCGTCGCGGAGGAGCTCGAGCGCCACGACCTGCTCGACGCCATCGGCGGCCCCCCCACGTTGATCGACCTGCAGGCCAACACCCCGGCCACGTCGAGCGCCAGCCGCTACGCCACCATCATCGGCGAGCTGGCGCTGCTGCGCGGGCTCATCGGCGTCGCCGGGGAGATCTCCGAGCTCGCCTACAGCCGGCCCGACGACGTGCCCAAGGCGCTCGACTCCGCCGAGCAGAAGGTGTTCGAGATCGCCGAGCACCGCCAGACCGATTCGATCTCGCGCCTGCACGACCTGCTCGACCAGACGCTCGACAGCCTCGAGGCGCTCTACGAGCGTGGCGACGCCATCACCGGCACGCCCACCGGCTACACCGACTTCGACGAGCTGACCGCTGGCCTCCAGCCCAACGCGCTCATCGTGATCGGTGCTCGCCCCGGCATGGGCAAGACCAGCTTCGCCATGGGCGCGGCGGGCCACGCGGCGCTCGAGTCCGCGAAGCCCGTCCTGTTCTTCTCGCTCGAGATGAGCCGTGTCGAGCTCTCCCAGCGCCTGCTGTGCTCGGAGGCGCGGGTGGACTCGACCAAGGTGCGCAACGGCCGCCTCACCGACGACGACTGGCGCCGCATCAGCCACGCCATCGGCCGGCTGTCCGATGCGCCGCTGTGGATCGACGACAACCCGAACGTCACGGTCATGGAGATCCGGGCCAAGGCGCGGCGGCTCCAGTCCCAGGTCGGCCCCCTCGGGATGATCGTGGTCGACTACATCCAGCTCATGACCGGGCGGTCGGGCGCCGAGAACCGCCAGGTCGAGGTGGCCGAGATCAGCCGTGGCCTCAAGATCTTGGCCCGTGAGCTCCAGTGCCCGGTGGTGGCCTTGGCCCAGCTCAACCGCAGCTTGGAGCAGCGCGCCGACAAGCGCCCCATGCTCGCCGACCTCCGCGAGTCGGGGTGCCTCACGGCGGGCACCCGCCTGCTGCGTGCCGACACCAACGCCGAGGTCACGCTGGGCGAGCTGCTGGCCTCGGGTGCGCGCGACGTGCCGGTCTGGAGCCTCGACGACCGCTTCCGCCTCGTGCCCGCCACGCTCACGCACGCGTTCCCGAGCGGCACGAAGCCCGTGTTCCGCATGCAGCTGCGTTCGGGCCGAACCGTCGAAGCGACCGCGAACCACCGCTTCCGCACGGTCGACGGCTGGACGCCGCTCGGCGACCTAGAGCCGGGAAGCCGCTTGGCCGTGCCCCGCCGGCTCGACGGCCCAGAGCACCTCGAGCCGATGGACGAGGACGAGCTGGTCTTGCTCGCGCACCTCCTCGGCGATGGCTGTGTCCTGCCTCGACAGCCGGTCCACTACACGAGCGCGGATCCGGCCAACCTCGAAGCGGTCGAGGAGGCAGCGCGCCGGCGCTTCGGGATCGAGGCGAGGCGGGTTGCACAGGCTGGCCACTGGCACACCTACCTGCCTTCGCCGCACCGTCTGACGCACGGCGTGCGCAACCCCATCTCGGCGTGGTGGGAGGGCCTCGGCCTCCACGACCGGCGCAGCTGGCGGAAGTTCGTCCCCGACGCGGTCTTCGCAGCGCCGGTCGACCAGGTCCGCTGGTTCGTTCGCCACCTCTGGGCCACCGACGGGACCTTGGGTGTCAACGACTCCGGTCGGGGCCCGAAGGTGCGACTGAGCTACTCGACCACGTCGCGGCGCCTCGCCGACGACCTCCAGCGCCTGTTGCTGCGCTGCGACATCCGAGCCCGGATCAGCGTGGTGCCAGAAGCTCGCCATCGGCCCCGGTACGACGTCCACGTCGTCGGCGTGACCGATCAGTCGCGGTTCCTCGAGGAGATCGGGATCCACGGCGAGCGCGGCGAGCGGGTCGTCCCCGCGCTTCAGATCCTCCACGACGTGGAGGCGAACCCGAACGTGGACACCATCCCCCACGCGGTTCGCTCGAGCGTGGTCGAGGCCATGGCTCGGGCTGGCATCAGTCATCGTGAGCTGGCCACCCAGCTGGGCGAGCGATGCTGCGGCTCGTACCTGCTGGGCTCACCATCGCGCCCACGTTCGATGCGCCGGGGCCGGCTCGCTTCCATCGCCGAGCTCGTCGACGACAAGCACCTCGCCGACCTCGCCTCCAGCGACGTGCTCTGGGACGAGGTGTCCTCGATCGAGCCGATCGGGGAGCAGGAGGTGTTCGACGCCACCGTGCTCGGCACGCACAACTTCATCGCCAACGGCATCGTCGCCCACAACTCGCTCGAACAAGATGCGGACATCGTCGTGTTCCTCTACCGCGACGAGCAGTACAACCCCGAGTCCACCGATCGGGGCACCGCCGAGGTGTTGGTGGCCAAGCACCGTGCCGGGCCCACCGGGGTGGTGCGCCTGGCGTTCCTCGACCACTACACCAAGTTCGCCAACATGGCCCACGAGTAGCACGGGGACGCCGCGGGCTCGTCAGGTGCGCGCCATCCACGAAGCGGACACCACCAGGAACGAGGCTGGTGGTGTCCGGGGTCACCTTCCGCTCGGCGCGGAGGTCGGACGAAGCGAACCACGACCTGGAGGTGGGACGATGGACCTGCAGAAGCGCTTGGCGGCCGAGGTGTTCGGCACGTTCTGGCTGGTGTTCGGAGGCTGCGGCGCGGCGATCTTCGCCGCGGGCGTGCCCGACGTGGGGATCGGGTTCCTCGGGGTGGCGCTCGCGTTCGGCCTCACCGTGGTGACCATGGCCTACGCCGTGGGCCACATCTCCGGTGGCCACTTCAACCCCGCGGTCACCGTCGGGCTCCTCGTGGGTGGACGCTTCGACAAGAAGGACGCCGCTCCCTACATCGTCGCCCAGGTGGTGGGGGCGATCCTCGCCGGCGCCGTGCTGCTGATCATCGCCAACGGCCAAGACGGCTTCTCGATCGACAACAGCGCTGCGGGCGCCTTCGCCGCCAACGGCTACGGCGACCTGAGCCCCGGGGGCTACGGGCTCCTCGCCTGCCTCGTGGCCGAGGTGGTGCTCACCGCCTTCTTCCTCATCGTGATCCTCGGTGCCACCGCCAAGCGGGCAGCGGCCGGGATGGGTGGCCTCGCCATCGGTCTGGCCCTCACCCTGATCCACCTGATCGGCATCCCGATCACCAACACCTCGGTCAACCCGGCCCGCTCCACCAGCCAGGCCCTGTTCGCCGGGGGCGACTACATCCCCCAGCTGTGGCTCTTCTGGGTGGCACCGATCGTCGGTGGCGCCCTGGGTGCGCTCATCTGGACGAACCTGCTCGCCGACCGCGACGAGCACGAGAGCCTCGCCGAGGGCGACACCGCCCAGGCCTGAGCCGGGCCCGGGCCTGGCTCGCCGGCACCGCAGGAGCAGACCGCAGATCGAAGCCCCCTCGCGCGGCGTCACCCCGCCCGTGCCGCCCGCGCGATGGGGAGCTCGGTCGGAGCGGTGGGTACCGTCGGTCGCCATGGCTCCCCGCGCTCGATCGGTCCTCGCCCTCGGTGCCGGCGTCGGCGCCGGTCTCGCGATCGCCCGCCTCGCCGGCCGTCGCCGCGCGGCGGGCGGTGACGCCGTCCCCGCCGTCGGCCACGTGCGCCACACGAGCCTCGCCGAGCGGTCGGCGCGGATCGCGGCCACCGCGACGCGCGCGGGTGGGGGTTGGGCCACCGATCAGGCCCGCAAGGTGTTCGCCGACGCCGAGCGGCGGGAGGCCATCGACGAGGCCCGCCAGCTGA
>JBDIAX010000037.1:0-35338 GCA_039812605.1 Acidimicrobiia bacterium | reverse complement strand
TGGACCGACGTGAACACCGGAGCCCGCTCCATCGACTGCGCTGGTGCCGACGCCAAGTTCGCCGAGGCACTCTTGGCGGCGGCGGGGCCGACCGGCGTGAAGGTCGAGCCCGGCGATGTGCCGAAGCTCCCGACCCAGCTGTGGGGCGGGCGACTGCTCAGTCGGATCGCTCGGCTCCACATGACCGTGCTGGTGGGTCAGGAGTGGCGGAACCACGGCAAGCACCGCCTCTACGGCACCCTGATCGATCCTGCAGTGAGCACGTACGACCTCGGGTACGTCGACCTCAAGGACCGCACCGTTCACCCCACGGGCGCCGGGCCGGTCGCCAAGGACCGCGGCACCGCTGAGCGCTACCTCCAGATCCTCTTGCTTCGGTTCCCGACTCCGCCGAAGCAAACGCCACCGCGATAGTCAGCCGCTGTTGGGTTCGTCAGCCCGGCTCGCTCAGCGCCGGCGATGTCCGGATTGTCCATTTCGCCCTAGTGTCCGGTTCAGCGGTGGTTGCGGCGCTGGAGGGGTGATGGCAGAGGCGGTGGTGGGCGAGGTTGCCACGGTTCCGGTTGGCCACGTCTTCGCCGACCGGAAGGCTGCGATGCAGGATGGCTTGCATCGGAGTTGGGGCAAGGGCATCGACTACGACGGCAAGTCACAACTCTCGGTGGCGATTTCGCTGAACGAGGGGTATGAGGACGACGAGGACCACGGTGCTCTGGTCATCTACACGGGTGAGGGCGGGCAGGATGGCCGGCGTCGGCAGGTTCGCGACCAAGCGTGGACCGGGGGAAACCTGGGTTTGCGTAATGCTCACCGGGTCGGAGCCCCCGTGCGTGTGTTGCGCGGTCCGAGGCTCGGGCCCCCACACGGACCGGCGGCGGGGTATCGGTATGACGGGATCTACTCCGTCGTGGACGCACGGATGGTGCCCGGTCGGAGCGGGTTCCAGGTCTGCCGGTTCCGGCTGGAAGCGATTCCCGGAGCGTCGTCGTTTTCGCCTGAGCCCGCCGAGCCGGACGGGCCGGACGGGCCAGTTGACCGACGGCCCGCAACGGTGCTTCGACAGGTGCGCGATACGGCGGTCGCCCGAAGGGTGAAATCGCTTTACGACTTCCGATGCCAGGTGTGCGGTGAGGTGCTACGCACGCCGGGCGGACCGTACGCCGAAGGTGCGCATGTCATTCCCCTGGGGCGTCCACATGACGGTCCCGACTCCCTCGACAACCTGTTGTGCCTCTGCCCCAATGATCACGTTCGCTTCGACTCCGGAGCGATCTCACTTGCGGATGACCTCTGGGTCGTCGACGGCGCTTCCGGAGAGCGCGTCTCTCCCCTGGTCATGCACCCGGATCACGTGATTGCACCAGCGTCGATCGCCCGTCACCGAGTGCTCTGCGGGCTCGACCGAGATGAGGGCGCTCAGGTCAGCGCCACTTGATGGAGCAGCCCATCGCAGGGATCTGCTCCTCCGGCACCGCCTCCCCCGCCACCAGCGCGTCGAGCGCTCGGCGTAGGTCGGCGCCCGTGAGCGGCTCGCCGTTGCCGGGGGTCGACGCGTCGAGGCGGCCGCGGTAGGCGAGCCCGAGGTCGGCGTCGTAGACGAACAGGTCCGGCGTGCACACGGCCCCATAGGCGCGGGCCACCTCCTGGGTCTCGTCGTAGAGGTACGGGAACGGGTAGCCGAGCTCAGCGGCAACGGCCTTCATCTGCTCGGGTCCGTCGTCGGGAAAGGCGACGGCGTCGTTGGCGCTGATCGCCACGAACCCGACGCCGCGGTCCGCGTACTCCCGGGCAACCGCGATCAGCTCGACGTTCACGTGCTTCACGTACGGGCAGTGGTTGCAGATGAACATCACCACCGTCGCCACCTCGCCCCGCACCGACTCGAGCGAGCGTCGCGAACCGCTCACCACGTCGAGGAGGTCGAAGTCGGGAGCGTCGCTGCCGAGCGGCTGCATGGTGGAGGTGACGGCCATGGGTCCTTCCTATCGGGTGGAGCGGAGGAACAGGTACGCCTGCTCGCCATCCTCGCCACCGGCGGGGCCGCGCACGATCCGGTCGTCCTCCACCCACCCACCGACCCGCGCCGAGTCGGCGACAGCATCGGGGGAGCGGCGGTGCGAGCGCAGGTCGAGGTCGTGGCCGTAGAGGTGCCGATGGTGGCGGACCTCGTCGCCCACCTGGAACGCCGCCACCACCAGGCCGCCGGGACGCACCGCTCGGCGCACCTCGGCGAACACGGCGGGAAGGTCATCGTCGGGCGTGTGGATGGTCGAGTACCAGAGCAGCGCCCCGGCCAGCGCCCCGGTCGGGAGCGGCAGCCGGTCGAGCGAACCGACGGTTGCCGCCACCGCCGGGTGCTCGTCTCGGGCGACGGCCACCATCGCGGGCGACAGGTCGACCCCCACCACCTCCAGCCCCAGGCTGCCCAGCGCACCGAACAGCCGGCCGGGTCCGCAGCCCAGGTCACCGACGAGACCCCCGCCCTCGGCGACGATCGATCCGGCGAACCGAGCGAGCACCCCGCGGTCGGTCGGTTGGCCGTCGAGGTGGTCGCGCAGCAGCTCGGCGTAGTCGTGCGCCACCGCGTCGTAGGACGCTCGGGTCGCCGCCAGCCGGTCATCGCGCACCGCCCGATCCTCGCGCCCCGGCCCCGGCCAGCCTGTCGGACCCCCGACTCCTGAGGCTCGATCCGCCAGATCCGCCAGATCCGCCAGATCCGCCAGATCCGCTGAGACCAGGCCTCGGAGCACCCCGATCCCGGGCACGCGAGCATGCTCGCATGACCTCCGCCTCGCCTTGGTTCGGTGTGCACACCGGGCTGCAACGCACGTCCACCGCCGAGCTCATCGACCTCTGGAAGCGGATCGAAGCCCTCGGGTTCGAGTGGGCCTCGATCTGGGACCACTTCTACGCCGCCGACGGTTCGGGCGACCCCGACTGCCTCGAAGCCGTCTCCTGCCACGCCGCCCTCGCCACCGTCACCGAGCGCGTCGCCTGCGGGAGCCTCGTCTACTCCGCTGGCTACCGGCACCCTGCGGTGCTCGCGAACGCCATCGCCACGATCGATCACCTCTCGGGCGGCCGAGCCGTCCTCGGCCTCGGCGGTGGCTGGCTCGAAGGGGAGTACCGCGCCTACGGCATCCCCTACGGCACGCCGGGCGAACGGCTGCGGCGGTTGGGCGAGTCGATCCAGTGCGTGCAGTCGCTCCTCAACGCGGACCGCACGAACTTCGAGGGCGAGTTCTTCACGATGACCGACGCCCGGTGCGTGCCCAAGCCGGTGCAGGCCCACCTCCCGGTGTGGGTCGGCGGCGGTGGCGAGAAGGTCACCCTGCGCATCGCCGCCCAGCACGCCGATGGTTGGAACATCCCGTTCGTCTCGCCCGAGGAGTGGGGCCGCAAGTCCGCCATCCTCACCGCCCACTGCGACGACGTCGGCCGAGACCCAGCCGCCATCGCCCGCACCGTCAACGTCGGCATCGCCAAGGACGACGACGACCTCCGCCAGCAGTTCGCCAACATCGCCGAGTTCGTCCGACCCGGCGTGCTCATGGGCGAGGGTCAGCAGCTCGTCGACCGCGTCGGCGAGTACCTCGACGCCGGGGCCGAAGCGGTGATCTTGGCGATGCGCACCCCGTTCGACCTCGCTGCCCTCGACCGCTTCGCCGACACCGTCATCCCTGCCTTCACACCGAGGTAGCGGGCCTCGAACGGCGCCTTCTCGTTCGCGTGCATCTTTGCATCATGAGGTGATGCTAAGGTGCATCGCCGATGAGGACGACGATCACCATCGATGAGCAGGTGTACCGCGAGGCGAAGGCCGTCGCGGCCCGGTCGTCGCGCACGGTGAGCGAGCTCATCGAGGACGCGGTGCGGCGCGCGTTGCGGGCTGGCGAGGCCCCGGCGGGTCCGATCGACCCACTCCCGACCTTCGGGCACGGCGGCACCCTGCCCGGCGTCGACCTCGGCGATCGCTCGTCGCTCGCCGACGCGATGGACGCCGGCGGAGCGCTCGATGCGCTGCGTTGATGTCAACGTCTTGGTCTACGCCCATCGCAGCGACGTCCCTGAGCACGAGGCCTACCGGACGTGGCTCGACCTCGCTCGACGGGGCCCTGAGCCGCTCGCGATCCCGTCGGTCGTGGCGAGCGGGTTCCTCCGGATCGTGACCCACCCGCGGGTGTTCGGGGTCCCGACGCCCCTCGACGCGGCGATCGAGTTCCTCGACGTGCTGCATCGCTCGCCCACGGTGGAGCACCTCGTGCCCGGCGAGCGGCACTGGTCGATCTTCGTCGACCTCTGTCGCCGGATCGGCGCGCGCGGGAACCAGATGCCCGACGCGTACCTGGCCGCCATCGCCATGGAGCACGGAGCGACGTGGGTCAGCGCCGATCGAGGCTTCGGCGGGTACCCGGGCCTGCGCTGGCTGCACCCGATCGACGCCACCACCTGACCCCAGCCCCCCCGGAGCACGGGTTCTCGGCACGGAACGTGGACACCCACGTCCACCTTCCGTGCCGAGTTCGACGCCCCGGCGTCGCCTCGCCCACGCGTTCGCCGGTGCCGGTGCTCGACGACGCCGGGCTCAGCCGGCGCGCCGGGGGCGGGCGGCGAGGTAGTCGGCGGTCATCTGCGGCGTCATCAGCTCGAGCATCACCGCGTTCTCGATCCAGAGCTCGACCACGTCGTGGGGTCCACGAGACAGCAGCGCCGCCCTCCACCCCTCCCGAGCGGCGATGGCCTCGATCTCCTCGACGGTCCGCTCGACGCCGAGGGTGGCGTGGGTCGCGGTGAACCGAGACGCCGTGGGGTTGTGTCGGAACTCGGCCTGGCCGGGTCCGTCGGGCGGAAACATCTCGGTGCCCACCGGGTACACCTCCACCGCCGTGCCCGCGTCGTCGGTTGCCCACGCGATGAACGACCCCTCGTAGGGCCCGAACCGGGTGAGCGTGCCGTCGAACAGCTCGACGAGCACCTCGGCCACGTGGCGCGGGTCGGTCGCTGGGATGGACAGGTGGTGGAGCACGGCGCCTCCTCGGCAGGGGAGTGGACACCCTATGGAACGATCGGTGAGACCGTTGGGGTCGCGGTGCGGCGGTGCGCCGCCGCGTTGGTCGCCGCCGCGTTGGTGGCCGGTGGGTGGGGCGCGGGCGCGGCGTACCCTCCAGCGATGGCATCGATCATGGGCCGGGTGGCCAACTTCATGAGCCGGCGGTTCCCGAAGGTGAACGCCAAGGCGACGCACCGCCAAGTGGACCAGTTCCGGTCGAGCAACGGGACCAAGGGCAACACGCTGTTCGGCAAGCCGGTGTTCCTGCTCGACGTGGTGGGGCGCACGAGCGGCGAGCTCCGTCCCGTCATGCTCATGCTCGTGCGGCGAGGCGAGGATCTGGTCGTCATCGGCTCCAACGGCGGCAACCCCCAGACGCCCAACTGGTACCGCAACCTCATGGCCGCCGACACCGCGACCGTGCAGGTGGGTGCCGACCGCTGGGAGGTCACCGCCCGCGAGGTCGACGGCGACGAACGAGACGAGTGTTGGAGGCTCGCGGCTGCGGCCTACCCCGACTTCGACTCCTACCAGGAGCTCACCGACCGCCGCATCCCCGTGGCGGTGCTCGAGCGGGCGGCGGGCTGACCGGCGCTGCCCGCTACCGCGGGTGCGCCGAGCGGAGGCGGTCGATGCCGTCGAGGACGAGGTCGAGGCCCGGGCCGAACTCGTTCGCGAACGCGTAGTCCGCCCGCGACGCGTGCTCGAACGCGATCTCGGCGAGGTGGGGGAGGGCGGCCTGGTCGACCGACTCGAAGATCTCCGTGGCGAGCTCGGCCGCGTCGTCGCCAGTCTCGATGGGAAGGCTCACCTCCTGCACCGCGAACCCGTAGACGAAGGCGTCGATGGTGGCGAAGGCGAGCGCGGTGGCGCGTACGTCGAACCCATCGGCGCGCAGGCACGCGAGCACGGCCTCGTGGTGCTGGAGCGTCGCCAGGCCGGGTGAGCGGCGGGACTCGAGCCGGCCGACCGCCCAGGGGTGGCGGAGCAGCGCGGCGCGCAGCGACTCGCACCGTGCCTTCAGCTCGGGCCGGAACGGCTCGCCGGCGCGGGGCGCGGTGATCTCGCTGAAGACCGCGTCGACCATGCCGTCGAGCAGGTCGTCCTTGTTCGCGACGTGGTGGTAGAGCGACATCGCCTCCACGCCGATCGCCTGGGCGAGCTTGCGCATGGTGAGGGCGTCGATGCCGTCGCGGTCGGCGAGGTCGACGGCGGCGGCGATGACGGCGGTTCGGGTGAGCCGTGGACGGCTGCGGGCTGCGGGGGGTTGCACAGACCCACCTTACGCTGTACGGTGCAGACTTACAGCGTAAGTTCATCACCCCGCATCGAGAGGTCTCCCATGTCTGCCCCATCCATGACCGCCGTCGTCGCCCGTCGCTACGGCCCGCCCGAGAGCGTCGAGGTCGACCGCCTCCCCGTGCCGGTCCCCGGGGTAGGTCAGGTACTCGTCCGCGTGGAGGCGGCGGGGGTCGGTCGTGGGGTGCTCCACCTGCTCACCGGCACCCCCTTCCTGGTGCGCCTGGCTGGGTTCGGGGTCCGTCGCCCGAAGCAGCCGGTGGTCGGCCTCGAGGCCTCCGGCGTGGTGGAGGCCGTGGGTGAGGGCGTCACCCGGTTCGTGGTCGGCGATGCCGTGTTCGGCTACGTCAGCGGCGGCTACGCGGACCTGGCCATCGGCGAGGAGGCGAAGCTCGCGAAGCGGCCGGCCGGCGTGAGCGCGGTCGACGCCGCCACAAGCGTGGACTCGGCGTCCACCGCGCTCCAGGCGGTGCGCGACCACGGCGAGGTCCAGGCGGGCGACCGAGTCCTGGTGCTCGGCGCCTCCGGCGGCGTCGGCTCCTTCGCCGCCCAGGTCGCCACCTCGCTCGGTGCGAAGGTCACCGGGACGGCCCGAACCAGCAAGCTCGACTTCGTCCGCTCCCTCGGCGTGGCCGACGTCGTGGACCACGCCACCTCGGACCCGCTCGACCTCGATGGCGCCCAGCCCTACGACGTCATCATCGACACGGGTGGGCTCAACCCGCTGCGGCGGCTGCGCCGCGCCCTCGCTGCGGACGGCACGCTCGTGCTCGTCGGGGGCGAAGGTGGCGGCCCGATCGCTGGTGGGTTCCACCGCCAGCTCCTCGCGCCCCTCCGCCAGATCGGCACCAAGCAGCGCCTGCGCACCTTCATCGCCAAGGAGAGCCACGAGACGCTCGAGCAGCTGGGGTCGATGGTGGCCGACGGCACCTTGCGCCCGCCGGTCGACCGGGTCCACCCCCTCGCCCGCGCCGTGGATGCGCTGGCGTGCCTGGAGGCCGGCGAGATCTGCGGGAAGGACGCCATCGCGGTCGCCGCTTGACGGGCGGTGTTCGAAGGTAGATGGTTAGCCATATGCCTAAGCGTTTGGAGGAGGTCGACCGGGTCTTCGCAGCCCTGGGAGATCCCACCCGACGTGCGGTGATCGAACGGCTCGTGGCGGGTCCGGCGTCCACGTCGGAGCTGGCTGAACCGTTCGACATGGCCATGCCGTCGCTCCTCCAGCACCTTCGGGTGCTCGAGCGTGCCGGCCTGGTCACCTCGACGAAGGAGGGACGGGTGCGGACCTACCGCCTCGCCCCCGCCGGGCTCGAGTCCGCCGATGGCTGGCTAGCCGACCAGCGACGCCTCTGGGAGCGCCGCCTCGACCAGCTCGATGACCTTCTCAACACCCTCAAGGAGCAACCGTGAGCTTCACGCCCCACACCATCGACCCCACCACCGACCTCGAGCTCGTCCGCGAGGTGCCCGTCGCCCCCGAGCTGGTCTGGCGGGCGTGGACCGAGCCCGAGCTGATCGTGCAGTGGTTCACCCCGAAGCCGTGGGTCACCACCGAGGCCGAGGTCGACCTCCGCCCCGGCGGGATCTTCCGCACCGCCATGAAGGGCCCCGACGACGCCGAGAAGGGCGGCTTCGAGCTCGAAGACCACGACCACGACCACGCCGACGACGACCACGGCGGGTCGGGGTGCGTCCTCGAGGTGATCCCCAACGAGCGCTTCGCGTGGACCGCGGCGCTCGGCCCGGGCTTCCGCCCCCAGGCGAGCGACATGCCGTTCACCGCGATCCTCGAGCTGGCGCCCACGCCGTCGGGCGGCACCCGCTACCGGGCGATCGCCATGCACCAGGAGCCCGAGGCCGCGAAGAAGCACGACGAGATGGGCTTCCACCAGGGGTGGGGTGCCGCGCTCGACCAGCTCGTCGAGCTCATGTCGTCCCTGGCCTGAGCGGGGGCGCAGGGCGGTCGCCCCGAGCTGCAGCTCGCGCCTGACGTCGATCGTGCACCGCTGCGGTTCGCGATCGACGTCAGACCCGCGATCGGGTCGGGTCACCGGCCACCCCGCTGGGGGCCGACGCCGCTCAGCGGGTCGCGGTCGCCAGGAACAGCGGGTAGGGATGGCCGTCCTTCACCAGGTCGTAGGCGTGCTCGAAGGCGATGTCGGCGAAGCCGGCTGCTTCGATCTGGGCGGCGAGCTCGTCTCGGTGGAAGCCGTGGTGGCCGCCGAAGCCGTCGCCGTGGAACGAGCCGTCCTCGGCCTCCAGGTCGCAGATGCACAGGTGGCCGCCCGGTTCGGTGACCTCGGCGAACGCGGCGAGCACCGGGGCCAGGTCGTCGACGTGGTGCAGCACCTGGACGGTGACGACGAGGTCGAAGCGCTCGTCGGGGGTGGGGTCGACGCCGAGCGTGGTGGGCCAGATGCGGGCGTCGGCGGGCAGCGATCCGGCCGAGACCTTCGCCGCCATCGCCTCGCGCATGCCCGCCGAGGGGTCGGCCAGCGTGATCGGCCCGACGTGCGACGCCAGCGCCTGGGCGACGAGGCCGGTGCCGGCGCCGTACTCGAGCACCCGGGTCTCCGGCGTCGGCCCCACCCGCCCGACGATCAGGTCCGCCACCACCCGCGCCCGCTCGACCTTGGCCGGGTCGTCGTCCCACGTCTTCGCCATCGTGTCGAAGTCGCCGGTGTAGCGCGGCGCGTCGTGGTCGTGGCCGCCGTGGTGGTGATCGTGGTGCTCGTGCTGGTGGTTCGTCACACGAGCCATCCTGCCCCCGAGCGGGGCGGAACGCGCCTCGCTAGGGTCCGGCCGTCGTCGCTCGAGGCTCGGAGGCTCGCCGGCGACGGAACGGGGGACCGATGAGATCGACCAGGTGGCTCGGGGTGTGGGCGGCGGTGCTGGGCCTCGCGCTCGTCGGGGGAGGGTGCTCGAGCGGGAGCGACGGCGACGCCTCGTCGGATGAGCCATCGGGCGACGCCACCACCACGACGACCGCTCCCGTGGCCGACGGCCTCGGAGAGCCGGGGGTCATCGTGATCGCTCACCGCGGGGCGTCCGCCTACGCCCCAGAGCACAGCTTCGCCGGGTACGACCTCGCGCTCGAGCAGGGCGCCGACTACCTCGAGCAGGACCTCCAGCTCACGTCCGACGGTGTGCTGGTGGTGCTGCACGACGGCACCCTCGACCGCACGGCCAGCGGTCCGGCCGAGGCCTGCACGGGCGCGGTCGGCGACAAGACCGCCGCCCAGATCGAGGAGTGCGAGCTGGGCACCAAGTTCAACGAGGCCAACCCCGACCTCGCCGATCCCGCCTTCGCCGCCGAGCGCATCCCGACGATGGAGGCCGTGCTCGAGCGGTACCAGGGGAAGGCTCGCTACTACATCGAGGTGAAGGCGCCCGAGGAGCAGCCGGGCATCGAGGACGCGCTGCTCGACCTGCTCGACGACGCCGAGCTCGCAGCTCCGGCCCCGGGCCTGCCGCCGGTGATCATCCAATCGTTCAGCGCCGAGAGCCTGCAGCGGATCCACGAGCGTCGACCCGAGCTGCCGCTGGTGCTGCTGATCCGCGCCACCGATCCCGAGCCCGACGACGCCGCGCTCGCCGAGATCGCCACCTACGCCGACGCCATCGGTCCGTCGTTCCTCATGGTCGATTCGTCGCTCGTCGAAGCGGCCCACGCGCGCTGCCTCGATGTCCACCCGTACACCATCGACGACCCCGACGTGATGGCCGGCCTGCTCGCCGACGGGGTGGGTGGCTTCTTCACGAACCGTCCCGACGTGGGGGTCGCCCAGCGCGACGCTGGCCCGCCCGACGAGGGCACCTGCACCCCGCAGCGCTGACCTCGGGCTGCGGGCGCGTGGCGGCGTAACGCGCCGCTGCCACGTGGGGTCGAAGCACCCGAGCCGCGCCCGCACCCCCCGACCCCGGAGCGGCGGCCCGGAAGGCACCCCGTGACCGACGACGTCGAGCCCACGCTCCCGGCCGTGCTCGGCCCTGAGCCACCGAAGCACGAGAACCTGCTGGGGAAGGCGGCCGAGCAGATCGCCGAGATGTTCGGTGTGCATCGCCAGCTCGACAAGCTGCTGTACCAGTCGGCCAAGGGGGTCGGCGGCGTCGAGTTCGAGAGCATCTTCGAGCCGATCCCGCCCGAGCGCCTCACCGCCAAGCCGAGGCCCGACGCCATCGACCACGACCAGGTCTTCTTGCGCTCGTGCCCGCTGTCGTCGGCGGAGACCGAGGCGGCGCTGGGCCTGCTCGAGATCCTCCACGGCGACCACGCCACCGCCAACGTCGAGGTCTTCGCTGCGTTCGCCGAGCGCGAGAAGTTCTTCGAGCGCCTCGCCGACGGGCACTCGTTCGTGTTCGTGGGCTCGCACCTCGAGTTCCAAGACGTCGGCTTCAACCTCGGCTACCTCACGCGCGCCGCGCACCAGCGGGGGTTCGACCGTCTCGACACGCGCACCACGCTCATGATCGGGCGGCTCCTCGGCTACCTCGAGGTCATGGGGCTCAACGTGATCGACGACATCCTCCGCAAGGCGGCGAACGTGCTGAAGACCTTCCCCGTGAGCGGCGGCGAGGCGGTCAACGAGGGCGACATCACCGACGAGGACCTGAACCGGCGGGTCCGCAACTTTCGCAAGCGCCAGAACGCCCGCACCCGCGAGGAGTTCACGCACCTCATGACCTCCGACCACGGGCACCTCGTGATCGAAGCGGGGAGCGGGTCGCGCGACGCCAAGGACGAGCACGGGTACGTGGTGATGGAGCCCTTCGCCAACGGCACCCGCGAAGACCTGTACCTGGCGGTGCAGGCAGGCGCGTCGATCTACCCGGTCTTCGGCGACTACGGGAACCAGGACGAGCCCTCGGTCGTGGAGATCGGCCGAGAGATCACCACGCTGGCCAGCCCCCAGCACGCGCACGCGGTGGGCGAGATCATCGCCGGCATGGGCAACCGGGCCCGAGGCGCGGCCGCCAAGGAGCACCCCGACGTCGCCCGCTCCCAGGTGCCGATCCGCTACGGCAGCTACGACCGCGCCCGAGGTTGACGTCGGTCGCCTACGGTCGACGGCCCGAAGGATCGGACGACCACGGACGACGAGCGAGAGGGGTGCCAGGTGGCGAAGCGTGCGGTGGTGACGGGAGCGAACTCGGGGATCGGCCTGGCGACGGCGTTGCGCCTCGCTCGCGATGGCTTCGAGGTGTGGGCGGGCGCTCGCCGAGACGAAGGCCTCGCCGCGATCGACCAGGCCGCGTCCGAGGCCGGCCTCGCCGACCTGCGGGCCGTGCGGCTCGACGTCACCGACGACGCCTCGGTGGCGGCCGCGTTCGGTGCCGCCCTCGCCGACGGCCCGGTGTCGGTGCTCGTGAACAACGCGGGCATCACCGGGGCCGGCAGCGTCGAGGAGACCGACATCGCCACGTGGCAGGCGATGTTCGACACCAACGTGCTCGGCGTCGTGCGCTGCACCCAGCAGGTGCTGGCGGCCATGCGCGAGGCGGGGGAGGGGCGCATCGTGAACATCTCGTCGTCGTCGGCCATCACCTCGCCGCCGCTCATGGCGCCGTACGCCACCACGAAGCGGGCGGTCGAGGGGATCAGCGAGTCGCTCCAGGCCGAGGTCGCACCGTTCGGCATCCGGGTGACGGCGATCCAGGCCGGCACGATCCTCACGCCGATCTGGGGCAAGAACGAAGCGCCGCCCGACGACACCGCGTACCCGGTGGCGCGGGAGTTCCTGCTGAAGGTCCTGTCGCACCAGCTGATGACGAGCGGGGTGCCACCCGAGGCGGTGGCCGACGCGATCGCCGAGGTCGTCGCGTCCGATGCCCCGCCGTTGCGGGTGCGCGTCGGCGATGCCGAGGTGCTGGCCGGGATGCGTGAGCGCCACGGCGACGAGGTGGTCGACGTGTTCCACCTCGAGGGCAGCGACTTCCGCGCCCGCTACGCCGAGCTCGCCCGCGTCGACTACTGGGCCTGAACGTGGAGCCGCGCATCAGCCTGGTCACGCTCGGCGTCGCCGATGTGGCGCGGGCGAAGGCCTTCTACGAGGCGCTCGGCTGGCACGGGCAGGAGGTGCAGGACACGGTCCTCGTGCAAGCCGGTCCGCTGGCGCTGGTGCTGTGGAGCCGAGCCGCGCTCGCGGCCGATGCGGGCGTCGACGACGCCGGCGCCGACGGCTTCGGCGGGGTGGCGCTCGCCCACAACGTCCGTTCGCGCGACGAGGTCCACCAGATCGTGGAGATCGCCCGGGGAGCGGGTGCTGTCGTCACCCGTCCGCCGGCTGAGACGTTCTACGGCGGCTACGCCGCGTGCTTCACCGATCTCGACGGCCACGTGTGGGAGGTCGCCCACAACCCCGGCTTCCACCTCGCCGCCGACGGCTCGTTGGTGCTGCCCGACTTCGACGCCGGCACCTGAGCCAGTTCGTCAGACCCCCTTCGTAGGGTCCGCACCCCAACCCTCGGAGGTGCGTATGACGTTGCGCGATACATTGCCAGCGATGAGTCGACCGATCTCGGTTCGCTTGGACGAGGATGCGCTCCGCGCGCTGCGCGTGCTCGAGGCCACGGGCCTGACTCGCTCCGACGCCGTGCGGACCTCGCTCCTCGCCGCTGCGGAGCGCGTGCGACGAGCAGCGTCCCTGGGGGCGGAGGTCGCCGCGCTCGATGCCGATGCCGGCGATCGTCGCGAGATGGCGGCCGTGGCCGAGCTGATGGAAGCGCTCCGTGCGCCGGGGTGACGTCTACCGCCTGAAGGTGCCGAAGGGGCTCGGCCACGAGCAGCACGGCGCTCGCTACGGCGTGGTCGTGCAGCGCGATGCGCTCCTCCCGCGTTCGGTCGTCATCGTCGCCCCGACCTCGGCGAGCGCGCGGGCCGCGTCCTTCCGGCCGGTCATCGAGGTTGCCGGCCGGACGACTCGGGTGCTCGTGGAGCAGGTGGGCGCGGTCGACGTGGGCCGGTTGGGCCGTCGCGTGGCGAGCCTCACGGTCGAGGAACGGTGGTCCGTCGACGACGCCCTCGCGCTGGTGCTCGAGCTCCCGTAGCGCTCGCTCACCGTCACGGTGGCTTCGCGCTCGGACCCGTTCGAGGGGCGGCGTTCCGTGAGCGCAGCGGTTCGGGGCAGGGCGTAGCGTCCACGGGTCGCCCTCCACCCAGGAGCAACTCGCCGTGACGAACTCCAGCCCCGACCCTGCCGGCGTCGCCACCGCGCACGCCTTCGACGACGAGCTCGGTCGCCTCGATGCCCTCGCCACCGCTGAGCGCGTGCGCTCCCGCGAGGTGTCGCCGGCCGAGGTGGTGCGCGCCGCGATCGAGCGGGCCAAGGCGGTGAACCCCTCGCTCGACGCGGTGGCGTGCGAGGACTACGACCGAGCGATCGAGCGCGCCGAGCAGCTCGCCCCCCACGGCACCTTCGCCGGGGTCCCGACGTTCATCAAGGACATGACCGACGTCGCCGGCCTCCCGACCCGCAACGGGTCCGACGCCTTCGCCGGGGCGCCGCCGGCGAAGGCCACCATGGCGGTCGCCCAGCAGCTCTTCGACATGGGCACCGTCGGCCTCGGCAAGAGCACGCTGCCCGAGTTCGGCTTCACCGCGTCCACCGAGTTCCCCGACGGGACCGCCACCCACAACCCGTGGAACCTGGGCCGCACCCCCGGCGGCTCGTCGGGAGGGGCCGGCGCCCTGGTCGCCGCCGGGGTCGTGCCGATCGCCCACGGCCAAGACGGCGGCGGGTCGGTGCGCATCCCCGCCGCCTGCAACGGCCTGGTCGGCCTCAAGCCCTCCCGCGGTCGCCTCGTCCCCGACCCCCACGACCGCCTGCTCCCGGTGAAGATCGTCTCCGACGGCGTGCTCACCCGCACCGTGCGCGACCAGGTGGCGTACTACCGCGAGGCCGAGCTGCGGCACCGGAGCCGCAAGCTCCCAGCGCTCGACGCCCACGGCGACCCCCGCACGCCCATCGACCGTCCCCTCCGCATCGGCGCGCTCATCGACTCGCCCACGGCTGCCGAGGTCGACGGGCCCACCCGGGCCACGTTCGATCGCACCATCGCCCTCCTCGAGGGGCTCGGCCACCACGTCGAGCCGGTGCCCCCGCCGGTGGGCGCCGAGTTCGCCGAGGCGTTCATCCACTACTGGTCGATGCTGGCGTGGTTCGTCTCCCGGTTCGGCAAGCAGCTCTACGACCCGAGCTGCGAGCCGGACCGCTTCACGATGCTGAGCAAGGGCCTGGCTGCCCGGTTCGCGTCGAAGGCGGGCTCGACCCCGCGGGCCATCGCCACGCTGCGCGCCAGCGCGAGGGCAGACGCCGCGCAGTACCACCCGATCGACGTGATCCTGAGCCCCACCATCGCCCACCTCCCGCCCGAGCTCGGCCACCTCGGCACCACCCTGCCCTTCGACGTCCTCTTCCCACGGGTGGAGCGGTGGGTGGCCTACACGCCGCTCGCCAACGCCACCGGCGCACCCGCCATCAGCCTCCCGCTCGGCCACGACGCGGCCACCAACCTCCCCGTGGGGATGATGCTCAGCGCACCGCTCGGCGCCGACGGGCTGCTGCTGCGCCTCGCGCTCCAGATGGAGGCCGCCCAGCCCTTCCCGACGTTGGCGGCGCCGACCTCCTCCGTCTGAGCGGGCGCCAGCGGGGCCGCCCAGCTCCGGCCTCGGTGGTGCGGCGGGCCGCGTCGGCGGCCCGCACTGTCACACCCCTGTGGGACACTCGCCAGCGTGTTCCACCTGGACGGCACCTGGGTCGCCTCGGCATCTGATCTCGTCACGGCGATGACCTGCGAGTACCAGCTGCTCGCTCGGCGCGCCGAGAAGGCGGGGCTGGTGGCGAAGCTCGACGTCGCCGAAGATGCCCTCCAGGCCCGAGCAGCGGTGCTGGGCGACCAGCACGAGGCGGCCACGCTCGCTGAGCTGGTCGCGGCACACGGCACGGGTGCGCCGGGAGGCGTGGTCACCATCGACCGCCCGTCGACGAAGAGCCGCGAGTCGCTCGTCGCGGCCCACGAGCAGACGCGAGACGCGCTCCTCGCCGGCGCGCAGGTCGTGTTCCAGGCCGCGTTCTTCGACGGCACGTTCCACGGCATGGCCGACTTCGTGGTGCGCGTCGACGACGGCTCGGCACCCGGTCCGCGCTACGAGGTGGCCGACACCAAGCTCGCTCGATCGGCCCGCGCCAAGGCCCTGTTGCAGCTCGCCACCTACGCGAACCAGATCGAGGCGATGGGGTTCCCCGCGCCCGAGCGGGTGCACCTGTGGCTGGGAGACGGGGCGAAGCCGTCGTTCCGGAGCGCGGACCTCGAGCCGGTGCTCGTCGAGCGGTGGGGACGGTTGCGCGAGCTGCTCGACTCGCCGGCCACCGTGCCGGTGTGGGGCAGCGGCGATGTTCGGTGGTGCGGATGGTGCGATCACTGCCGGGCCGCGGCCGACGCCCGACGAGACGTGCTGCTGGTCGCCGGCATGCGCGTCGATGCCCGGCGCCGCTTCGCGGAGGGCGGCATCACCACCATCGAGGACCTCGCCACGGCGGCGGGCCCGCCTCCTTCGGTGGGCGAGCAGACGTTCCGCCGGTTGCAGGCGCAGGCCCGAATGCAGTCCGCCCAAGACGCGTCCGTCGACGCCGCGCACCCCGAGGGCGTCGTCGCCGCCGAGGTAGCCGATGTCGAAGGGCTCGCCCAGCTCCCGCTGCCCAACCCCGGCGATGTCTTCTTCGACTTCGAGGGAGACCCGCTCCACCGCACCGCCGGCTGGCCCGACTTCGGCCTCGAGTACCTGTTCGGGGTGCTCGTGCACGCGGGCGCTGGCGACGAGGCGGGGTTCCAGCCCGGCGAGAGCGCCGACACCTCGTACCGGCCGATATGGGCCCACGACCGTGCCGGCGAACGGGGCGCGCTCGAGGCGTTCATCGACTGGCTCACCGAGCGTCGCACCCGGCCCGGGTTCGACGGGCTGCACGTGTACCACTACGCGCCCTACGAGATCACCGCGCTCAAGCGCTTGGTGCAGCGCTACGCCACTCGGGGCGACGAGCTGGACGTGCTCCTGCGCCAAGGGGTGTTCGTCGACCTCTACGGGGTGGTGCGCCGGTCGGTCCGGGTCTCCCAGCGCAGCTACAGCATCAAGAAGCTCGAGCCGCTCTACATGGGCGAGCACCTGCGCGAGAGCGACGTGAAGGACGGCGCCGAGTCGGTCGTCTGGTACGAGGAGTACCGGTCGTTCGCCGCGGAGGGGGAGGATCGCCAGGCCGCGGAGCGCTTGGAGGCGCTGCGCTCCTACAACGAGTACGACTGCCTCTCCACCCTGCGCCTGCGCGACTGGCTGTGCTCGCTGCCTGGGGCGGCGCCGGCGGCCCAGGCAACGTCACCGGCACCGGCCGTGCCCAACGCCACCGCCGAGCTCGCCGCCGCGCTGCGGGCGCCGGTGGCCGAGATCCCACCCGATGGCCGCACCCCCGAGCAGGAGGCCGTCGCCCTGCTCGCGGCATCGCTCGAGTACCACCGCCGCGAGTCCCTGCCGTTCTGGTGGGACCACTTCCGGCGCGTCGCGGCGCCGGTCGACGAGTGGGAGCACGACGGCGACATGGTGGTGCTCGCCGGCGCGCCGATCGACGTCGTCGACGACTGGCACCTCGACGACGGCCACCCCACCCGCACCTTCGCGGCCACCGTGGAGCTCCCCAGCTCCTTCAAGCTCACGGCCAGCGCCGACCGTGCCCGGTTCGCGATCTACGACGCCCCGCTCCCCCCATACGCCACCGAGGTCACCGGGACCGAGCGGGGGCCGGCCCAGGTGGCGCGCCTCGACGCGATCGAGCCCCAGGACGACGGCACGGCCCGGGTCACCGTCACCGAGCGCATCGCCAAGAAGCACGCGTCCACCCCCGCGCACCAGCCGTTCCCGCTCGCGGTGAGCGTCGAGGGCGGGCCCAGCACCGGGCCCCTCGAGCGCGAGCTGGTGCGCCTCGCCACGTCGCTCGCCGACGGCCGTGGTGGCCTGCGCTTCGACGCCCTGCCCGCCACCGACCTCCTCCGGCGCCTCCCGCCGAGGTTGGTCGGTGGCGGCTCGCTCCCGCCGCTGGGCGACGACCGTGCCGCCACGCTGACCTCCGCGATCGAGCGGCTCGACCGCTCCTGCCTGGCGGTCCAAGGTCCACCTGGCACCGGCAAGAGCACCATCGGCGCGAAGGTCATCGCGGCGCTGGTGGCCCGGGGTTGGAAGGTGGGGGTCACGGCGCAGAGCCATCGGACGATCGAGGCGCTGCTCGACAAGGTGGTGGAGCAGGGCGTCCACCCCGAGCGTGCGCTCAAGCGCGGGACGAGCGACTCGCACCGCGGGACCTCGGCCGCCGACGGTGGGCTGTGCGCGGCAGCCACCTCCGATCCCGGCGACGGCCCGGGGTGGCTGATCGCGGGCACCGCGTGGGACTTCGTGAGCGACAAGCGGGTGCCGGCCGGGTCGCTCGACCTGCTGGTCATCGACGAGGCCGGTCAGTTCTCCCTCGCCGACGCGGTGGCGGTGAGCCGGGCCGCGCCGAGGCTGCTGCTCCTCGGTGATCCTCAGCAGCTGCCGCAGGTGAGCCAGGCCCGACACCCCGAGCCGATCGACCGCTCCGCGCTCGGGTGGCTCGCTCGCGGCCACGACACGCTCCCGCCCGAGCTGGGGTACCTGCTCGATCGGACCTACCGGATGCGGCCCGAGCTCACCGAGGTGGTGTCGCGCCTCTCCTACGACGGCCACCTCGGGGCAGACCCGTGCACCGAGGACCGGCGACTCGAGGGTGTCGAGCCCGGTGTTCGCACCGTCCTGGTGCCCCACGTCGAGAACCGCGGGTCGTCCCCCGAGGAGGTCGACGCCGTGCTCTCGCTGGTCGAGGACCTCATCGGTCGGCCGTGGCACGACCCCCACGACCCCGACGGCCGGGTCGACCGGCTGCTCGCGGCGGACGATCTCATGGTGGTCGCCCCGTTCAACGCGCAGGTCAACCGGTTGCGCGGCGCGCTCGACCGCGTCGGGCGCCCAACGGTGCCCGTCGGGACGGTCGACCGCTTCCAGGGCCGGGAGGCGCCGGTGGTGATCGTCTCGATGGCGTCGTCGTCGGCGGCCAACAGCCCTCGTGGCTCGGGCTTCCTGCTCAGCCGCCACCGCCTGAACGTGGCCATCTCGCGCGCGCAGCACACCGCCTACCTCGTGCACGCGCCCGGCCTGACCGACCTGGTGCCCGGATCCCCCGAAGGGATCCTGCGCCTCGGATCGTTCCTCGGGGTCTCCCAGGCGGGGCGCCGCTGAACGGTGGGCGGGCGCGAGCTCAGCCGGTGGCGGCCTCGTCGCCGGTCTTCGCCTTCGCTGCCGGCTCGCTCGCCTTCTTCTTCGCCTCCTCGACGCTGGCCCGCAGGGCGTCCATGAGGTCGATGACCGCGGCCGGTCGCTCGTCCTGGGAGGGCTCCTCGAGGATCCCGTCGGCCTTGCGCTCGATGGCGTCGCGCAGCTCGTCGACGTAGGTGTTCGGGTACTTCGTCGGATCCCAGTCGGACGTCATGGTGTCCACCACCTGCAGCGCCAGGTCCACCGCTCGCTGGTCGGACTCGCCCCGCTCCTCGGGGAGCTCGGGCACCTCCGCGCGCGCCACCACCTCCTCCGCGTAGCGCATGGTCGACATGGCGAGCAGCCCGTCCATGGGGCGGATGGCGGCGAGGCGGCCCTTGTTGCGCATCACCACCTGGCCGATGGCCACCAGGCCACGCTCCTCCATGGCGGTGAGCAGCAGGTCGTAGGGCTCCTTGGCCGCGGGACCGTCGGGGCCGAGCCAGTAGGTCTTGTCGAAGAAGACCGGGTCCACCGCGTCGAGCTGCACGAAGTCGAGCACCTGCACCGCCTTGGTCGACTCGGGGCGCAGCGCCGCGACCTCCTCGCGCTCGAAGGTCACGTGGCGGCCGGGCGACAGCTCGTAGCCGAGCACGATCTGGTCGTCGGGAACGGACTCGCCGGTGGCGGCCGACACCTTGTCGTACTTGATGCGGGCGCCGGAGCCCTTGTCGATCTGGTGGAAGTGGACCTCACGGTCGCGCGTGGCCGTGTACGCCTTCACCGGCACGCTCACGAGCCCGAAGCTGACGACGCCGGTCCAGATCGGTCGAGCCATCCCGCCACGGTACCCCTGGGCTCAGGCGGCCGGCGGGGTGACCGCTGCCTGGGTGGCGTCCACCAGCTCCACCAACTCTTCGCGCTCGGCCGACGTCAGCGCCTCGAACGCGGGGGCCATCGCCCGCTCCGTCGCCGCCTGGGCATCGGCCCACGGCTCGCGGACCGGGTCCTTGTCCGGGTGTGGCGCCTTCCAACCGAACACGTCGAGCATGTAGGGCGTCCGGCGCGCGACGGCCGCGTGGGGGGTCACGCCGTGGGTGAGGATCGCGGCGCCGTGCATGGCGCCACGCAGCTCGCGCAGCGCGTTGACCCGGTGCAGGGCGAGGGCCTTGGGCCGGTCAGCTTCGGGCTCGGGCAGCGAGCGCCAACCGGCGAAGAGGGGCGCGCCCGCCACGCTCGCGGCGTCGGCCACCCTTCCGGTGAGCGCTGCGAGGCGGGTCGCATCGATGTCGTCGGGGACCTTCTCGTCGGCCCACCGGTGGCACACCCCGGCGAACTCGAGCGCGGCCTGGTGGCGCGGCATCACCGACGCGGACCGCGCCCAGCCGTCGGCGACGTACCCGGGCTCGAAGAACACGAGGGCCGCGGCCACCACCGACGCCGGAGCGTCGCCCAGCACCCCGCAGCGACCCGCGAGGTAGAAGTCGATGCCGTCGAAGCCGAGCGTGGCGCCGTGCGCGTAGGTGTTCAGGTCGAGCATGAAGTGGGTTCCGAGCCCGTTGATCGAGTCGCCCGAGGCGATCGCTGCTTCCCGCGCGTCCATGGAGGTCCCCTTCGGTCTGCGTGCCCGTGGTCGGCACGGCGAGCATCCTCGCGGACCTCGCCGTCGAGTGCGTTGCATGTGACAACCGACCGCGATCGACGTCGCCATCCGATGGGGAGGTGTCGCCGTCCGGCGGGGTGGGTCGGGCGAGGGAGGGAGCGATCAGCGGGGGAGGGCGAAGCGGGAGAAGAAGTCCCAGATGAGGTCGTTGGCGTCGATGCTCATGTCGGTGGGGCCGATGAAGCGCTCGGCGGCCTCGGAGAAGGTGCTCCCCGGCCACGAGTGGCCCCCTCCCTCCACGATCACGAACTCGACGTCGGCATCGGCGGGGCACGCCCAGGTGCGTTCGATGACGGTGTCGGTCAGGTCCTCGTCGGTCGGGTCGCCGGTGCACCCGTTCGACGTGGCCCACTCCTGCGCGGCGGCGGGGTAGCCGGGGCCATCGAGATCGGCCTCGGCGGGCTGCTCGCCGGACGACGCGCTGGCGTCGCCGTCCGACAGCAGGTTCGAGAGCTGCGAGCCGATGCCGCCGTTGAACAGCAGGATCGGGTCCGCGGTGCCGTGGATGGCGAGGATGGGAACCGGGCGGCTCTGCTCGCAGCCCTCGGGGTGGACGACCCCCGCCACCGGCGCCACCGCGGCGAAGCGGTCGGACATGGTGCACGCCAGCAGCGACGACATGATCGCTCCGTTCGACAGGCCCGTGGCGTAGACGCGGGAGGTGTCGATGCACAGCTTGGCCTCGAGCTGGTCGAGCAGCTCCGACACGAACTGGAGGTCGTCGTTGCGGGCGATGTCGGCCTTCACCTGCCAGCGGGTCGGGTCGCCCTCTCCCTGGGGCTGGACCACCGCGAAGCCGTGGTCGTCGCCGTAGGCGGCGAGGTCGCTCATGCGCGCGTGGAGCTCGGCTCCCTCCGACAGCCCGTGGAAGTCGGGCACCAGCGGCACCGGCGTCGTGCCGTCGTGGGTGAGCGGGGTCGAGAGCAGGAACCAGCGGTTCGAGTCGTCGAGGTAGGTCTTCTCCTCCACCACCGACAGCACCGTCGTCTTGCCGCAGCCGGCGGATGGGACGGGGGCGGCGTCGCCCGCGTCAGCGGTGGTCGTCGCCTCTTCCTCCGGCGTCGTCGTCGAGCCGGAGCTGGACGCACCGCTGGAACCGCCCGAGCCGGCGCACGACGCGAGCAGGAGGGCGGCGACGGCGGCGCTGACGAGGGAACGGAGGGGGAGCGGCACGGACATGAGCGTACGAGGGAGCGGTGAGCAGATCGTGGGCACCCGCGCTACGTTCGCCGCACCATCGCCGAGTTCGGAGTTCGCCATGGCCATGCACTCCCTGCGCCGACCCACCGCCGCGGCGCTCGCCGCCGTCCTCGCCCTCGGTCTCGGGGCGCTCGCCGGGTGCGGCGGCTCGAGCGGCTCCGACGGCACCGGCTCCGGATCGGGCTCCGACACCACCGTCACGAGCGAGGGCGCCACCACCGCCGCCCCCTCCGGCGACACGACCACCGCCCCGGACGAAGCGACGACCACCGCGGCGGAGGCCGACGGCGGCGGCGACCTCGTCGGCTCGTGGACCGCCGACGCCGGCGACATCTTCGGGGCCAACACCGCGAACCTGGGCGGGACGTCGATCGACTGCTCGGGGCCGGTGAACCTCGAGTTCCGTGACGACGGCACGTTCAGCCAGTCCTCCACCGCCACCTGCTCGATCCAGTCGATCAGCGGCACCGCCACGATCGACAGCACCGGCTCGTGGACCACCGACGGCGACCAGATCGTCATCAGCGGCTCGACCAGCGACGGCACCATGGAGATCATGGGCCAGACCCAGCCGGTCGAGGCCGGGATGAGCGACGGCACCGCCACCTACGAGGTCGACGGCGACACCCTGTCGATCACGTTCACGGAGGCCACGGTGGGCACGGTGACCCAGGTGTACCAGCGGGCCTGATCTGGCAAGGCGGCCCGGGACCTAGGCCGTTCGGACCCTTTCGGGCGGACGATTGTTCAGGTGCAGAACGCGCGGGTCGAAGGATGGGTGTGGCACGACGACCCTGGACGCGCGCCGTGGCACCCGAGGTGCCGCCGCCGAGCGATGGGGCCGTCGCGCTCGAGCCGCTGCTCCCGCTCGACCCCGAGCGCGAGCTCGACCCGCCGGATCGGTTCGCTCGGCTCGCGGACGGCGCCCACCGAGGGCTCGGTGACCTGCGGGCGCGACTCGGATGGTTGGGCATCGGCACGGCGGGGGCGGTGGGGATCCTCGCCCTCGTGTCGTCGCCGACGGTCGCTCGCCACGGGCCTGCGGTGGTGCTGGCCGCCGGCGCCGCGGCGGTCTGCGCGGGCGTGGCCTGGCAGCTCCCGGGCCGGTTCCGGGTCGGCTGGGCCGCGATCGCCGCAGGCTCGCTGCTCTGGTGCACCGGCTCGGGATCGCGGCCGCTGTGGAAGGACGCGGCGCCGAGCATCTCGATCTCGATCGGCGACCTGGCGGCGATCGGGTCGATGCTCGCCTTCGCGATCGGCATCCTCGCGCTGCTGGAGAAGCCCGATCGCGAGGTCGCCCGGCTCCGGTTCGTGGCGGAGGGCTTCATGGTCGCGGCATCCGTGCTCTTCGCCGCGTGGGTGACGGTCCTGCCCCCGGCGTTCGCCGCCACCGAAGGACGTTCGCTCGGCCAGACCACCCTGCTGCTCGCGTACCCGGTGAGCGATGCCCTGCTGCTCGGCGTGGTGGCGTTCGCGTTCACCAAGCTCCCGTTGCTCGGCCGCTGGAGCGTGGTGCTGCTGCCGGGCGTGGGGACGATCGCGCTGCTGTCGAGCGCGATGAGCGAGCTGCCGAAGTCGATGGCGGAGCGGACGAACCCGATCGACCTCGCCGTCGCCGTGGCGTTCGCCGCCGTGCTGGCCGCGGCCATCCGGGTGTGGCGGACGCCGGCGGACCACCTCGGCGGGCCGGCCACCGTCCCCGAGCGAGCCCAGGTCGCGCTGCTCGTGGCGCCGGGCATGTCGATCCTGATCGTGGTGGGCACCACGTTGCGGCAGGTGATGGGAAACCCCGTCGCCGTCGAGCTCACCTGGATCACCATCGCCGTGCTGACGCTCGCCGCGCTGCTGCACGTCACGGTGATCGCCGAGAACCGCACGCTGGGGCGCGAGCTGGCGGTCGCACGTGACGAGGCAGTTCGCGCGTCGGAGCTGAAGTCGCACTTCGTCGCGAACGTGAGCCACGAGATCCGCACACCGATGAACGCCGTGATCGGGCTCACCGGGCTGCTCCTCGACACCGAGCTTGACTCGGACCAGCAGGAGCTCGCGGTGGGCGTCGCCACCTCGGCGGAGGGGCTCCTCGGGCTGATCGACAGCCTCCTCGACTTCTCGAAGATCGAAGCCGAGAAGATGGAGCTCGAGGAGATCGACCTCGACCTCACCGACCTGATCGACGAGGTGGCGATGCTCGTGGGCGAGTCCGCTCGCCGCAAGGGGATCGAGATCGTCGCCTACTGCGAGCCGGGCATGGTGACCCATCGTCGCGGCGACCCCGTCCGCCTGCGCCAGATCCTGCTGAACCTCACGAACAACGCGGTGAAGTTCACCAGCGAGGGATCGGTGACGATCCGGGCGATGACGGGGCCGGGCGGGCCCGAGCAGGTGTCGTTCCTCGTCATCGACACCGGCATCGGCGTGCCCGAGTCCGAGCAGAGGCGCCTGTTCGAGCCCTTCTCGCAGCTCGACGAGACCACGACCCGCCACTACGGCGGCACCGGCCTCGGCCTCGGCATCGTGCGCGGCCTGGTGGACCTGATGGGCGGTGAGATCGAGATGGCGAGCGAGGTGGGGGTGGGGACGGTGTTCCGCATCACCCTGCCGCTCACCGTCGGCGCCAACCAGCGCACCGAGCAGGGTCTCGCTGCGCTCTTCGGGCTGCGGGCGCTGGTGGTGGATCGCAACGCCGTCAACCGCAGCGTCCTCGCCCACACCCTGCACTCCTGGGGGTTCGTCGTGGACCAGGCGACCTCGGCCGAGGAGGCCCTCCACCAGTACGGGTGGTCGCCCGAGGACGGTGACCAGGACGACGCTCGCTACGCGGTCGCGATCATCGACCGCGCCCTCGAGGGCATGGACGGCATCGAGCTCGCCCGGGTGCTCCACCGGCAGCGGTCGACGTCGTCGACGGTGATCCTCCTGCTCAGCAACACGATGGACCTCTCGCGCCAGGCGGCGAAGGACGCGGGCATCGAGTCGGTGCTCGTTCGGCCGGTGCGCACCTCGTTCCTGCTGCGCCGCATCGTCGACTCGCTCGTCAACCAGCCAGCCGCCGCGGAGGCCACGGACGCCGTGGAAGTCGCGGCGGGCGTCGAACCCGAGATCTCCCCCACCCACCCCACCACCAACGCCCCGAACACCCCATCCAGGGAGCCCGTGCGGGCAGGGCAGACCTGAAAGGACCCACCCCGATGCAGCAGCACCGGATCCTCCTCGCGGAGGACAACAAGATCAACCAGGTGGTCGCCGTCGGCACCCTGAAGAAGCTCGGCTACGTCGTCGACATCGTCGAGGACGGCAGCCAGGCCGTGAGCGCAACGGCGGCCGAGCGCTACGACGCCGTGCTCATGGACGTGATGATGCCCGGCGTCGACGGGTACCAGGCCACCGGCATGATCCGGGAGCGAGAGCGGATGCAGGGGGCCAAGCCGCTGCCGATCGTCGGCCTGAGCGCTCGGGCCATGGCGGGCGACCGCGAGATCGCCCTCGACGCCGGCATGACCGACTACCTCACCAAGCCGTTGCGAACCAGCGCCCTCGAGGAAGTGCTGGGTCGTCTCATCGGCGGCCCGGTCGCCGTCGACTGATCGGTCGCGGCCCGCGGCCCGCGGCTCGCTGCTCGTGGCATCCTGGCTGGTCCGGGCCGAGCTCAGGTGTCGGCGGTGGGACGGCACACGAACGCGACCGAGCCGTGCCCGGGGAGCTGGGCACGCAGGGTCGCGGGGGTGCCGAGGCCCTCGAGGGCCCAGGCGTCGGTGACCGCGTAGGTCCTCGACACGGTGGGGGCGGCGCCGGAACGGGCGATGGCGCCGACGTCGATCGCCGTCTGTCGTGGCACCCGGGTGAGGTTGGTGACCGACACCGCGAACCCGCCATCGGCGAGGGGCTTCACGACCTGCCACAGCCCGGGCTTGGAGCGCACGAGGCGGCCCTGCGCGCCGAGGGCGTCCTGGTCGATCGCGACGATCTCGGGGTTGGTGAGCAGCGCCAGGTCGTGCTCGCTCGACCGGGCCAGGTCGTGGGACGCGAGGAGGGGCGCGGCCATCATCGCCCAGAGGGTGACGTGGCTCTGCACCTGGTCGTCGGTGAGGCCGCGGAAGCTCCACAGCTTGCGGCCGCGCAGACCCTTGGGGAGCTGGTTCGGGAGGTGGAGCTCGCCGGTGGCCTTGCCGCCGCCGTGGTTGCCTACGAGCAGC
The DNA here is from genome assembly GCA_039812605.1 of Acidimicrobiia bacterium. Taxonomy (GTDB): domain Bacteria; phylum Actinomycetota; class Acidimicrobiia; order Acidimicrobiales; family Iamiaceae; genus Aquihabitans. Next base: position 9,623 of record JBDIAX010000037.1, on the reverse strand, counting down.
ATGTCGGGGTCGTTCCAGCGGCCGGGTCCGGCGTGGTCCGCGAGCTTGAGGTTGCGGCGGGCGATGAAGCGCACACCGAGCGGGTTCCAGCTGAACGTGTCGAAGATGTCGGGCGTCGATCGCCACAGCGAGCCGCCGAGCGCCGGTGCCCACGTCCACGGCTTGCGGAACCCCCACTCGCACACGCTGAGCACGATCGAGCGGTCGGTGGCGCGCAGGGCTTCGGCCATGGCCCCGTAGCGAGCCTTCGCCTCGGTGGCGCTCGACGGCGCGAAGCAGTAGTCGTACTTCAACAGGTCGACGCCCCACGACGCGTACGCCTCGGCGTCGACGCGCTCGTGGCCGAACCCGCCGAAGCAGCGCCCGCAGGTCATGGAGCCGGCGTCGGAGTAGATGCCGAGCTTGAGGCCGAGGGCGTGCACCTCGTCGGCCACCGCTGCGATGCCGTCGGGGAACGTCTTCGGGTTGGCGAGCGGCACGCCCCCCTTGCCTCGGGCGTTCGCGTGCCAGTGGTCGTCGATGTTGACGTACTGGTAGCCGAGGTCGCGGAGGCCGGTGTCGACCATCGCCTTGGCCGTGCGCACGATCACCTCGGCGGTGACGTCGGCGGCGTAGACGTTCCAGCTGTTCCAGCCCATCGGCGGGGTGAGCGCCAGCGTGTCGCCCACCACGAGGTCGAGCCCGCCGGTGGTGCTACCGAGCGCGTTCGTGACGGTGACGGCGATGCGGTGCTCGCCGGGCTCGGACGGTGCGACGCCGCGCACGATGCCGTCGGCGTCGACCGAGAGCCCGGCGGGCAGCCCGTCGACGGTGAACGACAGGGGTCGGGAGCCGGTGGCGGCAAGCGGGTGGATCAGCTCGGTGCCCGGGCGGATGCCGACCCGCCGGGCGCCGTGCCACCTCGGCGCGCCGTCGAACGGATCGAACCTCGCGATGTCTGCGCTCACGCCCACTCCTGTCCCTCGTCGCCGCCGAGTCTGTCGCATCTCGGCTGCGGCCGACCGGCTCGGCTCGGCCTCGCCCCCGCCTCCCCCCTCCCGAAATCTCCGTGCTCGTGGTCGCTGCACGACCACGAACGACGAGATTTCGGGGGTGGCGAAGGGGTGGGTCTCAGGTGAGGGTGGGTGTCTCCTTGGGCGGCCCGAGGCCGGTCAGACCCCGGGCGGGAAGTACGAGATGCTGCTCTGGGTCGAGCGCAGGCGGCTGATGACGCTGTTGAACTGCGAGCTCGGCGCGATGCGGATCTGGTTGCGGAAGGAGCAGCCCGGGTAGTAGTTCACGAACTGCACGTCGAGGCTGCCCTCGCCGCGCATGGCGGTCCCGTTGGGGGCGGTGCCCGAGAAGGTGATGTCCTGGCGCCAGTAGTTGGCGCCGTACTGGGCGGCGGGGAGCTGGCGGGGGGTCGACGCGCTCAGCGTCTTCCAGTTCGAGAACTGGGTGAGGTCTCGGACGTTGGCTCGCATCGAGTTGTAGAAGTTGGTGGCCGATTGCTGCTGGGTGGCGCCCGACGCGCAGCCGATCGGCGCGAACGACAGGCCCACGTACTGGGACCCGATGGCGTTGGTGATGTCGATCCCGTTGGTCGAGTGGCTGGCGATCCAGTCCGGCGGAGCGAACCAGCTGAACAGCACCGGGTTGCCCGACGTGTGCTTCACGAAGTCCGACGGGACGCACGCGCTGGCGACCAGGACGGCCACGGCGGCAACGCCCGCAGCCACGGTGGACCGCAGGCCCCTGCGGTGACGACGGTGCTGTGGGCGAAGGGTGTTGGGGGCTGGGCTCGCCACGTCGCTCATCGGGTGTCCTCCATCGGTCGCTCGAGTTCGGCGGGATGGTACGAACCGCTGGTAGCAGCGGGGTAGCAGCAGCGCGGCGGGCGGCGATCAGGAGCCGGCGCGGTCGAGCCCATCGGCCGCCTGCTCGGCGATCCGCGGCGCGCCCAGCCGACGTCCGAGGTGGAGCGCGGCCGTGAAGCTGGCTCGGGCCGCCGCCACGTCGCCCAGCGCGAGCTCGGCGCGTCCGGCCACCAGGTCGATCGATCCCAAGGTGGTGGTGCCGACCCAGCTGAGTCGGCCGCGGAGGTCGTCGAGCAGCGGAAGGTCCCGGGCGATGCGGTCGGTGTCGCCGGTGGCCGTCACGGCCTCCACCGCCAGGAGGGCGGCACCGCTTCGGGTGTAGTCGTCGGGGACGCCGGCGTGGCCGTCCTCGGCGAGCGCGTCGCTGCCGGCGCGCACCGCGGGCAGGTCGCCGGCCGCGGCCGCGGTCGCGACGGCCACCGCTCGCCACCCCTTGACCTCGGGTTGGTCGTGGAGCAACCGCTCCACCGGTTCGGCCAGCTCTGCCAGCCTCCCCTGGGCGCGCCGGAGCGCCACGAGCTGCACCCCGTAGGTCGCGATGCGCCGCGACAGCGCGATGCCGTCGGTGGCCAGCGAGGCCGTGGCTGCGGCTTCCGCCGCCTCCAGGTCGCCGTCGAGGTGGTGCACGCACGCCGCGTTGTAGGCGACGGTCCATCGGTGACCCGGGTCGGACATGCGCTCGGCGAGCCGCTCCATCTCGGCGTGGGTCTCGCGGAACCCCGCGTCGCCACGCTGCACCTGCACGCTGAACCGCTGGTGCATCCCGGAGAAGCGGGCGCCGGGGTCGGGCGCGATCGACACCAGCTCCTCGGCGATCGCGGCCCGGCGATCGAGCTGGTCGGGGTGGGCGAGGCCGAGGTACGCGTAGGGGAGGACCCGAGGGAGGACCTGCGGCGCCTGTGCCCTCGCGGTCTCCTCGGCACGGTCGAAGAGCTCGCGGCAGCGGCGGGGGTCCGGGTCGAGCGAGTGCAGGAGGCTGGCCGTCCCCGCGAGCTCGGCGGCGACGTCGGGGCGCAGGTCGCCGTCGAGGACCCGATCGATGCGAGCGGCCAGGTCGGGGTCGGCGGGGCCGGCGTCGGTGCTGAGGCCCAGGCGGCACAGGCACAGCAGCGCCCGTCCCGCCCGATCGACGTCGCCGGACGCCTCGGCGTGGTCCGCGGCAGCTAGCAGCAGCGCCCCGCCCGCAGGGTCGCCGGCGAGGTGGAGCGCTTCGCCCTCGTCGATGGTCGCGTCGTCCATCTCCGGTCCCTCCCCGCGACCGAACCGCACCAGGAGGTCGCGCTCGGTGGCCCGGAGCTCGGCCGCTTCGCGGTACGCGAACTGGTCGAAGGCCTCGGCAGCGGCTCGCTGGCAGGCGTCGAGCGCGGCGTCGGGGTCCTGGTCCGCGGCGGCCAGTCGGTGGTGGGCGATGCGTGCCCAGCTCGGAGCCGGTCCGGCGGAGAGGACGTGCGCGATGGCGTCGTGCAGCTCCGCTCGAGCGCCGGGGCCGACGCTGAGCAGCACGGCATCGCGGATCAGGTGGTGTCGGAACTCGAAGGAGGCGTCGCCCTCGTCGTGCTCCGCGAGCAGGCCCGCCTCGATCGCCGCGCCCAGGTGATCGCCGACGGGGCCGATGACCCCTTCGAGCGTGGTGCGCTCGCCGGTGGCGCCGATCGCCGCGGCCGCTTCGATCGCCCGGGCGGTTCCGGCCGCGAGCTCCGCGAGGCGATGGCGGGCGAAGGCGGCCACCGTGTCCGACACCTCTTCGGCCTGGGCCACCGCACCGACGTCGCGGTCGGCGGCCAAGGCGTCGCGGACCGCCGGGGTGGCGACGATCTCGCCGAGCAGGAGCGGGTTCCCGCCGCTGCGACGGCGCAGGTGCTCGACCACGTCGGGGGCGACGGGTGCACCGATGCTCGCGGCCACGTAGTCGGCGACGCCTCGGTGGTCGAGCCCGGCGAGGTGGTGCACCTCGCCGTCCACCGAGGCGAACGGGACCGGTAGCGGCCCAGGCCGGGCGAGGAGCAGCAGCGACGCCCCGGCGGCCTCGGGCAGCGCGGCGAGGACCCGAGCCGACGACGGTTGGACCAGGTGGGCGTCGTCCACGACCACCAGGTGCGGCTGGTGATCGCAGGCCGCAGCCAGGAGGCGAGCGACGGCCGCGTCGACGGGGCCGGCGAGGGGCGCGTCGGCGCCGGCGCCGGTGTCGAGCGCGGGCACCAGGCGCGCGAGTGCGGGGAGGTCGTCGGGCGACGCCCAGGACCTGGTGGCTTCGACCCCGTGCGTCGCCACCAGCTGCGTCACGACGCGCTCCACCGGTGCGAGCGGCCCTTCGGGCATGGGGTCGCCCGCGGTGCGCAGCACCAGGATCCCGCGGGCGCGCAGCGCACGCGCCGCGGCATCGGCCAGCGATGTCTTGCCGGCGCCGGCGTCGCCGACCACGACGAGCACGCCGGGCTCGGCCCCGGTCGCGTGGGCCTCCAGCCGGTCGAGGTCGGCGCCTCGCCCGATCAGGTCGGCGAGCCGAGGGTGCTCGTGGGAGCGCCGGTTCGGGGTCGCGGTGAAGGGCCCCTCGGCGCCGATGAGGGGGGTGGCGGTGGCCAGGGCGGGGTCGTCGGCGAGCACCTGAGCTTCGAGGGCACGCAACGCTGCTCCCGGTTCGATGCCCGCACCGGCGACCAGGGCGTCACGCGCCTGCTGGTAGGCGGCGAGCGCGTCGCGTCGCCGGCCGGCGCGGTGGCGCGCCAGCATCAGCAGCCACCAGCGGTGCTCGCGGTACGGCTGCGCGGCCGCCAGCTCCTCCGCGGCCGCGGCGATGGCGGGCTCGGCTCCCGCCAGGAGCCGGAGGCCAACCACCTGCTCCTCCGCTCGCCATCGCAGCTCGTCCAGCCGGGCGCGCTCGACGTCGAGGTCGGGATGGTCGTCGAGCGAGGCGAACGCCGGCCCCTGCCACCGGGCGAGGAGCTCGGCCAGGGCATCGGCGCGAGCGGGGTCGGGGTCGCGACGGGCCACGAGCGACTCGAAGCGCTCGCGGTCGAGGGCCACGTCGGAGGCGAGGCGGTAGCCGTCGGGGTCGGTGATCACCACGTCGGCGGCTCGGCGAAGCCGGGCGATGTGGTTGTGGAGGGACTTGAGCGCTGACGCGGGTGGGGCGGGCCACACGAGGTCGGCCAGCTCCGTCGCTGAGGTCACCCGGCCGGTGAGGGCGAGGGCGGCGGCGACGCTGGCCTCCCGGGGACGCAACGCCACCGGGGCGCCGTCGGCGGTCACCGTGGTGCGACCGAGCACCGCGACCTCGAAGCGCGTCATCGGCGGCGCCACCCCTCCCTCCGGCTACCAGCCCGATGGTAGCGATCGCCCTCGCTCGCTCGGCCCTTCCCCCCGCTCCCCGAAATCTCCGTGCTCGTGGTCGCTGCACGACCACCAACGACGAGATTTCGGGGGGGGGGGAGCTGGTGTCAGTCCTTGGGGCAGAACTGGCGGACCTCGATCTGGCCGACGTCTCGCGTCACCGTTCCACCCGGGCTCGACGCGCTGACGGTGACGGTGTGGTCGCCGATGGCGGAGCTCGGGAAGCCGTCGGGGATCTGGGCGGTCCACGTCGAGCCGCTGCGGGTCATGCCGACCCGGACGCTCGTGCCCTGCACGATCACCGTCGCCGAGCTGGCGTCGCGGATCCGGGCCGAGACCTGGAGCGAGTACCCGCACTGGGGCACGTAGGCCCGAGGCGTGCCGACGAAGCTGGTGGCGTCGATGGTGGGGCGAGGCGAGGGCGCGGTGGTCGTCGTCGTCGGCGGTCGCGTCGTGGTGGTCGGCGGCCGTGTCGTGGTGGGCGACGTCGGCTGGACCTGGATCGCGGTGGTCGTCGTCTCATCCTCGGGCCCCGTGGTCGTGGTGGTCTCGTCGGGCCCCGAGGTGGTGGTGGCACCCGGTTCGGTCGTGGTCGTCTCGCCGGGCTCGGTCGTGGAGGTGGTGGAGGCTGGGGGCTCCGGCACGGGAGCACCGTCGATGACCTGCACCAGCATCCCGTCCGACGCGACCTCCTCGTGGCCCACCTCGCGCACCTGGAGCTGGTGGTAGCCGACCTCGGCGTCCCAGCTGATCTGCGCGTAGGCGAGCCCTTCGTTGCGCTCGAGGTCGGTGTCGTCGCCGACGACCTTGCCGTCGACGACCAGCTCCAACGCGTCGATGCCCGACGCCGAGCTGGCGTGCGCGTAGACCGTGACGTCGCCTGGGCCGATCGGCGCCGCGGAGGTCGGGGCATCGATCCACACGCCGGCGGTGGCGACCGCCTGCGCGCCGTCGTGCTGGCTGGCGACGACCATCGCGGTGCCGCCGCTGGCCAGCAGGACCGCTGGCACGGCGAGCTTCAACCACGGGAGCATGGCGCGACCGTACCGATCACGCCGCCGCTCGTCCGCACCTCGCCGGTCCCGTCCTGGTCCCAATGCCTGCGTGGCGCTCAACAGCACGGCGTCGGATCGGTAGGTTCCGGCCGTGCAGCGTCGAACGGTGTTGTGGGTCTTGGCGTACGTGGCGGCCACCGCGGTCTTCGTCGCTGGTGTCGTGGTGCTGGTCCGAGGGCGCGGCGACGACGGGGAATCGGCCTCGACCGGTGACGTCGGTCCGCTCGCGGACATGCCGTTCCAGACCCACATCGCTGCCCCGGTGACCACGTCGGGGACGGTCGGGTCGCAGATCCCGATCTCGGTGGCCAGCCACGGCGAGGCCGAGGTCGCGTCGGTGACGCTGTTCGACGGGGCGACGGTCGTGGCCCGCACGGCCCCGACCTACGACCCGTCACGCGTCGAGATGACGTTCCCCGCGCTGTCGGTCGGCCCGCACCTGCTCTACGCCGAGGTCGTCGACGTCGACGGCGAGGCGGCGCGCACGGCCCCGGTGCCGGTGGAGATCGCCGCTGCGCCCGAGTCGCCCGCCGCCACCGAGGCCCCTGCCGGCGACGACGAGCGCGAGACGACCGTCGGCGTCGGCCCCGGCGAGGTCGGCGTGCCGGTCGAGCCGCTCGAAGACGAGACCCCGGTCCAGCTGGGTGAGCGCCTGTCCCTCGATCCGTCCAAGGTCCTCGTCACCCAGCCCCTCTCGCCGAGCGACGTCCCGATCGAGCAGGACGTGGCGATCCCGCCCGATGCCGTGGTGACGGTGGTGGTCCCTCGCGATGGTGGGCTCGACGCGCTCGATGCCGCGAAGCCCGTCGTCGTGAAGGCGCCGCGCTCGATCGCGAAGGGACCGTCCCTGGATGCCACGGTCGAGGAGTCCGAGGACTGCGGCACCACGTTGCGCAACACCGGCGACGGCGAGGTCACCGTCTACGGGCAAGACGCCGGCTCGGCCGGGTGGGACGAGATCGGGACCATCGGCGCCGGCAAGGGCCTGAACCTCGCCGACCTCGGCCCCGGCAACCACACGTACTTCGCACGGGGCGACGGTGGCGACGGCGCACCGGTCGGTGTGCGCACCCCGATGCGCTGCGGCGAGCGCTTGGGCTGGTCCGGCGACGTGTCGATCGTGGACGGCGTGATCACCTCGCCCGGTGGTCGACCGGTGTGGCTCTACCTGTCGGTGGATGGGCAGCCGTGGCAGCGCGTGCCCGCCGGCCAGGAGGAGTACCTGTCGCTCAAGGAGGTCGACTCCATCGCCCAGCACCTTCCGGCGCTGCACGGACGGACGCTGACGGTCGAGATGTGGCAGTGGGGCGAGTTCCCCAAGAAGATCGGCGCCGGGAAGCTGGTGGTCCCGAAGGGCGTGGCGCTGAGCGACGTCGTCGGCGACCCGAGCGCCGTGACCCTGAAGCAGACGACGTCGGCAGACACGCTGCACGACCTCCAGTCGTCCGACCAGCAGCTGTCGTTCGAGTGGAAGGCGGCGTCGCCGCAGGTCGACGAGGTGCTGTGGCAGGTGCTGTCGAAGTCCCCGCTGCTCGGCGACACCGACCTCAACCCGCCTTCGCTCATCGGCGCGGGCATCGCCAAGCGCACGTCGACCACCGCGGACGGCCAGGGCGTCGGCACCTTCACGATCGACACCAAGGACATCGCCCGTGCCGACGTGGGCGATGGCACGAAGGGCTCGGCCCCGCTCACCGGCCTCGGTTCGTCCACCGCGGTCCTCACGCCGATCACCGACGGCACCATCAGGTCCGTCGGCAAGGGCACCTTCGTCAAGGTGGCCGTCGACGATGGGGCGAAGGACAAGATCGACGCCTACCTCGCGCTGCCGAGCCCAGGCGATCCGGTCTGGATCCGCGTGGTCACGAACCCGAACGGTCCCGGTGCCCCGAGCGCGTCGAGCACCTCATCGGTCATGCTGCCCACCCCGCAGACGACCGAGGGCGGGCAGATCGACTTCACGGTCGACTCGGCGACCGCGGACCTCGGTCGCGCTCCGAACCCCGCGATGTTCGGGTGCGTCGACGTCGCGGTCCCGTGGCCCAACGAGGCACCGGGGCTCTACAGCTCGGGCTCGGGGTACTGGGCCGGGTTGAAGACCCTCGACCCCTCGACCGGCCAGATCTACGGCCCGCCGGACTACGCGCTCGCGAACCAGGCGAGCGCGAGCCACTTCTACCCCACCTCCGGCACCTATTGCCCGAGCGACTTCCCGCCGCCAGCTGACTGCGACACCTGGTACTGCGCCTTCTGGGACGGCGTGGCCGACTTGGGTGAGGCGTTCGCCGAGGTGGTCGGAACCTTCTACGACCTCGCGGCGTACATGTACAACACCGCCGTCGACGAGCTGGTGTGGACGATCGGCGAGCTCAACCTCGGGTGCAAGGCCCTCGGCGCGACGGCAGAGGAGTACTGCAAGGAGGGGTCGCGATGGATCGGCCGCGCCGCGGTCACCGTGGTGCTGGCCTACTTCGGGCTCCCCGCGCGGCTACCCGATCGCAAGGCGGCGGAGGGCATCGCCGAGGGCGAGCTCGCCGGGGTCGCGGTGGAGGTCATGAAGTACTACGGCGTCCCCTGCGACACCATGAAGTCCGATCCGGAGATGGTCGAGGCGCTCAAGAAGCTGGCCCAAGAGGGCGGCGTGGACGACAGCGGCGATCTCGTCGCCGAGGCCGCGAAGGATCCCTGCCTCGCCCTCGCCCGGGCGGCGATCTCCTTCGTGAAGCAGCAGGTGCAGGCCACGGCCGAGCAGTCCACCGCCGCGGCCACCGGCATGCCGTACTTCGGTCTCATCGACGGCTTCGAGTTCCGGCCGAACGCCGAGTCCCTCCCGGTGCCCGGGACCTTCTCCGTCACCGCGCACCCCACCCACAGCGATGCCGACGCCACCGGTGCCCAGTGCCTCGTCGAGCTGCGAGACCCGGCCAGCACGCTCGGGAAGGGTCCGGGCCCGTACCCGTGGACGAAGTTCGTGCTCGACGAGCAGGCGCCCATCGACGGCACGGGAACGTGGTCCGGCTCGGTCGACCTCGCGCCGTCCGCAGATCCTGTCGCCGTGGCATCGCTACGAGGGTTGCCCATCCAGGCGGAGTTCCGATCCCACCAGCCGAACGTCTGCATCTTCGACGCCGCCGTCGCCACGGGGACCCTCGCTGCGCCCGCTGCCGTGGGCGGATGAGCCCGGCCACCCCCGGCCCCACCTGCTTCCACCGCCGCCTCGGCACCCGAACACCGAAGAACACCCCGACCTGAGGGTTCGGAGTGTCCTCGATGTCTCGCGACATCACCGGGTGCCCCCGACAGGAATCGAACCTGTGGCCTACCGCTTAGGAGGCGGTCGCTCTATCCGACTGAGCTACGAGGGCGGGGCCGGAAGAGAACG
>JBDIAX010000036.1:0-36176 GCA_039812605.1 Acidimicrobiia bacterium | reverse complement strand
TATCGGGCCGAACGAAGACCGGACGGCACGGTGGTGGTCACCGACCGGTTCGGCGTCGAGCTGGCCACCCGCTACCAGCACGACCCGTGAGCCGGATGGGATCGACAGCTAGCGAGTGCCCCAGGTGTAGGTCTGCTTCACGAGGTCCAGGTACGTGAACACCTCGGCTGCGCGCACGCCCGGGGTGGCTCGGATCACGTCGTTCACCAGGTCGAAGAGGTGGGTGCTGTCCTCACACACCACCTCGAGGAGCAGGTCGTAGCGGCCCGATGCGATGACGACGTAGTCGATCTCGGGGACTTCGCCGAGCGTGGCGCCCAGCGCTCGCAGGTCCCCCTCGGCAGAGACCCCGATCATCGCTTGCACGGTGAAGCCCACCGAGAGCGGATCGGTCACCGCCACCACCTGCATCGCACCGGAGTCGGTGAGGCGCTGGACGCGCTGGCGCACCGCGGCTTGCGAGAGGCCGACCTCGGGGCCGAGCTTGGCGTACGACATCCGGCCGTCCACCTGGAGGGCGCGGATGATGGCCTTGTCGATGGGATCGAGGATCGGGGCCGGCGTGGCCGATGTCGCGCGACCGGATCTGCGGCGGATGGCGGTCACGCGCTCCCCATCCCAGCGATGGCCTCATCGAGCGGGCGGTGGGGGCGGCCGAGGGCGTCGGCCACCGACGCGTTGACCACGTCCCCTCCCACGGTGTTCACGCCGAGGGCGAGTGCCGGGTCACGGCCAGCGGCCGCGGCCACGCCCAGCGACGCGACCGCGGCGAGGTAGGGGAGCGTCACGTTCGTGAGCGCGTAGGTCGAGGTGTGGGGCACGGCTCCGGGCATGTTGCCGACGGCGTAGTGGATCACCCCGTGGCGCTCGAACACCGGGTCGTGGTGGCTGGTCTCGTGGGAGGTGGCGATGCAGCCGCCCTGGTCGATCGCGATGTCGACGATCACCGCCCCCGGCTTCATCGCCCGCACCAGCTCCTCCTCGACCACCACCGGGGCTCGGCCGCCGGCGACGAGCACGGCACCGATGACGAGGTCGGCGCCGGTCACGACCCGCTCGACGATCCCGCGGTTGGAGGTGAGCGTGGTCACCCGGCCCATCTGGATCTGGTCGACGTGGCGCAGGCGATCCACGTCCTTGTCGAGCACGTCGACCTCGGCCTCGAGGCCCGCCGCCATCCACGCCGCGTTCCACCCCACGTTGCCCGCCCCGAGCACGACGACGCTGGCGGGCCGCACGCCGGGAACGCCGCCGAGCAGCACCCCCCGTCCACCGTTGTGGCGCTCGAGGAAGTGGGCGCCCACCTGGATCGACATCCGGCCGGCCACCTCGCTCATGGGGGCGAGGAGCGGTAGCCGTCCGTCGGGGGTCTGGACCGTCTCGTAGGCGAGGGCGGTGGTGCCGGCGGCGAGGAGCGCGTCGGCCACCTTCGGGTAGGCGGCGAGGTGGAGGTAGGTGAACAACACCTGGTCGCCCCGCAGGTGACCCAGCTCGGACTCCTGGGGCTCCTTCACCTTGCAGATGAGCCCGGCACGCTCCCAGACCTCCGCCGCGGTGGCGACGACCTCGGCGCCCACCGCCCGGAACTCGTCGTCAGGGATGCTCGCGCCGGCGCCGGCCCCCGCCTGCACCAGCACGTCGACGCCGTGGGCATGGAGCTCGCGCACGCCGTCGGGGGTGATGGCGACCCGGCCCTCGTCCGCCTTGATCTCGGTGGGGACACCGACCAAGAGGGCAGTCGCCGCGGTCACGGCTGCGCTCCCGCCCCCATCGCCCCCATGGCCTCCATCGCCTCGAGCAGCGCGATGCGGATGATGCGCGCGATCTCGGCGAACTCGTCGGGGCCGGCGATGAGCGGCGGCGACAGCTGGATCACCGGCTCGCCACGGTCGTCGGCGCGGCACAGCAGCCCGTTCTCGATGAGCTTGGGGGTGAGCACGCCGCGGAGCAGGTGGTCGGCCTCGGCCTCGTCGAAGGTGGCCTTCGTGACCGGATCCTTCACCAGCTCGATGCCGTAGAAGTAGCCCATCCCGCGGACATCCCCGACGATCGGGAGGTCTCGGAGGTCCTCGAGGGCGGAGCGGAAGGCCGACTCGTTGGCTCGCACGCGACCGGGTAGGTCTTCTCGCTCCATGATGTCGAGGTTGGCGAGCGCCACGGCGCAGCTCACCGGGTGGCCGCCGAAGGTGATGCCGTGGAGGAACGCCTCGTCGTGGGCCAGGTACGCGTCGGCGATGCGATCGGAGATCATGACGCCGCCGAGCGGGGAGTACCCCGACGTCAGGCCCTTGGCCATGGTGATCATGTCGGGCTGGTAGCCGAGGCGGCTGGCCCCGAACCAGTCGCCGAGGCGGCCGAACGCGCAGATGACCTCGTCGCTCACCAGGAGGACCCCGTAGCGGTCGCAGATCTCGCGGACTCGAGCGAAGTAGCCTTCGGGTGGGGTGAAGCACCCGCCAGAGTTCTGGACGGGCTCGAGGAACACGGCCGCCACGGTCTCAGGTCCTGCGGCCACGATCGCATCCTCGATGGCGTCTGCGGGCAGCAGCAGCGCCTCGGGGCTCGTGTCGGTGGCTCGATACGAGTTGGTGTTGGGCACCTTGATGCCCGCGTCGGTGATCATCGGACCGAAGGTCGTCTTGATCGCCTCGAGGCCGGTGATGGTGAGGGCGCCGAGCGTGGTGCCGTGGTAGGCGAGGTTGCGGGAGATCACCTTGTAGCGGCCGGGCTCGCCGTTGAGGACGTGGAACTGGCGGGCCAGCTTCCACGCGGTCTCCACCGCTTCGCCGCCACCGGTGGTGAAGAACACCCGGTTGAGGTCGCCGGGTGCCATCGCAGCGAGCCGGGTGGCGAGCTCCACCGCGGTGGGATGCGCGTAGGTCCACACCGGGAAGTACGCGAGCTTCTCGGCCTGCGCGGCCATGGCCTGGGCCAGCTCGCGGCGGCCGTGGCCGACCTGGGACACGAACAGGCCGGCGAGGCCGTCGAGGTACCGCTTGCCGGTGGTGTCCCAGACGTAGCAGCCGTCGCCGCGCTCGATCACGGTCGTCCCGCCGACGTCCTCGGGCGTCAGCTTCGAGAAGTGGCCCCACAGGTGGGCGCTGGCCAGCGCCTGGAGGTCAGAGGTGGGAGCGGTGGTCACGGCAAGCTCCTCGCATGCGAGCGGTACCCGACGATTCTGTGCGATCCAGCTGCTGCGCGCAAGGGAATCAGTCGTAGGGCTGACGTTTCACAACGAAATCCGTCGATCTGGCTCGTCACGTCGCCGCGGGACCGCGCTTGATGGTTCGCCAGGCGCCGATCGCCATCAGCGTGCCGGTCACCACCAGGATCGCGGTGGCGATGACGTGCACCTGGGGTGGGATCTCGGTCTTGTTGGCGTTGAAGATCCGCATCGGGAACGTGGTGGTCTGATCGCCGGCGACGAACGACGTGATGATGTAGTCGTCGATCGAGAGGGCGAACGAGAGCAGCGCTGCCGCGCCGATGCCGGGGAGGATCAGCGGGAAGGTCACGGTCCGGAACGTGCGCCACGGCGAGGACCCCAGGTCCATCGCCGCGTCCTCGAGGGACCAGTCGAACCCGCGCACGCGCGCTTCGACGGTGAGGGCCACGAAGCTGATGCAGAAGAGGATGTGGGCGATCACCACGGTGGTGAAGCCCAAGCTCAGGTCCCGGGCGAAGAAGAGCGTGAACAGCGACGAGCCCATCACGATCTCGGGGGTCGTGAGCGGCAGCACGAGGATGAAGTTCACGAGCCCCTTGCCCCGGAAGTCGTACCGGGAGGTGGCCAGCGCCATCAGGCCGCCGAAGATCGTGGCCACCAGGCAGGCGACCGCCGCGACCTTCAAGCTCGTGATGAGCGCCGCGGTGTAGTCGGCCTTTCGGAAGGGATGGGCCCAGTTGTCGAGGGTGAACTCGTTCCACGAGGTGTTGAACTTCCCGGCCGGGTGGTTGAACGAGAAGATCACCACCACCGCGATCGGAGCGAACAGCCACACGTACACGAGCAGGGCCCACGCGCCGAGCAGGCGCGACTTGAGCGGTCGGCGCTCGCTCACGCCGTCAGCTCCTCGGTCCCGAGGATCCGCGCGTAGACCAGCACACCGATCGTGATGATCGCCATGAAGATGAACGAGAGCGCCGCGGCCTCGGGGTAGTTGCTCTCCTTCAAGAAGAGCTTCGAGATCTGCGAGCCGATCATGCCGGTCTTCACGTTCCCGAGGAGCTCGGCATTGATGTAGTCGCCGGCTGCCGGGATGAACGTCAGCAACGTTCCGGCGAACACGCCCGGCAGCGAGAGCGGGAGGACGATCTTGCGGAAGGCCGCCGCGGGCGTCGAGTAGAGGTCGCGCGCCGCGTCGAGCAGGCGGGCATCGATCTTCTCGAGGCTCACGTAGATCGGCAGGATCATGAACGCCACGAAGTTGTACGTGAGCCCGCCGATCACGGCCTGGGGGGTGTTCAGGAACGCCCCGTCCTGGGTGAGGCCGATCGCGTCGGTCACGCTCACGAGGCTCAGCGCCCGCAGCAGCCCGAGCGCCGGACCTTGCTGGCCGAGGATCGTCTGCCAGGCGATCGTGCGGATGAGGAAGGACGTGAAGAACGGCACCATGATCAGCCCCAGCAGGATGCTGCGGAACCGGCCGGCCTTGAACGCCAGGAAGTAGGCGAGCGGGTAGCCGATGAGGATGCACAGCAGGGTGGCGATGCCCGCGTAGGCGAACGAGCGCACGAGCTCGGGTTGGAACCGATCGATCGCGTGCGAGAAGTTCGACCACTTCCAGGTCAGCTCGTAGTCGGGCAGGAACGCGTTCGGCTTCTCCGAGAGAGCGATCCGAAGCAGCGTCCACATCGGCACGAGGAAGAACAGGACCAGCCACAGCATCCCGGGGGTCAGCAGCCCGTAGGGCGCCTTGCGGCCCTTGCGGAGCGTTCCTTCCGCGGCCACGGATCAGCCGGTGATGTCGTTGAAGCGGCTCTGGATGTCGATCTCGTCCTCCTGGGACAGCTCGCCGAACACCTTGAGGCGGCTCGTGGTCTCCTCGTCGGGGAACAGCAGCGGGTTCTCCGCGAGCGCCGCGGCGTCGCCGCCCATCGCCTCGAGTGCTTCCTTCACGCCCTTCACCGGCGACATGTACTGGACGTACTCGGTGATGCGAGCGGCGTTCTCGGGGTCGTAGACGAAGTCCATCCACTTCGCGGCGGCCACCTGGTTGGGGGAGCCCTTGGGGACGACCATCGTGTCGAACCACTGCATGCCGCCCTCCTCGGGGATGGCGAACTTGATGCCGAGCTCGGGGTCGAGCTGCGCGATGTCGCCCGACCACGCGATGCAGGCCGCGATGTCGCCGTTCTCGAGCGACCGCAGGTACTCGTTGCCCGTGAACTTCAAGATCTGGCCGTCGTCGGTGGCCTGCTGGATCTTCTCGAGGGCGGCATCGATGTCGCTCACGTCGGCCTTGGCCGGATCGGCTCCCATCCCGAACATCGTGAGACCCACGGTGTCGCGCATCTCGGTGAGGAAGGTCACCTGACCCTTGAGCTTGCTGTCGTAGAGGTCGTTGATGCTGGTGAGGTCGCCGCCGGTCTTGGAGGGGTCGTAGGCGATGCCGGTGGCGCCGGCCTGCCACGGCATGTGGTGCTTGGCTCCCGGGTCCCACGCGAGGTCGAGGTAGCTGTCGTCGAGGTTCTCGTGGTTCGGGATCTGGTCGAGGAGCAGCTCCTCGACCCAGTCGAGGCCCACGATGCGGGCGGCCATCCAGTAGGTGGGCATCACGATGTCGGCCGAGAGGGTCTTGCCCTTGCCGAGGATCGGCGAGAAGTTCTTGTTGAAGTACTCGTCGTTGTCGTTGAAGTCTTCCTTGTAGGTGACCTTCACCCCGCTCTGCTCCTGGAAGAGGGCGATGGTGGAGCCGGGGGCGTCGAAGTTCCCGTCGTCGTCTTGGTCGATGTAGGCGGTCCAGTTCGAGATCCGCAGCTCCTTGTCGCCCATCCCGCCCGAGGAGCTGCCGTCGCTGGAGCTGTCGCTCGAGCTGCCGCACGCCGCGAGCAGGCTCGGGCCGAGCGCGAGGGCGCCGGCGCCGAGGCCGGCCTGGGCCAGGAAGCGGCGTCGCGACAGTCGCCGGGCCATCTGGATCGCTGCGGCGAGCTCGGGGTCGAGGTGTTCGGTCACGGGTTCGTCTCCTGGCGGTGAGGGTGGGGTTCGGTTGGCGGGGGTCAGTCGGGGGCGGGAGAGCCGTCGGGGCCGGTCGCGGACTCCTCGGTGGGGCTGCCGGCGAGCAGGACGCCGGCGTCGTCGGCCCAGGATGCGTGCACCGTGTCGCCAGGCATCGGCATCTGCCCTTGGCCGGCGGGAACGTGCGCGACCGCGGCCGCGCCGTCGGCCAGGCGCAGGTCGTAGCGGACCACCGGCCCCTGGAACACCATGTCGGTCACGGTGGCGACCACCGTCCAGCGGCTGTCGTCGCTCAGCTCCTGCTCCACGTGCATCCGCTCGGGCCGGACCATGAACGTCGCCGGGGCGCCGATGGCCACGCCGCTGTCGTCGTCGACGACGTCGATCTGGCGGCCCGCCACCTCGATGGTGGCGGTGGTGCCGTGGCGGGCCTTCACGGTGGCCGGCCAGAGGTTCGCCTGGCCGATGAAGCCAGCCACGAAGACGGTGGCCGGGTGGTCGTAGATCTCCCGTGGTGAGCCGATCTGCTCCACCCGCCCGACGTTCATGACCGCGATCCGGTCGCTCATCGTGAGCGCTTCCTCTTGGTCGTGGGTCACGAAGATGAACGTGATCCCCACCTCGCGCTGGATCCGCTTGAGCTCGAGCTGCATGCCCTGGCGGAGCTTGAGGTCGAGCGCGCCGAGCGGCTCGTCGAGCAGGAGGGCCTTGGGGTAGTTGACCAAGGCGCGGGCCAGGGCGACGCGCTGCTGCTGGCCGCCCGAGAGCTGGGCGGGCTTGCGGGCGGCGAACTCGGTGAGGCGCACGACCTCGAGGAGCTCGTCGACGCGCCGGGCTACCTCGGCCTTGTCGACCTTCTTGGCACGGGGGCCGTAGGCCACGTTGTCCCACACGGTCATGTGCGGGAACAGCGCGTACTGCTGGAACACGGTGTTCACGTCACGCTTGTGCGGCGGGACGCGCGAGACATCGACGCCTTCGAGCCGGATGGCTCCGGACGTGGGCGTCTCGAACCCGGCGATCATCCGCAGCGTCGTGGTCTTGCCGCACCCCGAGGGGCCGAGCATCGAGAAGAACTCGCCCTCGTGGATGGTGAAGTCGGCGTGCTCCACCGCGACGTAGTCGCCGAAGCTCCTCGAGACGTCGTCGATCTCGATGACGGCCCGCCCGCTCGTGGCCGGGATGGGGGCGTCGGTCGTGTCGGCGACGGTCATGGGCGTCCTCGAAGGTGTGGTCCAGGTGCCGGATCGGGCATCGCCGTGCAGGTGACGCCCGACACGGTGGCACCCTTCCACGGATCTCGCGCAGTGGCAAGAGAATCCATCGTTTCGATCGTGTTTCGCGAAGGAATCGCTTGCGGCGTTCGGCTCGCCCGCGCAGGATGGCCCCAACCGAGACCAGGGAGCAGCGACCCGATGCCAGACGATGCGGTGAACGACCTCGAGCAGCACATCGGCGGAAGCTGGCGCCCGGCGCGCTCCGGTGCGACCGACGACGTCGTGGATCCGGCGACCGGCGCGGTGCTGGCCCGGGTCCCATCGAGCGACGCGAGCGACGTCGACGACGCCGTCGCCGCGGCGGTGGAGGCCTTCGAGGCGTGGGGTCGCACCACGCCTCGCGAGCGAGCCGAGAAGCTCTACGCCCTGGCCGACGCGGTCGAGGGCGACCTCGACGAGCTCAAGCGCCTCGAGATGGCGAACGTCGGCAAGCCCGCGTCGATCATCGAGTTCGAGTTCGACCTGACGGTCGACAACCTCCGCTTCTTCGCCGGTGCCGCCCGCTGCCTCGACTCGGGGGCGGCGGCGGGGGAGTACCTCGAGGATCACACGTCGATGCTGCGGCGCGACCCGCTGGGCGTGGTGGCCGGCATCGCCCCGTGGAACTACCCGCTCAACATGGCGACGTGGAAGCTCGGCCCGGCGCTCGCCGCCGGCAACACCTTCATCCTCAAGCCGTCAGAGCTCACGCCGCTCACCGCGCTGCGGCTGGCGGAGGTGGCCGAGGACATCTTCCCGGCGGGCGTCTTCAACGTGGTGTGCGGCCAGGGGGAGACCGCGGGAGACCGGCTGGTGCGCCACCCCGAGGTCGCCATGCTCTCGCTGACCGGTGATGTCGGCACCGGCAAGCTCATCGCCCGCAACGCGGCCGACTCGCTCAAGCGCGTCCACCTCGAGCTCGGCGGCAAGGCCCCGGTGGTGGTGTTCGACGACGCCGACGTCGACGCGGTGGTCGCCACCCTCGCCGAGGCCGGCTACTACAACTCGGGCCAAGACTGCACGGCGCCGTGCCGCGTGCTCGCCGGGCCCGGACGCTACGAGGACCTGGTGGCGGCGCTCGGGTCCGCGGCGGGGGCGCTCGCGACCGGCGACCCGTTCGACCCCGAGACCGCCGTGGGGCCGGTGGTGTCGGCCGAGCAGCGCGAGCGGGTCGCGGGCATGGTCGACCGAGCGGTGGCGGACGGCGCCGAGGTGGTGGTGGGCGGGGCGGCCCTCGACCGCGACGGCTTCTTCTACGCGCCCACCGTGCTCGCCGGCGCGGACCAGCGCAGCGAGATCGTCCAGCGCGAGGTGTTCGGCCCGGTCATCTCCGTGCAGCGATTCGCCGACGAGGAGCAGGCCGTCGCGTGGGCCAACGACGTCGACTACGGGCTGGCCGCGTCGGTGTGGACGTCCGACGTCGGCCGGGCGATGCGGATGTCACGAGACCTCCGCTTCGGCACGGTCTGGGTGAACGACCACATCCCGATCGTGTCGGAGATGCCCCACGGCGGGTTCAAGCAATCGGGCTACGGCAAGGACATGAGCATCCACGCCATCGAGCACTACACCGAGCTCAAGCACGTGATGATCAAGCACTGACCCGCCTGGTCCGGCGCGGTCAGGGGCGGTCCTGGTAGCGGAACCACTGGCCGACGAGCGGCAGGTAGGCGCGCCGAAGCGGGGAGGCCGGGATCGGACGGTGCTTCAGCTCGGCGAACGACGGCGGTGGCGCTTGGCCGAGCACCACGAGCCCGAGGCGGTGCCCGAGCCAGGTGTTGAGCGCCACGCCCGCGCCGTTGCACCCCGTGGCGTACCAGGCGCCGCGGAGCCGGCCGACGTGGGGCATCCGGTCGAGCGTGATGGCCACGTTGCCGCCCCAGCGGTGGGTGACCGCCACGTCGCGCAGCTGCGGGTGGATGCGCCGGAACGACTCCTCGAGGTACGCGGCAGCATCGGGCACCGACGCGTGGCCGAGGCTGCGGCGCCCACCGAAGAGGATGCGGTCGTCGGGCGTGAGGCGCCAGTAGAAGAGCAGGTTCTTCGTGTCGACGAGCATGCGGCGGTTGGGGTTCACCGACCGGGCGAGGTCCTCGTCGAGCGGCTCGGTGGCGACGATGAAGCTCCCGATGGGCAGGACCCGCCGCCGCAGCTCGGGCAGGAGGCCGTCGGCGTACGCGTTGGTGGCGACGATGAGGTGGTCGGCGACCACGGCGCCCCGCTCGGTGGCGACCTCGAAGCGCCCCCGTCCGTCGAGACGGTCCGTGATCTCGGTGGCCGCGCAGCGGTCGCGCACGGTCGCGCCGGCGTCGAGCGCGTGTCGAAGGAGCGCCGCGTGGAGCTTGGCGGGGTGCAGCCCGCCGGTGCGCTCGTAGAGCACCGCGCCGTGGAACGCATCGGACCCGATCTCGCCGGGCAGGTCGGCGCGATCGATGAAGCGCACCGGCTCGCCGATGGTCGCGTGCTCGGCAGCAAGATGGCGGAGGTGCCCCACGAGCCGAGGGGTGTGGGCGAGGTAGAGCTGGCCGGTGCGGTCGTAGTCGCAGTCGATGCCCTCGGTGGCGATGCGAGCCTCCAGGTGGTCGAACGCCTCGTTCACCTCACGGTGCATGCGCCGCCCGAGCTCGCCGTAGCTGCGCTCGAGCGACGCCGGCCCCGCCTTCAGCTCGGGGATCGCCATGCCGCCGTTGCGGCTGTGCGCGCCCCAGCCGATGGGGCCCTTCTCCACGACCAGGACGCTGCGCCCGGCGCGGGCCACCTCGATCGCGGCGGCGAGGCCCGCGTAGCCGCCCCCCACCACCAGCACATCGACGCGTGCCTGGTCGCCGAGCGAGCGTCCGGCGCCTGGCAGCGTCGGCAACGACACCTGCTCCTGCCACAGCACCGAGTCCGCGACGTTCACCGGGGTGGCTCAGCCCAG
Organism: Acidimicrobiia bacterium; assembly: GCA_039812605.1. Taxonomy (GTDB): domain Bacteria; phylum Actinomycetota; class Acidimicrobiia; order Acidimicrobiales; family Iamiaceae; genus Aquihabitans. The sequence goes on along the minus strand of JBDIAX010000036.1, from coordinate 25,822 downwards.
CGCTTGGAGGAAGTAGGTGGCGCCGATGAGGTGACCATCGGGGTCGCGGCGAGCGGTGAGGGTGATGGCGAGCACCCCGCCGGCATCGAGGTAGAGGCGATCGGGGACGTCGCCGACGGTGGACTCCCAGCTCTCTGGCGGCCCGCAGAGGCGCCCGAGCCTGGCCCCGAGTTCCTGGACGTCGGCGCCCTCGAGGTCATCAACCCTGACCGGGAACGCCGGGTCGGCATGCACCACCCGCAACACGGGGTCGGTGCCCACCTCCATGGACATGGACGGTGCCTCGGTGGCCGGAGGAGGATCGAGGCTTGGGTGGTCCGCCACGACGGCGAAGGGGAGCCAGGGCCACGGGCTGTCGTGCGTGGGCAATGCCGGCGTGCCAGGCACTCGGATCGGGACGCCGGTCCCAACCGCCTCGAGCTCGAGGACCTCGAGGCGGTTCGCCAGCGCGCCGACGTGCCCCTCCCAGATCGACAGCCGGGGCCCGGTCAGCGTGGACACATCGGTGGCCTGCAAGGTGCCGACCACCTCTCGCAGCTCCGCCAGAGGGAGCTGGTAGAGGCTCGACGAGGTCGGGAGCCGAACGACGTTCACCCCGACGATGAGGTCACGTTCCTCGGCGATCTGGAGCAGATCGAAGAACTCGTGCCAGTTGTGGGTCATGAGGCAGTGGGTGATGGAGACCTTCCCAGGCCCCAGCACCTCGCGGTACCGATCGAGGTTGGCGAGGACGTCCGGCAGGTGCGCGCCCACACGAACCGCGTCGTAGGTCTCGGGCGTCGCGCCGTCGATGGAGACGACGATGTGCGGCGCCAGCTGTTCGAGGATGCGGCGCACTCGGTTCGTGTAGATGGTTCCGTTCGTGGTGACGGTGACCCGTGGAGGCCGATGCAGGTCGGCGAGGAGCTCCATCACCCGTTGCGGCTCCGTCCCGAGGAACGGCTCGCCCCCGAGGAACGAGGCCTCCTCGAGGTGAGGGAGGAACTCCTGGAGCTGCTCGAAGAACGCGTCGCCGTAGGAGGCAGGGATGGGTTCGCGACGCTCCCGCTTGGCGCGGATGGTGGACGACCAATCGCCGTTGCACATGACGCACGCGAGGTTGCACGTGTTCGTGAGCGAGAACTCCATCTTGCGCGGCCAACGCGGGCGACGCTCCCGCGGCTCCAGCGGATCGAAGAAGCGGGCGAACACGATGTCGTCGTTGCCTTCGAGCGATTGCCAGGCGCAGAAGGAGCAACCCTCGTCGTAGCTGTCGTGCTCGAGGGCAGCGCGCATCTGCTCCGCGTCGGCGCTCTCCCAGATCTCCCGCAGGGTCTGGGTTCGGACGTCTCCCAGGTACGTGCCGGTGTTCTGGCAGCAGGCTCGAACCTTCCCGAACTGATCGAAGTACATGGAGCTGTGCGGTGCGTAGCAGGCGGACCAGCGCTCCACGCCGTGGTCGGCTGGGGAAGGGCCGTCCGCGATCGACGGACCTTGCGATCCCGGGGGCCGGGTCTCGCTGCGGCCGATGGTGACGCGCCGCACCGAACGACCCGTAGCTCTCCTGATTCCCACCCTCGAAGTCTGCCGCAGTCGTGGCACGGCCCGGGCCATCTTCTCGATCTGCAGCGCGGTCGCCGGGCGCTGTCCTCGCTAGGGTGGCGGGCGAACCACGCCGGGGAGCTCGAGGAGTCGGGCTGAGAGGGTGGCCGCCGCCTCCGGGCGCCGCCACCGACCCGTTGGACCTGAACTGGGTAATGCCAGCGGAGGGACGCGAGCCATGGACGCCGACGCGGCGCTCGACCAACCGATCACCCTCGTAGCCATCGGCGGCGACCCGGCCGCGCCGTTCGTGCCCCCGCGCTCGCTGCCCGCTGGCTCGGTGGTGGTGGCGGCCGACTCCGGGCTCGACCAACTGGTGCGCCACGGCATCGCCGCCCACCACGTCGTCGGCGACCTCGACTCGGTCGCCGCGTCCTCGCTCGAGCGGGCTCGTCGCGATGGCGCGCGGATCCACGCGCACCCGTCGGACAAGGACGCCACCGACCTCGAGCTCGCCCTCGACCTGGTCCTCGCCCTCGTGTCCGGCGGCGCCCCGCCCCGCCTCTTGGTGGTCGGCCCCGGCGCTGGTCGGCTCGACCTGCTGCTCGGCGACGCGCTGCTCCTCAGCTCGCCCAAGCTCGCCACCCTCGAGGTGTCGGCTCGCATCGGTCCTTCGGCGCTGACCGTGGTGCGGCCGGGGGTGCCGCGGCGCATCGTCGCCACCACGGGTCGAGCGGGCGAGCAGGTCTCGATCCTCCCGGTGCACGGCCCGGCCCGTGGCGTCACCAGCGCTGGCCTGCGCTGGGCCCTCACCGATGCCGACCTCGCCCCCGGCACCACGCGCGGCCTCAGCAACGAGCTCGTCGCCGCCGCTGCCGAGGTGCGGCTGGGCGACGGTGTGCTGGTCGTGGTGCAGCCCGGTTCGATCGCCGGCGCCATCGCGCCTCGGGCGACGCCCTACGACCCGACCCCGCGGCTCCCCGAGCCGGGCCGACCCGACGACCCCACCCCAGGAGATGACCGATGATCGCCGAGCTCCAGGTGCTGCCCCGCCCCGCCGGCACGCCCGATGACCCCCACGCCCACGTCGAAGCGGCCATCGCCGTGCTGCGCTCGAGCGGCGTGCACGCCGAGGTGAGCGCGCTCGGCACCACGTTCGAGGGCACCCCCGACGAGGTGTGGTCCGCGCTGCGAGCGGCCCACGAGGCCACCCTCGCCGCTGGGGCCGAGTTCACCATCAGCGTGGTCAAGCTGGCCGAGGGCGCGGATGACGCGGGCCCGACGATGGACCGCCTCACCCGGAAGTTCCGGGACTGACCGTGCGCCGCTGGGTCGCTCCCACGCTTGGCTTCGGCGCGCTCGTCGCCGCGTGGCAGGCGTGGGTGCAGGTCGGCGGGATCGAGCCCTACGTGCTCCCGAGCCCGGGCCGGATCGCTCGCACCGCCGTCGACCTCGCTCCTGAGCTGCCCGGGCGGGCCTGGCCGACGCTCTGGGTGGCCATCGTCGGCCTCGCCATCGGGGCGGTCGCGGGGGCCGCGCTCGCCGTGCTCGTCGTGCGGGTCCGCATCGCCCGGCAGGTGCTCTACCCGCTGATCGCCATGAGCCAGACGGTGCCGCTGGTGGTCCTGGCCCCCTTGTTCGTCGTGTGGTTCGGCTTCGGGTCGATGCCCAAGGTGCTGCTGGTCGTCCTCATCGTCCTGTTCCCGGTGCTGGTGGCCACCGTCGGCGGGCTCGACGGCGCCGATGCCGACCTCGTCGACCTGGTCCGCTCCATGGGCGCGACCGAGCGCGAGGTGCTGCGCACCGTGCGCGTCCCCGGTGCCCGGCCGGCCTTCTTCGCCGGCTTGCGCATCTCGGCCACCTACGCCATCGGCGGCGCGGTGATCGCCGAGTACCTCGGCGGGGGAGCGGCCGACCAGGGCCTCGGGAAGATGATCCTGCGCTCCGCGGACTCCTACCTGGTTGACCGCGTGTTCGTGGCCGTCGTCCTCGTGGCGCTGCTCTCGGCCGTCCTGTTCGTCGCGGTCGAGCGCGTCGGCCGCCTCGCCACGCCGTGGTCGCGCCCCCGCCCACCCGTTCCATCCACCCCCTCCGAGGAGACCTCGTGACCCCGACCCCCTCCGCTCCCACCCCTCGCCGCTCCCGCGCGCTCGCGCCCGTCGCCGTCGTGCTGCTGGCGCTGATCCTGGTGTCGTGCGGCAGCGACGCGGCCAGCGATGGCGACGGCTCGGGGAGCGGCGATCTGCGCCGGTTCACCGTCGTGCTCGACTGGACGCCGAACACGAACCACGCCGGCATGTACCTCGCGCAGGCGAACGGGTGGTACGAGGACGAGGGCCTCGACGTGCGCTTCGTGGAGCCGGGCGAGGCGGGGAGCCTCCAGGTGCTCGCCGCCGGCAAGGCCGACGTCGCGGTGTCCGTGCAGGAGGAGGTGACGCCCGCGGTGGCGCAAGGGCTGCCGGTGCGCAGCGTCGCGGCGATCGTCCAGCACAACACCTCGAGCCTGGTGTCGCTGGCCAGCGACGGCATCGAGCGCCCGCGCGACCTCGAGGGCAAGACCTACGGCGGCTACGGCGGCCAGCTCGAGCAGGCACTCCTCGACGAGCTCATCAACTGCGACGGCGGCGACCCGTCGAAGCTGGAGTCGGTGGACGTGGGCGATGCCGACTACCGGATCGGCCTCGAGCGCGACCAGTACGACGCCGTCTGGATCTTCGACGGCTGGGACGGCATCCGCCTCGACCAGGCCGGGGTCGACACGAACCGCATCGAGTTCGCCGACCACACCGATTGCATCCCCGACTGGTACACCCCGCTGCTCGCCACCTCGACGGAGGTCACCGAGGAGCGCGCCGACGATCTGCGGGCCTTCCTCGCCGCCACCACCCGTGGCTACCAGGCCGCGATGGCCGATCCGTCGGCGGCGGCGGACGCGCTGCTCGGCGCGACCACCGACCTCGACCCGAAGCTCGTGGAGGCCAGCGCCGCCTACCTGTCCACCCGCTACGCCGACGACCCCGGATCGTGGGGTCGCCAGGACCCCGAGGTCTGGGACCGCTTCACCCAGTTCCTGCGCGACGCCGGGATCGTCGAAGGCGACGTCGACGTCGAGGCGGCTTGGACGAACGACTACCTCCCGTCGTGAGGCGCGGGCGGTGGTGAGCGCCGCGGTCGATCTGTCGGGCCTCGAGGTCCGTTGGGCGGGTGCGAGGGGCGCGCCGTCGACGACGGTGCTCGACGGCTTCGACCTGACGGTCGAGCGCGGCGAGTTCGTGGCGCTCGTGGGGCCGAGCGGCTGCGGCAAGAGCACGATCCTGCGCATCCTCGCCGGCCTGCTCGCGCCCAACGCTGGCTCGGCCACCGTGGGCGGGGCGTCCGTCGTCGGCCGCCCGGGCGCGTGCGCGTGGCTGCCCCAGCGAGATGCCCTGCTCCCGTGGCGCACCGTGCTCGACAACGCCGTCCTCGGCGTCGAGGTCGCCTCGGGCCGGTCTGCAGCGCGGGCCGCGCGGGGGCACGCCGCGGCCGTGCTGGAGCGCTTCGGCCTGGGCGCGGTGCTCGACGCCTGGCCGGCGGAGCTGTCGGGCGGGATGCGCCAGCGCGTCGCCGTGCTCCGCACCCTCCTCGCCCCGGCTCCCGTGCTGCTGCTCGACGAGCCGTTCGGTGCGCTCGACGCGCTGACCCGACGCGAGGTGCAGATCTGGCTCCAAGAGGTGCTGGCCGGCACCGGCGCCGACGGTGTCGCCGGTGGTCGCACCACGCTGCTCGTCACCCACGACGTGGAGGAGGCCCTCCTGCTCGCGGACCGAGTGGTGGTGCTGTCGAGCGCGCCCGCGGCGATCGTGGCCAGCCTGGAGGTCGGCTTCGAGCGGCCCCGCGCCGCGGTGCTGGTGGACGACCCCGCGTTCGTCGCCCTGCGGCGCACGGTCCTCGACGCGCTCGGCGCGCGCTGAGCCCGCCGCCGGGTTTCGGGCCGCGGCCGGCCACGCAGCACACTGACGCTCGTGGAGATCCAGGCCGACCTCGTCGCTCCGTGCAGCGCCGGCGAGCTGTTCTCCTGGGTCGACGACCTCGAGCGCTATCCCCGTTGGCTCGAGATCGTCCCGTCGGTCGCCGTCCTCGACGACGGCGCCTGGGCGGTCGACCTCCGAGGGAAGCTCGGCCCGCTCGCGCGCACGAAGCGCCTGCGGATGGTGCGCACCGAGCTCGATCCGCCCCGCCGGGCCGTGTTCGAGCGAGCGGAGCTGGACGGGCGCAACCACAGCCCGTGGCGGCTGGCCGCGGAGGTCGAGGCAACCGCGGAGGGTGCCCGCCTCGCCATGTCGCTGCACTACGGCGGCGGACTGTTCCAGCCGGTGGTGGAGCGCCTCCTGCGCGAGGAGATCGAACGCTCCCGTCAGCGCCTCCTCGCCCTCGTCACGACGCCGTCGGCCTAGCTGCCACCATGGCGCCGTGACCACCGCGCGCCCCGACCGACTCCCGTTGGGGGCGACGCTCGGTCCCGACGGCACCACCTTCGTGGTGAGCTCGGGGGTGGCCGAGGCCATCGACCTGTGCCTCTGCGACGAGGACGGCGTCGAGCGCGACCGGGTTCCGCTCGAACCGGCGACCGTCGAGGGCATGGTCGAGTGGTCGACCACGGTCGCGGGCGCCGCGGCCGGCCAGCGCTACGGCTTCCGGGTGCGAGGCCCGGGCGACCCGGCGAACGGCCACGCGTGCGACCCGGCGAAGCTCCTGGTCGATCCGGCGGCTCGCCGTCTCGTGGGCGAGCTGCAGTGGGCCCCGGAGCTCACGACGCCCGGGGTCGACTCCGCGCCCTTCGTGCCCCGGTCCATCGTGGCAGCCGCTCCCGAGCCGCTCGCTCCGGTGGCTCGGCACCGCTCCTGGGCCGAGACGGTGGTCTACGAGGCCCACGTCGGCCACCTCACCGCGCGCCACCCGCTGGTGCGGCGCGAGCATCGGGGCGGCTACCTCGGCCTGGCATCGCCGGCAGTGCTCGACCACCTGCAGCGCCTCGGGATCACCGCGCTCGAGCTGCTCCCGGTCCAGCACTTCGTGAGCGAGGCCGACCTGGTGGCGCGAGGCGAGCGCAACGTGTGGGGCTACAACCCCCTCGCCTGGGGTGCGCCCCACGCCGGCTACGCAACCTCCGGGGGCAACCCGATCGCCGAGCTGCGCGCCGCGGTGGCGGCGCTCCACGACGCAGGCATCGAGGTGTGGCTCGACGTCGTGTTCAACCACACGTGCGAGGGGTCGCTCGGCAGCGGGCCGATCCTGTCGTGGCGCGGGTTCGACAACGTGGGCGCCTATCGGCTGATCGCCGGGCCCGACGGCCTCGTCGACGACGACGTCACCGGGTGCGGCAACGCGATCGACGCCCGCTCACCGTGGATGCGCCGTCTCATCCGCGAGACGCTCGTGCGGTGGGTCACCGAGATCGGCGTCGACGGGTTCCGCTTCGACCTAGCGGCCACCCTCGCCCGAGGAGACGACGGTCCCAGCGCCGACGCGCCCCTGCTCGCCGAGCTGGTGGAGGAGCCAGCGCTCGAGGGCGTCCGCCTGGTGGCCGAGCCGTGGGACGTGGGTCTCGGGGGCCACGCCGTGGGGCGGTTCCCGTCGCCGTGGCGGGAGTGGAACGACCGCTTCCGCGACGACGTGCGCGACCTCTGGCTGGGGGAGCGGGCCTCGTGGCCCACGCTCGCCACCCGGCTTGCCGGCAGCCCCGACCTGTTCCGCTCGTCGGGGACCGCGGGGGAGCGGCCCGACGCCACCCACGGCATCAGCGCGGTGGCCACCCATGACGGGTTCACCGTGGCCGACCTCGTCTCGTACCAGGAGCCGGTGGGCGGTGGCCACGGTCAGCGATCGTCGAACAGCGGGCGTGAGGGGCCAACCGACGATCCGGCGGTGGTGGAGCTCCGCCGGCGCCGCCAGCGCTGCCTGCTCGGCACCGCGATCTGCTCCCAGGGGGTGCCGATGCTGAGCTCGGGCGACGAGCTCGGTCGAAGCCAGCGCGGCCGAGCCGACGGCTACACCCTCGACCCCTCCCGGTGGGGCCTCGCGTGGTCCGCTGCGGACTGGGACCTCGTCGCCTGGGTGGCCGCGGCCATCGACCTGCGCCACCGCCACCCCGCGCTGCGTCGCACCGAGTGGGTCGCGCCGGGCGACCCGGCGATCACCTGGCTCACCGACGACGGCACGCCGTTCATGGACGACGACTGGGTGGACCAGGGCGAGCGCGGCCTCCAGGCGGTGCTGGCCGGCCCCACGCCGCTCGACGCCGCCGTGCTGCTCCTGCTCGCGCCGGTCAGCGACGTGACCTTCCAGCTCCCGGAGGGCCGCTGGTGGACTGCGCTCGACGCGGCTGCACCCCGCGGGGAGCCGTCGCCCATCGACCCTGCCGGCCTCACCGGTTCGGTGCCCGTCGCCGGCCCCAGCCTGGTGATCCTCCTCGACCGCCCCTGACGGCACCGAGGTCCGCGAGATCGCGCCTGCACCGTCGCCCTATCGGAGGCTCCGGAGCGACAGCGGGGTGCGGCTGGAACCATCGATGGGGACGTACGCGACTCGATCCGACGCGCCCATCAAGACCACCTGCCGGTCCACGGTGTTCTCGGTGAACGTTGCGGTGCCTGCCTCGCGCACCAGGTCGAGGTTGACGATCTTGTCGGTCGGGGGTTCGCCGGGGCCGTCGAGGACATAGAGGAACGCCACACCCACCGGCGTGCTCAGGGCCTCACCGAGCATCGCCGGCGCTCCTCCGGCCAATGTCGGCGAGACCGCTTCCCAGGCGCCAGCCACGAGGCGATGCGTGGCGATCGGGCCTCGGTCGGACGTCTGGGTCGCGACGACTGGTCCGCTGGGTCCGCAGCCAAGGTCGACCCCAACGCCTCCGTTCGCGCCGTGCAGCGGTGGGGTCGCGACGCTCGTCGGGGCGCCATCGGAGAGCGACAGGGCGTGGACCTCGCTCACCGCGGGGACGGAGTCGGCGGCCTGGTCAGGGGATCCGGGCGGCTGGTTCCGGGCCAGCGAGTAGGCGACATCGGAGGAGATGCACGCCTTCAGGTCGTGGGCGCTGGGGAACCGTCCGACCCCCTTCCAGGTCGTGCCATCCAGCTCGAGCAACTCGGTGGGCTCGTCGCCGGATCGCTGCGCCACCGCGTACGGGGAGCCGAACAGGTCCGTGAGCACGTCGGTCAGTCGCTCGTATCCCGGCGGCAGGTCCAGGCGGGTCCAGTCCCCATCCGGGGTCCAGGCATAGCTGACCGGACCGGTGCACTCCGTGGCCTCGTCGACCTCGAAGGTCGGACAGCGGACGCCGCTGACGATCACCGACCGATCGGTCCCGACCGCGTCCTGAACCACGAGGTACGGGTTCGCGTGGTCCGTGGGAGCGATGACGTCCATCTGCGCTCCGCTGTCGACATCCACGGCGCTTCCGATGATCGGCCGATCAGGCGGTGGGGGAGCGTAGGGGGCGAACCCGATCACCGTGGTGGAGGTCGCGGCATGGACGTTCCAGTTGCCACGAAGCACGACCGAGGGTGCTGCGCCTGACCGATCGCCGTCTGCTCGAGGGTCCGGCGCAGCGCAGGCTCCGACGAGGGCGACCGACGCGAGCAACGCGAGCAACGCAGGCACCGCAGGCACCGCAGCGAACATCGGTGGTCGATCCGATCGCACGCTTGCCCTGCCTCTCGCCACGAGGGTGCGGCGAGTCCCTGGTGTCCGCCGCGCACCTCAACGCGCCACGCACCGGATCCACCGTCAACCACGACGTGGAGCGCTCCTCGCCGGTCGGTCAGGGGTCACAGGTGCGGTCGACCAGGGGGGCGCGAACGGCCGCGTGGCTAGGGTGTCGCCCGTGCAGATCGGCATCCTTGGAGGAACCGGACCTGCGGGCAGCGCCCTCGCGGCTCGACTCGCGTCCGTCGGCTACGAAGTCGTCATCGGCTCCCGCTCGAAGTACCGGGCGATGGAGGCGGTCGACAAGCTGCTCGCGGAGTGGCCCGACCGGAAGCTGAACATCGTCGCCGGCGACAACGCGGGTGCTGCGGCGGCCGAGGTGGTCGTCATCGCCACCCCGTGGGACGGCGCGTACGGCACCGCCACGTCGGTGGCTGACCAGCTCCACGGCAAGGTCGTCATCTGCATGGCCAACGCACTCACCCGCATCGGCAAGGAGTTCCAGCCGCTCGTGCCGCCCCGCGGCTCGGTGGCGGCCAGCGTCCAGGCCGCGGTCCCCGACTGCCAGGTGGCGGCGGGCTTCCACCACGTGCCGGCCAAGGAGCTGGGCGACCTCGACCACCCGATCGAGTCCGACGTGCTCATCTGCTCGGACTTCCCCCGCGCCACCGAGGTCACCTCGGCCATCGTGGCGTCGGTGCCGAACATGCGACCCCTCGACGCCGGCGGCCTGTCGCAGGCCACCCCCATCGAGTCGTTCACGGCCGTGCTGCTCCAGCTCAACATGCACTACAAGACTCGGGTCGCGGTGAAGTTCACCGGCATCCCCGAGGTCGAGCCGCCCGCACCCGTGGACGAGGTCGCCGACTCCGCTCCCGTCGGTGGCTGACGCCGAGCACCCCGTGGGTGGGCCGATGCGCCTGTGGTGCACGTCGCGCCAGGCCGTCGTGCCGTTCGAGCCGGGGCCGCTCGTCACCATGTACACGTGCGGCATCACGCCCTACGACGCCACGCACTTCGGCCACGCCACCACGTACCTCACCTACGACGTGCTCCAGCGTCGCCTGCGCGACCTCGGCCACGAGACCCGCTGCGTGCGCAACATCACCGACGTCGACGATGACCTGCTCCGCAAGGCGCGTGAGCTGGGGGTGCACTACCTCGATCTCGCCGCGGGGGAGATCGCCCGGTTCGACGCCGACATCGAGGCGCTCGAGCTGCTCCCGTCGTGGAGCGAGCCACGGGCGACGTCGGCGATCCCCGACATCCGCGGCTTCATCGGCATGGTCCTCGACCGCGGCCACGCCTACCAGGCCGGCGGCGCTGTCTACTTCGACGTGAGCAGCTGGCCGCGCTTCGGTGAGGTCAGCCACTACGGGCGCGACGAGATGCTGGCGTTCGCCGCCGAGCGCGGCGGCAACGTCGACGACCCGAACAAGCGCGACCCCCTCGACTTCGTGCTGTGGCAGCCGTCGGCCGACGACGAGCCGTCGTGGGACACCCTGTGGGGGCCAGGTCGGCCCGGCTGGCACATCGAGTGCTCGGCGCTGGCCCTGCGCGAGCTCGGCACCACCATCGATCTCCACGGTGGCGGCAGCGACCTGATCTTCCCGCACCACGAGTGCGAGGCGGCCCAGTCCGAGGCCGCCACCGGCGAGCCGTTCGTGCGCCACTGGATGCACCAGGCGATGGTGCGGATGGACGGCGAGAAGATGTCGAAGTCGCTCGGCAACCTGGTGTTCGTGAGCGAGCTCCGCAAGGAGTGGGACACCCGGGCGATCCGCCTGGCTGCGGTCGCCAACCACTACCGCACCCCGTGGGAGTGGAGCGACCAGACCATGCCCGAGGCCGACGCCCGCCTCCGCTCCTGGCTCGCGTCCGGGTCTGGCGAAGGGGCGCTCGCCGAGGTGCGAGCGGCCCTCGACGACGACCTCGACACCCCCCGCGCCGTGGCCGCGATCGACGCGGCCGCTGCGTCGGGCGCTGGCGTGGGAGCAGCGGCGATGCTGCTGGGCGTGGACCTGTCTCGTCCCTGACGTCCGGAGTGGGCCGAAGGCCGACCGCGGCGCCCATCCCGGTGGGGCATGATGCGAGGGATGTCGGAACCCGAGGTGGGAAAGCTCTACCCGGTCGCCAAGGCGATCCTCACGCCGGTCTTCCGCGCCGCGTGGAAGTTCCGGCTCGAGGGCACCGAGAACGTCCCCGCCACCGGTGGGGCGATCCTGTGCCCGAACCACACGTCGGTGCTCGACTCGTTCTTCGTTCCCGCCCTGCTCCCTCGTCGGGTCACCTACGTCGGCAAGGCCGAGTACATGGACGACTGGAAGACCCGCAAGCTCTTCCCGGCGCTCGGCATGATCCCGATCGACCGCGAGGGCGGCGACGCGGGGGAGCGAGCGCTCGCCACCGCGCAGCGCATCATCGAATCGGGTCAGCTCTTCGGCATCTACCCCGAAGGCACCCGCAGCCGTGACGGCCGGCTCTACCGGGGCCACACCGGCCCAGCGCGCCTGGCCCTGCGCACCGGCGCACCCATCATCCCGATCGGGATCCGCGGCGCCCGCGAGGTGATGCCGCCCGAGGCCAAGTTCCCCAAGCTGCGGCTCCCGGTCACGATCCAGTTCGGCACCCCCATCGACGTCGCCCGCTACGGCGACCGCCAGGACGACCGCATGGTCCTGCGCCAGATCATCGACGAGGTCATGTACGAGATCCGCGAGATGTCGGGTCAGGAGTACGTCGACGAGTACGCGAACAAGAAGAAGTCGGCTCGGGCCACCACCGGCACCCACGAGGCCACCGCCACCGAGGTCATCGGCGGCGCCCCGGCGCCGGGCTCGGCGAACGGATCCACGGCGTCGGCCAACGGCTCGTCCTCGGCTGAAGCCCAGGGTGCACCGCTGCTGCCGGGCGAAGGCTCCTTCGTGGAGGCCACCGCCCCGCGCTCGTCGGCCGATGCGCTGAAGCGCCCGCCGCGACGCTCCCCGACCTGAGCTTTCGGCCTTCGGGGCGGTCGAGGGCACCGCCTACGCTCGAACCATGGCCGACATCACGATCACGCTGCCCGACGGTTCCTCTCGCGAGGTCCCGGGCGGCACCACCGTGGGCGGTCTGGCGGCCTCGATCGGCCGAGGCCTCGCCAAGGCGGCGGTGATCGGCAACGTCAACGGCACCGAGCGCGACCTCAACTGGGAGCTGGCCGACGGCGACGTCGTGGAGATCGTCACGGCGAGCTCCGAGCGCGGGCTCTACACGATCCGCCACTCCACCACGCACGTCTTGGCGCAGGCGGTGCTCGAGCTCTTCCCCGGGGCCACGTTCGCCATCGGACCGCCCGTCGAGGATGGCTTCTACTACGACTTCGAGCTGCCGCCGGGGCCCGACGGCAAGCCCGCCACCTTCGTGCCCGACGACCTCGAGCGCATCGAGGCGCGGATGCGCGAGATCATGGCGGCGTCGCAGCCCTTCGTGCGCGACGAGATCGACGAGGACGCGGCGCGCGAGGTCTTCGCCGGCCACCGCTTCAAGCTCGAGATCATCGACGGGCAGGCCGACGATCCCACCTCGGTCACCGAACCGGGCTTGGTGCGCACCTACGAGAACCCGCCGGCCACGCCGTGGGAGCACCCCGCCTTCGCGGGGTTCCCCGGCTTCGTCGACCTGTGCCGAGGCCCGCACGTGCCCACCACGAAGGACTTCCTCGGCCACTTCAAGCTCATGCGCATCGCCGGCGCGTACTGGCGTGGCGACGAGAAGAACCCGATGCTCCAGCGCATCTACGGCACCGCCTGGGCCACCAAGGCGGACCTCGACGACCACCTGCACCGGCTCGAGGAGGCCGCCAAGCGCGACCACCGCAAGCTCGCCACCGAGCTCGACCTGCTGAGCTTCCCCGAGGAGATGGGCGGCGGCCTCGCGGTGTGGCACCCCAAGGGCGCCATCGTCCGCAAGATCATGGAGGACTACAGCCGCCAGCGGCACCAAGACGGCGGCTACGAGTTCGTGTACACGCCGAACATCGCGAACGGGAAGCTGTTCGAGGCGTCGGGCCACCTCGGGTTCTACGCCGACGGCATGTACCCGCCGATGGAGATGGACAACGGCGTCTACTACCCGAAGCCCATGAACTGCCCCGGGCACAACCTCATCTTCGGTGCCCGCCAGCGCTCGTACCGTGAGCTGCCGTTGCGCCTGTTCGAGCTCGGCACCGTCTACCGCTACGAGCGCTCGGGGACGCTGCACGGGCTCATGCGGATCCGGGGCTTTACCCAAGACGACAGCCACATCTACTGCACGCTCGAGCAGGCCCACGACGAGATCCGCAGCCTCCTCAACTTCGTGCTGTCGGTGCTGCGAGCGTTCGGCTTCACCGAGTTCGAGGCGAACCTCTCCACGCGCCCGGCCAAGGCCGAGACGGTCGGCACCGACGAGGGCTGGGCGGAGGCCACCGAGAACCTGCGGGCCGCGCTCGAGGCGGAGGGGCTCGACTACGAGGTCGACGAGGGCGGCGGCGCGTTCTACGGCCCCAAGATCGACGTCAAGGTGCGCGACGCCATCGGTCGCAGCTGGCAGCTCTCCACCATCCAGTACGACTTCAACATGGCCACCCGCATGGGCCTCGAGTACGTCGGCGAGGACGGTGCCCGCCACACACCGATCATGTTGCACCGTGCCCTGTTCGGCTCGGTGGAGCGGTTCTTCGGCGTGCTGCTCGAGCACTACGCCGGTGCGTTCCCCACCTGGCTCGCACCCGTGCAGGTCCGGGTGCTCGGGGTGCGCGACGACCACAACCCCTACGCGGCGGAGGTGGCGGCCGAGCTCCGTGCGCTCGGGATCCGCGTCGACGTGGTCGACGCGTCGGAGAAGCTCGGCAACCGGATCCGCAAGGCGAAGGGCGAGAAGATCCCCTACGTGCTGGTGGTGGGCGACGACGACGTCGCGGCCCGCACCGTGGGCGTCAACCCGCGCGGGGGAGAGGTCGACCGCGGCGTGCCGCTCGACACCTTCGCCCAGCGGCTGGTGGACGAGGTCGACGACCAGGTGCACGCGGCCCGATGACCACCGCGGTCGAGGGGGGCGGTGGGCCCTCGCCGTCGCTGGCGCGGCTCTGGGCCGGCTGGCGCACCGACTACATCGCCCGGATCAGCACCGACGACGCCGAGGTCCGCCCCGACGTCGAGGGCCGTTCGCTGTTCGAGCGGATCTTCGCTTCGGGCCTGCCCGACGACGAGACGTTCATCCTGTGGCGCGGCCCCACCTGCTTCGCCGTGCTCAACGCGTTCCCGTACGGCTCCGGCCACCTGATGGTCTTGCCCCAGCGGGCGCGTCCTGACGTGGGAGACCTGACGGCCGAGGAGTCCGCCGAGCTCTGGGAGGGTGTGCGCCTCGCGGTGGCTGCGATCCGTGGCGCCTACTCGCCCGACGGGGTCAACGTCGGCATCAACCTCGGCGCGGGCGCCGGGGCCGGCATCCCCGATCACCTCCACGTCCACTGCCTGCCCAGGTGGAGCGGCGACACGAACTTCATGACCGCGGTCGCCGAGACCCGCGTCCTGCCCGAGCCGCTGGCGGTCTCCTGGCAGAAGCTCCGCGCCGCCTGGCCCGCCTCCTAGGCCCGTCGGTACCCTCGCGGGCGTGGACGACCAGCACGACGAGGAGACGACCTCCGACGCCGAGGTGCGCGACGAGCTGCCCGAGGACCTGAACGTCTCGGAGTTCGTCGGTCCGTACGTCTTCCCCAACAACAACCGCCGTCGGGTCCCGGGGTACCTCTACCTGCTGATCGCGGCCGGCTGCATCGCCACGTGGGCGATCGCCGGGCCCGACGGGGTCCTGGTCAACCGCGGCCTGCTGTTCGCGGGGATCGGCCTGGCGATCATCGGTGCCTACCACCTCCTCGCCGGCTGGAACCTCGACGTCGACGAGCGCGACGCCTTGGTCGCGGCCACCGAGCGAGTCGCCTTCCCCGTCGGCCACGCGTCCGCGCAGCTGGGGTGGCGCGGGCTCGCGAGCCGCCCGACGTGGCGGATCCTCCTGTACTCCGCCGAGAACCCGCCCACCCGTCGGGGCCTCGTCCTCGTCGACGGCGTGGATGCCGAGATCGTGGCCGCCTTCACCGAGGACAACCCCGAGGACTGGAGCGACCTCGACGGAGCCCTGGACAACGTCTGAGCGACACCCTTCACGCTCGCCGTTCGAAGTGCTAACTTCTGCAAGCAGTACCGGGCTCAGCGAGGAGACCCCCATGTTCGACGGCCGCTTCCGGGCCGAAGCCGAGCGCACGTTGAAGCCCGTCGGGGCGCAGCTGAAGCGCACCGGCATCACCGCCGACCAGCTCACCGCACTGGGCGTGGTCATGGCCGCTGGCGCGAGCGTCGCCATCGCCAACGGCGCGCTGCGCGCTGGCCTGCTGCTGCTGGTGCTCACCGCGCTGCCCGACGTGCTCGACGGCGCCGTGGCCAAGGCCTCGGGCACCGCGTCGCCCCGTGGCGCCTTCTTCGATTCCGTGGCCGACCGCTTCACCGACGCCCTGCTGCTGATCGGCGTCGCCTGGTACCTCTCGTCCACCCACCCGGGCCGCATCGCCGTGCTCCCGATGGCGGTCCTCGGCGCCTCGATGCTCATCTCCTACGAGCGCGCGAAGGCCGAATCGCTCGGCTACCACGCCAAGGGCGGAATCATGGAGCGCGCCGAGCGGCTGGTCGCCCTCGGCCTCGGCCTGCTCTTCAACCAGCTGCTGATCCCGATCCTGTGGGTCATGCTGGCGCTCACCTGCGTCACCGCCATCCAGCGCTTCGTGAAGGTGTGGCAACAGGCCAGCGGCGATGTGGCCGCCCGGCCCACGATCCGCGAGCGCAGCCGCAACCGTCGCCAGGCCGATCGCCGGGTCGCTCGCTCCACCACGCGCCAGGTCCGGCGCCGGTCGCAGCTGCGCCCTCCTCGCTGAGCCCCCGTGCTGCCCGATCCGAGCTACGCGGCCTACCGCGCCGGCAGCGCGATCGCGCGCCTGCTCCCCGGTCCGGCCGTCGATCCGTTCGCGGCGGTCGCCGGCCAGGTGGCGGCGCGAGCGATGCGTGGCCGGCGCGACATGGTGGCTCGCCACCAGCATCGGGTGCGCCCCGACCTCACCGGCGGTGAGCTCGACCGTGCGGTCGACGCGGTGTTCCGCTCCTACACCGACTACTGGATCGAATCGTTCCGCCTGCCCGGGACGCCGCCGGAGGTCCTCGACGCGCGGATGCACGCCGACGGCTTCGAGCACCTCCAGGAGGCGTTCGCGGCGGGCAACGGCCTGATCTGCGCCATGCCGCACCTCGGTGCCTGGGAGTGGGCGGCCTTCTGGCTCACCGCGGTGCACCACATGCCGGTCACCACCGTGGTCGAGCCGGTGGAGCCGCCCGAGCTGGCCCGCTGGTTCATCGATCTGCGCGAGCGCCTCGGCATGGAGATCGTCCCGCTCGGCCAGGACTCGGGCACGCGAGTGGCCCGCGCGCTCGCGGCGGGCCGGGTCGTCTCGCTGCTGTGCGACCGCGACATCGGCGGTGGCGGCATCGAGGTCGAGTTCTTCGGCGAGCGCACCACGCTGCCCGCCGGTCCGGCGACGCTGGCCCTGCGCACCGGCGCGCCGCTGATCCCGGCCACCTGCTACTTCGACGGGGACTCGCACCACGGCGTCGCCCGGCCGCCGATCGACACCTCTCGGCAGGGCAAGCTCCGCGAGGACGTCGCCCGGGTCACCCAGCTGCTGGCGCACGAGCTCGAGGTGCTGATCCGCCACGCGCCCGAGCAGTGGCACCTGCTCCAGCCCAACTGGCCGAGCGATCGCGAGCTCGTCGACGGCGGCCGCCACGGGGAGCACAGCTGATCGTGCGGGTCGGCATGGTCTGCCCCTACAGCATCAGCGTTCCCGGCGGCGTCCAGGAGCAGGTGCTCGGCCTCGCCCGGTCGCTGCGCGCCAAGGGCCACCCGACGCGGATCCTGGCGCCGTCCGACGGGCCCCCACCTGACGGCTGGGTCACGCCGCTCGGCAACTCGATCCCCACCGCCGCCAACGGGTCGGTGGCGCCGATCGCGCCCGACCCGTCGGCCCAGCTGCGGCTCATCCGGGCGGTGCGAGACGAGGGCTTCGACGTCCTCCACCTGCACGAGCCGATGGTGCCCGGCGCGTCGATGACGGCGTGCCTGTTGAAGCCGATGCCGCTGGTGGGAACGTTCCACGCGGCGGGGGAGAGCCCCAGCTACCAGTACCTGTTCCCGGCCCTGCGCTGGCTCGCCGGCCGGCTCGACGCCCGGGCGGTGGTGTCGGCGGAGGCGGAGGCCCTCGCCAAGGAGCACCTGGGCGGCACCTACGTCCACCTCTTCAACGGCATCGAGGTGGACCGGTTCGCGAGCGTCGAGCCCTGGCCCACGGACGGTCCCACGATCCTCTTCCTCGGTCGCCACG
Source organism: Acidimicrobiia bacterium (assembly GCA_039812605.1). Classification (GTDB taxonomy): domain Bacteria; phylum Actinomycetota; class Acidimicrobiia; order Acidimicrobiales; family Iamiaceae; genus Aquihabitans. The sequence continues at coordinate 8,175 of JBDIAX010000036.1, read as the reverse complement.
AGCCGCGCAAGGGCCTCGACGTGCTGCTGGCGGCCATGGCGTCGCTGCCCCGTGACGTCACGGTGTGGATCGGTTCCGACGGGCCCGACACGGAACGCCTGCGGGTCCGCCACGCCGGCGATCCCCGGCTGGTCTGGCTCGGCCGGCTCTCCGACGAGGAGAAGCGTCGTCGCCTGCGCGCCGCCGACGTGTTCTGCGCGCCGTCGCTGCGAGGCGAGTCGTTCGGCGTGGTGCTGCTCGAGGCGATGGCGGCGGGCGCGGCCATCGTCGCCTCGGACCTGTCCGGCTACCGACTGGTCGCCCGCCCCGGCCTCGACGGCCTGCTGGTGGCCCCTGGCGACGCCGAGGCCCTCGCCAGCGCGCTCACCTCGGTGCTCGCCGATCCCGCCCGGCGAGCCGAGCTGGTCGAGAGCGGTCGCCAGCGCGCCGACTCGTTCTCGATGGACCTGCTGGCCGACCGCTACCTCGAGCTCTACGAGCAGGTGTGCATCCCGGCGCCGCAGTCCCGCGGGTGGCGGCGGCCGCGGTCCATGCTGCGCAAGCCGTAGCCCGTAGGATGGTGGCGTGATCGTCATCGTCATCCTCATCGGGCTGCTCGTGGTCGTCGGCATCGCGTTCGTCGTGATGTACAACGGCCTCGTCGCCCTCAAGAACAAGGTCGAGGCCGCCTGGGCCCAGATCGACGTGCAGCTCACCCGCCGCGCGGACCTGATCCCCAACCTCGTCGAGACGGTCAAGGGCTACGCGGCCCACGAGAAGGAGACCCTCGACGCCGTGATCACGGCTCGCAACGCCGTGCAGAGCGCCAGCGGGCCGGCCGAGTCGGCGGCGGCCGACAACATGCTCACCGGCGCGCTGAAGTCGGTCTTCGCCCTGTCGGAGGCCTACCCGGACCTCAAGGCGAACCAGAACTTCCTGGCGCTGCAGGAGGAGCTCACCGGCACCGAGGACAAGATCGCCTACTCGCGGCAGTTCTACAACGACACCGTGAATCGCTACAACACCAAGATCCAGTCGATGCCGTCGAACATCATCGCGGGCATGTTCCACTTCACCGAGCGCGAGTACTTCGAGGCCGGGGGCGAAGCCCGCGGCCCGGTCAACGTGGCGTTCTGACCCCTCCGTGTACGACCAGGTCGCCAGCAACAAGCGCCGATCCCTCGCGCTCACCGCCATCTTCGTGCTGCTCACCACGGTGGTGGTGGCCACGATCCTCTACCTCTTCGACTTCGGCTTCGTCGGGGTGCTCATCGCCGTCGTCGTGTCGGTGGGGTCCGCGTGGGCGTCGTACTGGAAGTCCGACGTCATCGCCTTGAAGATGAGCCGGGCGGTCGAGGCCGATCGCACCACCTACGCCCGCCTGCACAACCTCGTCGAGGGCCTCTGCATCGCGAGCGGGCTCCCCAAGCCGCGCATCTACGTGATCGACGACGTCGCGCCCAACGCCTTCGCCACGGGCCGCAACCCCAAGCACGCCGCCATCGCGGTCACCACCGGCCTGCTCGAGAAGATGAACCGCGTGGAGCTCGAAGCGGTGCTGGCCCACGAGCTCAGTCACATCAAGAACAACGACATCCTCGTATCGACCCTCGCGGTCACCATGGTCGGGCTGATCACGCTCGCCGCCGACATGAGCATCCGCATGATGTGGTGGAACGGCGGCCGACGCGGCCGCAACGACCAGGAGGGCGGTGCCGCCCCGTTCCTCGCGATCTTCGGCCTCGCGATCTTGCTGCTGTCGCCCTTGCTCGCCCGGCTCATGCAGTTCGCGGTGAGCCGTCGGCGCGAATCGCTCGCCGACGTGTCGGCCGTGGAGCTCACCCGTTACCCGCCGGGGCTGATCTCGGCGCTGGAGAAGCTCCGCGACGACACCACGGTGGTCCACGCCAGCTCGCGCGCCACCGCGCACCTGTGGATCGAGCAGCCCACCGCGCAGATCGAGGAGGAGGGGCGGCTCTCGAAGTGGAACCGCCTGTTCGACACCCACCCGCCCATCGAGGAGCGCATCGCCGCCCTGCAGGAGCTCTGACCCATGTCGAAGATCACCGAGGCCTGGCAGGGCCTCTCGCCCAACGGCAAGCGCGGCGTGGTCGGCGGAGGGATCGGGGTGCTGGCGGTCGCCCTGATCGCCACGCTCGTGCTGGCCGGCGGCGGCGATGAGGAGGCGGCGCCCTCCACCACCACGTCGTCCACGACCACCACCGCGGCGGTCACCACCACCACCGAGCCAGACACGGGCCCGGTCGCCCCGCTCACCGGGCTTCGCGTGGAGGACCCCGCGCTCATCGCCCGCCCGGCGCTCGCCGTGAAGATCGACAACCTCGACGCCCCGTCGGAGTCCGCGGTGCCCCAGACCGGGCTCACCAACGCCGATGTGGTGTTCGAGGAGATCGTCGAGGGCAACATCACCCGCCTGGTGGGGATCTTCCACTCCAAGCCCGTCGGCCAGGTGGGTCCGGTGCGCTCCGCTCGCACGACCGACCTGCAGATCCTCCCGCAGCTGGGTCGACCGCTGCTCGCCTGGTCCGGGGGCAACGAAGGCGTGACCGCGGCGGTGCACGCCAACCCGTCGATCGTCGATGTCGGCTACGACCGAGCCACCAGCGCCTACCACCGCGACAGCAGCCGGCGAGCGCCCCACAACCTCTACGTGGACGCCGACGCGCTGTGGGGCTTCGCCCCCGAGGGCCTTCCGGCACCCACCGCGATGTTCGGGTATCGCACCGCGGGCGAGGCCAACAACGCCACCGCGGCCCGCGCCCAGGGCGTCGACATCAACTGGGGTGGGGGCGTCTCGGCTCCCGTGAGCTGGCGCTGGGACCCCAACCTTCGCCTCTACCTGCGCTCCCAGCGAGGCCGCCCCCACATGGACGCGGGCAACGACACCCAGCTCTCGGCGACGAACGTGGTGGTGCTCGTGACCGAGTACGGCCAGAGCCCCGCCGACGCCCGCTCGCCGGAGGCCCACCCCGTGGGCAGCGGCGAGGCGTTCATCTACACGAACGGCACCGTCGTGCACGGCAAGTGGGTCCGGCCCGACGTGAACAAGGCCGCGCTGCTGGTGGACGACGAGGACCACATCGTGAAGCTCACCCCGGGCCAGACGTGGGTCGAGCTCCCGCGGGCGGGCAACGCCACCAACGTCCCCTGACCGAGGGCGGCGGCCAGCGCTACCGGCTTCGGGATCTCGCAGGCCCATCTCTAGACTGGCGCCCATGTCCGACACGGCCGCTCCCTCGTCCAGCCCCACCCCCGAGACCGGCACCCAGCTGGTGAAGCGAGGGCTCGCCGAGATGCTCAAGGGCGGCGTCATCATGGATGTCGTCGATCCGGAGCAGGCCAAGATCGCCGAGGACGCGGGCGCCGTCGCCGTCATGGCGCTCGAGCGGGTGCCGTCCGACATCCGGCGCGATGGCGGGGTGGCCCGCATGAGCGACCCGGAGATGATCGAGGGCATCCAGGCCGTCTGCACGGTGCCGGTGATGGCCAAGGCCCGCATCGGCCACTTCGTGGAGGCCCAGATCCTCGAGGCGCTCGGGGTCGACTACGTCGACGAGTCCGAGGTGCTCACCCCGGCCGACGAGGCCCACCACATCGACAAGTGGGCGTTCACCGTGCCGTTCGTGTGCGGCGCCACCAACCTGGGCGAGGCGCTGCGGCGCATCTCCGAAGGCGCGTGCATGATCCGCTCCAAGGGCGAGGCCGGCACCGGCAACGTGGTCGAGGCCGTCCGTCACCTGCGCTCGATCCTCGGCGACGTCCGCAAGATCACCCAGGCCGATCCCGCCGAGCTGTTCGACTGGGCGAAGCGCCTCCAGGCCCCGCTGCCGCTCGTCCAGGAGCTCCACGACACCGGCAAGCTGCCGGTGCCGCTCTTCTGCGCCGGCGGCCTCGCCACCCCGGCCGACGCCGCCCTCGCCATGCAGCTGGGCGCGGAGGCGGTGTTCGTCGGCTCGGGCATCTTCAAGTCGGACAACCCCTCGGCTCGGGCCAAGGCGATCGTCGAGGCCACCACGCACTTCAACGATCCGGCGATCCTCGCCAAGGTGAGCCGAGGGCTCGGCACCGCCATGGCCGGCCTCGAGATCGCCACCCTCGAGACCACCTACGCCGACCGCGGCTGGTAGCGGTGAAGATCGGGCTGCTCGCCCTCCAGGGCGCGATCGGCCCCCACCGGGCTGCGCTCGAGGGGCTCGGCGCCGCCACGATCGACGTTCGCACGCCCGACCAGCTCGCCGACGTCGACGCGCTGGTCGTCCCCGGCGGCGAGTCCACCACCATGTCGAAGCTCCTCGACACCTCGGGCCTGGCTGCGCCCCTGCGCGAGCGGCTCGCGGGCGGGATGGCGGCGTTCGGCACCTGCGCCGGGATGATCGTGCTCGCGCACGAGGTCCTCGACGGCCGTGCCGACCAGCGCTGCTACGACGCCATCGACGTCACGGTGCGACGCAACGCCTTCGGTCGCCAGGTCGATTCCTTCGAGGCCGACCTCGACGTGGCCGGCCTCGACGCCCCCTTCCACGCCGTGTTCATCCGGGCCCCGTTCGTCGAACGGGTCGGACCGGAGGTGGAGGTGCTGGCGACGGTGGGCGACCACCCGGTGCTGTGCCGGCAGGGCAGCGTGCTGGTGTCGGCGTTCCATCCGGAGCTGACGCCCGATCTCCGGCTCCACGAGCAGTTCCTCGCCCTGGCGGGCTGACCTCTATCCTCGGTCTCCCGGCAACCGCAGGTCGACGAGGAGCTCCACATGTCCGGCCATTCCAAGTGGGCGACGATCAAGCACAAGAAGGGCGCCACCGACGCCAAGCGGGCGAAGGTGTTCGCCAAGCTGATCCGTCAGGTGGAGGTCGCCGCTCGCGAGGGCGGCCCGGACCCGGACATGAACCCGTCGCTGCGGACCATGTACCAGAAGGCCCGCGACTCGTCGGTCCCGCTCGACACCATCGAGAAGGCGATCAAGCGCGCCACCGGCGGCATCGAGGGCGTCAACTACGAATCGATCACCTACGAGGGCTACGCGCCGGGCGGCGTCGCGCTGCTCATCGAGGTGCTCACCGACAACCGGAACCGCTCGGGCTCCGATGTGCGATCCACGTTCACCAAGCGCGGCGGCTCGATGGCCGAGCCCGGCGCGGTGGCGTGGCAGTTCGACCGCAAGGGCATCTTGGCGGTCGACGGCACGGCCGACGAGGACGAGCTGATGCTGGCCGCCATCGACGCCGGCGCCGAGGACATCGTCAAGGAGGGCGAGGTGTGGCGGGTCACCACCGGCCCCACCGACCTCCACGCGGTGCGCACCGCGATCGAGGAGGCTGGCATGAAGGTCGAGTCGGGCGACCTGGCGATGGTCGCGCAGAACCTGGTCTCGGTCGACGAGGTCGGTGCGGCCAAGAAGATCCTCGAGCTCATCGATCACCTCGAGGACCTCGACGACGTGCAAGACGTCTACGGCAACTTCGACATCCCCGACGACGTGCTCGCTCAGCTCGGCTGACCCGATCGCCCCCCTTTCCTGCGAGATCTCGGAGATCCGGGTCGTGGTGCGACCCAGATCGACGACAATTGGAGGGTGGCGGGGCTCCAGGACCTAGGGTCGGTCCGATGGCTGTGACCGCGGGGGACCTGGCACCGGACTTCGCCGTCGCGGGGACGTTGAACGGCGAGCGTCGCACCCACACACTCGCCGAGCACCGCGGTCACCCGGTGGTGCTGGTCTTCTACCCGGGCGACAACACGCCGGTGTGCACCCGCCAGCTCAACGCCTACACGAACGACATCGACCAGTTCTCCGAGCTGGGTGCCCAGATCCTGGCGGTCAGCCCCGAAGGCCTCGACAGCCACGAGGGCTTCGCCGACCACCAAGGCGGCTTCGCCTTCCCGCTGCTGGCCGACGAGGACAAGGAGCTCGCCGCCGCGTACGGGGTCCTCGGTCCGGTGGGCTTCTACCGTCGGAGCGTGTTCGTGGTCGACGCCGACGGCCGCCTGGCGTACGTGCACCGAGGCCACTCGGGCTCCACGTTCCGCACCACCGACGAGCTGGTCGAGGCCATCCGCGAGGCGGTGTCGCGGGCAGCCTGATCCGAGGTCGCCGTCAGCTGTGGGCGACGTCGACGACGAGGCGAGATGGGCCGTCGAGCGTGGTGACCACGAAGCCTCGCGTCGACTCGACCCCGATGGTCCAGTTGTAGACGGCTTCGAACTCGCCGTTCTCCACGACCTCGGTGGTCGATGGGCAGTTCGCCGCGACCCGGTTGGGGCCGGTATAGGTGGCAGGGAACGTCGGCTGGCTCAGGTCGTGGCCGGCGGCGGGGAACATGCGGACCGACAGGTAGGCACCGCCGGCCACGGCGACCTCGTCCCCCGAGCCGTCCATGGTGATCGGACCCGGGACGTACCGGACCTCCCAGCCGGGCAGGGCGCCATCGAGGAACTCGAACACCACCCGGTCGCTGCCAGCGTTGCAGCTGACCCGCAGCTGCGACATGAGTGCGGGTGCCGTTCCGTGGCCATCGCCAGAGCGGGGATCGGTGCTGGCGCCTTCCAGCGGGGCCACGGTGGTGGTCGGCGCCGCGGTCGTGGTGGTGGCCGGCGCGGACGTGGTCGCCTCCGCGGTGGTGCTGGAGGCGCCGGTCGTGGTGGTGGTCGCCGCGGTGGTGGTCGCCTCGGCGGTGGTGGAGGTCTCGTCGGTCGTGGCGACCTGGTCGTCGTCGTCACCGAGCGTCGAGATCAGCAGGGCGGTCAGGATCGCCAGCACGGCCGCGAGGGCACCGGCGGCGATCCACAGCTTCTTGCGCCGTGCGGCGTCGTCAGCCCCGTGGTCGGCATGGGCGTCGGCGTCGATGGCCTCGGTGGCCACCGCCTCCGGGTCCGGATCGGTGGGGTCGGTCATCGGAGCTCCTCCCCGCAGGTGGTGAGCACGTCCCTCGTGCGCCCAGGCAGCGTGGCGTCACCTGGTTGCGATGCCCAACCTACCCGGGTCCGTCCTCGGGCGACGGCGACCTCAGACGCCGTCGGCGACGCCGAGCAGCCGGGCTCGGCTGACCGCGCGCATGCCCCTCGACAGGCCGAACGCGGCCACGATCCACGCCAGGATGCCGAGCACGAACCCGGCGGACTGGGCGCCGAACAGGGCCCCGGTGCTCTGGCTGTAGGCGATGCCGATCATCGGCAGCGTGACGAGGCCGGCGGCCTGCTGGGCGGCGGCGGTCGACTTCACCCGAGCGGAGAGGCGCAAGACGATGGACAGCGTGAGCGCCAGGAACGGCGGGACGACCCAGAGCATGAGCACCCACCACGAGGTGGTGGGGAAGAACCAGCCGCCCACCTCCGGCCCGACGAAGAAGTTCACGATCAGCGAGTACACGCCGAACCCGACCAGCGTCGTGGCGTAGCCCGGCAGCAGGCTCGCGATGAGCTTGCCGAGGTAGATCTCCTTCTCGTGCGCGGGGGAGTGGGCGAGGAACTCGCCGGTCCCGCGCTCTCGCTCGCCGACGATGGTCGAGGCGCCGATGGCCGTGGAGATGGTGAGCGGCACGACGATCGCCACCGGCGCGAGGAGGAACACCGCCAGCGCGTAGGCGGTCTTGCCCTCGGGAGACTCGCCCTGGATCTGGGCTTGCGCGGCGGGCGGCAGCACCTTGAGCGTCTCCGAGACCTGGCTCACGACCTTGACGTCGCCGATCTTGGTGATCGTGAGCAGCAGCACGGTCGGGATGATCATGAAGAAGATCGCCCCGAGGAACACCATCGGCATCCAGAAGCCCTTGTCCTCGATGAGCTGGCGCAGGTCGGAGCGCGCCACGATCCGCACGCGCTTCCAGCTGAGGTCGAGCCAGCCGCCTCGGCTCGGCACCGGTGCGGCATCCGCAGGGTTCAGGGCGGGCGCGGTCATGGCTGCTCCTCGGCTCCGGGCCACCCGGTGAGGGCGGCCACCTGGCGATGGCGATCGGTGACGGCTGCTGCGGGCGGGAGCCCGTCGTCGGGGGCGCTGGGGGAGAGCTGGCGCCCGCCGTCGTCGGCGATGTCCTTCTTCGTGCGCACCGCGAAGTAGAGGTCCTCCAGGCTCGGCTGGATCGGCTCGACCCGGGTGAGCCGCAGGCCGCTCGCCACGAGCGCCACGATGACATCGGGCACCCGGTGGTCGCCGTCGAGGTGGAGGCGGACCTCGGTCGGTTC
>JBDIAX010000035.1:0-38901 GCA_039812605.1 Acidimicrobiia bacterium | reverse complement strand
CGGGCGGGCGGGCTGGCTGGCCGGGCCTGGCGGCGCGCTAGCGGGCGGGCGGGCCGATCAGGACCGCTCGACCGACGTGCGCTCGAACCTGGCACGGAACGTGGACGCCGGTGACCACGTTCCGTGCCAGGTTCGTCGTCTCCCCCAGTCAGACCCGGAGCTGGACCCGGAGTCAGACCCGGAGCTGAACCCCGGACCGGCACAGCCTGGCCCAACTGTCAGACCCCCTCGGTGGAATCGACGGTCATGACCGACCGCCGCATCCCCCTCCTCGCCGCTCGCGCCGAACGCCGCCACGGCCTCCTCACCAGCGAGGACCTGGCCGCAGCCGGCATCGATCGGCGGGAGGTGCAGCGGTGGTTGCGCCGCGGCCGGCTCGAGGTCGAAGGGCGGGGCGTGTTCCGGATCGGTGGCTGCCCGGCCACCACCGAGTCACGGATCCTCGCGGCGATCCTCACTGCGGAGGTGGGGTCCTGGGCCTCGCACCTGACCGCCGCGTGGCTGCACGAGCAGCCGGGGATCGGACGTCCGGGCCGGATCGAGATCATGCGCCTGCACTCGACCAGCAACCAGCGCACGTCGGCCCGCGTGCACCGCACCACGAACGTGCCCGACCACCACACCACCCTCGTCCGGGGCATCCCGGTCACCACGCTCGCCCGCACGGTCTTCGACCTCGCGCCCGTCCTCGGAGCGCGCGGTCTCGACCGAGCGGTGGAAGCGGCGATCCGCACCTCGGCCTGCACCATCGGCGCGCTGCACCGGGTGGTCGAGGACCTCGGCGGACGGGGACGGCCCGGCACCGCAGCGATGCGAGCGGTCCTCCTCGACCGAGGGCGGACCTACGTCCCGACCGAGAGCGAGCTCGACCTCCTGGGGCGAGCGGTCGTGGCGCCCATCGAAGGCATCGAGTGGCAGGTCGAGCTGAGCGACGAGCGCGGGTACATCCGTCGGGTCGACGGACTCCACCGAGCCGCCGGACTCGTCATCGAGTGGGACGGCGCCGAGTTCCACGACCGCCCCGATCAGCGACGCCTCGACGCGGAGGGCGACGAGCGACTCCGGCGGCTCGGGCTCGAGGTGGTCCGGTTCGGCTGGGCCGACGTGACCCTCCGCCCTGCAGAGGTGCGCCGCTCGGTGGCGGAGCGCGCATCCCCGTCCGCCGCCTGAACCTGGCACGGAACGTGGACGCCGGCAACCACCTTCCGTGCCAGGTTCGAGGGCGCTCCGGGGCCGGGCTCCGCCCCAGTCGAGCTCAGGGCTCGGGGCTCCGGGCTCAGGGCTCGGGGACGAGGAGGGGGCCGTCGCCGGACGGTTCGCCCGAGGGACGCCGCGTGGCGAGCCAGCAGCCGCCGAGCACGAGCGGAAGGCCGAGGAGCTGGCCAGCCGAGAGCCGCTCGTCGAGCACCACGAAGCCGAGGAGCAGGGCCACGACGGGGTTCACGAAGGTGATGAGCGTCGCCCGATCGGGCCCCACCTCGCGGATCAGCGCGAAGAAGGTCACGAACGCGACGGACGTGCAGAGCACCGCCAGCGCCACCAGCGCCGCGATGCTGCGGCCAGAGGGAGCACCGTCCTGCACGGCGAGGGCCACCGGGAGGTACCCGACGCCCACCGCGCCGAGGGCGACCGTCGCGATCCCGATGCCAGGGACACCGTCGAGCTTGCGATAGGTGATGAACGGCGCGATGGCGTAGCAGACCGCCACCACGAGCACCTCGGACACGTTGCGCAGGTGCACCTCCCCGTCGCCCGACGCCGCGCCCACCACGAGGGCCACGCCGGCGAGCCCGATCGCCATGCCGACGAGCCGGACCACGCCGAGCGCGTGGCGATCTCCGAGCCCGAACGCGACGATCGCACCGAAGATCGGCACCGTGGCGACGAGGAGCGCCGTCACCCCCGAAGGCAGGGTCTGCTCGGCCTGTCCGAGCAGCAGGAACGGCCCCGCCATCTCGATGACGGCGAAGGCGAGGACCCACGGCAGGTGCGGTCGGGCCAGCGCGGGCCGGAGCGCGCCCTGGCGGATCGCGACCGGGAGCAGCAGGACCGCGGCGATGAGGGTCCGCCCCGCCACCACCGAGGCTGGGGCCAAGGACTCCACCGCGATCGAGATCAGCAGGTACGGCGCTCCCCAGATGACCGACTGCGCCGCGAACAGCGACCAGCCCCGCCGAGACATCGGCCGGGCCGAGGTCGGCGTCACGGTGGGGGTCGAGGTCGCCATGCGCGGCCATCCTGTCTCGCCCGAGTCGATGCCGCCGCACCGGTTCCTCCGCCTTCCTCGCCGATCCGAGCGATCTCGGGTTGCCATCTGGGGGCGGGCGGGCGCATACTGGCCCCGATGCGTCCCCTGGCCCACCTCCTCCTTCTTATGTAGGCACGTGCTCGCCGCATCCGCGGCACGTGCCCTCGCCTCTGCGCCGAAAGGCCCAGGGGCTTTCTGCTTTTTCGGCCCAGAACAGGAAAGACTGGAACCATGCCTCCGCAGCCCGCGACCCCGAAGACGATGCCGTTCGACAAGTACCAGCCGTACGTGCCGCTCGACCTTCGCGACCGCACGTGGCCCGACAACCGGCTCACCGAGGCGCCGCGGTGGTGCGCGGTCGACCTGCGCGACGGCAACCAGGCGCTCATCGACCCGATGGACCCCGCCCGCAAGCTGAAGATGTTCAAGACGCTGGTGGCGATGGGGTACAAGGAGATCGAGGTCGGATTCCCGTCGGCCAGCCAGACCGACTTCGACTTCGTGCGCCAGCTCATCGAAGAGGACCTGGTGCCCGAGGACGTCACGATCCAGGTGCTCACCCAGTGCCGCGAGGACCTGATCCGGCGCACCTACGAGTCCATCCGCGGCGCCCACTCGGCCATCGTGCACTTCTACAACTCGACCTCCACGTTGCAGCGCAAGGTGGTGTTCGGCCTCGACAAGGAAGGCATCATCGAGATCGCGGTGAACGCCGCCAAGCTGTGCCGCAAGCTCGAGGAGGAGATTCCCGAGACGGCCGTCCGCTACGAGTACTCGCCCGAGAGCTACACCGGCACCGAGGTCGAGTACGCGGTGGAGATCTGCGATGCCGTGGCCGAGGTGATCGAGCCCACGCCGGAGAAGCCGCTGATCGTGAACCTGCCGGCCACCGTCGAGATGTACACGCCGAACCTGTACGCCGACACCATCGAGTGGTTCCTGCGCACGGTGAAGGACCGTGAGTCGATCATCCTCTCGCTGCACCCCCACAACGATCGGGGCTGTGCCGTGGCGGCCGCCGAGCTGGGCGTGCTGGCCGGCGCGGATCGCGTCGAGGGCTGCCTGTTCGGCAACGGCGAGCGCACCGGCAACGTCGACCTGGTCACCCTGGGCCTGAACCTGTTCAGCCAGGGCGTCGACCCGAAGATCGACTTCTCCGACATCGATGCCATCCGCCGCACCGCCGAGTACTGCAACCGGCTCCCGGTCCACGAGCGCCACCCCTACGCGGGCGACCTGGTGTACACGGCGTTCTCCGGTTCGCACCAGGACGCCATCAAGAAGGGCTTCGCCGCGCTCTACGCGGACGCCGAGGCCGCCGGGCGCGACCGGCGCGACTACGAGCGGTGGGAGGTCCCCTACCTGCCGATCGACCCCGCGCACGTCGGCCGCACCTACGAGGCCGTCATCCGGGTCAACAGCCAGTCCGGCAAGGGCGGTGTCGCGTACATCATGGAGATGGAGCACGGCTACGTCCTGCCCCGTCGCCTCCAGATCGAGTTCTCCAAGACGATCCAGCACATCACCGAGGACTCGGGCACCGAGATCGGCCCCGGCGCCATGTGGGACGCGTTCGAGGCCACGTACCTGCCGGCCGACGCGCCGTTGCAGCTGCGCTCGAGCGAGCTCGCCACCGGCGAGGACGGCAGCACCTCGATCACCGCACACCTGGTGGTCGACCACGAGCCCGTCTCGGTCAAGGGCGAGGGGAACGGGCCGATCGCTGCGTTCATCGCCGCGCTGGCCACCATCGGCATCGAGCTCGACGTGGTCGACTACACCGAGCACTCGCTCGGGGCCGGCTCCGGCGCCACCGCCGTCGCCTACGTGGAGACCGTCGACTCGGCGAACGCGATCCGCTGGGGGGTCGGCACCGACCCCAACATCATCACGGCGAGCTTCAAGGCCGTCCTGGGCGCCGCGGCTCGAGCTCGCTCGGGGGCCTGACCCTGGGGCGCCACCGCCGGTGACGACGCCTTCCCGCTAGCGCCCCGCTAACGCCGCCCCGCTACCGTCCGCGGCCATGGTCACCCCGCGCACCACCTTCGGACGGCCCCTGGCGACCGCGCTGGCCGCGAGCCTCCTCCTGATCGGGTGCGGCACCAGCGGCCGAGCGAGCGAGTCGGCGCACACGACCACCAGCGACGCGACGTCCTCGAGGGCCACCACCACGGACACCGAGGGCTCGACCGAGGCAGGGCCGACCACGACCGCCATCGACGACGAGGGCCGCGGCGACATCATCCCCGACGATGAGGCCTCCGGGCCGACCACCGACCTCATGACCGTGGCAGACCCCGTGAACCAGGCGTTCGACGTCGGCGTCCCCGTCGGGTGGGACAACCTCGTGTACTCCACGGTGGACGGCCAGATGCACAGGGAGGTCGTCAACGCCGTCAGCCCCGACGGTGCGACGGTCGTCTTCCTCGGCGATCCGAAGCTGCCCAGCTACTGGAACCCCGACACGGCGAACGAGATCACCTGGCAGATGGCGGAGTGGCTCGACACGATGGAGATCGCCTACTACGACCCCGCTCCCAGCTACTTCGAGACCTACGTCCGCGACAAGTTCGAGCAACTCGAGGGCTTCGAGTTCATCAGCATCGAGGAGAACGTGGTCACCGAGCAGTCGATCGCCGAGACGTGGGCCGACGCCGGCCTCCAGCCACAGAACATCGACGTCGCCGACGTCCGCTTCCGCTTCGCCGACGGCGACGGGAAGGCGACCGAAGCCATCCTGACCGGAACCACCATCAACTCGGGAGACTTCTGGCAGGTCGACGTGGTGGGCATCGCTAGTACCGGCTCGCCCGACGACTACCTCGGCATGCTCCAAGCCATGGCGCAGTCGAAGAAGACCCGTCAGAGCTTCATCGACTCGCAGAACGCTCGTCACCAGCAGGTGATGGCCGACATCCAGGCCCGCACCGAGGAGATGACCCGCCAGCACGAGCGCAACATGCAGTGGATCCAAGACAGCGCGAACGCGCACCAGCAGCGCATGGAAGCCATCTGGGCAGCCAACGACGCGAGCGTCGCCGGCTTCTACGACCGCATGGCTTCGGGCGACGTCGAGCAACGGCAGTTCCTCAACTACATCAACGACGAGAGCACCGTGCAGAGCTCGGGCGGCCAGAAGTTCCAGGTCGACAACAGCTACCAGCGGTACTGGCTGAACCCCTCCACCGGCGAGTACGCGGGTGGCGACATCGACTTCGGCGAGCAGCAGCTCCGTGACCTCGGCCTCGACCCCGGCTCCTACGAAGAGGTGGAGATCGTCAAGGGCTGAGGACTACCTACGCCGTGCCGCACGACTACCCATGTCGGCCCCGGGCAGCAGCGCCGAAGATCGTCCCATGCGCTCTCCCCGGACCCTCCTCGCCATCGTCGCCCTCGGAGCGGCCCTCCTGCTCGGTGCCTGCGGCAGCGGTTCCTCGGGCACCGACGACGCGGCAACGCCGGGCACCGAGGCTTCCGGGTCCACCGACACCACGGCATCGAGCGCTGACGTCGAGGACGCCCTCGAATCCCAGCTTCCCGACGAGACGGTGGAGGTTCCCTCCGCCGACGGGGCCACGACGATCGCCGACTGGGCGGCGGGAGGGGTCGAGATCGACGAGGCCGCGGCGAACGACCTCGCATCGATCCTCGCGCTCGTCGGCACCGATGCCGACGGGTACTTCACCGACGACACCCTGGTGATCCACCGAGAGGCGGCCGACGCCACGCTGCTGTGCGAGTACGCGAAGCGAGCGGGCCTCACCCACTTCGAGGTCATCCCCGTGCTGCCCGATGGCACCGGCGTCGCCTGCGACTGATCCGCTCCGACCCTAGGATTCGACCTGTCACCCCAGAAGGAGCCCCTTCCATGAACCGCACCTCATCGCTCGCCCTCGCCCTCGTGATCGGAGCCGGCGCCCTCACCGGATGCGGTGCGGCAGCCGACAAGGTCGCCGAGAAGGCGACCGAGAAGGCCATCGAGTCCCAGACCGGCGGCGACGTCGACGTCAACACGAACGGCGACGGCTCCTTCAACATCGAGACCGACGACGGCTCGCTGTCGATCGGCACCGGCAAGCTGCCCGACGGCTGGCCCGATGACATCTCCATCCCCGAGGACTTCAAGATCGTGTCGGGCTCGTCGACGAACACCGGCGACGGCCAGCTGTTCAGCGTGACGGCCACGACCGACGCCAGCCCTGAGGACGCGATGGACGAGCTCTCCAGCCAGTTCGACGGGTGGGACAAGTCTGGCGAGAGCAACATGAGCTCCGGCGACGGTTCGTGGGTCACCCGCCAGTACGAGCAGGACGGGCGGCAGGTGTCGATCACCGCCACCGGCGACGGTGAGCAGACGAGCGTCTCGATCACCCACACCACCTCCGCGTAGCGCCGTGGATCGCGGGCGCCCCCGCCCGCGATCATCGGTGCATGTCGACCTGCTCCCCCGCCTGGCCGTTCGTCGGGCGCGGCGCTGCCATGGATCAGATCCGACGAGACCTCGACGACCGCTCCCTCGACGCGGTGGTCGTCTCCGCCCCTGCGGGCACCGGCAAGACGCGCCTCGCCCGCGAGGTGGCGCGGGCTGCTCCGACGGCGCCGCTGTGGCTCCAGGCATCGCCCGCCGCGGCCAGCGTGCCGCTGGGCGCGCTCGCCGATGTCGTCGACGTCGAGGACTCGAACGCCGCGTTCCGACAGGTGGAGGCTGCAGCCGCCCGAGCGGGCGGGCTGGTGATCGTCGACGACGCGCCGCACCTCGACCCCCAGACCGCCGACCTGCTCCACCGCCTGGTCTCCGCGGGGGCCACGACGGTGCTGGCGACCGCCCGATCGGGCGAACCGGTGGGACGGTGGCTGGAGTGGCTGTGGCTCGGTGAGCGCACCCGCCACCACGAGCTCGACCCGATCGACGAGGCCTCCATCGAGACGCTCGTCGCCACGGTGCTCGCCGATGTCGAACGCTCCCGGCAGCTCGACCTCGCTCGCACGCTCGAGGCTCGCACCGGCGGCAACGCGCTGTTCCTCCGCGAGCTCCTGACGGCGCTCGCCCGCCGCCACCGCGACGGCCTCGAGCTCGAGGTCGAGGCGCCTCCGCACCTGATGCGGGTCCTCCAAGCACGCTTGGAGGACGCGGGGCCGGGCGTCTCACGCTCGTTGCAGACCGCCGCCATCCTCGGGGCGGTCGCGCTCTCCGCCGCCCGTCGGGCGTGCAGCGACGAGGCGATCGATGCCGCCGAGCAGGACGGATGGCTGATCGTGGAGGACGGACCCCGGGCGATGGCACGCCCGGCCCACCCGCTCTACGCGGAAGCCGCCCTGGCGGCGTTGAGCGTCGCCGAGCGCCGTCGCTTGACCAGGACCGTCGCCACCGCGGTGCTCGACGACCACGGCTCGACGGGGAGCGAGCGGCTGCACGCGACCACCGCGCTCGTCGACGTCGGCAGCCCGGTCCGGGTCGCCGACCTCGTCTCGGCGGCGCAGAGCGCGTTCTCCGCCCTGGACCACGACCTCGCGGCGCGGTTGGCGATCGCCGCCATCGCCGACGGAGGCGGCTTCGAGGCCCAGCTGGTGCTCGGTGCCGCCCACTCCGGCGCCGGGCGATCCCTCGAGGCCGAGGAGGCGCTGCGGGCGGCCCTGCGCACCGCAGCCGACGACGACGAGCGCGCCCGAGGCGCCGGGCGGCTCTCGGTGCACCTCGTCGCCCACGGCGGCCGCATCGACGAGGCTGGCGCGCTGCTCGACCAGATCGAACCGCTGCTGGTCGACCCGGCGGCCCGAGCGTTCGTCGCCGCCGACCGGGCGAAGCTGGCCTCGATCCGCGGCGACCTGACCGCGATCGAGGTGCCCGATGCCTCGGCCGACGAGCCGACCCGGCTCAACGCGGCGATCGTGGCGGCCTACGCCCAGGCGATGGCCGGAGATGCCCCCGCCTGCTGGCAGACCATCGACGCCGCCCTGCCGCTCGCCGAGCGCCACCGAGCGCTGCTCCCCTGGTCCGGTGAGCTGGTGCGCTTCAGCGGCACCTTCGCCGCCCTCGGCGCGGACGGACCGATCGCGGCGCAGACCTGGGCCACCGAGCACCTCGGTCGACCAGGGCCGGCAGCGGAGGCGACCGCCGGCACCTGGCGGTTCCTCGTCGGGTTCGCGGGCGCGGTGGGCGGAGCACCCGCCGCGGCGGCGGCCGCGCTCGACCGTGCCGTCCACGAGCTCGACGGCCACGACCTGATCAGCGCCCGCCCGCTCGCCATCGCCGCGCGCGGGTGGGTCGCGGCGCAGTGCGAGGAGCTCGACCTCGCGCGCTCGTGCCTCGACGCGGCGGTGGACGCCGCCGGTGCCGACGGTCGGGTCCGCGTGCAGGTCGCCACCGCCGATGCCTGGTGCGACACCGTCGAGGCCGGGGTCCTGACCAGCGCCGCCACGGCCAAGCTCGTCGCCGGCGCGGCCGAGGCGATCGACGGCGCCCAGGTCCTGAGCGGCGTCATCGTCCTCCACGAGCTCGTCCGGCTGGGCGCACCCGAGGCCGCGATCGCTCCCCTCGAGCGCGTGCGCCGCAGCGCGCCCGACTCCTGGCTGCTCGCCTTCGTCGCCGATCGGGCTCGAGCGGAGCTCGATGCCGACATCGAGGCGATCGCTCGCCTCGCTCGACGAGCGGAGGCCCGGTGGCCGATCGCCGCCGCGGAGCTCCACCTCGCGCGCCAAGACCTCGCGACCGCCCGCCACGACGACGCGACCGCGGTGCGGGCCGCGTTCGAGGCCCATCGGGTCGCGACGAGCCTGGGCAAGGTGCTGCCGTGGACGCTGCGTCGGATCGCCGATCCGCTCACGGAGCGGGAGCGCCACGTCGCGACCACCGTCGCCGGCGGTGCGTCGAACCGGTCGGTCGCGGAGGCCGCCGGCGTCTCGGTCCGCACCGTGGAGAACCAGCTCCAGAGCGTCTACCGCAAGCTCGGGGTCGCGAGCCGGCGAGATCTCGTGTCGCTCTTCGCGACTGGCGACGGCTCGATCAGCTGACCACGACGGTCCCGAGCTCGGTGCCGGCGATCTCGAGCGACAGGGGGTACGTGCCCGGCTCGGTGATGATGAAGCCGATCGTGGCCCCGGGGACCATGGTCTGGCTCCCGGCGCACCCGATCTTCACGGCGTCGATCACGTCGTAGCCGTCGACCTTCACGCCGAACATCTTCCCGGCCTCGACCTCCATGGGGTCGGGGTCCATCGACGTCCCGTCGGCCGAGATCGTCACCGTGTCGTCCGCAGCGATCTCCGATTCCTTCTGCTCGTCCTGGTCCGTGGCGAACAGCACCACCGAGTCGCCCGAGTACGTCGTGGTGTCTGCCGTGGCCGTGCAGTCCTGCTCACCGCTCGACGATCCCTCGTCGGCGACGGAGGAGGTCGTCGAATCGGACGCGCCGGTCGTGTCGGACGTGTCCGCCGGCGCGGCGGTGGTCGTGGTGCCGTCCGCCGCGTCGTCGGAGCCGCTGGTTCCGCACGCCGCAGCGCCAGCGAAGAGGAGGGCGCCGAGGGCGGCGAAGGCGAGCATGCGTCGAGTGCGGTTCACAGCGGTACCTCGAGGGTTGGAAGCGAGCGGGACCTGATCGTCGCGCCCGGATCGCCCCACGACCTCACCCGATCCGTCTCGAAGCGGTGTCAACCTTCGGCTCGGGCCGCCGCTTGACCCGCGGGTCAAGACAGCGGCGCCGATCGGCGGTAGCGTCCGCGCCCATGGCCATCGACTTCACCTTGACGCCCGAGCTCGAAGACCTCCGGATGCGGGTGCGAGCCTTCGTGGACGATGTCATCAAGCCCACCGAGGCCGAGCTCACCGACCCGGACCACATCGAGGACCGCGCCGAGTACCTCACCAAGCTGATCGGCATGCGGACCAAGGCGCAGGAGGCGGGCATCTGGCTCCCGCACATGCCCGAGGAGTGGGGCGGCATGGGGTTGGGGCACGTGCAGCTCGCGATGGTGCAGGCCGAGGCGGCGAAGGCGTACTACGGGCCGTTCGTCTTCAACTGCATGGCCCCCGATGAGGGCAACATGCACACGCTGCTGCACTGGGCGACCGACGAGCAGAAGCAGAAGTACCTCAAGCCACTGTGCGAGGGCACGACGATGAGCTGCTTCGCCATGACCGAGCCCGAGGTGGCCGGTTCGGACCCGACACTCATCCGCACCACCGCGGTCCAAGACGGCGACGAGTGGGTCATCAACGGCCACAAGTGGTTCATCTCCAACGCCCGACGGGCCAGCTTCGCCATCCTCGTGTGCCGCACCGAAGACAACCCCGATCTCCCCCAGGCGGCCAACACCGCCTTCATCGTCGAGACCAACTGGCCCGGCTGGAACCGGGTGCGCGAGGTCGAGACCATGCACGGCGGCACGGGCCACTCCGAGATCGTGATCGAGGACCTGCGGGTGCCGAACGACAACATGCTGGGCGGTCGCGGCCAGGGGCACCTCCTCGGCCAGTACCGCCTCGGGCCGGCCCGCCTCGCCCACTGCATGCGCTGGATCGCCCAGGCCGAGACGGCGCTCGACATGATGGTCGAGCGCTCGCTCAGCCGGTTCAGCCACGGCTCGATGCTCGCGGAGAAGCAGGGCGTCCAATGGATGATCGCCGACTCCACGATGGAGCTGTACCAGGCGAAGCTGATGGTGCTCCACGCTGCCTACCGCATCGACAACCAGCTCGACTTCAAGTCGGAGGTGAGCATGGCGAAGCACTTCGTGGCCAACATGCTCAACCGGGTGATCGACCGCTCGATCCAGGTGCACGGGGCGTTGGGCTACAGCACCGACACCCCGCTGGCGCACATGTACCAGCACGCACGCTGGGCCCGCTTCGCCGATGGCGCGGACGAGATCCACCAGATGCGGATCGCCCAGCGCACCATCGCCGCCTACCGCGACCACGGGAGCACCCGCACCGCGACGGGCGACCTGCCGATCTAGGTCGGCTTGCGTGCCGCGGCGCGGCGCTTGGGCTTGCCGTTGCTGAGGCCGACCGCGACCTCGAGCTCGACGAGCGAGGCTTCGAGGTGCGCGAGGAGCCGCTGGAGGTGCGGCACGCGCCGCCGGCACCCGGTGAGGCCGAACTCGAGGTTGTCCTCGTAGCTGGTGAGCGTGATGTTCAGCGCTTGGCCGTGGTACGGGATCGACATGGGGTAGACGCCCTGCAGGCGAGCCCCGTTGAGGTAGAGCGCCTCACGGGGCCCGGGGACGTTCGAGATGATCACGTTGAACGGGGGCGGCCAGCCCGCGCCCCCGCCGAGGGCCGACACCAGCGGGAGGGGTGCCATGTTGGCCGCGCTGAGCGCGAGCCGCTGCACCGGGGTGAGCGACGACATCGACTCCTTCGCGATCTGCATGGACTCCTTGATGCGAGCGAGGCGCCAGCTCGGGTCGACCACGTCGGTGGCGAGCGAGGTGATCACCGCCCCCACCGCGTTGCCACCAGCGCTGTCGTCGGTGCGCAGGCTCACCGGCACCATGGAGGTGAGCGCCGAGTCCGGGAGGGCGTCCATCTCCACGAGGTAGCGACGAAGCGCCCCCGAGCACATCGCCAGCACGATGTCGTTCAACGTGGCGTCCGACGCCTTGGCCACCGCCTTGATGCGAGCGAGGCTCCAGGTCTGCGCCGCGATGCGTCGGGCACCCGTGATGTGGACGTTGAACATCGTGGACGGCGCCTTGAAGGGGAACCCGGCGAGCTCCTCGGTCATCGCTCGACGAGCCGACCGCAGCAGCGCCGGCGTCACGCCGAGCAGGTCGACCGCGCCCTTGGCCGTGCCGACGATCAGCTCGAGGGGATCCGCGGTCGACTGGCCGGCGCCGCGCGAGCGCTTGGGCCGCGCCGCCCAGGCTGGCGGGACCTCGGCCTGGGGGTCGGGCGAGAGCCAGCGTTCGAGCAGCCGCAGCGCGGAGACGCCATCGATCACCGAGTGGTGGATCTTCGTGTAGGCCGCGAACCGGTTGCCCTCCAGGCCTTCGATGAGGTGGAACTCCCACAGCGGGCGCTGGCGGTCGAGCAGGCTGCCGTGGAGCCGGCCGCCCACCGCGAGCAGCTCGCGGACCCGGTGGGGGTCCGGGAGCGCCGAGTGGCGGACGTGGTACTCGATGTCGAGCTCGTCGTCTTCACGCCACGCCCACCCGAAGCCGGTGCCCGGCGATCGGTAGGGACGCTGGCGGAAGAGCGGCGCGATGTCGTCGTAGGCCAGCATCGCCTCGTACTGCTCGCGCAACCAGTGGGGACCGGCATCGGGCGGCAGCTCGAACACCTGCAAGCCACCGACGTGCATGGGCGTGGCCCGCGACTCGGTGAGCAGGAACGGCAGATCGGTGGCAGCCACCAACGCCATGGAGGGTCCCCCTTCCCCGCCACGTCGACCGGACGACGGACGGTGCAGCGATGGTAGGTCGGCGGAGGCCCACGGCCGGGAGGTTGCCGCGCACCCGTAGCGTGGGTGCCATGAGCACGACGACCGACCACGACGATCCCGTCCTCCAGGAGGTGCCGCTCGGCACCCAGTGGCCGACCATCGACCCGTTCCTGTTCTGCGCGCACCACCTCGACCGGTACCCGCACGGCGACGGATCGCAGGGCCCGGCTGCTGCGCTCGACGGCCGCGACCTGGGCTCGGACTTCGCCGGCAAGGACGGCTGGAACATGTACCACGGCGACCACGTGCCGGGGTTCCCCCAGCACCCCCACCGCGGCTTCGAGACGGTGACCGTGGTGCGGCAGGGCCTGATCGACCACAGCGACTCGCTGGGCGCCACCGCTCGCTTCGGTCGGGGAGACGCGCAGTGGCTCACCGCCGGCGGTGGCGTGGTGCACAGCGAGATGTTCCCGCTGGTTCGCACCGATGCCCCCAACCCCTTGCACCTCTTCCAGATCTGGCTGAACCTGCCGGCCTCGGACAAGCTCGTCGACCCGTACTTCACGATGCTCTGGGCCGAGGACGTCCCGCAGCTCGACCACGTCGACGTGGACGGCCGCCGCTCGACGGTGACGGTGTACGCGGGAGCGCTCGGCGACGCCGAGCCCCTCGCGCCGCCGCCGAACTCCTGGGCGGCCCGACCTGAGTCCGACCTCGCCATCTGGCACGTGGAGCTCGACGCGGGCGCCCGGTGGACCATGCCCGCCGCGACCGGCGCCGACACGATCCGCACTCTCTACGCGTTCTCGGGCAACGGGCTCGAGGTGGGGGGTCACCCGCTGGGCAACGACACCGGCGCCGTCGTGCGCTGCGACCGCGAGGTCGAGCTGGTGGCCGGGACCGAGGCGGTGGAGCTGCTCGTCCTCCAGGGCCGCCCGATCGGTGAGCCGGTGGCGAGGTACGGGCCGTTTGTCATGAACACCGAATCGGAGATCCGCCAGGCCTTCGCCGACTACCAGGCGACCGGGTTCGGCGGATGGCCCTGGGACGACGACGCGCCCCACCACGGCCCGGATCGGGGCCGCTTCGCCCGCCACGCCGACGGGCGGGTGGAGGAACGGCCGCTCGAGCCCAGCACCTGACGTTGGCGCCTCGGGACGATCGGGGACACGGGGACGGCCGACCACGGAGCGCGTTTGGCGCGTCGCCGAGCCGGGTAGGACTGCAACGACAGCGCCTCGCTTCCTGTCACGCCGGTGCCCGCCTCTTCCTCCCTCCCTCCGAGAGGCGGGCATCGTCGCGCTCGGGCCCGCGACGGGCCGCCCAGGCGCGGACGACGTCGTCGATCCACAGGGAGAGCCCGACCAGCGCGACCGCGACGATCCCGTCGAGCCACCAGTGGTTCGCGGTCGCCATCACCGCCCAGAACGTGAGCGCGAGGTGGATCGGGCCGATCCACCTCCACCGAGAGCGCGTCGAGGTGAAGATCCCGAAGCACACGATCGCCGCCCACGCCACGTGGATGCTCGGCATCGCCGCGAACTGGTCCGACGCCCCGGTCCCCAACGGGCCGTAGATGTCTCGACCCAGCTCCGCTGGCAGGTCGACGAAGCCGAGCTCGGGCAGCAGGCGCGGCGGGGCCACCCGGATGAACCGCAAGAACAGGCAGAACCCCGTCGTGATGGCGAGCGCGTTGCGCCAGCGCGGGTACTGGTCGCGGTGGCGCACCCACAGCCAGAGGAGGAACAGCAGCAGCGACGGCACGTGGACGGTCGCGTAGTAGGTCACCGTCCAGTGGGCGAGGGTCTCGTGGCGCTCCAGCCAGCGCTCCATGGACAGCTCGCTGGGCAGGTGCAGCCAGCGCTGGACGTCCCAGATCCACCGGCCACGGTCGTAGGCGCCCTCCTCGTGCACGAGCGGCAGCTGACGGGCCAGGCGCCAGACCATGTAGAGGAAGGAGATCAGCGCGACCTCCTGGGTGAACCCCGCCACCGTGCGAGCAGCCCGCCCGGTGCGCCGGCGCGCCACCACCGACGTCGCGGCGAGCACCACCGAAGCGATCGCTGCTTCGTCCCACGACGGCCACCTCATGCGCTGGGCACTCTGGCACACGCGAAGAGGCCGCCCGGGGGGCAGTCCCGGGCGGCCTCGATCTGGGCGACGACCTCAGGTCGCGTGGGGGGACCTCAGGTCGTGGCGTTCGGGTCGTTGACGACCATGGCGGTGACCATGCCCATCAGGCCGTCGTCGCTCTCGGCGTGGTTGAGGATGTGGCAGTGGAAGGCCCACACGCCGACCTCGTCGGCCCGCACCAGCACCGAGTAGCGCTCACCGGGCGCGATCCAGAGCGTGTCCATCTGGTACGGCGCCTCCAGCGGGAACCCGTCCTTGGCCACGACGAGCTGCGACTGGCGGTGCAGGTGCATGGGGTGCCCGACCAGGCCCTCGTTGTAGTAGTGCATGAGCACGTACTCGCCCTTGTTGGCCACGATCGCCTGGGTCTCGGGGAACGCCTTGCCGTTGATCGAGAGGCCGATGGTGCCGGCGTCGTTGACCACGATCGGGATCTCCTGGGAGATCTTCAGGTTCTCCGGCACGGTGAAGTAGCCGTACTCCCCGGGAGCGGGCATCTCGACGTCGCCGACCTGGAACACGGCGAACAGGCCGTTCAGCACGGCGTCCTGGCCGTGGTAGTGCGCGTGGTACATGGCGAGCTGGTGCTTCGGGCCCACGTTGAACTCGTACGTGTAGGTCGTGTTGGGGAGGATGTAGTCCTGGGTGATCCCGGCGACGCCGTCTTGGTCGTTCGGGACGTCGACGCCGTGCCAGTGGATGTCGGTGCTGATGGGCAGCTCGTTGTGGAGGTTGATCTTCACGCTGTCGTTGGGCTCCACCCGGATCCACGGGCCGGGGACCATCCCGTTGTACGCCCACGCCTTCACGGTCTTGCCCGGGCTCACCTCCCAGTCGATGATCGACGCGGTCAGGTCGAACACCTTGGTGCCGTCGGCCTCGACGGAGGTCGGCTCGAGCTTCTGGTTGCCGCTCTTCACGTCGCCGTCGGCGTACTTCTGGATGAAGTCCTTGAAGGTCGCCACGCCGTCGTCCATCCCCGTCTGCATCTGCTCGTCGATGCTCTTCGCCAGCGCATCGGTGGCGACGAGCGAGCTGATGTCGGTGTTCGAGTGATCGCTGCTCGCGGTCTCGGACTCGTGGGCGGCGTCGGTGGAGGCGGCGCTGCCGTCGGTGATGATCAGCGTGGCCGTCATCCCGGAGTCCTTGTGGCCGGGGATGGAGCAGAACAGCTCATAGGTGCCGGGCGAGAGGCTCGACAGGTCGACCTCCTCCGACGCACCGGCCTTGAGGTCGGTGGAGGCGATCGAGGTGTCGATCACGTGGACGTTGTGGTCGACCGACCCGTTGTTCGACACCTGGAGCTTCCCGCCCACGGGCACCGTGACGGTGGACGGCGCGATCGCGAACTCGCTGAGCGCGACCGCGACGGGCGCGGCAGCGGCGGCCTCCGAGCTGCCGCCCCCACCGTCGCCGCGGACGGCGACGACACCGACCATCACGAGGGCGAAGATGGAGATCGCGACGGAGAAGCGGGCCAGGAGCGTCTGGTTGGCGGGACTCACAGAGGTACCTCGAGGTCGATGGTTCGGGAGCGTTCCCATGATGATGCCCCGGCACCCAGGTCGTTCAGGGCCCGATGCCCCGCCAGACCGGGTCGAAGGTCCCTGCCCGTGTGACGTGCGACCGCGCCATGATGTGGCCCATGGCGACGCGGATCTTCCTGCTCGACGACCACGAGGTGGTCCGTCGCGGCGTGCGCGACCTGCTCGACAGCGAAGAGGACCTCGAGGTCGTCGGCGAGGCGAGCACCGCGGAGCAGGCGCTGGCCCGAATCCCGGTGGCGTGCCCCGACGTGGCCGTGCTCGACGTGCAGCTCGAGCACGGCAGCGGCGTGGAGGTGGCGAGGGAGATCCGGTCCCGCCACCCCGAGGTGCGCTGCCTCATGCTCACCTCGTTCGCCGACGACGAGGCCCTCTTCGACAGCATCATGGCGGGAGCATCGGGCTACATCCTCAAGCAGGTGCGTGGCAACGACCTGGTGGAAGGCGTGCGGCGGGTGGCGGCCGGCCAGTCCCTGCTGGATCCGGCGATGACGACCCGGGTGCTCGAACGGTTGCGCCACGGCCAGGAGGAGGACGAGCGCATCGCGTCGCTCACCCCCCAGGAGCGGCGAATCCTCGACCTGCTCGCCGAGGGGCTCACGAACCGCCAGATCGGCGAGCGGCTCCACCTCGCCGAGAAGACGATCAAGAACTACGTCAGCAACGTCCTCATGAAGCTCGGCATGCAACGCCGCACCGAGGCGGCGGTCTACGCGGCCAGGCAGGCCGATCGCGTGGCCCGCACGACCCACGCGGGGCCCAGCCCGCTTCGCTGAGCCCCCCACCTCCCGACCTACCATCCGTGCGTGGATGGGTCCTCGGGGGTCGCAGACCTGCGGCGGTTGATCACCGCCATGATGTCGGTGAGCTCCGACCTGGAGCTGGGCGCCGTGCTGCGCCGCATCGTGGAGACCGCCACCGAGCTGGTCGACGCCCGCTACGGCGCCCTCGGCGTCCTGAGCGTCGATCGCACGCACCTGTCGTCGTTCGTGACGGTGGGGCTCACCGATGACGAGGCGGCCACGATCGGCGAGCTGCCGAAGGGCCACGGCATCCTGGGGGTGCTCATCGTGGAGCCTCGACCGCTGCGGCTCCCCGATCTGTCCCAGCACCCCGAGTCGTTCGGGTTCCCGCCCGGCCACCCCCCGATGCGCTCGTTCCTCGGCGTGCCCATCCTGGTGCGGGGGGAGGCCTTCGGGAACCTCTACCTCACCGACAAGCAGGGCGCCGACGCGTTCGACGAGGTCGACGAGGAGCTCGCCGTCGGGCTGGCTGCCGCTGCCGGGGTCGCCATCGAGAACGCGCGCCTCCTCGCGAAGGTCCGCGAGCACGACATCGCGGAGGAGCGCGAGCGGATCGCCCGCGACCTGCACGACACGGTGATCCAGCGCCTCTTCGCCACCGGCCTCTCGCTGCAATCGGTGGCGAAGGTGGCCGCGGCGCCCGAGGTGGCCGACCGGATCCAGCAGGCCGTCGACGACCTCGACCTCACCGTCCGCGACGTGCGGGCCTCGATCTACGAGCTCAACCCGCCGCCCACCTCGTCGCGAGGGCTGCGCCGTCAGCTCCTCGCGGTGGGCGACGAGCTGCTCGAGGCGCTCGGGTACGCGCCGACGTTCCGCTTCGAGGGCCCCGTCGACAGCGGCGTCCCCGATCGGCTGGTGCCCCACGTGGTGGCGGTGGTGCGCGAAGGGCTGGCGAACGTGGCGCGCCACGCCGGATCGCCCACGGCCGACGTGCGCGTGGTGGTGAACGGCGGGCGGGTCACGATCACCATCGACGACGCCGGCCGGGGCCTCGGCGATCGAGGCGCCGGTGGCCACGGGCTGCGCAACCTCACCACCAGGGCCGAGGAGGTCGGCGGGTCGTTCGAGGTCGCCGACCGGCCAGGCGGCGGAACCGCGCTTCGCTGGCGGGCGCCGCTCACCGACTGAGCCGGTCGTTCGCGCCCTCCGATGGTCAGCCGAAGCGGGCGGCGTAGGCCTTCGAGGAGAACAGCCACGACGTGAGCTGGTCGGTGGTCCAGCCCCTCCACAGCCGGTGCTCCCAGGTCGCCAGCTCGGTGCTGGTGGGCAGCCGGCGCAGCACGGCGAGCGTCGCGCCGGTCACCTTCACCCGCTGCCACGACGACCAGCGGTACGCGGCCGAGCCGGTGAGCGCCACGAGGAGCGACCCGCGGGCCGTCCCGCTGTCCAGCTGAGCCAGCCACACCGCCCGCTCCTGTTCGGTGGGCGCCCGGCCGAGGACGCGCTCGTAGGCGAGGTCGACGAACTGCTCGGTGGTCAACGGTGTCGATCCCCCGGCGAGCTCCGGCGACCACGCGACCATGTCGGCCAGCTGCTCGATGGTGCGGGACCCAGCGCGCAGCTGGGCCAGCCGCTTCGACCACGTGCTGGCATCGGGAGGCCGATGGAGGGCGCCCAGGTAGAGGCGCAGCAGCGAGAAGCTCGTGGCATCGATGCCGGGGGTCGACAGCAGCGAGGCCAGCTCCGATCCGGCCCGAGCGGACGTGGCGCCGATGCGGCCGGCCATCGCCTGCTCCTCGGCGAACGAGGCGCTCCGCCCGAGCACGTCGCGGTAGGCCTGGCGAGCGAAGGCAGCGGCGGAGAGGTGCGGCCCGATGCTCGCGAGCGTCCAGGACGCGATGACCCGTGAGACGTATTCGACCGCCTCGACGCCAGACGCCTGGTTCGGCCAGCCGTCGGAGAGCACGGTGGCGACGTAGGCCCCGCCTCCGGGGCGCTCCACGACCCCGGAGGTGTTGATGCGCCACCCGCAGCACGAGGACGGGTAGAAGCCGTTCTTCAGCGGGACCTTCCAGGCCGACGGCACGCCGGCGGTGATGCCCCACCGCTGCGACGGGGCCACGTCGAGCAGGAAGGCCCGAGCGGTCGCTCGGCTGGCGGCGGAGAACGGCCCCCACTGGCCGAGGACGAGCTGGCGGAGCAGCGCGTTGCGGTCGGCCGCGGACGTCGAGGTGAGACCCCACGGGGATGCCTCCCGCGTCTCGGTGAGGCCGAGCTCGCGATCGAGCGCGGCCATGCCCGAGACGCCGCCCACCGACGTCCACAGCGAGCTGGCCGAGGGGTTGTCCGACAACCGGATC
Source organism: Acidimicrobiia bacterium (assembly GCA_039812605.1). Taxonomy (GTDB): domain Bacteria; phylum Actinomycetota; class Acidimicrobiia; order Acidimicrobiales; family Iamiaceae; genus Aquihabitans. Next base: position 19,488 of record JBDIAX010000035.1, on the reverse strand, counting down.
ATGGGGGTGATGAGCGCCCGCTCCGACGCGGTGAGCCCTCGCCCCGCTCGCTGCGCCCGCAGGATGACCGCCGCCATGATCTCGGCCTTGAGGACGCTGGCGGTGGTGATGCGCAGGTCCGAGCGGTACCGGTACTGGCATCCGGTGCGGGTGTCGTACACGGCCGCGCTGATGCGACGGCCGGGCCAGCGAGCCCGCACGGCGGCATCGAAGCCGGCCGAGAACGGGGTCTGGGTGCACGAAGCCGCCCTCGGCTCGACCGAACGAGCGGGCGACGCGCCGGCGACCGGACCCACCACGACCGATGCCGTCATCGAAGCGAGGACCGATGCCGCCACCACGGAGCGAAGGGGACGACGCAGCATCGCCATGCGAGAAGTCTCGCGGACCGACACCGATCGCTCCACCGGCACGGCTTCGCTAGGTTCCGGGGATCGACCGACGACAGTTCCTCCGACGAGCGATCGCCGCCGGCGCCGGCGGAGCGACGCTCCCGCTCGTCCTCGTCGCCCGCTCCGACGCAGACCCGGCGGTCCCTGGCGACAGCCCGTACGGGCCGCTCGCCTCCGAGCCCGACGAGAACGGGCTGCTGCTGCCGGAGGGGTTCACCTCCCGGGTGGTAGCGGTGGCTGGCGAGCCCGTCGGGGGTACCGACCACCGCTGGCACGGCTTCCCCGACGGGGCCGCGTGCTTCCCCGCCGACGACGGCGGCTGGATCTACGTCTGCAACAGCGAGGTCACCGACCTCTACGCGCCCAACGCGGGCGGGGTCGGGGCGATCCGCTTCACCGCGGCGGGCGAGATCGCGGATGCCTACTGGATCCTCCAGGGGAGCACCTCGAACTGCGCCGGTGGCCCGACGCCGTGGGGTACCTGGATGTCGTGCGAGGAGCCGATCGACAAGCTCGGGCAGCTCTGGGAGTGCGATCCGCAGGGGAAGGCCGGCGCGATCGCGCAGGTTGCCATGGGTCGCTGGCGCCGCGAAGCCGCGGCGGTCGACCCGGAGGGCGAGGCCGTCTACATGACCGAGGACGAGCCCGACGGCGTCCTCTACCGCTACCTGCCCAGCGCCTATCCGGACCTCGCCCTCGGCGTGCTCGAAGCCGCGACCGTCGCCGACGACGGCACGGTCACCTGGGGGGTGGTGCCGAACCCCTTCGGCGTGCCGACCGCGACGAAGGAGCAGGTGGCCGGAGCGACCCGCTTCGACGGTGCCGAGGGGATCTGGTACCACGAGGGAGCCGTCTTCTTCACCACGAAGGGCGACGACCGGGTGCACCGCCTCGACGTGCGCGACCAGGTGCACTCGATCATCTGGGACGGCGACCCCGAGACGCTCGGCGTGGAGGGCGCGGTGCTCTCGGGCGTCGACAACATCACCGTCGATGCGGGGACCGGCGACATCTACGTCGCCGAGGACGGCGGCAACCTCGAGGTGGTCATCATCTCGGCCGAAGGCGAGGTGGCACCGTTCGTGCGACTCGTCGCCGAGGGTCACGGCGGCTCCGAGATCACCGGTCCGTGCTTCAACCCCGACCGCAGCCGCCTCTACTTCTCCAGCCAGCGAGGGCCGACCCCGAGCGCCCTCGCGCAGATCATCCCCGGGGCGTCGCAGCAGACGCTGAACGGCGGCATCACCTACGAGGTGACCGGCCCGTTCCGCGGGATCGCGGAGACGACGACCACCACCGTGGCCTCGAGCGACGGAGGTGCCGAGCACGGCTCGGGCGACGGCCGGGACGGAGGTGGCGTTCCCTGGCCAGCGATCGGGATCGGCGCGGTGGCGGTCGCCGCCGTCGCCGGCGGCGCGATGGCGGCGCGGCGGCGCCGGAGCGAGCCGGACGAGCCAGTGGACGACGAGCCAGTGGACGACGAGCCGGTAGACGACGAGCCGGTAGACGACGAGCCGGTAGACGACGAGCCGGACGAGTGACCGCGCACGGTGCAGGTGGCGAAGTCGTTGCCGCGTGATACCCTCGGGGGTATGTGCAGACGAGTGACGTGCAAGACCTGCGGCAAGCCCACCTTCGCCGGGTGCGGCATGCACGTGGACCAGGTGCTGGGAGACGTTCCCCGAGGGGACCGCTGCCAGGGCCACGAGCGAGACGCCGGGACGGGAGGCTTCCTGTCCAAGCTGCTGGGCCGCTGACGGACCGGTAGGGTCGGACCCCTTCGCATCGAAGGGGGACCGACATGGCGCACGATCTGGTCATCAGGGGCGGGACGGTGGTCGACGGGACCGGCGCGGCCCCGCAGCGAGCCGACGTCGCGATCAGCGGCGACCGCATCGTCGAGGTCGGCGAGGTCGACGCCGCGGGGGCGCACCGCACGATCGACGCGGACGGACGGATCGTCACCCCGGGCTTCGTCGACCTCCACTCCCACCTCGACGCCCAGATCGGCTGGGATCCGCTGATGACGTCGTCGTGCTACCACGGCGTCACCTCCGTGGTGATGGGCAACTGCGGCATGACGTTCGCCCCGGTCCGTCCCGGCCAGGCAGAGGTCCTCGCGAACGCGATGGAGTCCGTGGAGGACATCCCCGCCTCGGCGATCCTCGAAGGCCTGTCGTGGGAGTGGGAGACCTACGGCGAGTACCTCGACGCGATCGACCCGCTCCCCAAGGGGATCAACGCGGGCGGCTACGTGGGCGACGTCGCGCTGCGGCTCTACGTCGTCGGCGACGCCGCGTGCGACGAGGACTTCCACCTCGACGACGACCAGAAGGCGCAGCTGGCAGCGCAGGTGCGCGCGTCGGTCGAAGCGGGCGCCTTCGGCTACTCCATCTCCCGGAGCCTGAGCCACCGGGTGCCCGACGGCCGGTTCGTCCCGGGAACCTGGGCCGATCCCGAGGAGTTCTTCGCGATCGCCGAGCCGCTTCGCGAGCTCGGCCGTGGCGTGCTCGAGTGCGCTCCCCGGTACAACGAGCAGGACGGCTCCACGTCGCGCGTCGACGAGGAGATGGCCTGGATCGCCGAGCTCAGCCGCCGCACGGGTCGGCCGTTCTCGTTCAACCTCATGCAGATGCGCTCGATGGGCGACCACTACCGGCGCGTGATCGACCTGGCCGTCGATGCGAACCGCACCGGCGCACAGCTGCGCCCCCAGACCACCCCGCGCGGCATCGGCATCTTGTTCTCGCTGGCAGCGAACACCCTGATCGACGACCTGCCCAGCTTCCAGCCGCTCAAGGAGCTCGACCTCGCCGGACGGCTCGCTGCCATCCGCGACCCGGAGGTGCGCGCCCGCCTCGACGAGGAGGGCGCGAACAAGCCCATCGAACCGTTCGAGCGCATGTACCTGATGGTCCCCGACCCGGGCGCCGTCTACGAGTACGGCAGCGACGACAGCATCGCGGCACAGGCTCGCGCCGCGGGAGCCACCCCCGTGGCGCACTACCTCGACGTCCTCGACCGCACCGACGGCCGAGCGATCGCGAACTGGCCGGTGCTCAACGAGGACTTCAGCGCCATCGAGGAGCTGCTGCGCTCCCCCGTCACGATCATGGGCCTCGCCGATGCCGGAGCCCACGCCACCCAGATCATGGATGCGTCGCAGCCCACGTTCTTCCTGTCGCACTGGGTGCGCGACCGGGGCACCCTCCCGATCGAGGACGCGGTGCGCCGCCTGACCTCCGACACCGCTCGGTTCATCGGCTACCGCGACCGAGGTGAGCTGCGGCCTGGTGCCTACGCCGACGTCAACGTCATCGACCTCGAGGGCCTCCACCTCCCGCTCCCCGAGATCGCGCACGACTTCCCCGGCGGCGCGGCCCGGTTCGTGCAGCGCGCTGAGGGCATCGACCACACGATCGTGAACGGCGTGCCGTTCCTGGAGGGCGGCGAGCACACCGGCGCGCACCCCGGCCGGTTGCTGCGGAGCACCGACTGACGCACGAGGCGTAGCCTGGGGTCGCATGAGCCAGGCGGACGATCGAGCCGAGGCCACCGTCGACGGTCGGACCGCGCGGCGCGACCGCAACCGAGACGCGGTGCTCGACGGTGTGCTCGATCTCTTCGCCGAAGGCGACCTCGACCCGACGGCCATCGACGTGGCCGAACGTTCCGGCGTCTCCCTGCGCTCGGTGTACCGGTACTACGACGACATCGATGAGCTCGTGCGCGCCGCGATCGAACGCAGCATGGCGCGCAACGACCACCGGTTCCGCACACCCGACGATGCGGGCGAGGGACCTCGGGTCGAACGGATCGAGCGGTTCGTGGAGCACCGCTGCTCGCTCTACGAGGCGATCACCGGGCTGGCCACCGCGGCCGCGACGCGCGCCCGCACCGATCCCCGGGTCCGCGCCGGCTACCAGCACCGGCTCGAGCAGCTGCGCGATCAGCAATCGGTCGCGTTCGCTCCCGAGCTCGACCGCCAGCGCTCGCGTTCGAGGCGCGACGACCTGGAGCAGGCGCTGTGGCTGGTGTCGGGCATCGAAGCCCTCGGGTACCTCTACGGGTCCGGAGCGCAGTCGCCCGCCGCGGCCCGACGGGTCATGCGTCGCGCCATCGAACGCCTGCTGGCCGACGACGCCTGATCCCGCCTCGCCAGGCGACGATCAGGCGCGAGGGACGAGCTCGGGGGGCAGCGGCGGCAGCTCGGCGATCGCCTGGGTGAGGTGCCGCACCCACACCTCCTGCAGCTCGGCCAGGTAGGCGGAGCCCTCCTCGATCCGGTGCTCCTGGAGCTCGAGCGACCCGTTCCGATACACGGCGAGGTCGTAGGGAGGCCCCACCGAGAGGTTCGCCCGTGCGGTGCTGAGCATGGAGCTGAGCGCCACCTTCGCCGCGTCCACGACACCCAGACGGGCGTGCACCGCCAGCTCGAGCATCGACTTGCCGTACTTGCTCTCGCCGATCTGGAGGAAGGGTCGCTCGTCCGACGCCCGGATGTAGTTGCCCTCCGGGTAGACCAGCACGATGTCGGGGCGCTCCCCCTCGATCTGCCCGCCGAGCAGGAACGACGCCGTCGCGTCGGCGCCGACCGCGGCGAGCCCGTCGCGGTGGGCAGCGACGACCTCCCGGCTCAGCCGGCCGATGTACAGCGCCGCCTCGAAGAGGTGCGAAACGGTGGCCAGGCTCTCGCGACCGTCGTCGGCGGTGAGGTCGCGCTCGATGCGGTCGAGCACCTCCTGGGTCGTCGCCAGGTTGCCCGCGGACTGGAGCACGAAGACCCGATCCGGGCTCGGCGCGATCACGTGCTGCTTGCGGTAGGTGCTGATGTTGTCGACGCCCGCGTTGGTGCGGGTGTCAGCCAGGAAGATGAGCGCTTCGTCGAGGCGCAGTGCGAGGCAGTAGGTCACGGGCCGACGGTAGCCTCGACGGGTTCCCCCGCCAGGAGGCAGCCTTGCCGGCAACCCGGCTCACCGTCGACCCCTCCCATCCCGATGCCGCCTCGATCGAGGTCGCCGCGACGGCGCTGCGCTCGGGGGGGCTGGTCGCCTTCCCGACCGAGACGGTGTACGGCCTCGGCGCGGACGCGACCGATGAACGGGCGGTCCGTCGGGTCTTCGAGGCGAAGGGTCGCCCGGCCAACGATCCCCTGATCGTGCACGTCCACCCGTCCTGGGCGCTCTCACGGGTGCTCGACGGGCCGCTGCCCGAGCCGCTGCGACGCCTCACCGAGTCCCTGTGGCCGGGACCGCTCACGATCATCGGGCCACGGTCCGCCTCGATCGCTCCATCGGTGACCGACGGCGGACCGCTCGTGGCGGTCCGCGCACCGGCGCACCCGGTGGCGCTCGCGCTCCTCGACGCCACCGACCGACCGGTGGCCGCCCCCAGCGCGAACCGGTTCAGCTACGTGAGCCCCACCTCGGCCGACCACGTCGCCCACGATCTCGGCGAGTCCTGCGACGTGATCCTCGACGGCGGCCGCACGACCTGGGGCATCGAGTCCACCGTCGTCCGCCTCGACGGCGGCGCGCTGACGATCCTGCGCCACGGCGCGACCACCGCGGAGCAGCTGGTCGCCGCGGTGGGCGACCTCGTGGCCGTCGAGGACCCGGCGACCGACGTGGACGAGGACGGCGGCGTGTCGCCCGGTCGTGCGGTTCGCCACTACGCGCCCGAGCTGCGAACCGTCGCCGCGACGCCCGCCGCCATCGCCGCCGCCGACCTCGGCGCCGCAGCGGACGCCGCCCGCGTGGTGCACCTCGGGTACGCGGATCGCCCCGCCGCGAGCCACGCCGCAGCCCACTTCGTCTCGCTCGGTAGCCTCGCCGACCTGCCCGGCATCGCGTGGGAGCTCTACGACACCCTCCGGCGCCTCGACGCGGCGGGCACGGCCGACACCCTGATCATCGAGCTCACCGACGAGCCCGGCCTCGGCCGCGCCATCGACGACCGGCTCCGACGGGCGGCGTCGGGCCAGCTCGCGAGCACCGCGGCGCAGCTCGAAGCAGTGCTCGCCGATGCCTCCCGATCGAAGGGCAGCGGCCGATAGGGGACGGATGGGCCCCGATCGCAACCGTCGGCTCGCCACCCGGCACGACGCTCCGACCACGGAGGTCCGCTGGCGCGTGCCCAAGCAGCGGCGGGGCGGCGGGGGCCGGCTGGTCTGGACCGAGGCCGCGGTGATCGAGGTGTCGTCGGTGGGGGCCGGCGTCGTCTGCCCCGACACGTACGCGCCACCGGTCGGCAGCCTGGTGGAGGTGTCCTACGGCGACCACCACGGGTTCGTCGTCATCCGACGGGCCCAGCCGCTCCCCCAAGCACCGCACCTCGTTCGCTACGGCGTCGAGTACGTGACCAGCTCCGCGAACACGATCGGCGTGGCGCTGCTCGAGGTGGCGGTTCCGGCGGTGCGCGTCGACGCGACCGGGAGCACGCCCATCCGCTGGGCACCGCCGCGCTGATCGCCGCGGCGGCACGTGACGGACGTCCCGTTGCCGTCGAGCCGACCATCTCATAGTCTCACACTATGAGATTGGAGGTGACTCGGCGGACCGACCTGGCCACGCGAGCGCTCCTCGAGCTGGACCGGGCGGCGGAGCGACGGAAGGCTGGCGAGCTCGCCCTTGCCCTCGACGCCTCCGCTGGCTTCGTCGCCCAGGCGATGACCCCGCTCGTGGACCGGGGCTGGGTGGGGTCGGTGCCCGGCCCGACCGGGGGCTACGAGCTGACCGTGCCCCTGCACGACCTCTCGGTGCTCGACATCGTCGAGGCGGTCGAGGGGCGCACCGACACCGGACGATGCGTGCTCGAGGACCGGCCCTGCAGCGGCGGCGCCCACTGTGCCCTGCACGAGCCCTGGGCGCGCGCACGCGGTCAGCTCCTCCACGAGCTCGCGGCAACGCCGCTCAGCTCGGTGGCCTCGCCGGACCGATGAGCACCGCCGCGAGCAGCGTGGCCGCCCGACCGGCCCCGTCGCCGCGATCCGCGCTCCGGACGGTCGCGATGCCGACCGAGCACGGGGGGTGGGGCCTCACCGGCGAGCCGGCCATCCTCGGGCTGCTCCTAGCGCCCAGCTGGGCCGGCGCCTGCCTCAGCTTCGCGGCGCTGCTCGCGTTCGTCGTCCGCACCCCGCTGCGCGTCGCGCTCGTCGACCACCACCGAGACCGGCGCCTCCCACGGACCGCGCTGGCCAGGAAGGTGCTGGCCATCGAGCTCGCCGCCGCGGGTGCCCTCGTCACGCTCGCCCTCGCGCTCGCCGCCCACCCGTTCTGGTGGCCGATCGCCGCGGCAGCACCGCTCGTGGCCGTCGAGCTGTGGTTCGGGGCCCGATCGAGGAGCCGGCGGCTCGTTCCGGAGCTCGCCGGCGCGATCGGGGTGTCGGGCGTGGCGGCCGCGATCGTGCTCGCCGGCAGCGGCGGCGAGCGCCTCGCCCTCGGCGCGTGGTTGGTCGTCGCGGCCCGAGCCTCCACCGCGATCCCCCACGTCCGAGCCCAGGTCCAGCGCCTCCACGGTCGCGCCGCCCCAGCCGGTCCGCTGATCGCCGCCGACGCGGCGGCGCTGACCCTCGCGGCGCTCGCGGTGGCGATCGAGCCCGCCGTCGCGGCAGGTGCCGCCGCCATCGTGGCGCTGGTCGCGCTCGGTTGGGCCCTCGGCAGATCCCCCGCACCCGCCAAGGTGCTCGGCCTCCGCCAGACGTTCTTCGGCCTCGCCGTGGTGATCGCCACCGCGGCGGGCTTCCACCTCACCTGAAGGAGCAGCCCATGGGCCTCGCCAGCGACCACCCCATCGAAGCACGGTCCCTCGCCGAGATCGTCGACCTCGACGCGAGCGCCGCTCGGGTCCTCGAACGGTTCGGTCTCGACTACTGCTGCGGCGGCCGCGCCACCCTCGCGGACGCGTGCGCCGAGGCGGGGTGCGATGTGGCGGCCGTCGCCGACGCGCTGCGCGATGCCCCCGACGAGGGCGTCCCGGGCTGGGCCTCGTTGGCGCCGGCAGCGATGGTGGACCACCTCGTGGCCACCCACCACGCCTACCTGCACGCCGAGCTCCCCCGACTCCAAGCGCTCGCCGAGAAGGTCGAGTCCGTGCACGGGCGCCGGCACCCCGAGCTCGTGCGGGTCACCGAGCTGGTCGTGGCCTTGCGCGACGACCTCGAGCCCCACCTCGCGAAGGAGGAGCTGGTGCTCTTCCCCATGATCCGCGAGCTCTCGACGAACGCAGCGGCACCCCTCTCCCACTGCGGGGGCATCGCCAACCCCATCCGGGTGATGCTCGCCGAGCACGAGCGCACCGGCGAGCTGCTCGAGGCGCTCCACGCCGCGACCGACGGCTTCGCCCCGCCCGACGACGCGTGCGCGAGCTACCGGTTGCTGTTCGAGGGCTTCGCCGAGCTCACCGCCGACACGCACCTCCACGTCCACAAGGAGAACGACGTGCTGTTCCCCGCGGTCCTGGCCCTCGCCGGAGCCTGAGCGCCGCTGCTAGATCGCGTCGTCGCCCATCTCGGCGGTGCGCACCCGCATGACCCGGCCGACCGGGGTCGACCAGACCTTCCCGTCGCCGATCTTGCCGGTGCGCGCCGCGTCGCCGATCGCGGCGATCACCGCGTCGACCTCGTCGTCCGCGACCAGGGCCTCGATGCGAACCTTGGGCACGAAGTCCAGCGCATACTCCGAACCACGGAAGGTCTCGGTCTTGCCGCCCTGGCGCCCGTAGCCCTGGACCTCGCTGACGGTCGCGCCCGCCACGCCGAGGTCCTTGAGGGCGGCCTTCACCTCCTCGAGCATGAAGGGCTTGACGATGGCGGTCACGAGCTGGGCCATGCTCGGAACCTACGACGAGCGCCGTCCCGACGGGTTTCGTGCGTGTGAACGCTCGCTCGATCGCAAGGCTCAGTGGGTGCCGTGCCCCTCGCGCTCGACGCGCGACGCGAACACGACCCCGCCCACCATCGCCCCGAAGCCGAGCCCGCCCCAGAAGGCGATGAACAGCCCGAGACCGATCGCCGACCCCAGCGACTCGCCCTCGGCGAGGACCGTCGCGCAGACCGCGAGGAACGAGACGACCGCCGCGACCGCGACGCCGATCACGATCGAGCGTCCCATGCCCGGCGGATCCTCCCAGGCGGTCGCGGGGTCGAATGGATCGCCGTCACCGTTCATACTTCTATCTTATTGCAGAAATATTGGAGAAAGCCATCCACCGTTCGACGCGACCCCCGTACGATGGACGCTCATGTCGGAACTGCAGGCCCAGGCGCGGGCGCTCGGCGACCCGACTCGCCACGCGCTGTTCCGGTACCTCCTCGACGCTCCCGAGCCCGTCGGCATCGCCGAGCTCACCGAGCACCTCGGCGTCCACCACAACGCGGTCCGCCAGCACCTCGCGAAGCTGGTGGACGCTGGCCTGGTCGTCGAGACGACCCAGGCGCCCACCGGCCGGGGCCGACCCCGACTCCAGTACCGCGCGCACCCCGCGGCCGACGCCCGCTGGGGCGGGCTCAGCCCCTACGAGCGCCTCGCCGTCCTGCTCGCCGAGGTGATCCGCACCGGCGACGACCCCGTCGAGGTCGGAAGGCGAGCAGGTCGGGCGCTCGCCCACCCCGTTCCCCCCGGGGGCGACCCGATCGAGGACCTGACCGAGGTGATCGAAGGGCAGGGCTTCGACCCCGTGATCCGACGGCGCGGGCCCCACGCGACCATCACCCTCGAGCGCTGCCCGTTCACGGCTGCGGTGCTGACCGATGCGGCAACCGTGTGCGACCTGCACCTCGGCCTCGCCCAGGGCCTCGCCGACGGGATCGGCGGGGTCGTGGTAGAGGAGCTCGAGGTGCGGGCCCCCCAGCGCGCCGGCTGCACGCTGCGCTGCCAGCTCACCGAGCCGTTGGACGGCCGTCAGTAGAAGGACGCTGCTCCCCAGCTCCGGTGGTAGAGGATCGCGGTCGACGCGAACGAGTCGGGGTCGAGGACCTCGATGGTCTGGTCGGTCAACAGCATCGGCCGACCCGCCACCACGAGCACCCGCGCCACGTGCGGCATCGGAGCCGGCGAGCAGTTGAACCAGGCCCCGCCGCGCTGGTCCTCGGGTGCGTACTGGGCCACCGTCGCGGCATCCACCCGGTAGCACTCGTAGCGAGGCCAGTCGAGCTCCTTCACAGCGGCGTCCGCGCAGTGCAGCACGACGCCACCTCGACCGACCATCTGCTGGAGCTCGGCATCGGTGATGGGCACCGCCGGGCACGGCGGGTCGACCTCGTTCGGCTGGCTCGCCACCGGGACCGCCACCTCGGTCACCTCGCCATCGGTGCTGAGGACCGCGGCGTGGTTCGGCTTGGGGGCGTTCGCGCTCCACTCCGTGTCGTAGATCCCCCACATGGCGAGCTGGCGCTCGGGCCAGTAGGTGAACGCGTGGTGGTCCGCCCCGACGTCGTCAGCAGACCACGGTCGCTCCCAGGTGCTCGTGATCGTGGGCGCGTCGGGGTCGGAGACGTCGAGCAGGTGGGCGACCACCCAGCTGCGCGACCGCTTGGCGTCGCCGCTCCCGACGATGTCGGCGCGCAGGCCCACCGTGAGCGCTCGGTGGTCCGCGAGCGGGTGGAAGTAGGTGACCTCGCCGGGCACGGTGATGCTCCCCGCACGGCGGGGCTTCGCCGCTTCGGTCACATCCACCACCAGCACGAGCCGACCCATGGTCCCGGTGGAGATGAGGACCTGACCGTCCAGATAGCGCACCGCCGTCACCGCGCCCTTGCCGTCAGCGAGGTCGTCGAGGTGGCTCGTGGCGGTCAGCTTCCCCGTGCCGTCAGGAGCGAGCAGCGTCAGGTCGATGCCCACCTTCGCGTCCTGCTTCCAGGGGACGCCCTCGGTCGTCACGACCGACAGGGCATCGCCCACCTCGCCGAACGCGAACTGCCCGACCGTGGACCCGTCGACGATCCCCGACCCCTCGTAGCTCGGCGCATCACCCTCGGCGAAGGTGAACTCGTGGATGGCGGTCTGCCAGTCGTCGAACTCCAACCGGTCGCGGTCGGAGGGGTCCACCCACACCTCCGAGCTGATCGCGACCTTGTCCAGCCCGGCGTAGAGCGTCGTGCTCGGGGCCACGATCGAGGTCCCCATCGGTTCGAAGCGGCCCGAACCGATCGGGAACGTGACCATCGAGGTCATCGACACCCCGGCGAAGGTGTCGGGCACGTAGACCCGGTCGCACGGGACGAGCGGCTGCGGATCCTCCCCCGAGCGGTTCCAGTCCGGGATCCAGTCCGCAGCGGTGGAGGTGGCGACCGATCGCCGGTTCTGCTCGAGGGCCTTGGCGATCGAGGTGGGGGTCGTGGGCATCACGAAGCCGAGGTCGGCCATGTCGGAGCCGGCCACCAGGCGGACCTCGCCGTCGACGAGGCGCGCCGACACCAGGTGGCCCTCCACCCGTACGCGGTCGGTGAGCTTCGGGTTGGCCGGGTCGCTCGCGTCGACGAAGGCGACCGTGAGGTAGGTCGTGGCCGAACGGGTCGCCGATGGGTCGCCGGCAACCGGATCGGAGACCTCCGTCTCGCTGCCGAAGACCGCCACCCGGTCGCCCGACACGAGGAGCTCGCTCACCTGCGAGCCACCACCATCGTCGTCGACGGCCCCGGGGGTGACGTCGAGCGTCGAGAGCACCTTCAGGGCCGTGGCGTCGGTGATCCGCAGGTTGCCCTTGCCGTCAAGGTCGTAGATCAGCGACCCCACCGCCTTCACGAAGTCCAGCTCGTCTACCCCCTCCACCTGCACGTTCGTGCCCAGGGTGGTCTCGTCGACGCCCGTCGCCGCCGTCGACGCGCCGCTCGGGCTGTAAGCAACGTCGGCCATGCTCTTGCCGGTCCCGCTGAAGCCGGTGTCCACCACCGGGCCGCCGCCGTAGCCGCCGAAGCCCTGGCTGCCGACATGGGCGGCGCCGACCTCGCGCAGGTCGCCGATGAGCGAACCGCAGTCGGCGAAGCTCGACACCGAGCTCACCAGCTTCACCTTGGTCGGGTCTACGGGCTGGCGGGCGAGCTTCGCGAGGAACCGCTCGACCTGCGTGGCCTCGACGTCGCTGCCGGTGCGCGAATCACCGGCGAGGTCGGCACCGCCATCGGGCCCGCGACGGACCGCGACCACGCCGAGCACCGCGATCACGAGCACCGCCGCACCGAGGGCGCCAGCCAGGCGCCGACTCCGGCGGCGGTGCACGGCCAGCTGCACCCGCTCGGGCGAGATGGCATGGGACCGGGATCGGAGGCGATCGCCCGCGGCGGCGAGGATCGGGTCATCGGTCGGATCGTCCGGCTGGTCCATGGGATCCGGGGCGTCGTTCACGGCAGGCCCGCTTTCACTCGACGTGGTGCTGGAGGGCGAGCGACTCGCGCAGCGAGGCTCGAGCGCGGTGGAGGAGGGACTTCACGGCGGAGGCGGACACCTCCATGGTCTCGGCGATCTCGTCGATGCCGAGGTCCGCGCCGGAGCGGAGGGCGATGGCGACCGCTTGGTCTCGAGGGAGCGAGCGAACCTCCGCCCACACCCTGTCGTCGCCGATCCCGTCGAAGGGGTCGGGCGCGGCCTCCGTGCCCCCGGACAGCCCACCGAGGCGCGCGACGGCGCGCCGCTCGCTGGAGGTTCGCCGGGTCACCGAGATCGCCTCGTTGATGGCCACCCGCCGGGCCCACGCCCCCGGGCGGTCCAGCTTCGAGACCCGCCGCCACCGTCGGTAGCAGCGTTCGAACGCCTCCTGGACGATCTCCTCCGCCCGGTGCGGGTCACCCACGATCGCGGTCACCGCGGCAACCAGCCCGCGGCTCTCGACCTGCACCAGCTGCGAGAAGTCGGCCATCCCACCTCCTGTCACCCTGCACACACGCACGACCGGCCGTTCCGGTCGCGCTGCGCACCCCGTCGCACCCTCCGACGATGCGGAGCGACGGCCGGTTCCCCGGGAGCCGAGCAGGGGCGCCCGATACCCTCGACCGGCGTGTCGAGATCCACGCCCCCACCGTCCCGCACCCCCGCCGAGGTCGTCGCCGGCCTCGACCGGGCCACCAAGGTGCGGCTCCTCTCGGGAGCCGCCATGTTCGAGCTCGAGGGGCTCCTGGCGGAGGGCCTCGATCCCGTCACCGTCGCCGACGGGCCGCACGGGCTGCGCCAGCAGGCGGGGTCGGGCGACCACCTGGGCCTGAGCGGCTCGGTCCCGTCCACCTGCTTCCCCACCGCGGCCGCCCTCGGCTCCACCTGGGACGTGGAGCTGATCGAGCGGGTCGGCGGGGCGCTCGGGGAGGAGGCCGCCGAGCAGGGCGTGGCCGTGGTGCTCGGCCCCGGGCTCAACATCAAGCGGCACCCGGCCGGCGGGCGGTGCTTCGAGTACCTGTCCGAAGACCCGTTCCTGAGCGGCAAGCTCGCCGCCGCCATGGTGCGCGGCGTGCAGGCGCACGGGATCGGCACGAGCATCAAGCACTACGCGGTCAACAACCAGGAGTCCCACCGCCTCGTGGTGGACGCCATCGTGGACGAGCGGACCCTCCGCGAGGTGTACCTCGCCGGGTTCGAGATCGCGGTGAAGGAGTCCGAGCCCTGGACCGTCATGTGCTCGTACAACCTCGTCAACGGGGTCTACGCGTCGGAGCACCACGAACTGCTCCAGCAGATCCTCCGAGACGAGTGGGGCTTCGAGGGGCTGGTGATGACCGACTGGGGCGCGGCCAACGATCGCATCGCCGGCATCCGCGCCGGGCTCGACCTGGAGATGCCGAGCAGCGCGGGAGCGTTCGACCCCGACGTGCTGGCCGCGCTCGACGACGGCACGCTCGACGAGGGCGACGTGGACCGCTGCGCCGAACGGGTCGTGGCGCTGCTCCAGCGAGCCCGACGGGATCGACCGGCGAGCGACCGCGACGCCCACCACCAGCTCGGCCGGGAAGCAGCGGCGGCCGGTTCGGTGCTGCTCGCCAACTCCGGGGTCCTGCCGCTCTCGCCAGCGTTGGGTCGCATCGCGGTGATCGGTGCCTTCGCCGAGCACCCGCGCTACCAGGGCGCCGGCAGCTCGCAGGTCACCCCCACCCGAGTCGACCGCCTCCTACCGTTGCTGCGCGAACGGGTTGCCCCGAGCACCACGGTCGCCTACGCCCCCGGCTACGACCCCTCGACCGGGGCCACCACGCCAGCTCTCGTGTCTGAGGCGCTGCGCGCCGCGGCCGGCGCCGACGTGGTGGTCCTGTGCGTCGGCCTGCCCGCGCCGATGGAATCGGAGGGGTTCGACCGCGCCTCGCTGGACCTTCCCGCGGGCCACGTCGAGCTGATCGAGGCGCTCGCCGCGCAACCGGCTCCCGTCGTGGCCGTGCTGAGCAACGGCGGGGCCGTCCACACGCCCTGGGCCGGCCGCGTCGATGCCGTGCTCGAGTGCTGGCTCGGCGGCCAGGCCGGTGCCGGTGGCGCCCTCGACGTCCTCTTCGGCGATGCCGAGCCCGGCGGACGCCTGGCAGAGAGCATCCCCGACCACGTCGCCCAGCTCGCCGCAGACCGCAACTTCCCCGGCGAGCCACGACAGGTCCAGCACCGCGAGGGCCCCTACGTGGGCTACCGGTTCCACGACGCGAGCGGGGTGCCGGCGCGCTTCGCGTTCGGCCACGGCCTGTCGTACACCTCGTTCGAGTGGTCCGACATCCGCGTCGAGGGCGACGGCACCGATGTTGCCGTGCTCGCCTGCGTCGCCAACGTGGGCGAGCGAGCGGGCAGCGACGTCGTGCAGGTCTACGTGCGCGACGGGGAGTGCTCGGTGCGACGACCCGACAAGGAGCTCAAGGGCTTCGCCAAGGTCCACCTCGCGCCCGGGACGTCCGCCGAGGTGAGGATCGCCCTCGACCGACGCTCCTTCGCGGTCTGGGACGTCGCCGCCCACGACTGGCTCGTGGAAGCCGGCACGTTCGACGTCGTCGTGGGCCGGTCCTCGGCCGACGCGGTCGCCACGCTCGCCCACGAGGTCACCTCCGACGACGTGCTCGCGCCCGAGCCGCCCGTCGCCGGGCTGGTGGCGACCGACGAGGAGTTCGAGGCGCTGCTCGGGCGCCCGATCCCCGCGATCGCGCCAGCTCGACCGTTCCACCGCAACTCCACCCTGGAGGACCTCGAGCAGACGCTGGTCGGCCGGGTGCTCGGCGCCATCGTGGTGCGCGAGGGGCTCAAGCGGGCCGAGGCCGAGTTCCCCGATCCGGACGAGGCCACCCAGACGATGGTGCGCACCGCGCTCCGCGAGGGTCCGGTGCGGGGACTGGTGCTCCTGAGCGACGGGCTGGTCCCGTTCGCCGCGGTCGACGCGGTCCTCGCCGGGCTCAACGGTCGGTGGGGCGATGCCTGCCGCCTGGTCCGTGGGGCGCTCAGAACACCTAGTCGACGTCGCGACGCACGATCTGGGTGATGTTGCGCTCGGCGAGCGCAGCGATCGTGAGCGACGGGTTGGCGCACGCGGTGGACCCGGGGATGAGCGCACCGTCGTTCACGTACAGGCCCTCCTGGCCGAGGACGCGCCCGTACGCGTCGCACACCTTGCCGATCACCGCACCGCCCAAGGGGTGGAAGGTGGTCGGCTCCTGGGCGGTCATGTCGATCGCCGACACCGCTCCCCCGGCCTTGCCCACCAGGTCGACGCGCCGACGGGCCTCCGCCATCGCCGCGCCGTGGGCGCTCTCGGGGAACTCGAGCTTCGCCTCGTCGGCCGACGCGTCGTAGCGGAACCGCCCGTGGCCGTCGGGGATGAAGATGCCGATGGTCTCCATGATGTGGGCCTCGGTCGCGATGGGGATCGGTGCGAACAGCACCGTCACCGGCCCGGCCGGGTTGTCCCAGTCGAGCGACCCGATGTTCGCCGGGCCGCCCTGCAGCGTGCCGGTGTCCTCGGCGAGGAACTGGGTCGTGAGCAAGTCCCCGTTGGTCGACCACCAGTCGCCGACGTCATCGGGCAGGTCCCCGATGTCCCCGTTCGCCGCGGCCCGCACGAGCAGCTTCGTGGTGTTGGTGGAGCCCGCGCACAGGAACAGGGCATCAGCGGTGAGCTCGAAGGCGTCGAGGATGTCGCCGTCGGTGTTGATCTTCTCGAGCGACACGGTCCACGCGCCGTCGGACGCCCGACGGATCCGCTCCACCCGGTGCAGCGCCAGCAGCTCGACCCGACCGGTTGCCTCGGCCGCCGGGATGTAGTTGGTGTCGAGGGAGTGCTTCCCCGGCCCGTTCACCCCGTAGATGACGTCGCCGCTCGAGATGCTCCGGGGCAGGTCGCCGCTGATCTCGCGCCGGACCACGTCCCAGTCGATCGGCATCGGGACGCCCTCGGGGGTCGGCAAGCCGGCGCGCTCGACGATCTCGATGAACCGCCGGCTCATGCGATAGGCGTCCGACGCGAGCACGTCGTCGGGGATGGGGGTCGCCTGCAGGATCTCGCGGACCTTCGGGTACCAGCGCTCGTCGAACTCCTGGTAGTCGAGCTCGTCGGGCATGACCCGGTCGAACAGGTCGCCGCGGGGCTGCACCGTCATGCCGTGGTACGGGAGCGACCCACCGCCCACCGCTGCCGCGCACACCACGTCCATGCCATCGCCGCGGACCCGCTCCATGAGGCCCGTGTAGGGCTTCCAGGGATCCGACGGCATGATCGTCCCGGCGGCGGCGTTCTCGGAGCTCAGCCACGACACGCGGCGGTCGGGGGCGTACATCCGGGCGAACGTGTCTCACCCGCCGGAGCGCCAGCGCTTCCCCCGCTCGATCATCGTCACCTCGACCCCGGCCTCCGCCAACCGCAGCGCCGTCACCGATCCCCCGAACCCGGTGCCGATGACGATGGCCCGACGGCGTCCGTCGGCGCGCCCCTTGGTGGAGGTCGTCGAGCCGATGGCGGTCGTCGCCGTCGCGCCACCCGATGACCCGCTGCACCCGGCGAGCGCCGCCGCCCCCGCGAGCGCGGCCGCTCCCCCGAGCAGGTGCCGACGACTGATCTGGTCTGCGACCACCGAGCCTCCAACGGGTCCCGCGACGGCCCCCTGCTCATCCGGGTCGCCGCAAGCTAGCCCGGCGTGCGCCGGGGTCGGGCCAAGGGTCGTGGCCGCCCCCCGTTCGTCTCGCCCTGGTGCCCGAGTGCACGCCCAACGACCACCCGAGCACCACCACCACGCCACCCACACCCCGAGCCCCCGCCCTGGTGCCCGAGTGCACGCCCAACGACCACCCGAGCACCACCACCGACGGCACCCGGGGCGAGGGGCTCGCGACGCGGTCCCCGGCCGGCCGCGACACCCACCGCACCACGAGCGGAAAGGCCGTCGGCCGGGTGCCAGCTACCTGCCGACCAGGTCGACGGGCTCCCCGACCAACTGCTTCGCGTGCACCGTGGCGACCCGACGGGCGAAGGCCTTCGCCTGCTCGGCGACGGGCCCCGACCACCCCAGGTCAACCTCGTCGTGGAAGAGATCGAGCCACCGCTCGAAGTGGCCTGACGTGAACGGCGACCGCCGGTGGACCTCGAGGTGCGCGCGGAACGGGTTGCCCTCGTACCCCGGCTTCGAGAGCAAGATCCGGCACCAGAAGGCGGTCAGCTTCGGGAGGTGCTCCACCCAGTCGACGTGGGCGACGTCTTCGAATATGGGGCCGAGCAGGTCGTCTTGGGCGACGTCCGCGTAGAACCGCCGGACCAGTTCGGCGATCTCCACCTCGTCATCGAGGTCCCGGCCACGATGGATGGGCGCTCCACGGTTCATCGACGATCCTCTCCGTTTCTCTGCCAAACGACAGAGTAAACCCGCCCCGTCGCACGCGCCTGGATCGAAGGTCCCCACGCCGCTCCGCTGGGGGGGGAGGCCGATGCCCTCTTGCGATGGTGCCTGGGTGCACGCCCAGCGACCAGCCGAGCACCACCCGCCACCGACCCGGCGAGCTGGAACCGCGACTCGGTGCTTGGGTGCACGCCCAGCGATCACCCGAGCACCACGTTGGTGGGTCGAGCGACAGATCGGACATGACCGCACCGCCAGCCGCACAGGCAGGCACCGGCCGCACGGGCAGGCACCAGCCACCGAACCGATCAGTGGACGGAGGTCGAGGCCTCGCCGCTCGAGCGCTGCTTGCCGAAGGGAAGGCGAGACACGACCGCGAAGATCGCGGAACCGACCACGAAGCCGACCACCGCCGAGGCGAGCGTGTTCACCGACCAGGCGAGCACCCCTCCGATGCCGGCCACGTCGTGGACGTGGTGCTCGAGCTCGTGGACGAGGTGGTACGGCGTCGACCAGCCGAGCTCGTCGAAGCCGACCAGCAGGATGTGCCCACCCACCCAGAGCATCGCCGCGGTGCCGATCACCGCGAGCCACGCGAGGAGCTTGGGCATGCCTGCGACGAGCATCCGGCCGAACCGTTGGGCACCTGGCGACTCCCGCTCGGCGAGGCCCAGGCCGACGTCGTCCATCTTCACGATCAGCGCCACCACGCCGTAGACGGCGATGGTGATGACCACCCCGACGATCGCCAAGATCACGCCCCGGGCGAGCACCGGCTCGTCGAGCACCTCCTTGAGGGCGATCACCATGATCTCGGCGGAGAGGATGAAGTCGGTGCGGATCGCCCCCGAGACGGTCCTGGCCTCGGCCTCGGGACCGAGCTCGGCAGCCGGCTCGTCGTGGTCGTGATCGTCGTGGCGGAGCGCGTGGATCACCTTGTGGGCGCCCTCGTAGGCGAGGAACGATCCGCCGAACATCAAGATGACCTCGACGACCTTCGGCGCGATCGCGCTCAGGAGCAGCGCCGCCGGGAGGATGAGCACCAGCTTGTTGCGCAGCGACCCGAGCGCGATCCGCTTGATGATGGGCAGCTCGCGATCGGCGGCCAGGCCGCGGACGTACGCAGGCGTCACCGCGGCGTCGTCGACGACCACGCCCGCCGCCTTGACGCTCGCCTTCCCGGCGGCCGCGCCGACGTCGTCGACCGACGCTGCCGCGAGCTTCGCGATGGCTGCCACATCATCGAGCAACCCGACCAGACCGCCTGCCATCACCCATCCTCGTGTCGCGGTTGGGCGGCGACCCTAGCCAGCCCTGCGCACCCGG
>JBDIAX010000034.1:0-39643 GCA_039812605.1 Acidimicrobiia bacterium | reverse complement strand
GTGGAGCTGGGGAGAATCGAACTCCCGTCCGCAAGGCGGTCGACGACCGTGCTACGACCATTCCCAAGCTCGAGCCGTGACGGCTGGCTCACCGCTGGGTCGGCTGGCCCGGAGGCCCCCGGCTCGTCTTTCCGAGCGGTCAGCGGTCTTTCTCGCCGTCAGCGGTCTTTCACGCCGTCAACCACCACTTCTGTTGCCGGGCTGTGGTGGTCAGGCCCCGTGCGCCATTGCTGGTCACGATGTCTCTCTTGGCTCGATCGGAAGATCAGGCGGCGAGAGCGAAGTCGCCCTTGGCGCTTCTGTGGTTGCCCCGTTTTGCGAGTCTGAGCAACTCGGGTCGCACGTCCGGCTTCCGGTCCCCACGTCGAAACCGGTCAGCCCCTTGTCAAGGAACCGCTGGCGAGCACGTGGAGGCCAGCGGCCGTTCCAGCGTAGCGGGCGCCCACCTCCCACGGACCGGGGTTGCCACGGGGTGGGTGGTGCCTGGGTGCACGTGAGGCGCGCGCTCAGGCACCGTGTTCGGCGGCGACGGGTGCCGCTGCGGGTGACGTGGTGCTCGGGTGCACGTGTCGCATGCACCCATGCACCAACCCATCGGGGGCCGGGAGGGGGCGAGGCGCGAGTGGCGCTCAGTCGTCGGTGCGGCGCTGGGCGGCCATCGCCCGCTGCGCGTCGCGGGCGGAGTCTCGCTCGGCGATGACCTGGCGCTTGTCGTAGTGCTTGCGGCCGCGGCCGAGGCCGATCTCCACCTTCGCTCGGCCGCCCTTGAAGTACATCGACAGGGGGACGAGGGTGAGGTGCTCCTGGTCGACGCGCCGCTTCATCTCGTCGAGCTCGTGGTGGTGGAGCAGGAGCTTGCGGGTGCGCTCGAGCTCGTGGCCGCCCTGCGCCGAGGCGCTCGAGTACGCGGCGATGTGGAGGCCGAGGAGGTACAGCTCGCCGCCGGTGAAGCGGGCGTAGGCGTCGCGCAGCTGCACGTTCGCCTCCCGCAGCGACTTCACCTCGGAGCCCTGGAGGGCGATGCCAGCCTCCCACGTCTCGAGGATCTCGTAGTCGCGCCGCGCTTGGCGGTTGGTGGCAACGACGTTGCTCGCGGGCTTCTTCTTCGCTGCCATGGGACGGCAAAGGCTATCGGTCGCCGCCCCGGCACAGGCCATGCTTCAAGGGTGGGAGACCGGCGCTTCGACCGCGACATCGCCCGGCTGGCGATCCCGGCGCTCATCACCCTGCTCGCCGAGCCCGTCTACCTGCTCGTCGACACCGCCATCGTCGGTCACCTCGGGACGAGCCAGCTCGGCGGCCTCGCCATCGCCGCGGCGATCCTGCTCACCGTCCACTCGCTGACGATCTTCCTCGCCTACGGGACGACCGCGGCGGTGGCCCGCCTGGTGGGGGCGGGCGAGCAGCGTCGAGCGCTCGAGCAGGGGATCCAGGGCCTCTGGCTCGCGCTCCTCGTGGGGGTCGCGGCCGCCATCGCCCTGTTGGCGACGGGCCGCACCCTCATCGGTCTGTTCGGCGCCGACCGGGAGGTCTCGACCAACGCGCTCGTCTACCTGCGGATCAGTGCGATGGGCATCCCCGCGCTCTTGATCGGCCTCGCCGCGACGGGGTACCTCCGCGGCATCCAAGACACCCGCACCCCGCTGGGGGTCTCGGTGGCGGCCGCCACGGCGAACCTCGTCGTGGAGCTGGCCCTCGTGCTCGGGTTGGGCTTCGGCATCGGGGCCTCGGCGCTGAGCACCGTGCTCGCCCAGGTCGGCGCCGCGGTGGCGTACCTGGTCATCATCGGGCGGGGCGCGGCTGGCGGCTCGGTCGCGCTGCGGCCGGCCTGGGCGATCCAGCGCCGCCTGGTGCGGGTGGGCGGCGACCTGATCGTCCGCACGGCGGCCCTGCGCGGCTCGCTGCTCGCGCTCACCGTCGTCGCGGCACGGATCGGATCGACCGCGGTCGCGGCCCACCAGGTCGCGTTCGAGGTCTGGAGCTTCCTCGCGATGGGGTTGGACGCGCTCGCGATCGCGGCGCAAGCGCTCGTCGGCCGGTTGCTGGGCGCGTCGGCCGGCGACGATGCCCGGGCGGCGTCGAGGCGGCTCCTGGCGATCGGCCTGGTCGCCGGCGCGGCGACCGGTGCGGTGGTGCTCGCGGCCTCGCCCTGGCTGGGGAGGGCCTTCAGCGACGACGCCGACGTCCTCGCCACGGTCCGGACGCTGCTGTGGTGGGTGGCGGTGCTGCAGCCGCTCGCGGTGGTGGCGTTCGTGCTCGACGGGGTGCTCATCGGCGCCGGCGACCAGCGGTTCCTCGCCGTCGCGATGGTCGCCGCCGCAGCGGCCATGGCGGTGGCCCTCGTGCCCGTCGTGGCGCTCGACCTCGGCGTCGCGTGGCTCTGGGGAGCGTTCGGCGTGCTGATGGCGGTGCGGGCGGCGACGCTGATCGTGCGGTTCCGTGGCGGGAGGTGGGCGGTCGAAGGCGCGGCGCGCCCACGCTCGGCGGCGCAGGCGTAGCGGCGGGCAGCGATACCTTGGCGACGTGCTCCGCATCGCCCGCTCCGCCCACCTCGCCATGGTCCGCCATGCCATCGCCGGGGTGCCGAACGAGGCGTGCGGCCTGCTCGGCGGCCGGTTCGGCACGGACCACGTCGAGGCGTTCGTCGCAACCCGCAACGCCGACGAGTCGGCCAAGACCTACTCGATCGGTCCGGACGGGTTCCTCGCCGCCGACCGCGACCTCGGCCCCCTCGGCCTCGATGTCGTCGGGGTGATGCACTCGCACACCCACACCGACCCGTACCCGTCGCCCACCGACGTCGCTCAGGCCGACAACCCGCTGCTGCTCGGATGGCACTACGTCATCGTCTCGCTGCGCGACCGTGAGCCGATGCTGCGCTCGTGGATCCTCGACGGGGGCACCATCGCCGAGACCCCGGTGGCGATCGTCGAAGGGTGATCGCTGGGCCCGAGGTGGGGGAACGCGGCCCTGGACTCCTAGAATCCTGATCAGTCCAGTCACCTTTCGAGGAGCCCACCGTGGCGGTCTTCGCCAGCGTCACCGACCTCATCGGCAACACGCCGTTGGTCGACATCTCCAAGCTCAGCCCGAACCCGGGCGTGCGCATCCTCGCGAAGCTCGAGGGGCAGAACCCGGGCGGGTCGGTGAAGGATCGCGCCGCCAAGTGGATGATCGAAGACGCCGAGGCGCGGGGCGTGCTGAAGCCCGGGATGGTCGTCCTGGAGTCCTCGTCGGGCAACACCGGCATCGCCCTGGCGATGATCTGCAAGATGCGGGGCTACCCCTTCAAGGTGGTGCTCCCCGAGAACGTCTCGGTCGAGCGGCGCCAGGCGCTCGAGGTCTGGGGCGCCGAGATCATCCCCTCGCCCGCGTCGGAGGGATCCAACGGTGCGATGCGCCGTGCCCAGAAGCTCGCCGACGAGCACCCGGAGTGGTGGTTCCCGTTCCAGTACGGCAACCACGCGAACCCCACCGCGCACTACGAGGGCACCGGTCCGGAGATCTGGAAGGACGTTCCGGAGATCACGCACTTCATCGCCGGGCTGGGCACCGCTGGGACGCTCATGGGCGTCGGGCGGTACCTCAAGGAGCAGAACCCCGAGGTGCAGATCTGGGCGATCGAGCCTCCCGCAGGGGAGATGGTCGACGGCCTCAAGAACATCGATGAGGGCTTCATCCCGCCGGTGTTCACGGATTGGGACGGCTACGACGTGCTCGATCGCAAGATGATCGTGCGGCCCCGAGAGTCGATCGAGTGGACGCGCCGCATGACCGAGGTCGGCCTGTTCGTGGGCATCTCGTCGGGGGCGATCATGGCTGGCGCCGTGAAGGCCGCGGGGCAGATCGACGAGGGGACGATCGTCACGATCGCCTGCGACGGCGGCTGGAAGTACCTCTCCACCGGCGCGTGGACGGCCCCGCTCGACGAGGTCGAGGCCCGGGCCAAGGCCACGATCTACTTCTAGCCAGATCGCACGGGCGAAGGCCCGGCCGAGCTCACGAGATCAGTTGCCGCCGTCGTCGCCCGGGGCGTCGGTGCCGGGCTGATCGGTGCCGGGCTGATCGGTGCCGGGCTGATCGGTGCCGGGCTGGCCGGAGCCGTCGCCGTTGCCCGGGCCGTGGCCCCAGCCACCGGCGGAGAAGCCCTCGGTCACGAGCTTCGTGATTCGCTCGGTCGCGCCCTGCAGCCGCTCGTCGGCCTCCGCTTGGGTGAGCTTCCCGTCGGCCACCGCTTGGTCGAGGTGGGACTTCACCCCGGCGACCAGCGCGTCGATCACCTTCTGCTGGTCGATGCCCTTCTGCTCGGCGAGGTCGGCGAGCGAGGTGCCGTCGCGCAGCGCGGTGCGGAGGTCATCGAGGGTCAGGCCGAGCACCTCGGCCGCGGCGTCGAGGTCGAACCCCATGGCCGCGCCCGGGCTGCGGCCGCGACCGCTGAACCCGTCGCCGTCCGGGAGCTTCGCGTCGAGGGCTGCATCGATCAGATCGGGCAGCTTGGCCTCGATCTCGTCGAGCTTCTCCTTGCCGGCGGTGACCAGCGCGTCGACCAGGGTCGAGCGTTCGACCCCCTGCTCCTCAGCCACGTCGCTCAGCGACTTGCCGGCCGCGAGCTCGTCACGGAGCTCGTCGGTGGTCAGGCCGAGCGCCGTCGCCGCGGGCTCGAGCCACTCGTCGATGCCGAACCCGAGGCCGAGGCCGTGGCGGCCGCCACCGGGGGTGCTGGGGGCGCCCCCCGGTGCGGTGGTCGTGGTCGTGGCGGTGCCGTCCTGGGCGCCCGATGCGAGCGGGTTGCCGACGGTGGCGCCGACCACCGCTCCGCCGAGCACGGCGGCCGACATCGTCACGGCCGCGATCATCTTGCGGTGCTGCATGGGTTCCTCCGTGGGCATGGGAGTGCGATGGAGCGCCCGACCAGCAAAGCACCCCGATGGGTCCGCGTGGGGTGCGCCCTTCGACCGCGCCCCGCACAGGTTCTCGGCACCTCCCGGCCCGACCTTGATCGATCGGGCGGGGCCCACCCTCAGGGGTGGCTGTCGTCTCCTGGCGGTGCAGTCGGGGGGATCGACGGGAGGGACACGCGAACCCGGGTGCCGTGGCCGGGCTGGGTGTCGAGGTCGATGGTCCCTCCGTGGGCAGCGACCCCGCCGGCGACGATCGCGAGGCCGAGGCCGGATCCGCCGGTCTGGCGGGCGCGTGCGGGGTCGGCCCGGTAGAAGCGCTCGAACGCTCGTGCGGCCACATCCGGGGCCATCCCCGGACCGTGGTCGGCGACCTCGAGCACGACGCCGCCGTCGGTGGCTTCGACGCGCAGGTCGATCTGCGTCCCTGCCGGCGTGTGCACTCGGGCGTTGGTCGTGAGGTTGGCGACGATCTGGCGCACGAGCGACTCGTCGGCGATGACCACGGCGTGCTCGGGAACCGCCACCTCGACGGGGCGATCCGGGTCGACGGCTCGGAGGTCTGCGGCGCCGTCGGCCACCACCTGCGCGACGTCGACCTGGCCGAGCTGGAGCGGCCGCCCTTGGTCGAGCCGCGCGAGGTCGAGCAGGTCGCCGACGAGCTGGCCCATGCGTGCGGCCTCCTGCTCGGTGCGCCGCATGGCCTCGTCGAGTGCGTTCTGCTCGGCGAGGCCGCCGAGCCGGTAGAGCTCGGCGTAGCCGCGGATCGTGGTCACCGGGGTGCGCAGCTCGTGGGAGGCGTCGGCCACGAACTGCCGGAGCCGATCCTCGGATCGGGCTCGCTCGTCGAAGGCTTCCTCGATCCGTCCGAGCATCTGGTTCAGGGCGACGCCCAGCTCTCCGGCTTCGGTCCCCGGCGTGGCCCCGGGGATGCGGTGCGAGAGATCCCCCTCGCCGATCGCCTTCGCCGATTCGGTCATCACCTTCACCGGCCGCACCCCGAGGCGCAGCACCCAGAAGGTGGTGAGGCCCAGGGTGCCGAGGATGGCCGCGGCCGCGAGTCCCTGGATGAGGAGCAGGCGGTGGATGCTCTCGTCCACGTTCTGCAAGGGGAGCGCGAAGAGCACGGTCTGGTTGCTCTGCTCCTGGACGAGCACGCGGTAGCGAAGCGAGCCGTCGACCGAGTCGACGGTGAACGGCCCCGACCCGACCTTCGCGACCGCCTCCTCGGCGTCGACAGCGGGAGCCGACGACGAGGCGGTGAGCAGGTTGGCCTGCATCACCGTGACGAGCTCACCCGTGGTCGGATCGATGCGAGCCATGTACACCGATGAGGGCGGGGTGCTCCTGGTCGGGCTCGGTCGGCTGGGACCGCCGTAGCTCTCGTCGCTCCACCCGTCGTCGGCGTCGCGCTCCCCGCGACCTTCGGGGGTGGACCTGGTCAGCTGCTGGTCGACCTGATCGACGAGGTGGTGCTCGGTGGCGCGGGTGATGGACACGGTCGCCAGCACGAGCGCGAGCCCGACCACCGCCACGCCGAGGAGGAGCCGGGTCCGGAGCGACATGTCAGGTGCGGGGGGCGCGCAGGGAGTACCCGACGCCGCGGATCGTGTGGATGAGGCGCGGCTCGGTGCTGTCGAGCTTCTTGCGGAGGTAGCCGATGTAGGTCTCGACCACGCCGCCGTCGCCACCGAAGTCGTACTGCCACACGTGGTCGAGGATCTGGGCCTTCGACAGCACCCGTCCTTGGTTCACCAGCAGGTACCGCAGGAGGTTGTACTCGGTGGGGGAGAGCGAGACCTCGGTGCCGCCACGCGTCACCAGGTGGGCTTCGTCGTCGAGCTCGAGGTCGACGCACCGCAGCGTCGAGTCGTCCTTCGCTGCCCCGGCGCGGCGCAGCACGGCGTTGATGCGCGCCACCAGCTCGTCGAGGCTGAACGGCTTCACCAGGTAGTCGTCGCCACCCATCGTGAGGCCACGCACCTTGTCTTCGGTGGTGTCCCGGGCCGTGAGGAACAGGACCGGCGTCCGGTTGCCCTCGGAGCGGAGCCGCTGGCAGACGGCGAAGCCGTCGAGGTCGGGGAGCATCACGTCGAGCACGATCAGGTCGGGGTCGACGTCGGGCACCGCTTCGAGCGCAGCGCGTCCGGTGGCGGCGGGGTGCACCTCGAAGCCGCTGTGGCGCAGGGCGGCCTCCAGCATCGAGCGAAGGTTGTCCTCGTCGTCCACGAGCAGGAGTCGTTCACCGGTCACCGGTGAATCGTGGCACCGGATCCTGGGAGCTTGCTGGGAATCCCATGGCAATCGGGTCGGTGGTGGCGGTGGGCCTCGCCGGACCTCCTCGGGGCGCCACGGAGATCTGGGGACGGCGCGGCGGGCGGCCGTAGCCTGGACCGGTGACCGCCGACCGCTTCGACGACCGTCCGATCGGGATGTTCGACAGCGGGTTCGGCGGTCTGACCGTGGCCCGAGCGTTCCTCGACCTACTTCCCGGCGAAGACCTGGTCTACGTCGGCGACACCGGTCGATACCCCTACGGCCCCCGCCCGCTCGACGAGGTGGCCAGCTTCGCCCACGAGATCGGCCGGTTCCTGGTGGCCGTGCACGACGTGAAGCTGTTGGTCGTCGCCTGCAACACCGCCGCCGCTGCCGCGCTCGACTCGTTGCGCGACGAGCTCGGGGTCCCCGTGATGGGGGTGATCGAGCCAGGGGTCCGCTCGGTCGTGCGCGCGTCCACCTCGGGACGGGTGGGGGTGATCGGCACGGTCGGCACGGTGCGGTCCGGCGCCTACCAGGCCGCGGTCACCGCGACGGATGCCTCGGTGGACCTGACGGTGGCCGCGTGTCCGGGCTTCGTCGAGTTCGTCGAGCGGGGGGAGACCGGCAGCGATCAGGTGCACGTCCTCGCCGAGCGCCTGCTCGCCCCGGTGGTGGAGGCGAAGGTCGACGCGCTGCTCCTCGGCTGCACCCACTACCCGTACCTCGCTCGCACCATCACCGACGTGGTCGGCCGTGACGTGGTGCTCGTGTCGTCGGCCGACGAGACCGCGTTCGAGGCCTTCGACCTGCTCACGGCGGGCGTCGCCGTTCGCCACGCGTCGCCCGGACGGACGGGTGCGCCGACGTTCCTCTCCTCTGGCGACCCCGCGCGCTTCGCCCAGCTGGGCGGTCAGCTGCTGGGCCCGGAGCTGGTCCACGCCGGTCCGGTCCCGTGGTCGGCGCCGCCGCCCTGATCGGACCTGCGACCCCGCCGCGCACACCGCCTCGTCCCGCCGACGCTCCCTCGTTCCGCGTGCGGTTCGGAGACGCCGGTGTCCTCGAACCGCACGCGGAACGATGCACGGGGAGGCGAGAGCGACGCCGCGGCGCTCGGTCTGCGACGATGGCCGCTCCGACTGACTGACCGACCGACACCCAGCAGGAGCCACCCACATGCGAGCCGACGGCCGCCAGCCCGACCAGCTTCGACCGATCACCTTCGAGCGCGACTTCACCGTGCAGGCGGCCGGCTCGGTCCTGGTGTCGTTCGGCGGCACGCGGGTCCTCTGCACCGCGTCGATCGACGAGTCGGTCCCGAGGTGGATGAAGGGCTCGGGCAAGGGATGGGTCACCGCGGAGTACTCGATGCTCCCCGGGGCGTCAGCCGAGCGCATCGGACGTGAGGCGGCCAAGGGGAAGCAGTCGGGCCGCACCCAGGAGATCCAGCGCCTCATCGGGCGGTCGCTGCGCTCGGTGTGCGACATGAAGGCGCTGGGTGAGCGCCAGGTGATCGTGGACTGCGACGTGCTCCAGGCCGACGGCGGCACGCGCACCGCGTCGATCTGCGGCGGCTACGTCGCCCTCCACGACGCGCTCACCCGCCTGGTGCTGGCAGGGTCGCTGGCTGCGAACCCGCTCACCACCGAGTGCGCGGCGATCTCCGTTGGCGTCATCGGCGGGGTCCCGATGCTCGACCTCCCCTATGTGGAGGACTCGACGGCGGAGACCGACATGAACGTCGTCATGACCGGTGCCGGCGGCTACGTCGAGGTCCAGGGCACCGCGGAGGGCGTCCCGTTCTCCCGGGACGAGCTCGAGGCGCTCCTCGGCTTGGCGGAGAAGGGGATCTCCGAGATCGTCGAGCTCCAGCGGGCCACGCTGGCCTCCCCGCCGGCTGCACGCGGGTGACCTTCCTGGCCCCGGGCGAACGGGTGGTCCTCGCGTCGGCGAACCCCAAGAAGGCCAAGGAGCTGGTCGAGATCCTGGGCGACCGGATCGTGGTGGTCTCCCGGCCGCCGGAGGTTCCCGAGGTCGTGGAGGACGCGGACACCTTCGAGGGCAACGCTCGCCTGAAGGCGGTCGCGCTCGTCGAGGCAACCGGGCTCGCCGCGCTCGCCGACGATTCGGGCCTCGAGGTCGATGCGCTCGGCGGACAGCCCGGCGTCCGGTCCGCTCGCTACGCGGGTGAGGATGCCGCCGACGCCGACAACGTCGCCAAGCTGCTGAGGGCGCTCGAGGACGAGGGCGCGGTCGATCCGGCTGACCGCTCCGCTCGCTTCCGCGCCGTGCTGGTCCTGCGTCGGCCCGACGGCGCCGAAGCCGTCGCATCCGGCTCGGTGGAGGGCTCCATCGCTGCTGCGCCGAGCGGCGACGGCGGGTTCGGCTACGACCCCGTCTTCGTGCCGGTCGACGGCGACGGCCGAACGTTCGCCGAGATGTCAGCCGACGACAAGCATGCCATCAGCCATCGCGGCCGGGCGCTCGCGTCGCTCCTCGCTCAGCTCTGACCACGGCCCGACCGCGCTCGCCACTCCCGGGAACCTGGCGCGCTCTGTCACCGCATGGGTGACGAATCGCGCCAGGAACGAGCTGGGTTGGGAACCTGGCGCGCTCTGTCACCGCATGGGTGACGAATCGCGCCAGGAACGGGCTGGGCGGAGGGTGCGCTACCAGCAGCGGAGGTCGATCTCCCAGCGGTCGACCACGTCGTCGCCTCGGAGGACCCAGAGCTGCTCGTGCTGCGCGACGGTGGGGTCGACGTGCGCCGGCCACACGGCGACCCGGTCGCCGATCGACGGGAGCGGCGCGCCGTCGTCCATCGAGAACACGGTGTGCTCGTCGGCGTGGTACCAGACCGTGGCGCCGTCGATCGACGAGTTGCCGTGGTCCATGCCGAGCGCCTTGAGGCCCCCGTCGCCCACGGCCCACCCGCCGGCACGGTTGGCCGAGACCACGGTGAGCCGCAGCGACATCGCCCGGGCGAAGCCGACGCCGGCAGCGTCGTAGGCGGTGTCCATCAGGGTGAAGCTCCCGGCCTGCAGCTCGGTGACCCACCGGTTGACGGCCCAGGTGCCGGTGCCGCCCCCGGACACCACCTCGCCGCCGACGAGCTCGTGCGCCGCGGTCAGGGTCGCCATCGCCGCCTCGACCTTCTCCGCGAGGTCGACCGGCTCGGTCATGAGGTGACCCTCGTAGCCCATCACGCCGCGCACCTCGAGCCCCGACGATCGGGCCACGTCGGCGAGGCGCCCCGCATCGTCGGGCTGGCAACCGCAGCGCGGCATGCCCACGTCGACGTCTACGAGCACCTCGCGGACGCCGGCAGCGGCGGCTGCGGCGATGGTCTCGGGCGAGTCGACCGCGACGGTGATCCGAGCTTCCGGTGCCCCTTCGACGAGGGCGCGGAGCCGCTCGGCATCCACCACCTCGTTGGCCAGGAGGAGGTCCGAGCCGAGGCCAGCCGCAGCCATGCCGGCGAGCTCGCGGACCGTCGCCCCGCAGAACGAGGGGTGGCCAGCCGCGGCGAGGTGGCGGGCGAGGGCCGTGGACTTGAACGCCTTGACGTGCGGTCGCAGCGACCGGCCCGGCCACCGCTCAGCCATGCGGGCGATGTTCGAGTTCAGCGCGTCGAGGTCGACGACCAACGCTGGCGTCGCGAGCTCGTCCACGTGCACGAGCCGGACCCTACGGCGTCGAGGGTCCGTTGGCCGCGGAACCGTTCGCGCTCAGCGCGGCTGGCAGGTGGGGCAGGACCACGTGGTGCGGCCCGCCAGCGGGTACACCTCGAGCGGGGTGTGGCAGCGGCCGCACACCTCCTGCTTGTACGCGTACCGGCCCTCGCCCCGTTCGAGGCGGTACCAGGGGCGGGGCAGCTCGTCGGGGTCCATCGTCACGATGCGGTTGCGCTTCACGCCGAGCTTCAGCTGCCGGACCGTCTCGGCCCAGATCGCCTCGAACTCATCACGGGTGATCGTCCGCCCCGGCCGCCGCGGGTCGACCCCGACGATGTTCAGCACCTCGGACCGGTACACGTTGCCGATCCCTGCGACCACGTCCTGCTCCATGAGCAGCAGGCCGACCGGCTTCGACGAGCGCTGCAACCGGAGCCAGAGGCGCTCGGGGTCGGCATCGCGGCGGAGCGGGTCGGGGCCGAGGTCCGACACGATCGCGTCGCGCTCCGACGGCGACACCAGGCGGCACGCCATCGGACCGACCAGGTCCCACGCCACGTCGTCGGTCGAGAGCCGAAGGCGGACGGTCGGCACCGGGGCGGCGACCGCGTCGCCCTCGGAGCGGAACCACTTCCCGATGAGGCCGAGGTGGACGTGGAGGACGTCGCCGCCGTCGTAGGTGTGGAACAGGTGCTTGCCCCAGGCCTCGGCCCGCCGCAGGACCTGACCGTCGAGCTGCTTCGCCCCGTGCGAGAACCGCTCCTGCGCCGCGCTGGCGTGCACCGCCTGGCCGCGCAGGTCGCGGTTGTGGTCCTTCGCCAGGCGGTGGATCGTGTGGCCCTCGGGCATGGGAGGAGGGTGACAGACCGCTGGCACCGTCGGCCACCCGCCGACGTAGATCGACCGGCAGGACCCCGGGTCCAGGGTCCTGGGCTGGTGCGAGCTCGACGCTCGCCGTGGCCGGTCGTCCCTAGGATCTGCCCCGCCGCCGACGTAGCCCAACTGGCAGAGGCACCAGGTTTAGGTCCTGGACAGTGCGAGTTCGACTCTCGCCGTCGGCACCAGCGCAACTGGCAGGACACCGGGTTTCGGATCCTGGACAGTGCGAGTTCGACTCTCGCCGTCGGCACCAGCGCAACTGGCAGGACACCGGGTTTCGGATCCTGGACCGTGCGAGTTCGACTCTCGCCGTCGGCACCAGCCCAACTGGCAGGACACCGGGTTTCGGATCCTGGACCGTGCGAGTTCGACTCTCGCCGTCGGCACCGACGCGAGGGTCAGGAACGGCTCAGGGCGCCGCTAGCCTGCGACGCCATGGAACACCCGTTGCTCGTCCCCACGCTCCAGGGCCCCGGGGGCATGGACCCCGGCGCCGACATCTACAACCGCCTCCTGAAGGAGCGGATCGTCTTCCTGGGCACCGACGTCAACGACACCATCGCCAACCAGCTCGCTGCCCAGATCCTGTACCTCGACGGCCAGGACCCCGAGAAGGACATCTTCCTGTACATCAACTCGCCCGGCGGCTCGATCTCGGCGGGCATGGCCATCTACGACACGATGCAGTTCGTCACGGCCGACGTCGCCACGGTGTGCATGGGCCTCGCGGCGTCGATGGGGCAGTTCCTGCTGTGCGCCGGTGCCGCCGGCAAGCGCTCGGCGCTGCCCCACAGCCAGATCATGATGCACCAGCCCTCCGGTGGCATCCAGGGCCAGGCCTCCGACATCGCCATCCAGGCCGAGCGGATGATCTACATCAAGCGCCTCATGGCCGAGAAGATCGCCGAGCACACCGGCCAGACCGTCGAGCAGATTGAGGAAGACTCCGAGCGCGACCGCTGGTTCACCGCCGAGCAGGCCAAGGAGTACGGGATCATCGACAACGTGATCACCCGGCGCTCGGCCATCGGCGACGCCTGAACCTCGCCGGGTTCAGCCCCCGGTCGTGGTGGTCGCCTCGCTCGTCGTGCTCGGGACCACGGTGGTCGTCGCTGACGGGCTGAGGGTCGGGTCGAGCCGAACGTCGCACTCCTCCTCGGCGAACGAGGCGACCTTGGCGCGTGCGGCCTCCGCGTTCGGGTGGTCGTCCATCGCCTTGCGAAGCTGGTCGGCTGCTGCCGCTTGATCGGTGGGGTGATCGGCCACCGCGTCGAGGATCTCGTCGACCACGTCGACCAGATCCTCGGTCTGCGAACGGATCTCGTCGGGGGCGGCATCGGCGAGGTCGTGGTACGCGGCGCGGGCCTTGGCGATGCGATCGTCGAGCGCGTCGGGCTCGGTCTCGGTGAAGCGAGCCAGGACGGCTTCGAGCGCCGGCACCTCCCGCACCTCCGCGCAGAAGGCCTCGGTGGAGCCCTGGTCGTGGGTGCAGGCCGAGGTGAGGCCGGCCACGATCGAGGCAGCTGCGAGCGCCAGCGAACGGCGCCGAAGGCGAGGGGGCACGGTCAGGCGGCTCGCCCGGTCTGCTGGGCGGCGAGGGCCCGCGACCGGAGATCGGCCACCGCGTGCGCCAGCCCCTGCGGGTCCCGGTAGAGGGCGCTGCCGGCGACGAGGACGTTCGCTCCGGCGGCCGTGGCGCCGGAGATGGTGTCGGGCCCGATGCCGCCGTCGACCTCGATGTCGACGTCGAGGCCACGCTCGACGATGAGGGCCCGCAGCTCGGCGATCTTCGGTTCCATGGTGGCGATGTAGGCCTGCCCCCCGAAGCCAGGGTTCACCGTCATCACCAGCACCATCTCGACCAGGTCGAGCACGTGCTCCACCGCGGCGACGGGCGTGGACGGGTTGAGCGCCACGGCGGCTCGTGCGCCGGCCTCGTTCACCTGCCCGAGGCATCGGTGCAGGTGGATGGTGGACTCGGCGTGCACGATCAGCAGCTCGCACCCCGCGTCGACGTAGTTGCGCAGCAGCACCTCGGGCGTGTTCACCATGAGGTGCGCCTCGAACGGGATCTGCACGTGCGGTCGGCAGGCGGCGATGACATCGGGCCCGAACGTGAGGTTGGGAACGAACTGGCCGTCCATCACGTCCCACTGGATGCGATCGACGCCGGCGTCCTCGAGGGCGCGGCACTCGTCGCCGAGCTTGGAGAAGTCGGCGGGCAGGACCGAGGGGGCGATGGAGATCGGACGAGGGGAGGCATCGACGGGCACGTCGGCATCCTACGGCCCGAGGCCGCATCGGTAGGATGCGCAGGTGAGCACCGTCGAGCTGCGGACGACGGGGTTGGCGGTCGGCGGAGAGGCCATCGCCCGGGAGGCCTCCGGTCGGGTCGTGTTCGTCGGTGGAGCGCTGCCCGACGAGGTCGTGCGCGCCGACCTGTTCGAGAGCAAGCGCCGACACGCACGTGGCCAGGCGATCGAGGTGCTGGCGCCCTCGCCCGACCGGGCCGTGCCGCCGTGTCCCCATGTCGCACAGGGGTGCGGCGGCTGCGACTGGCAGCACGTCGATCTGCTGGCCCAGCCCCGGCTCCGGCGCTCGATCGTGGTGGAGGTCCTCCACCGGACCGCTGGCATCGATGCCCCGAACGTGGCAGCGGGGCCGGCGCTGGCGGCCGAGGGGTTGCGGACCACGGTTCGAGGCATCGCCGACGACGCTGGCCGGTTCTCCTTCCGGCGCCGGCGCTCCCACGACCCCGTCGAGGCCACCGGCTGCCTCGTGGCGCATCCGCTCGTGCGCGAGGTCATCGACGAGGCATCGTTCGCTCCGGGCTCGACGGTCACGATCCGGGTGGGGGCGCGCACCGGTGACCGCCTCGTGACGGTCGGCCCGTCGGCCGCCGGCGCCGAGGTGCCCGCTGGCGTGGAGGTCGTCGGGGAGGACGAGCTTCGCGCCGGGCGTCGGGCGTGGATCCACGAGGAGGCGGCCGGCCGCCGGTGGCGCATCTCCAGCGGCTCGTTCTTCCAGGCGAGCCCCGAGGGAGCGGAAGCCCTCGTCTCGGCGGTGTCCGCGCTGGTCGCGGAGCACGCGCCCGAGCCGGAGCGGCTCGTGGACCTCTGCTGCGGGGTGGGGCTCTTCGCCGGCGCGCTCGGGCATCCCAGCCGATCCGTCGTCGGCATCGAACGGGGCGCCTCCTCGGTGGCCGATGCCCGCCACAACCTCGCCGACCTCGACGCTCGCATCGTGAAGGTGGCGATGGAGCGCTGGCGGCCCAGCCCGGCGGACGTCCTGGTCGCCGACCCCGCTCGGGCCGGCCTCGGCGCCGCCGTCGTCGAGAGCATCGCGGCCACCGGCGCCGGACTGTGCGCCCTCGTGTCGTGCGACCCGGGCTCGCTCGGCCGAGACGCCCGGCTCCTCGTCGAGACAGGCTACGACCACGTCGGATCCACCGTGATCGACCTGTTCGGCCACAGCTCGCACATCGAGGTCGTGAGCGGGTTCGTGCGACGGCGGTGAGCGATCGGCCGGCATCGCCCTCGGGTGGCGGGCGCCGCCTACCGTGGCGGCCGTGACCGACACGATGCGGGCGTACCGCCTGCTGCGCTGGGGTGAGCAGCCGGAGCTCGTGGAGGTCCCGGCCCCGGTTCCGGGACCCGGGCAGGTGGTGGTGCGGGTGGCGGGGTGCGGCCTGTGCCACTCCGACCTCGACATGATGGCCATGCCTGGCGAGGTGGGGGAGCACCTGGGCTGGCAGATCCCCTTCACGCTGGGGCACGAGACGGCGGGCTGGGTGGCCGCGGTGGGCGGCGGGGTCGTCGGGCTGACGGAGGGCGACCCGGTGGCGGTGTCGTCGCCGTCGTCGTGCGGGGCGTGCCGTTGGTGCCGTGCCGGGCGCGACAACGCGTGCCCGAACGGGCTCGTCGGACGGGGGTACGGCCGCGACGGCGGCTTGGCGGACCAGGTGCTGGTCGACGACGTGCGAAGCGTGCTCCCGCTGGCGCCTGGGGTGGACCCAGCGACCGCCGGCCCGCTCACCGATGCCGGCGCCACCTCCTTCCACGCCGTTCGCCGCGTGCTGCCGCGGGTTCGCGACGACGGAACCGTCGTGGTGGTGGGTGCGGGGGGCCTCGGGATCCTGGTCGTGCAGATCCTCCGGGCGCTGTCGGGGGCCTCGGTCATCGCGATCGACCCCGACCCGGTCCGTCGCGACCTCGCCCTGCGCTACGGGGCTGCGGAGGCGATCGACGGCGTGCGAGCGGGGACCGGGCGCGAGCTCGCCCAGGTGGTCGGGGCCGACGGCGCCGATGCGGTCATCGACCTGGTGGGCACCGACGAGACCATCGGCGTCGCGGTCCGCTCGTGTGGGGCCGGAGGCGCCGTGGCGGTGGTGGGCGCTGCCGGCGGTTCGCTCCGACGGGCGTGGTACGGCGGCCTCCCGCGCGACGGCGAGGTGTTCACGTTCCAGGGGTCGGACCTCGCCGATGCTCGCGCCGTGCTCGACCTGGCGGCGACGGGAGCCCTCGAAGTCCCCATCGTCGCCTTCGCGCTCGACGACGTGGTCGATGCCTACGCCGCGCTCCGGGCCGGCGGTCTCAGCGGGCGCATCGTCGTCGGCCCCTGAGCGCTCGATGCGAGGTCGAAAACGGCCGATCCCCGCCTCGAAGGGCGGGGATCGAGCGGCTCGGTGGTGGTACGCCCCCTGGGATTCGAACCCAGAACCTGTGGATTAAGAGTCCATTGCTCTGCCATTGAGCTAGAGGCGCAGGAACAGCGATCCTAGCCGACGACCCCAGGTCCGCTGCCAGCCGATCCGGGCCGGACGCGACGAGGGCCGATCACCTCACCGAGGTGATCGGCCCTCGTCGACTGGGCTGACCGAGGGGATTCGAACCCCCGACATCCGCGACCACAACGCGGCGCTCTGACCAGCTGAGCTACGGCCAGCAAGGGCCGTCACCCTAGCGCGAGGGGCCCTCCGCACGGGAACCCGTTGCGGCGGCTCAGGAGCCGGTGGTGCTCCAGTGCCAGGGCTCGGACGGCAGGTTGTAGAAGCCGTACGCCGAGGCGTGGGCGGCGAGCCACTGGTAGCAGGCCGAGCCCCGCGACGAGCAGTTCGAGAAGTCGATCGCGAGGCCGATCTCGTGCTGGCTCTGGCCGGGACGGGCCGTGGGCGGGCTGCAGGCCGACGGCGACATCTGGTAGATCGCGTAGTAGCTGGAGCCGCAGTGGGCACGACGCAGAGCGATCTGCGAGGCCGGGTCTCGGTAGCCGCCACCGGAGAGGGTCAGGCCGTCGGCGCGAGCGGCGTTGAGCATGTTGCCGAGCTGGCCGGAGATGGCGCAGTTGACGGTGATGCCGCCGACCGTGCACAGCGAGATGCCGCCGGTGCCGGTGCCGCCGCCGGTGGGCGCACCGACCGGAGCCAGCGGGGTGGTCTCGCCGCCGGTCGGATCCTGGTTGGTGGGCTGGCGGGCGGCCGCTTCCTCTGCAGCGCGGGCGGCCGCAGCCTCGGCGGCGGCTTGCTGGGCGGCGAGGCGAGCGACGAGCGCGGCCTGCTCCTCGGCGATCTGCTTGGCGAGGGCGCGATCGGTGGCTGCCAGCTCGACGGAGCGAGCGATCTGCGAGTTGATGGTGCTCTGGAGCTTGTCGGACAGCTTCTGCTTGGCGGCCTTCGCCTCGCGGACCGCGTCGGTGCGCTCGGCCTGCTCCTTCTCCTTGGCCTCGGCCTCCTTGCGGGCGGCCTCGGCCTTCTCCCGCTGGTAGTCGA
Organism: Acidimicrobiia bacterium; assembly: GCA_039812605.1. Classification (GTDB taxonomy): domain Bacteria; phylum Actinomycetota; class Acidimicrobiia; order Acidimicrobiales; family Iamiaceae; genus Aquihabitans. Next base: position 22,169 of record JBDIAX010000034.1, on the reverse strand, counting down.
GGTCGCTGAGGGCGCCGTCGAGGCGATCGGAGATGTCGGCGTCGTCCTGGGAGCGCAGCTCCAGGTAGAACTTCCGGCTCGACGCAGTGACGAAGTCGTTGGTCTCGAGCACCGACAGGGCGCCGTCGCTCGGCGGCGCCACGTAGGCCTGCACGGCGCGGCGCTTGATCTCCGCCTTCAAGGTGGCGACCTCGTCGTTGAGCCGCTCGATGGCGGCCTCGGCGTCCGCGATGTCCTGCTTGGCCTGGGCGACGTCTTCTTGGACCCGGGCCAGCGCGGCCTCCTGGGTGCGGAGGTTCTCGTCGAGCACCGAGATGGCCTCGTCGATCTCCTCCTTCGACGCCTTGGTGGTGTTCAGCTCCGAGGCGACCTTGGCCTGCTCTGCCTGCACCTTCTCGCGCTCGGCCCGAGGGTCGTTGCGGGGTGCGGACTGGGCCGACTGGGGGAGCACGAGGAGCCCAGCAGCGAGGGCGGCAGCGGCGGCAGAGGCGGCCAGCGAACGTCGACGCACGGGGTTCCTCCAGTCCGGCGAGCGGGTACCTGTTGCCGGGTCGTCACGAAACCGTAACAGATGCAACGCGAATCGCAAACCCGTGACTTCGACCGTAGTCCCGCGCACAGCGCGCACCGGTGCACCCTCCGTGCGAGCGTGCCGCCGCGGCAGCGGCCAGACTCCTCGGGTGGAGGGCGCGCAGGCGATGGGTCGCGACGGGGTCCAGGTCGGTCGCTGGCGCCGGCGCGCGGCCGACGTGGGTCTGGTGGTCGGGCTCGTCGCCGTCGTCCGCGTCGGCTTCGCCCCCTGGTACTCGTCGCCCTTGCTCGACCGCGCCGCCTTCGTCCACCAGTACCGCCACGGGGTCTACGGACACCGGCTGCTGGGCCGAGAGGCGGTGCTGTGGCTCGAGCGCGCCATCGGCGATCCGCTCGGCGAGCACCTCGTGCTGGCTGGTCGGCACCCGCTGGCGGGCGGGATGGCCACCGCGGGCATCGTGGTGGACCTCGTGGCCGCGGCCGCGATCGCGCTCCTCGTGGGCCACCTGCTCGACCGGCGCTCGCTCCCCGAGCCCGCCCGCTGGCTGGTGGTGCTGACCCTCGGGGTCCTCGTCGCCCTGTCGGCCACCGCCGTCACCCCCTACGACCTCCCGGCGCTGGCCCTCGCCCTCGGCGCGCTGGTCGCCACCGATGCTCGACGGCCCCTCGACCTCGGCTCGATCCCGCTCCTCGTCGCCGCGGTCGCGACCCGCGAGAGCGCCCTGGTGGCGGTGGCCGCGCTCGTCGCCCGCTGGTGGTGCGAGCGCGACGGAGGCGCTGCTCCACGGCGCTCGCGCCCGTCGTTCGTCGCGGCCTTCGCCGCAGCGGGTGTCGCGACGTACCTGGTGCTCCTCGCCGCCACCGACGACGGGGCGCTGTGGGCGCAGCTCGCGCTGCGGGGCAACGTCGGTCGGCTGTACGGGTGGTTCGGGCTCGCGGCCATGGTGGGGGGCTGGTGCCTGTGGCGTCGGGCGATGGTGCTCGCCGGCCTCGACGGCCAGGGTGCCCGGCGGGAGGTGCGGTGGATGTGGCTGCTCGCGTCGCCCTACGTCGTCGTCGCGCTGCTCACCGGCTACTGGTTCGAGGTCCGGTTGCTGCTCCCGATGCTGGTGGCCGAGCTGTGGGTGCGAGCGGGGGCGGCACCCGTCGCTCCGGTGCCACCAGCCGGGTCAGGGGCAGGTCGCGACGGTGCTCCAGAGCTGGAGGCCCACGGCTGAGGTGACGAGCCGCTCGTCGAGCACGATGGCCCCCGCAGGTGCGTCGTACAGCCAGGAGGCCACCTGTTGCTGCTTGCGGCCGGGGTCTCCGGGGACCGGCTCGAGGCGGCCGGGAGCGTCGGTGACGACGTGGCTGACCCCGAGCCGCTCGAGGGTGCAAGCAGCACCCAGGTCGCGCAGGTCTCGCTGGAGCTCGAAGTCGCCGGTGAGCCCGTCGAGGGCGACGGTCGGGTGGCGGGTGACCAGCGCGACGTAGCCGGGGTAGTCGACCGTGGCGAGCACCGCGTCGGCCGGCAGGGCAGCGCGGGCCTCGGCGCCGAACGCGATGACGGCATCGGCCTGGTCGGCGTTCGCTCCCCGGGTGCGCTCGGTCCACGAGAAGGCGACGGCTCCGAACAGCACCAGCGCGGCGCCGATCGCCACCGCCGGTGCCAGCGCGGGCACCCGGTCGAGGACCGCCTGCACCGCTAGCGCTGCGCCGAGCGCGAGCGCGAGGACGTAGGGCGCGTGGTACCAGCCGCCTCGCGTCAGCTGGCCGGTCGAGAAGGCGAAGTACCAGCCGGCTGCTCCGGCCGACCCGATCGTGGCGACCAGCCACGGCCACGCGAAGGGCTCGCGGCGGCGGGCCAACGTCGCGCCGATGCCCAAGGCCACCGCGCCGGCCAGCAGCAGCCACCCCTCCCGGCCGACCGATTCCGGGTCGAGGTTCAGCTGGCCGAGGCGCAGCTTCACGGCGCCCGAGATGGGCAGCAGGCGTCCGAAGCGAACCTGGTTCCACGCCAGGTACGGCGCCACGACGACCCCGGCCGAGGCGGCGGCGATCGCCGCGGACCGCAGCGCGACCGAGCGGCCCTGCCCCCGGAGGCGCCAGGCGAACGCCGAGAGCGCCGCCGCGACGAGGAACATGGTGTCGACCCGGGCCAGGAGGAGCAGACCTGCCAGCGCGCCGACCAGCAGGGCCGACCGGGTGCCGTGGGCCGGGGTTTCCACGGCTGCGTCGATCGCCAGCAGCAGCGCCGCAGCCAGGAGGTAGACGAGGCTCGCCTCGGTGGCCAGGGTCGAGTACGGGCCACCCAAGATCACCAGGGCGATGGCGGCGGCCGTGGTCCGGCCGACGTCACCGACCGAGAGGCGCCGCAGGATCCGGTCGACCAGCGCGATCCCGCCGATCAGGCAGGCCCAGCACGCGATCACCACGATCCGCAGCTGGGCGCGATCGCCATCGATGCCGACCAGCTGCGCCAGCCAGACCAGCAGGGCGACGACGGCTTGCCACAGCGGTTGGAAGCCGTTGGTGGGCACGACCTGGCTGAAGGTGATGCCGTGGCCGTCGGCGACGTTGCGGCCGATGACCAGGTAGAAGAGGGCGTCGTCGGCCACGTAGGGGAACGGGTTGGCGATGGTGGCCGCGGCGAGCCCGAGCCCGCCGAGCGCCAGGGCGATCGTGGTCGGACGAGCCCGCGGGCGAAGCGAAGCCGCCTCGGCGGCCATCAGGCGGGGGCGGTCCAGGCCTCGGAGCGAGCCCAGAGCTCCGCCGCCAGCTCCGGGGTGGCGATGGGGTTGGGGTCCTTCAGCTTCCCCTCGGACCAGAACGCGCCGTTGTGGTCGAGCACCTCGTCGGAGGTTGCGAGGAGCAGGGAGGTCTCGGCCCCGTCCTCGGTGCTCTTCATGAACCGGGTCATGATCGGTCGGATCGGCCACGGGATGCGCCGCCAGACGTCGGAGGCGATGACCCCGGGGTGGAGGGCGCCCACGAAGAGCTCGGGCTCGCGCCGGTGCAGCTCCTGGGCGAACAGCACGTTGGCGAGCTTGGACACGCCGTACTCGGGAAGCCCGGTGACGCTCTTGGTGGCGCGTCGGAGCTCGTCCCAGGGGATGCCGTCCTTGGCCGCGTAGTGCGAGTCGCTCGACACCACGACCACCCGCGCCGGCTGGGGAGCGGCCCGCAGCAGAGGGAGGAGGGAGGTGACGAACAGGAAGTGGCCGAGGTGGTTGGTGCCGAACGCGAGCTCGAAGCCCTGCGCGGTCTGGCCTCGTTGGCCCGCGAGGCCGGCGTTGGCGACGAGCACGTCGATGGGCTGGCCGCGCTCGACCAGCGTCGCTGCCGACGCTCGCACGGCATCGAGGTCCGCGAGGTCGAGCGCCACGTGCTCGAGGTCGTCGCTGCCCGTTGCCGCGGCGATCTGGTCGATCGCCGCCTGCGCCTTCTCCGTCGAGCGGCAGGCGATGATCACCCGATCGCCACGCCGCGCGAGCTCTCGGGCCGTGACGAGGCCGATTCCCGTGTTGGCTCCGGTGACGACGCTGGTGCGTTGGGCGGCCATCGCTCAGCTCGCGGCGTGGGCCAGGTCCATCGCCCACCACAGGAAGTTGGTGGTCTGGGTGATGATCTCGTCGCGGTGCTTGGCGTAGGGCACGTGGCCGTCGCCTTCCCAGTAGGTGGTGTTGACCGTGACGCCGGCCTCCGCCAGTCCCTTCGCGGTGTTCTGCGCCCACGAGTACGGGACGGTCACGTCCTTGGTGCCGTGGAAGAGGAGCGCCCACGCGTCGCCCTTCTCAGGGGTGCCGAGGAGTCGAGCTCCCGACAGCGACACCGCGGCGCGCACGGTGGAGGAGTGGCCGGGGTTGCCGCTCGAGCCGACGTTGTCCTCGTCGTAGCCGACGTTGAGCGCCGTGATCGCTCCGGCGGAGCTGCCGCCGATCGCGATCCGGGTGGGGTCGACGCCGTAGGTGGACGCGTAGCGCCGGAGCCAGCGCACCGCCGCCTGGGCGTCTTCCTTGGCCCAGGTGATGGCCGTGAGGCAGGCGCCGGTGGGGGCCGATGCCGAGCAGCCGTTCGGGTCGAGGCGGTAGTCGATGGACACGTTGACGTAGCCCCGCTTGGCCATCGCCTTGGCTTCGTCGACGAGCTCCGACGAGGTCTTCGAGCCGGACTTGAAGCTGCCACCGTGGACCCAGACGATGGCGGGCCGCTTGGCGAGCGCGTCGCCGGTGGGCGCGTAGAGGTCGAGCTTCAGCGTCTTCGTGGCGCCGCCGGCGCCCACCGCGCTGCCGTAGGTCAGGTCCTTGGTGACGGTGACGTCGGTGAAGACCTCGTCGCGGTAGCGCAGCGGCCCCGCACCCGACGGGGCGATCTTCTGGAAGTCGCACGCCGCGAGGGAGACGACGAGCGTCACGGCGATCAGGACGTTGCGGGCGCGTCGGGCGGTGGGCGTCGTCATCGGTCGCTGATCCTCGTTCCCCCCGGTCGCACCGTCAACCGCCGCTCCGGCCTGCGGTCGGCGAACCTCCCGGCTCTCGCCGTAGCCTGGCCTGCCGTGGCCGATCGGATCGACGAGGAGATGATCGCCCGAGCGGTCCGATTGGGCCGTGATGGCGCGCTCGCCGGCGCAGGCGGTCCGTTCGGTGCCGTGGTCGCGTTGGGCGGTCGGGTCCTGGGAGAGGCCCACAACGCGGTCATCGCCACCACCGATCCCACCGCCCACGCCGAGGTGCAGGCCATCCGGGCCGCCGCGCTCGCCATCGGTTCGCCCCACCTGGTCGGCGCGAGCCTCTACACGAGTTGCGAGCCGTGCCCGATGTGCGCCGGCGCGGCGATGTGGGCGCGGGTGTCGCGGGTGGTCTACGCGTCGACCCGCGACGATGCGCGCGAGTGGGGAGCGTTCGACGACGACGTGTTCTGGGAGGAGCTGGCGCGCCCGCTCCACGCCCGCCACCTCCCCCACGAGCAGGTCGGTCGCGCCGAGGCCGTCGAAGCGTGGCGGTGGTTCGCCGACCTTCCGGATCGGGCGTCCTACTGAGCGGATCGGTGCCGTGGCTGGCCCGAGCGCGAGTGCGGCGAGGGTCTCCTACGATCCCGTGCCGTTCGACGGACACGTGAGGTGGGCATGGGGTTGCGCGATTCGTTCCGGCAGGCCAAGGCAGCCATGGCGGCGGGGATGGGTGCCGAGGGGCTGACGCCGGAGCAGCTGGCCATGATGTCGCCGGAGCAGCGGGCGACCTACGAGTCCCACCTGGCCCAAGGCGCGGCCGAGCGCGCGCAGGTGGCGGACACCCAGGCAGCCGGTACCGACGCGGACGAGCTCTCGAACCGACCGCTGCAGGGCCCCGCCGGCGAGTGGCTGTACCAGAAGGACTGGAGCCGACCCGCTGCCACCGGTGAGTCGGCCGGGGCCGGGCGGGGTCGGCTCGGTCGCCTGGCCGGCGACCTCGTCGACGACCTCGCGAGCCCGATCGGCCGGATCCGACCCGCTGACGCACCGCCACCGGCTCCGGAGTCGGAGCGAGCTGGCGTGGCCGCGGCCGAACGGGCTGCTCGAGACCAGGCCCGCGCCCCCTACCTCGCCCCGCAGCGGGTGGCGATCTCCATCGCTCGCGTCCCGGCCCGCGCCGGCAGCGAGCTCGAGGAGGTCTCGGCCCACCTCGCGGCCTCCGGCCTGTCGGCCCGACCGGACCTGGTGTTCGGCTGCTACCGGGTGCCAGACCACCATGAGGGCGGCGCGCTCAGCCGGGAGCGGGGGCGCTACGTCGAGTGGGACGTGGTGCACGCGGCCGGGGCCGGGGGCGTCGCTGCGGCCTCCGCCCCGGAGGCCGTCACGATCGACGGCGCCTCTCGGTGGGTGGCGCGCGCCGGCGGCGACCCGTCGGTGCTCGACGAGGACCTTGCGATCGCGTACCTCGCCGCCGCCGGGATCGGCCCCGACCGCACGCTGGGGCTGGCCCGTGGCATGCGAGTCCGCTCCGTCGGGGCCGATGCAGAGGGGAACGGGGCCGAGACGGTCGCCGACGTCACCGGCATCCACGTGCTGCACGCCGCGCCCAGCCTCGCGTCGCCGGCCTCGACCACGTTCGACGCGTGGTCCGCGACCAAGCCGGTCGAGGTCCCGCCGAGCGGGCATCCCGGGGTGCACGTCGAGGTCCTCAACTGGCTGGCCATCGCCGCGGCGGTCTGGCCGCAGAACCAGCAGCCGGTGCCGGTCCCGTCGGCCTTCCCGTACCTCCCGTCTTCGGCGCAGGAGTTGCTCGAGGCACATCTCGACGTGGTGGGGGTGCACCCCGCGCACTGCTACGGCGTGTCGGTGGTGGAGGACCGGCGGCGGAGCATCGACGGCATCAGCCTCCAGGGCGGGGGGTTCATCAGCTCCGCCACGAGCCGCGGCGCGAAGGCTCCCTGCGTCGACGGCAAGGACCGCCGCCGGTTGGCCGCCGGGGCCCACGTGGTCGTCGCCTACCTGGACGCCCCCGCCTACGTGGAGGGGCGGGCGCGCTGGGACGCGTACCAGCGAGACGTGCTGCGCTCGAACCTCGCGGCCGACACCGGCGTGCGACGCCCGGTGCTCGACGAGTCCTACCGCGACCTTCCCTCGGGGTTGTCGGGGCTCGTGCGCGGGGCCGCCAAGATCGCGCGGGTGGCCCAGGCGGTGGAGGGCGGCGGCGACGATTCGCCGCCGCACCGCTACTGCTGGCCGGCGACCAGCTGAGCGGCGCGGGCCAGCGCCCGTCCCGACGGCTGCATCACCGGGGCTGCCTCCGAGCGCGGATGGTCTTGTCGGCGGCATCGACCGCCAACAGGAGGGCAGCTCCGGCGAGCGCCACGGTCCACCCCGTCCAGCTCGGTGGAGCATGGCCGAGCCGGCGAGCCACCGGGCCGATGGAGATGGCCAGCAGGGAGAAGGCCAGCTCCGCGGCGGCGGCCATGGGCAGCAGGCGATTGGTCGTCCACCCGAGGGCGCCGGGCCATCGCCTGGCACTTCGACAGGCGAACGCGTTGGCGGTCTGCGCGATCACCACCGCCATGAACGCCGCGCCGGACGCCGTCGCCAGGGCGTGGCCAGTGGGGAAGTCGCGGCCCGGACGCCAACCGTCGGCCACCATCGAGGCCACGAACGCCGCCATCGTGGCGAGCGCGACCGTGGGCCCGAGCACGGCGAACGCTCGCCGAGCGACCGTCTTGTCGAGGAGCCGGCCCGACACCGGCGGTTCGTCGAGGAGCCGGTGCGATGGGGGCTCGGCGCCGAGCGCGACGGCGGAGAGCGTGTCGGTCCCGAGGTCGAGGGCCAGGATCTGGAGCACGCCGAGCGCCAGCGGGAACCGTCCGCCCGACAGGGCCCACACGAGGAACGGGGTCAGCTCCGCGACGTTGTCGGTGAGGTGGTAGGTGAGGAAGCGGCGGATGTTGACGTAGGTCGCCCGTCCTTGCTCGATGCCGGCGACGATCGTGGCGAAGCGGTCGTCGAGCAGCACGAGGTCGGCCGCCTCGCGGGCCACATCGGTGCCGGAGCGGCCCATGGCCACCCCGATGTCGGCCTGGTGGAGCGCGGGGCCGTCGTTGACGCCGTCGCCGGTCATGGCCACGACGTGGCTGCGGGCCTGCAACGCCTGGGCGATCCGGAGCTTGTCCTCGGGGGCGACCCGTGCCACCACGACGCCGTCGCGATCGAGCAGGGCGCCGAGGGCACCTTCGTCGGCGGGCAGCTCGGCGCCGAGGTGCACCGGGTCCTCGGCCGTCCGTAGCCCCACCTCCAGGGCGATGGCCGCCGCGGTCGCCGGGTGGTCACCGGTCACCATGGCCACGCGCACACCGGCGCTCCGACAGCGGGCCAGGGCCTCGGCGACGTCGTCTCGGGGAGGATCCTCCAGGCCCACCAGGCCGAGCAGCTCGAGGTCCGACTCGGCCTCGTCGGGATCGCTCGGGAGGGTGGTCCCGACCCGCCGAGCCGCGATGGCGAGGACCCGGAGGCCCCGGTCGGCGAACGTGTGGAGCACCGCGGTCGCGTCGCCCACGTCGGTGCAGCGGGGCAGCACCGCGTCGGGTGCCCCCTTCACCAGGACCTCGCCGTCGACCACGACCGACATGCGCCGCCGGTGCGGATCGAACGGGAACCGAAGGGTCGGGGGCGCCTCAGCTCGATCTCGGTCGGTGTCCGTGCCGAGGCGGCGGGTGAACACGTCCAGGGCCACCTCCATCGGGTCTCCCTGGCCCACCCAGGCGTCGTCGACGAGCCGGGCCCGCCCGGTCGAGCACCGCGTCGCGGCGAGCGCGAGGCGGCGCACCGCCCCCCTCGCGATGGGGTCCTCGATCTCGATGCCGGCGCCGGGATCCAAGCCGGCGACGGTGGTGGATGCCGCGCCGGCCGGGGTCCACGCCTCCATCACGGTCATCTCGTTGCGGGTCAACGTGCCGGTCTTGTCGGTGCACACGAAGGTCGTCGAGCCGAGGGTCTCGACGGCTTCGAGCTTGCGGACCAAGACGTTGCGCTGGGCCAGTTGCTCGGCGCCCCAGGCCAACGACAGGGTCACGGTCGGGAGGAGGGCCTCGGGCACGAGCGCGACCGTGACGCCGACGGCGAAGATGAAGCCATCGCTGGGGTCGCGTCCAAGCAGCAGGGTGAGCACGAAGAAGCTCACGCCAACGCCGATGGCGATCGCCGCCACCGTGCGCACCACTCGCCCGAGCTCGCGCACGAGCGGGCTCGGCGGGCTGGGGGCGATGGTGGTGAGCCGCGCGATGTCGGCGAGCTCGGTGCGCTCCCCGGTCGCGTCCACCAGCGCCTCGGCCTCCCCTTCCACGACGAAGGTGCCGGCCCGCACGCGCTCGCCATCGTCGAGGCTCGCCGGGACGCTCTCGCCGGTGAACGACGACGTGTCGACGAGGAGCCGGTCGGCGCGCAGGAGGACGGCATCGGCCGGGACCCGATCGCCGGCTTCGAGCAGCAGCACGTCGTCGACCACGACCGACTCGGCGTCGATCTCGGTGCGGTGGCCGTCTCGCCGCACCACCACGCTCCGGGGCAGCAGGGCCCGCACCCGTTCCGCCGCACGGTCTGCTCGCTCCTCCTGCGCGAACGCGAAGGCCGCGTTGAAGAGGACGACCAGGATGATGCCCACGGCCAGCTCGGGCAGGTCGGCGACGAAGGCGAGCGCCGCGGCTGCCCACAGCATCAGCGCGAAGAAGTGGACCAGCTGCTTGGCGAACCGGCGGGCGGCGGAGGCCTTCTTCGCCTGCGGAAGCCGGTTGGGGCCGTCCGACCGCAGGCGGTCGTGCGCGGCCTTCGAGGTCAGGCCGGCGGCTCGCTCGTCCGCCGTGGTCATCGGACGACCGCCGGGACGAAGGGGAGCGACCGGTAGCGGCGGACGTAGCTGCCCGGAGCGAACACCCCGGCCTGGGCGTCCACCTCGAAGTCCGGGTAGGCGGACAGCAGCTCCTCCAGGGCGACTCGGGCCTGCAGGCGGGCCACCGCGGCCCCGAGGCAGTGGTGGGCGCCGTAGCTGAAGCTCACGATCTGGCGTGGGCGACGGTCGACCTGGAGCTCGTCGGCGTCGTCGCCGAACTCGCGAGGGTCACGGTTGGCCGCCGCGTACAGCAGCAGGACCTTGCGCCCTGCGGGGATCGTCCTGCCGCCGAGGTCGACGTCGCGCGTCGTGGTTCGCGCTAGGCCTTGGACCGGGGAGGTGAGGCGGAGGAGCTCGTCGACGGCATCGCCGATCGCTTCCGGTCGGTCGAGCAGCACCCGGCGCTGATCTCGGTGCGCGGTCAGCAGCTCCGCGGATCCGCCGAGCAGGCCGGTGGTGGTGTCGTTGCCGCCGGCCACCATGGTGAACGCGAAGCCCAGGATGCGCAGGAGCGGCACGGCTCGCTCACCGTCACCCTCGCCGTCGTGGAGCAGCTCGCTGATGGTGTCGTCGCCGGGGTCGCGGCGGCGCCGCTCGATCAGGTCGGTGAAGTAGGCGAACAGCTCGCCCACGGCATCGGGGGCGGAGAGGATGTCGCCGTCGGCGCTCGCGGCCACGATCGCGTCGGTCCAGCGGTCGAAGCGGTCGCGGTCCTCCTGCGGCACGCCGAGGAAGTGGGCCACCACCATGCTGGGCAGGGGCTTGAAGACCTCGGCCACGATGTCGCCTCCTCCCGCGAGCCGTTCGAGTCGCCCGGCCACGAAGGCGCGGATGGCCGGCTCGAGCGACTGGACCCGCCGCGGGGTGAAGGTGCGTGCGAGCTGGCGCCGGAGCTCGGTGTGCTCGGGCGGATCCAGCATGACCATGGGCGTGGCCTCGCCGAGGCCCGCGGCGTCCATGTCCCCGTAGAGGAAGGTCAGTCCCTGAGCCGACGAGAACGTCGCGGTGTCGCGGGCGGCATCGAAGACGTCGGCGAAGCGCGACAGCACCCAGTAGTCGCCCTCGACCACGTGGTGCACCGGGTCGCCGTCGCGCAGCGCCGCGTACATCGCGAACGGGTCCCGCCAGGTCGATCCCGAGCGCGGGGAGAACGTGGGGCGGGTGTCGGGTTCGGTCACCTCACCTCGGACGTGCGACACGTCCGCAACCATCGCACGCCTCCGATGTCGCTGTCGCCGCGATCAGGTCGTCGCGTCGCGCCTCGCCGCCGCCTGGCAAGCTCGACGACATGTTCGCCCCGAACGCCGGCAGGCCCCGTGCTCGTGGATGAGCTGGTCGGCTTGCCTGCGGCGATCGCCCAACAGGTGGACGTCGACAGCCTGAGCGAGGCGCTGGACACCGGCGGGCTCGAGGCCGTCGACTGGATCACCGCCGGCGTGGTGGCCGTGGTCGCCCTGGTCGCGGCGGTCGTGGTGAGCCGTCTCGTGTCCCGGGTGATGCAGCGGCGGGGCACCGAGAGCCTCGTGGGCGACCTGGTCGGCCGGCTCATCGCCTACGTGGTGGTGGCTGTCGGTCTCGTCTACTCGCTGTCGGTCCTGGGGGTGCGCATCGCCCCGCTCCTCGGGGCGCTCGGCATCGCCGGGATCGCCCTCGCGTTCGCGCTGCGCGACATCCTCGAGAACTTCGTTGCCGGTCTGCTGCTGCAGATCCGCCGGCCCTTCGACAAGGGCGACCAGATCGTCAGCGGCGACCACCAGGGCACCGTGCGTGAGGTGAACGCCCGGTCGGTCGTCGTGCTCACCCCCGACGGCGAACGGGTGGTGATCCCGTCGGCCAAGCTCATCAACCAGCCGATCGTGAACCTCACCGCCCACCCGGTGCGGCGGACCACGCTCGAGGTGGGCGTCGCCTACGACACCGACCTGGATCGGGCGAAGGAGGTCATCGAAGCGGCCCTCGCCTCGGTCGACGGCATCGTGACCGTTCCCGCGGCGGAGACCCGGGTCTTCCGCTTCGGGGAGTCGAGCATCGACATCGCCATCCGCTTCTGGCACGCGCCGCGCATCGCCACCATGTGGGAGGTCCGCGACGAGGCTGCTCGCGCCGTCAAGCGGGCCTTCGACGAGGCTGGCATCGAGGTCCCGTTCCCGCAGCGGGTGCTGTGGACCGGCGGTTCCACCGAGGGGTGAGCCACCACACGCCTCGGACCCTTCGCCTCGCGGTCTGGAACACCTTCCTCCTGCCTGGTCTCGGCCCGGGCGACCGGGGCTGGCTCGGGTCTCGGCTCGCGTCGCGCCGCGCCGACGAGATCGGCCGGGCCTTGGCGGGCTCCTACGACGTGGCGGCGCTGAGCGAGGTGTGGCGGCCCCGAGACCGCCAGCGGCTTCGCCGAGCCTGGGCCGACGCCGGACACGGCCCCGACGTCGTCGCCGGGCTGGACGGACCGGGGGACCTGCTGCGGCGGGGGAGCGGCCTCGCGACCCTGGTGGACGGTCCGCGTCTCGACCGGGACGATCGCATCGCCTATCGCTCCCGCGAGCGTGCCCACCAAGGCATCGACGCGTGGCCGCGCAAGGGGGCGGTGGCCTGCGCGGTGGAGGCGCCGGGCGGAGGCCTCCTGGAGGTCGTGTCGACCCACCTCGCGATCGGCGGCTGGCTCGACCCCGGTCCGGATCACCGCAAGGGGCGAGCGGTGCGCCGGCGACAGCTCGCCGAGCTCGTCGAGTTCGCCGACGCCTTCCACCGCGAGCCAGCCACGCTGCTGGTCGTGGGCGACCTGAACGTCGTGGCGGGCACGGACGAGTACCGCGACCTCTGCTCGATGATGGGCGACATCGGGCTCGTCGACTGGTGGCCGATGCTGGGTGCCGGGCACGGCGTCACGTGCGGCCATGGCCGGTGGCCGGACGGCGCACGTGCCGACGCCGGTGATCCGAGGTTCTGCGCGGACGTCGACGGCGACGTTCCCGCGGGCTCGGCTGCAGCGCGCATCGACTACGTCTTCGGTCCACCGCCAGCATCGGGGGATCTCGTCCCGGTCCGCCTGCGGCGGCGACGCTTCGCCTGGCCGGACGCTCCGGCCACACCCCGAGGCGAGCCGCGCCACGACCTCTCCGACCACCTGGCCCTCCACCTGGAGCTCGAGTCGAGCTAGCGCCCGCTTGCGCGAGCCACCGGGACGGGGTGCTTCGTCCCAGTGGTTCGGCGTGGCCGTCAGCGGGTGCCGACGTCGCGGCGGAGCGCGCTGGCGTCGAGCACCAGGGTGGCGTCCTGGCTCCGAAGCTCGACGGAGGTGGCCAGGTGCGCGACGGTGCCGATGCTGGACTCGTGGCGAGGGAAGTCGGCCTGGGCCACCTCCTTGCCGTCCACGGTGAAGGTGGCGGTCGAACCGAACGCCACGGTGCCGGCCGAGGGGGAGGTCCACGCCACGGTGAACCCCTCCTCGTCACGCTCGACCGTCGGTTCGCCAGACCGGCACGCCTCCTGGAAGGACTCGAACGAACCGGAGCCGTCGGCGTCGCCCAGCTCGCACAGCCACACGTTGTCGGCCCCACCGGTCGCCACCAGGTCGAACGGTTCGCTGAACCCGCCCTCGGGGTCCTCGGGGGGTTCGTGCTCTCGCCAGTCGACCTCGCGCCACGACCACAGGCCCAGGTAGCCCTCGCCGTTGCGGGCGAACGTCCACCGCCCGTCTCGCACCAGCTCGTCGAAGCGTTCCTGGGGCACGAAGGCGTGGGTCTCGGGCTGGTAGCCGAGCGCGGACCACAGCAGCGGGTCCACGTTCGTCTCGTCCCAGGCGGGCTGGTAGATGTGCACCGAGGTGCGCTCGTGCTGGGCGGATCGGGGGATCGAGGCCTCTCCGGTCCAGTAGCCGGGCTTGCCGCCGTCGGAGGTGCCGTCGCCCGACGGCGCGTCGGCCGGGTGCTGGGTGAACACGTGCGCATCGCCGAGCCGTGCCTGCCAGGTGCGGATCTGGTCGCGCATCTGTCCGAAGCGGTGGTCCAGCACGCTCGACATGGCGCCGTCGGGGCTGCGCCACGTGTAGGTGTTCGCTTCGCGAAGGTGGCCGAAGTTGACGGCGGCGTGGTTCTCGCGGAGCCAGGGGCGCAGCCGCTCGGGGTCGCCGCCGTTCAGGTCGACGATCAGCTTGACCGGTGAGAGGAGCTCGGACTCGAACAGCCGGTACTTCTCGGCCTCCGCCAGGTTCACCCGGGCCAGCTGCCACAGGCCGACCGCACCCTGGGACCACCAGAACTCGAGGTTGTCGGGGTCGTCGAAGTCGAAGCCGAACGGCGCCTCGACGTCCTCGGTGACTGGGGCGGCGCCGTCGACGAAGATGCCGTGGCGCTCCCGGGTCACGCCCGGCTCGGCGTCGGCCGCCAGATCGGCGAGGACCTGGGGTGGCCGGTAGCGGGTGGCCCCGGCGATGTGGTTCACGGCCGCCCCCGGCCCGCCGCTGAAGGGGAGCGGGCTGTCGAACGCCAGGCGGATCACATCCGCGTTGCCCTCCGGGCCCGACGCCCCGGCGAAGCCGTAGGCCCGACCCTGGGTCGCCGTGTACAGGCCGCCCTGGGTGTGGGCCGCGACGTCGAGCAGGCACAGGTCCAGGCCGATCGCCGCCGCCTGGACGACCTCGGGGTCGTCCGCATGCTCGATCAGCGTGGCCAGGGGCTCGATGTTCTTGCGCATGTAGCTGGTGCTGTGCCACTCGAAGAACCCGAACCGCACCCGCTCGGCCACCCACTCGAGGATGCGCTCCTTCGACCGCTCACGGTGCTCGGTGCCGGTCATGCCGGTGACGGTGAAGGTGCGGTCGGGCATCCGCTGACCGGCCAGGTGCTCCACCGCGGACAGGATCAGGATGTGGTTCTCCGACCAGAACCACTGGTGGTCGACCCGGTCGTCGGGCAACGGGTCGTCGTAGCGGTAGCGGGCATCCACCATCCGCGTCTCGATGGCTTCGATGACCGCTGGGTCGAGCGTGGTGCTCTCACGAGAACCGTCGGCGAGCGCCAGCACCCAGTGCAGGTAGTTGAACGTGAAGTCGCGGGTGTCCTCCCACCCGTCGATCTGGTCCCACCGCTCCTGCAGGCTCTCCACCGTCACGGAACTGGGGTCCCACGAGAGCTCGGGGTTCCGCTGGGCTGCGATCAGGGCGGCCACGATCGACGTCACGTTGGACGGATCGATCTCGGCGGTGGCACTTGCCAGGTACTCGTCGATGCGAGCCTGGTACGCGTCCTCGTCGACGAGCCCCGGGGTGCCGGGTGCGGCGAGCACAGCGTCCGGGTCGGTCGGGAGTTCGTGGCTGTCCCCGCCGCCGGCACCGGTGCTCTTGTCGCCGCTCGACGAGTCGTCGGTGCACCCGGCGAGCACCACCACCCCGGCGAAGCCCACGAGGCCGCCGAGGAACTGGCGACGGCCGAACCCGCTGCCCCTGGCTGGTTCGTCCATCCGAGGCAACGTAGCGCCAGCGCGAACGGCGCTCAGGCCTGGCCCGGCCTGGGCGGACCTTGACGCGCCGAGATCCTCTGGCGAGGTTGGGACTGCAGCTTGCAGAGGGATTCGCTCCTGCAGCAGGTCGAGCGCCAGTTCGGCCACCGAGGCGGCCGGAACCGAGGCCCGGGCGGTGGCCCCGTACGATGCACCTCGTCGCCGGCCACGGGCGGGGCGCGGAGGTTTCGCGCCACGTTTCGTACCGGCCCCGCCCCCGTGGGGCCGGCGCGAAACCTCGAAGGTCCTGGTCAGGGTGTTGAGTTCGAGAGTGTCCGGCACGGATTTCGTCGATTTCGGCACGGATCGCGTGTCCGGTTCTGTCCGGATTTGTCCGATTCTGAGGTCATGTCGGTTGCCAGCCTGAATCGAACAGGTGTTCGATTCAGGCTGAATTCGGCAGGGAGGGAGCGGTGTCCTATTGGGGGCCTCGCCCGCGGGCGGGGTGGTGTCCTTCCCCTCCGCCTCGCCGTCGGCGGCTCGCTTCGCGCAAGGCGTCGAAGACGGCTTCGTCGCGGTCGGCTGGTCCTTGGCTGGCGTGCAGCGTGGTGCCCGACAGCTGGTCGTGCACCCACGATGAGGTGCGGACGTTGTGGTTCATGATCATCACGGCGTCGAGGCTGTCGTCGGTGGTGCACGGCCCTGTCTCGGGTGCCTCGACCTTGCCGTTGGTGATGGTGGCGAAGCGCAGCTCGTCTTCGAGTTGACGGTCGTATGGGCAGTCGATCAGCCGGTTGGTGATGGCTTCCTGGAAGCTGTCGAGGACCTCGGCGTTGGACTGGGGGGTCTGGTCGAACACGTCGATACGAGGGCTGTGGGAGATGGTGTTGTCGCGCACGGCCGTGGCGAGCAGCTGGGAGATGGCTTCGCCGTTGTGCTGGTCGACCGTGACGAGCTGTACGTGGAACTGGTTGATGTCGGCGATCAGTTTCTCCATCAAGGTCTCGAGTGGGACCCGGTGGCCGGGGAAGTCGGATGGGCGGAGGTGCGCGGTGCGCACCACCCGGGTCCTCCACAGATCGTTGTCGTCGTGGCGGTAGGCGTAGCCGACGGCCCAGGCGGCGTTGTCGTGGCGGAAGGCGGGGTCGATGTGCATGACGGCCTTGTGGCGGATGGGTACGCCCTCGATGGGCTGTACGGGCTTGCCGTCGATGTCGACCCACAAGGCGGCGATGTCGTCGCGGTTGAACGCGGGGTTGAACACGTCGGCCCACATCGCTTCGCGCTCCACGGCGAACAGCACTGGGTTCTTGCGCTTCTCCTGTTGGAGCTCACGATCGAATGCCTGGATCGGGCCCGGCAGCTTGGGGTAGGTCCTCGCCTTACCGTCGCGACCTTGGTGGTACGGGCGCTGCTCCGCGATCTCGTCTGGGACCATCGCCATGTGGTGGGCCTGGTCCCAGTTGTCGTAGAGCTCCCAGCTGTTGAACTGTGCGACGTAGGTGTCGGCGTAGGCGGCTTCACCGGTGCCCGGGTCGAGCTCGAGGGCTTCTTGGGCGAGTTCGTAGAACTTGCCGGTTCGCTGCCACGGCGACGAGATGGCCAGGATCATCGACCACCCGCTGAACTGATCCAACGCCGGGGTGACCGAATCGAAGATCTGCTCGGCTGGAGCAGCCGAGTCGGCCTTCGTGACGAACGCCATCTCATCGAAGACCTGGGCGATCATCGCCTTGCCTCGCCCCGCCACCCGGTTCGCTGGGAACGCCGTCACCGACAGCGTGCCCTTCGATGTCGAGTCGTTGCGGGCCACGTCCGCGGGCGTGGCGATCACGAGGCCCTGCTGGGTGATGTCGACGATCCACGGCGTGAAGCACGCCGACGTGGAGGCGATTTGGACGACGTCCCACCACATCCCCGTCAACGCCTGCTCCTTGGAGGAGGCGAAGATCCCGACGGTGATGGTCTTGCCTTTGCGGATCGGGAACACCCGCCGGGGGTCACCCAGGGCCATCACCTGCCACAACAAGTAGAGGACGGCGATGGCAGCGAGATGGTTCTTACCTGCCCGTCGTCCCCACGGCCACACCGACGTGTGGAACCACTTCCGCTTGTAGCCGAGCATCTTGGCGATGCGCTCGGTGATGTCGGGGCAGATGCCGTGCTCGCCGGAGTAGTGGGGAACTGGATGGTTCGGGTCCGGGACCGGTGCCCCGAACCCCTGCCCCCACCGCGCCAAGGTGACGTAGTCGTCTGCGGTGAGCAACTCGGTCTGCAAGAAGTGGAGCTTCAGCACCAGCATCTGGTCGGGGTACACGAGATCCATCCCCAAGAACTCCGGCGAGGTGACGAACTCCACGATGTCGGGCACCCGCAGGACCGCCGCAGGGTCCGGGGGTGCCAGACGCGCCTTCAGTTCCTGAACCTCGGCCCACAGCTCTGCGATCTCAGCGTCGAAGTCGCTCATGGCTGCGCCTCCTCGTCCTCGTCGGTGGTGGCGTCACGGGCGTCGAGCAATGCTCGCATCTGCCGCAGTTCCTCGCGCATGGCCTCCATCTCCTCGGCGACCTCGAAGTCCCTGCGAAAGATCCGGTACTTGTCGAGCACGACGGTCGCAGCCCGCAACGAGACCTGCGGCAGCAGATGGTTCTCGAGTGAGACCCGCAGGGCAACCATCGCCTCGTCCACCAAGGTCCCCAGCTGTCCTGCAATCTGCGCCACTCGGTCGTGGCGGACCTCGGCGAGGCGACGCTTGAACTCCGGCTCGTGCTGGCGGCGCTGCAGCGTGCGAGCGCTGTAGCCCGCCATCTCGGCCGCCTCATACAGCGGCTTGCCCTCGATGATCGCTGCGATCGCCAACTCGTCGCGCACATCAAGCGGACCGAGCGGTTCCTCAGACTCGCGGTCTGTCGTCATGTCTTCCTCCGGAAGGATTCAGGGAGACAAAGGTGTCTCCACTACTTCCGCAGGCGTTTTGGCTACTTGGACAGCATCAGGCGGGTGTGATTGTTGTCACCGCGGCGTCCGTGGCCTTCACGACACGAATTCTCCCATGGATGTCTGAGGTCGTCTACAGCAAGCGCGGCATGCACGGTTGCGATCCGCGATCGTACGATCGCGGTCGTGGACGACGAGGAGATCTGGCGGCACATGGACGATTGGGTCCTGGAGTTGGTCCTTCGCGACCGATTGCATGAGCCGGTCGTGCCTTGGCCGGAGATGAACCTCGACGAGCCCCGCGAGGTGCAGTTCGCGGGCTTGCCAGCGGACCATGGCCTGACCACGCTCCTACGTCCGAGGTGACCGATCGCAGGACTGGACCGCCACTAACCGCCTTCGGTGCACACGAGGTTGCTGATGTCGACGATCGGCATCTCGGCAGCCGCAGCTCGGTCAGTAGCCCGGGTAGCGCGCCCACCAGCGCTCGAAGGTGCCGGCGTCTTCGCGAGAGTCACCAACGCCGCCGCCCCAGAACGCCTCGTAGAGGTCATCGGCGACCTCGGTGATCACCCCTCGGAGCTCAATGCCATCGAGCAGATCCTCGGGGATCGCCTCCACCCCCATGGCGGCACCGAGGATGTTCCCGGTGATCGCGCCGGTCGAGTCCGAGTCGCCGGAATGGTTGACCGCCAGCAGCAAACCATCGCGAAGGTCCTTGGCGGTCAGCGCAGCGCACAGCGCGATGGCGAGCGCCTCCTCGCCCACCCAACCCCCTCCGAGAGACTCGAGCGCCTCCGCAGACGGGCGGCCGCCCGCAGCGAGCCGAACTGCGGCATCCACCGCAGCAATCAGTTCTTGGTGATCGTCGTAACCCTGCGCGATGACCCGGGTGGCGGTGATCGAAGCAGCGAGGTCGTCACCGTTGCGGACGCGGGCGATCAGCTCCGCGAGAAACCCTGCCGCGAGGTACCCGCTGGGATGCCCGTGGGTGAGCGCAGCGACCTCAGCGCCCAGGCGGAACGGGTCAGTCACGTCACCGAGCCCGATGGGCGCGACCCGCATCACCCCACCGCAGCCCTTCGAGTCGTTCACCGGCCGCCCGATCTCACCGTGCCCGCCATCACGCAGGGCCCCGATGCAGGTAGCGCCGGGCGATCGACGTTGGTTGAGTTCGGGCACCGACACCAGCCAACCCGGACCGTCGTCCATCGGCCAATCAGGGTCCGGCCACGGTTCACCCTGCGTGTGCAGCCACCGAAAGTATGCGCGGCGGATGACCGACGGCGGATGGCAGATTCCACGTTCATTCGACCGCACGAGCGCCCGGATGAGCCCCTCGGCGGTGAACAACGTCATCTGCGTGTCGTCGGTGATCGCGCCGCCATCGCGGCCGTAGGCAGGTAGGTAGCCGTCGATGCCAGCCTCCCTCCAGGTGTGGCGGATCTCCGTCAGCGGCCAGAACTCAATGGGTGCCCCGAGCGCATCCCCGACTGCGCCAGCCAACAAACAACCTCGAATACGCGATCGCAGCACTTCATCACCTCCCCTCAAGAGGTCGGTCACCGCACAACCCACGGCCCACCGATCATGCCAGTAGCCCGGCGACCGGAACCCGGGAATCCGAGAGGCGCTCCGGAAGCCCAGGCGTGGACGATTGTTCCTACAGTTGAACCGGGTGAGGCGACCGGCAGGATGCAAGTCCGGCGCTGCTGTGCACTAGCGCTGAGACCGCCGGCCCGTCACCGGGGTAGGGCGCGGTGCCTCAGCGCCCGAGTTCGCACATCAGACACCTCAGGCTGCCCCTCCGATATGGTCCAGCATCCGCGACGATGCTTACCCAGGGAGGAGCGCCCCATGACAACAGTGGTACCAGCCCCTCGCGCTCGGGAGCTTCGTCCAGAGTTCATCCGAGCTAAGTCAAGCTTCTTCATCGACGTGCAGCTATGGCCTACCGTCCAGCGTATTGATGTTGCGGGATGGCTGAGCAACTTCACTGATGATGAGCAAATCCACGCACATCACCTGCTCAACAGTTTCATGTACTTTCCCGAGGACGCCATTAACCAGCTGGTGCGACGCGGAGTAGAACAGCTGAGCACCGAGAGCATCCGACCGTTCGACAACCATTCGGATATGAAGCGACGCTGGATCGACTTCCTGGATTCACTGCTCGTTAGCTTCCCGACCGATGAGAATCCCAACCCAACGGATAGTGGGTTCGATTTTGTTCGGCGGCTGCGTGAGGTCAAAGCTGTCGACGAGGCCCAGATATTGGAGCCAGCCCGTCTGATTGAACGCCTAGCAGTCCAGCGCCCCGGGGGACCGGTACTGTTCATTGACGACTTTGTTGGAAGTGGAAATCAGTTCGATACCACGTGGCATCGGACCTATCAGACGGCAGCGGGGCCATACAGCTTCTCGGACTTGCAGGCTGAACATGGGTTCAGCGCGTTCTACATGCCGTTGTTCTGCACCACCCTCGGGAAAGAGCGACTCTCGAAGCGATGTGCCGAGGTACAGCTCCGCGAGCTTCACTTGTTGGACAGCCGCTACAGTGCGATTTCGCCCGACAGCCTGATCTGGCCCGACGCCCTGGCCTCATCAGGTCCCGACTTTGTGAAGTCAGTCAGCGAGCGAGCTGGGATACCAGACACTAATGGCACGTCGCCGTCCGACTGGCGGGGCTTTGCGTCTCTAGCACTCACGATCGCTTTTGGCAGGTTCGTCCCGGATGCCACGCTTCCCCTTTTCTATTGGAATGCCAATGGTTGGAAGCCTCTGTTGGAGCGCTACTGATGACGGATAGTCTGCCGCAGGCCGAGCTTCGGAAGCTGTTCGGTGACTACAAGGCCGAATGGCTGCGCGAGCGGGTATTTGACCTCTTTACGGAGCCAACCTACTTCCCGACGCTCGAGGGCGCGCGACCGTGCATTTTGCAGGGTGGGCGAGGGACGGGCAAGACCACCGTGCTCAAGGGTATGTCATACCAGGGGGTCTACCACTTCTCGCAGGAAACCCCCGGCGTGACCGAGCACTGGGAGTTCGTCGGGCTCTACCATCGAATTAACTCGAATCGCGTCGCTCCGTTCAGAGGGTCTGAACTTGACGACGAGGAATGGGCAAAGGCATTTGCCCACTACCTTAACCTGCTGCTTTGCGGGCTGATCGTTGACTACTGTCAATGGAGCAATGCGACGCTTCAAACAACCATTGATCTGAGCGCCACTGACCTTGCCGCCATCGGATCCTCGCTATTCATAAACGAATCGTTGTCGAATCTCTCGGACCTATCGCAAGCCATTGGACTGTCGTTAGTTGAGTTTCAAGGCGCAATCAACAACGCAGCAGATGGAGTCCCTGATGGGCTCTCGGTCGCTGGTTTGCCTGTCGACCAGCTCACCCAATCGCTCCTCTCACTGGAATCTCTCAGCGGCAAGATGTTCGTCTTTCTCCTCGATGAATATGAGAATCTTGACGCAAATCAGCAACGAGTAGTCAATACGTTGATCAAGCACAGCGGGACAACCTATACCTTCAAGGTTGGCGTTAAGGAGGGCGGGCTGCGTACCCGGGATACGACAGCACCGGGACAGGTTCTTCAGACTCCGGCAGACTACGCATCCGTCAATATCACGGACCAGCTCCTGGACGGTGGGGGGTTCAGCGAGTTCGCGCAGAGAGTGTGCAATGCGAGACTAAGCACTATTGCCGCAGAAGAACGGATTCGGATACCAGAAGTACGCGACTTGTTCGTGGGTCTGGATGCCGACGCTGAGGCAGAGCTACTAGGCGTCGCGCCGTTGGCTGCTTCTATACGTTCGTCAGTCCAAGGGCTAGATCCTGAAGAGTCGGCCGCGCTAGACCTGGTCACCGACCTCGAGGTGCTCGCCCAGGGCCTGGCCGAGGCGCTCGACGAGCTGCTCGACACCGTGCACC